>JAPXSY010000027.1:0-40467 GCA_033812795.1 Kiritimatiellia bacterium
TCCAAGACATTACGCCTCTTTCCCCTTCCGCTTTTGCTCGCTACACGCGGTTTCCGCTTTTGCTCTATCCAACCGTCCGCTTTTGAAATTCCCACGACAACAGCGTATCGATTCGGTGTTTTCGGGATTGCGGGGAAGAGGCGCATACGATACAGTACACCTCCGTTGTGACCGGACATGGCCAACCGAGTTGTCCCCGGTCTTCAGGAGGCTTTCCGATGAGCGATTTGTGTCCCTGCGGCAGTGGCATCGAGTTCGAGTCCTGCTGTGAACCGTTCCTGCTCGAGCGTCAAAAACCGCTGACCGCCCAGGCTCTCATGCGTTCCCGTTACTGTGCCTACGCCATGGGGGATATCGACTATCTCTACCAGACCTCAGGGGCCAAGGTGCGCAAAGAATTTGATGCTGAAAGCAGTCGCAACTGGGCCAAAAACGCCAAGTGGACCGGCATGGAGATCGTGTCGCTGGAAGGTGGCGGGGAGAACGACGACACCGGCGTGGTGGAGTTCATCGCCCATTACTCCGTGAAGGAGACGGATTTCAACCATCACGAGCGGGCGGAATTCGGCCGGGTCGGGGGCGAATGGCGTTTTCTCGACGGCAAGATTTTCGGTCCCGACCCCGTGCGCCGTGACCATCCCAAGATCGGGCGCAACGATCCCTGCCCCTGCGGGAGCGGCAAGAAGTATAAAAAGTGTTGCAGCCAAACCGTCGCATGACCCTTCAAGCTGTCCTCTTTGATCTCGACGGCACACTGGTCGATTCCGAACGTCTCTGGGCCGAGGCCATGCGGGATCTGCTCGTGGACCGGCAATGCCCTTGCGACACCGAAACCGTCCTCCGTATTGTCTACGGCCACTCGTGGATTGACATTTACCAGGCGTTGGTCACCCGTTTCCCGGTGCTGTCGGAGATTCCGCGGCATCGGCTGGCGGAGCATCTGCGCGTGTATTACGAACGCTTGCGCGGTCAGGGCGAGGGAGTCGTCATCCGTTCCTCCGTCACGCTCCTGAAACAACTGGCTCGCGACTATCCGGTGATCCTCGTCTCGGGTTCCCCGCGCCACGACTTGGAAGAGGCCGTGCGCCTGATGGAGATCGAGCGCGATGTGCGGTTTGTTCTGGGTGCCGAAGATTACGAGCCCGGAAAACCGTCGCCCGCCGGCTTCCTGCTCGGCGCGCGGCGTCTTGGCGTCCCGCCGGAACACTGTCTGGTTTTCGAGGATTCGCGCGTCGGCGTGCTGGCAGCCAAACGGGCCGGCATGCTCTGCGTGGCCCTCGCTCGCCCCGGATCGCACCCGCAAGAGCTTTCCGAAGCGGACTGGATTCTCGAAGATCTCGCCGCGTTCACCGTGGACGGTCTCCGCAACCGCCTCGCGCGTCCGAAATAAGCCGCGTCCGGGCTGCCTGCGGACGCGAATTTCCGTTTCTCTGATCTCCGTGCGCCAAACCGCGCTGCCGTCCCGTCAAAAAAACTGCAAAAATCACTGGTTTTGCGGTTGCATGCCCCGCACGCTTCTGATAAAGTACGTCCGTTCTTTTGCAGCGGGTGTAGCTCAATTGGTAGAGCGCGACCTTGCCAAGGTCGAGGTTGTGGGTTCGAGACCCATCACTCGCTCCATTTCTTTATGGGGGTGTAGCTCAGTTGGTAGAGCAAGTGACTCTTAATCACTGGGTCCACGGTTCGAGTCCGTGCACCCCTACCATAAACACCGGAAGGCTGGTCTGACGACCGGCCTTTTGTTTAGCGGAACCCCGCCAGCTTGTGCGTTTGGAGCGACAGACGCCATTTCCCGCTACGCCGACCGCGGTTGAGTTCGCCCAACAGCCTCACCGTCTCCCCGATGTTGAACGTGCCGTCGCGCTCGCACGGCGAAAGGTAGTAACGCGGAGCCTCGATCCGGTTGCGCATCGCCATGCAGAAATCCCGTACCTCGCCGTCCACCACGATGCGGACCTCGTCCGCACGGCGCACCATACGCGCGTCATCGTAAAGCGGCGCGTACAGGGCTTTCGGCGACACCGTCAGATAATCCACGC
The DNA here is from genome assembly GCA_033812795.1 of Kiritimatiellia bacterium. Classification (GTDB taxonomy): domain Bacteria; phylum Verrucomicrobiota; class Kiritimatiellia; order RFP12; family UBA1067; genus JAPXSY01. The sequence continues at coordinate 2,040 of JAPXSY010000027.1, forward strand.
GGCGCAGCACCTCCGCCGACGGCGCCAACACCCCGTTGGTCTCGGCACCGATCCAGAACCCGGCATCCCGGAAGCGCGTCAGGAGCCCCTCCAGCCCCGTTTGCAGAAACGGCTCGCCACCGGTCAGAATCACCGCGCGCGCGGAACATGCGGTCACCCGCGCCACCACCGTCTCCTCGTCCAGCGTTTCGAAAGTTTCGTGCCGGGTGTCGCACCACGGGCACTTCAGGTTACAGCCGCCGAAACGCAAAAACACGCTCTCCAGGCCGGTGTTGTACCCCTCGCCTTGCAGGGACTCGAAAATCTCCACCACCGGATAGCTCTGGCGCTCGCACATACGCGGTCATCCCCTGCGGTATTCGGCACACGACTCCGGGGTCTCGTAGACCTTGACGGAGACCACGTTGACGCGCGTTGCCAGTTCATGGAAGAAATAACGGGCGAGATTCTCAGCGGTCGACCGGAACGGCAAGCCCACGCTCCGCATGCCGTGCTTGGCGATCACCGCCGCAATCTCGCACTCGCTTTCACTGGTCTCGTCGTAAAGGAAGGCATGATCAAAGCGATCCACAATCACATCACGAATCACCTGCTTGAGATCCTTGAAATCGATCACCATGTCTTCGCTGTCCGCGTCTTCGGCGACTTCCACGATCACGCGGTAAGTGTGGCCGTGCAGATTTTTGCACTGTCCCGCATGATGAGGCAGCACGTGCGCCGCATCAAACTGGCACTGCTTCGACACGGTCAGCATGATTATGATTACCCCCTAACTCCTTGCCGATCACTTCCATCATAAATCCTGTTAATCCTCACCCATGCGCCCGACGCGCCAGGTAGGCCTCATACCCGCGCTGCCGCAAGAGACACCCCGGGCATGTGCCGCATCCGCGTCCCACCACCCCGTTGTAACAGGTCAGCGTCTTTTCCGCCACCAACTCCAGAATCCCCAGCTTGTCTGCCAGTGCCCACGTCTCGGCTTTCGTCATATGCATCAGCGGCGTGATCACCCGGAACGGATACGCCATCGCCAGATTCAGCGTCTCATTGCACGATTTCACGAACACATCCCGGCAGTCAGGATATCCGCTGTAGTCCGTTTCGCCCACGCCGATGATAAGGTCCCGGATGTTGCGGCTCTTGGCGTAAATCGCCGCGACCAGCAGGAAGAGCATGTTGCGGCCGTCGACCACCGTGTTCGGGCACGCGCCTCCCTGCCCTGCCGCAATCGCCATATCGGAGTCCAGCAACGCGTTGGTGGTGACTTGCCGGTACCAGTCCAGAGCGAGGATCGGGTGGTCGGAGATGCGAAAGATCCGCGCGATTTCCTTGGCGACCTCCACCTCGCGGCTGTGTTTCTGCCCGTACTGGAAGGTGATGCAGGAAACGTTGCCCTCCCCGTAGTCGCGGATCGCCTGTGCCAGACAGGTCGTGCTGTCCTGCCCGCCCGAAAAAATCACCACTGCCTTATTTTTCCTCATCATAACCCTCATGGAAATCGTCATCCGAGAAACCACGCCCGGAACACATCGCCCTTCGTAGTCGGTTAGAGACAGAGGTCATGCGAGTCGAGTGCGTGTTTTGTGCGTACGCAGTCGGGAGCGCGGGCGTCCCCGCCCGCAGAGAGTTGAGCGTTGAAAATTTTTTAACGCAGAGACGCGGAGACGCAGAGGTTTTTACGGGACGGCGTCGTGACTGCAAGCCTGAAAAAAAGTGTGTATCCGCGCACAGCGCGGAGGGAAAGCGGTGGCGCCACGCCGTGCACGGCACAACAATCTTGTCAATCACGTTAATCATGTCAAAAATTGTCAGCGACGAGTTGCGCCTTGATCCAGCAGAACAGGGAATCCCCGATCTGCAGATATCCCTCCCGCGACGGATGGACCCCATTGTTCAGTCGGCTGCCCGCCTCCCGGGTTCTGGCATTCCACGGGCCTTGCAGTGTGGGATAGTTGTGCACGCAGTCGAGATTGACATGGACGGGGACCAGAAAGAGGTTCTCCCCCTCGCGCCCGCCGTACCGTTCCATCATCCGCTCCACCGTCCGGTGCTGGTTGCGCTTGAACTGCCAACGGGTCAGGCCGCAACGGTAGTTGGCACCGAACGCATCCTGCGTACCTGCGGGCGGCGTCACCAGCAGCACCCCGATACGGGTCTCCCGGCTGACCCCGCGCACCATCTCGATCAACGCATCGTAGTGCTTGAACATGGCGTCGAGGATCGCGTCGATACTGCCGTCATCCGCGCCGAAGAGGTCATTACACCCCAGCAGGAAAGTGACGAAATCCGGCGCACGGCCCCCGTTGAATTCCCGGCAGTAACGGGCAAAATCCAATGCGGGAACACCCTGCGCATCCGCGTACAGAAACGGACTGCTGCTCGCATTCCACACGCGCCAGTCTTGCGAACCCGTATCTCTCTTGCCCTCTTTGTAACCGGTCGTGAACTGTTTCGCGGTCCACCCGCCATAGCCTTCGATGCGGATCGCGGGGCGGTTGGTATAGGGCGTATGCCCGACCAGCGTGACGTGCGGGTTGCCTTCGGCCTTACACAACTCCAGCAGATGCGCAGGATAGACGGTGGCATGCGTCAGGCTGTCGCCAACCGTCAACACCGTGACCGGCGCTCCCGCGCCGGCCGCGCGGGGCGTGACCCGCAACCGCGATTCCGCGCGCGCGATAATGGTGTTCGCCGCATCCCGGACTTCGAGGACGAACGGATACTCACCCGCATCCTCCTCCTCGGGAACGAATGTCCAGCGCTCAACCTGCTGCCGTCCCTTCGTACAGGTCACATCGAACACGACGCTCTCTGGATTGGGCATCAGGCAGACGTTGTCGAAGTAAACGTTCATTTCGATGCCGGGAACCGCGTACAGGCGGGGCGGAAGCAGGAGGCGGATTTTCCCCGCGAACGGCGCGGTCGTCGGTTCTGCGGCCCGCGCACCCACTCCGGCGCACCACAGAGCTGCCAACAGCAACACGCGCACACCGCGAACGACCGTATCCGTGAATCCAATTTGACGTGTCATGGAATCCTCTTTCTTGAACAATCCGCTTTTCCGGAGTTGCACACGCGCTGTCCGAAACTCACCGCGCTGCGGGATGAGTCGCGAAACGGGTTTCCGCCAGCGCGGCGAACGCGGAATCGGGCCGTCCGAAGTTGACGTACGGTTCAATCGCGATCCCGCCGCGCGGGGCGAACCGTCCCCACACCTCGATGTACTTGGGGTCCATCAGGGCCTTGAGGTCATTCAGGATGACATTGACGCAGTCCTCATGAAAATCCCCGTGGTTCCGGAAACTGAAAAGATAGAGTTTGAGAGACTTGCTCTCCACCATCCGCTGATCCGGCACATACCGGATGATGATCGTGCCGAAATCCGGCTGGCCCGTCACCGGACAGAGCGAGGTGAACTCGGGACACGTGAAGGTCACCCAGTAATCCCGGTCCCGGTGCTGGTTGGCGAAAGCCTCTAATACCGAGGGGTCATATTGGTCGGCGTAAACCGTGCCTTGGCTTCCCAACCGGGTTACTCCCGGAACCGTCTTTTTTGTGCGGCGCATGCTCAACTCCTCTTCAGCGGATTTCATTATCCCGTTTCGCATCCTCGATTTCAATGGCTTTTTCCGGACAGACCTGACGGCACGAACCACACTTCGTACAGCGGTCCTGCAAAATCACCGCACGCTCCAGCGGGGTGAAGGCGATCGCCTCGGCCGGACAGTTCTGCGCGCAGAGCGTGCAGCCGATGCACCGGTCGGACACCGTATAGGCGATCAGCGCGCGGCAGGCGCGCGCCGGACAGACGCCGCGCACATGCGCCTCCACTTCCGCACGAAAATGCCGCAACGTCGACAACACCGGATTCGGCGCGGTGCGGCCCAATCCGCACAGACTCCCCGCCCGCACGCTTTCAGCCAGACGCTCCAAGGCCGCCGGGTCCTCCGGCCGCCCCTCTCCGTTGCAGAGCCGTTCCAGAATCTCCAGCATGCGCCGCGTGCCGATGCGGCATCCGGTACAGGTGCCGCAGGACTCCCGCTGGGTGAAGGAGAGAAAATACCGCGCGATATCCACCATACAGTCGGTCTCGTCGAGCACCACCATTCCACCCGACCCCATCATGCCCCCGGCCCGCGTCAGGGTCTCGTAATCCACCGGCATATCCGACAAGTCCGCCGGGATGCACCCTCCCGAGGGTCCGCCGACCTGAACCGCCTTGAACCGGTGGCCCTCGCCGACCCCGCCTCCGATCTGCTCCACCACCTGCCGCAGCGGCAGACCCATCGGCACCTCGACCAGCCCGCCACGCGCGACCTTGCCCGCCAACGCGAAAGCCTTGGTCCCGGGGCTCCCCGCCGTGCCCACGGCGCGGAACGCCGCAGCGCCATGACGCACGATCCACGGAACCAGCGCTAGGGTTTCGACATTGTTGACCAGCGTGGGCCGTCCGAACAACCCGCTCTCGGACGGGTACGGCGGCCGCACATGCGGCACGCCGCGGCGCCCCTCGACACTGGACAACAGAGCGGTCTCCTCCCCGCACACGAACGCGCCCGCGCCTTCGACGACCCGTAACCGGAGCGGCACTTCCGCCCCCAGAATCCCTTCGCGTTCCAGTAGCGCCAGCGCTTCGCGCACACGCCGTACGGCCAGCGGATACTCGTGCCGGATGTAGAAAATCCCCTCGGAAGCCCCCACCGCGTGAGCCGCGATCATCATCCCCTCGATCACGCGGAACGGATAGGACTCCAACAGCATGCGGTCCATGAACGCGCCCGGATCCCCCTCATCCCCGTTACAAACCACTACCGCATCGGAACCTTGCGCGGCGTCCGCCACCGCTCGCCATTTCCGCCCCGTCCCAAACCCGCCGCCACCGCGCCCGCGCAAGCCGGAGGCTTCCAGTTGCGCCACCACCTCCTGCGGCGTCATCTGCCGCGCGCAGGTACGGTAAGCCTCGAACCCACCGTGGCGGCAATACTCGTCCCAGTCCAGCGACGACCTTTCGCCCGCGCCTTCCGTGGCGATGCGGTGCTGACACAGCCAGTACCCGGCATCACTCTGATCCCGGACGCTCAGCGGAAACCGGACGGGCGGATCATCCTCCTCGCCCGCAAAAAGCTGTTCGGTCCATGCCCGGAGTGTGGCCTGCAGCCGCGCCGCAGTCCGGGCGGGCCGGATGTGGCTCAGCAAAATACGCTCGACATCCCGGACGCGGACACGTCCGTAACGAAAATGGAGGCCGTCCTCCAACAGGATATCCATCAGCGGCGCGTGGTACGATCCGCCCGTGCAGCCGACCTCGCGCACCCCGACCGGCAAACGCCAAGTCCGCACCACGCGGCGAATCTCGTGCAGCACATCCGCCGCGCCGGCCGCGGCGCAACTGGAACAGGCGCACAACCTGACCCGCGCACCTGTCTGGGGATGCGGCACGTCGGCCGTGTCGCGGATCTGCGTCTCCCCGGCCCGCACGTCACGCAGCACGGCTTTCACGCGCGCGGGCGTCACCTGTCCATAAATGACACCATCCACCTGTACGGCCACCGCCAGCATGCAGCACCCCAGACAGGCCACCCGTTCGACTGTAAACTCTCCTTCCGCATCGGTGTCCGACCCCTCGGGAATACGCAACGCGCGCCGGAAGGCCTCCACTGTGCGCTCCGCGCCTTTCACATGACAGGCCGTGCCGACGCACACCCGGATCCGATGCCGTCCCACGGGCCGCAGGCGGAACTGGTCGTAAAAGGTGACCACTCCGGTCAACTCCGCCTCGCTCACCCCCATCGTTACCGCTATGCGGGCGAGTTCTTCCGGCGGCACATACCCGCAGGCGTCCTGCACCGCCTGCAATGCGGCGATCAGTTCTCCGGGCTTCCGGTTTGCCGACACCCGCATCCGTTCCCGCCCCTCGCCCATTCCTGCCCCGTCCTTTCCCGTGTCAATCCGCACCGCTGGCCTGCCCGGGTCCCTCACGCGTACCACACACGCCAGAGAAACAACCCGCGCGCCGGTGCGGACGGCACCCGTGCCTTACGCGGTGCACGGGACGCCAACAGGTCGCGTACCGCCTCAGGCGGCTCCGCCCCCTCACCCACCCGGAGCAGGAATCCCACCATGCTCCGAACCTGCTTGTAGAGAAAACCTTCTCCGCGCACGCGGAAGACGATCTCCCGTCCCCGTTTGCCAACCGTCACATCGAACACGCGGCGCACCGTGCTCGGCACCTCACGCTGCGGATTGGCGGTGAACGAGGCGAAATCGTGCTGCCCCGCGAAAAACGCGGCAGCCTGCCGCATCGCCTCCACATCCAACGGGCGAAAGACGTGCGCCGCATAAAGCCGCCGGTCCGGCAGCAGCTGCGCGCCGTTCCACACGAAGTAGCGGTACTCCTTGCCCACCGCCGAACGCCGCGCGTGAAAATCCGGCCGCACCCGCGCAACGCTGCGTATCCGGATATCCTGCGGCAGGCGCGCGTTCAGCGCACGGCCCACCGCCACGGGCGTCATGCGGCACACGAGATCGACATGCGCCACCTGACCCCGCGCGTGCACCCCCTGATCCGTGCGGCCGCTTCCATGCACCTTCACCGTGTGCCCGACAATCCCCGCGAGCGCCTCCTCCAAGGTCTGCTGCACGCTAGGGTGGTGCGGTTGCACTTGCCAACCCGCGTACGCGGTACCGTCATACGCGACAGTCAGCCTGAACCGACGCGCGACCGGTCCGGGGAGCGTTGCCGCCGTTGGCCCGCCACCGGGCTTGCGCTGTCCGTTCGCCGCCATCGCTGTCACACCCTCTGCCGTTGGGGGCTACACATACTTTTCGCCGTCCGGCCGCTGAGCGATCCGGCGCAACAGTTTCTTCACGTCCTCTGCCCGATCCTGGGGGCAGATCAGCGTCGCGTTGTCCGACTGCACCACGACCAGATTGCTGACCCCGATCAGCGCGGTGAGCCGGTTTTCCGAGACCACGATGTTGTTCAGCGATTCCATCGGCTCGCACGAGCCGACCACCACGTTCCCGGCCAGATCAGCAGAGAAGTGTCCCGCGACCGCGGGCCAGGAACCCACGTCATCCCAGCCGAACTCTCCTCGGGCCACCAGGATGTTGGGTGCGTGTTCCATCACCGCGTAATCGATCGAGATGGCGCGCAGCGACGGGTAGACCCTTTGCAGCAGATTCGCGAGTTCCGGACCCGGGGCGGCCGCAACCACCGCATCGCAGAGTTCCGCCAGATCGGGGGCGAACCGCTCGAGCGCCTCGCGCATGACGTCGCATTTCCAGATGAACATGCCCGCATTCCAGAAATAGGTTCCGCTTTCAACGTACCGCGCGGCATGGTACGCATCGGGCTTCTCCACGAACCGCTTGGCCCGGTTGAAGAGGGTCACGGTCCGGGTTTCGACCGCCTCGCCCACCTCAATGTAGCCGAACCCTGTGGCGGGCGTGTCGGGCTTGATGCCGATCGTGACGATCGCCTCCTCACAACCCGCCACGCGGATCGCGTCCGCCAGCGTCACGCGGAAGGTCTCCACATCGCTCATCAACTGGTCCGCGGTCAGGATACAGACCACACCCTCGGGATCGCGCTGCCGCACCAGGCCGCAGGCCACCGCGACGGCTGGCGCGGTATCGCGTTTACACGGCTCGCCGATGATGTTGGCGTGCGGCACATGCCAGGCGGCCTCCACAGTTTGTTCGACGAGATGTTCGGCCGTAATGATGAGTATCCGGTCCGCCGGGATCAGCCCGCTCAACCGTTCCACCGCCAACGCCAGCAACGGGCGTCCGCCGAAAAGGGAAATGAACTGTTTGGGCCGGGCCTTGGTGCTCAGCGGCCAAAAACGCTCGCCGCTCCCTCCGGCCAGAATCACCGCATACGCGTGTCGCATTGGGAAATCCTTTCTCACTCGATTTTTGTTTCAATCAACTTCCATAGCATACTGAAACTGCCGCAGAGCGGAAAGCGATCTTTTCATGGGACAAGTCCAATTGACTTTCCCCCTCCCCCCTGCATAATAGGTGTCAATTATGGGAACCGGTTTGTTTCGGGTTCCCCCGATGAAAGGGTAGCGGAACAGGAGAAACAATGAATCGCAAGAGAGATGCGCTGATATCGATAACCGTTGCAATGGGAGTGGCGGCGTGTTGCTTCGCGGAGTTTGAAAGCGGTTGCCCGGAGTATGCGCCGGAACTGAAGGACCGCTGCTGGATGTGGGGGCATAAGACCGGGCAGTATGATCAGCCGAACGGTTGGTTTCGCATTCCGGTTTCCCCGGACGTGACGATGGCGGAGGCCTGCCGGTACATGGGCATACCGAACGTCTCCATTGTCATCTGGCACATTCCAGACGAGAAGTTCATGTCCGAGTTTACGGACATGAAGCGCGTCGCCTGGGTCGTGGACAACGGCGACCTTCACCTTCACGGCAGGGACATCCTGCCCGAGTTTCTGGCGTTCGGCGAAAAGAAAATGAAAACGATGCCCAATCTCATGGGGTTCGAGTTCGACGACTTCTTCGACCAGCCGCGCAAGCCGGTTCGAAAGGAGAAACTGGCGGACGGCACGGAAGTGAACGTGTTGCCGGGATCGCGTACGCTGGAAGAGTTGCGTGCGTTGCGCAAGCGGCTCCATTCCTATGACCGTCCGATCGACATGCGACTTGTCTTCTACGAACGGGACCTTGACCATCCCGAAGAGACGAAGGCGGTCGTGGACATCTTCGACACGGTGATGTTCTGGACGTGGTTCGGCAAGAATGTCCAGGCTCTCGAGAACAACTTCAAAGCCTATCGCAAGATCGCGCCGAAGAAACCGACGCTGCTGGGCATCTACATGTGGGATTTCGGCGGCTCCCAGCCGCTCGACGCGACGTCGATGAAGCTTCAGTTGGACTTTGCCCTCAAGCTCTTCCGCGCCGGCGAAGTGGAGGGGTTCATCTTCCATTGCACGCCTCTCGTCAACAAAAACATCGAGGCCGTAGAACTTGCGCGCCGCTGGATCATCGAGCATGGCAACGAGAAGCACGGGGGCGGAGAACAGCGCGTTCCGCCGATTCCGGAACCGCCGGCCTTGCGTCCGGAACAGACGATGACCGATTTCGGCCGTCTGGCATTTGAGGAAGGGAAGAAGCCGAACGGCGCACTCCTGCTGACCGGACCCGGCAAGATCCGGATTGTCGAGCGGACGGGGCGGATCGCCTGGGAAAATGTCGCACAGGCGAATCCCGAGAAGGCGTTTTATCATGGCGGGCACGTTTATTTCGAGGAGGACGGCATTCAGAAGCGCATCCGCTATTCGCTGCCCTGCGATCGGCTGGCGAAGGCGGAAGTCGTGCCGGAGGCGCAGCGGGCACAGGTGCCAAAGAACAAGAAGTTCGACAGCGCCTTGCTCGATTGCCTGAAAGACAGGTCCGGATATTCTGGGGCAATGAACCTGCAACGTTGAACGAGCACGACCTTCAGGCCAACGAAGGCATGCGGCACGCGCTGGCGGACAGGCTCTTTCCGGTTTCTGGTTTCGATCCAGATCCGGATCGTGATTTCGATAGCGTTTCGATATCGATGTGCCGACCGATCACTCTTCCCGCTTGACCCGCAGGGCGGATTCGTTATGATACGCGACATCACACGGTTCCAGAAAGAGGATTAAGGAGTAACGTTTCATCATGGCGAATATCAAAAGTGCGATTAAACGTGCGAAACAGTCCGAAGCGCGTAACGTGCGGAATCGGGCCGTAAAAAGCCGCGTGCTGACCGCGCGTAAAAAAGTGTTGGCGGCGATCAGTGCGGGCGAGAAGGAGGCGGCTCAGAAGCTGTATTCGGATTACACGTCAGTTCTCGACAAGGCAGCCAAAAAGGGCGTGATCCCGAAAAACACCGCCAGCCGCAAAAAATCCCGCGTGGCGCTGAGCATGCAGAAGATGGCCTGAAGGCCTGAGGTTCTCTTTGGGTCAAGACCGGTCACCGCGCACGGGCGGGGTGACCGGCTTTTGTGTTTCAATCCGGAGGCGGATGACATGCGTGAGCTGGAGGTCAGCGATCTCGGACGCGATGCCGGATACAACGAGGTGCTCGCCCTGCAGGAGCGGCTGCACACGCGCCGCGCCGCGCGGGAGATTCCGGATACCCTGCTGCTGCTGGAACATCGGCCGGTTTACACACTGGGGCGTAGTGCCGCGGCAGCGCATGTGCTCTATTCCGAGGAACGCCTGAAAGAGGCGGGTATCGAACGCGTGCAGACCTCACGCGGCGGCGATGTGACATATCACGGACCGGGCCAACTGGTGGGCTATCCGATTCTTCATCTGGGGGATGCCGGACTCCGTGTGCTGGAGTATGTGACCGCTCTGGAAGAAACGCTCATTCGCGCTGTCGCCGATTTCGGCATCGTCGCGGCACGGGATCCGCGGAACCGGGGCGTTTGGGTCGGTAACGCGAAACTCGCGGCGCTTGGCATCCGCGTCGCGCATCAGGTCACCATGCACGGGTTCGCGCTGAATGTGGCGCCCCGGCTCGATGATTACCGCGGGATCGTGGCTTGCGGCCTGACGGATGCCAGCGTCACCTCGCTGCAACACCTGCTGGGGGAAGCGCCCGACATGCCCGCCGTCAAACAGAGTGTGGTCCGGGCATTCCGAGAGGTCTTCGGATACGACCGCAACATCACGGCGTGATCCAACGCGCCGCAGCGCGAAATGGCCTCAGCCGCGTTGGCGTTTGCCTGCCGCACCGTCCTTTTCCGGCGGCTCCTGCGGCTCGAACGGCAGTCGGAACGCCTCGTCGAAATCATAAACCTGATTAAAATCCTCTAAGCTGTCACTCTCGGTCTTCCCCAACCGGCCCGCCTCGACCAGATTGAACACGATCGCGCCGAAATCCGCAGTTTCGTGTATCCCCCACTCGGCGAACACGGTGTACGCCAGAGGGCCGTACTCGTCAAGCGCGAACGCCCGGATTCCCTCCAACAGTTCCCGTCCGCTCACATCCCGGCCGTGTTCGGGCTCTTTTTCCCGGATGGCCTTGACCGTACTGTCCAGAGCCTCCATCAGAAAGAGGTACGCGTCCTCGTCATAACGCGGATCCTTGGCGCAGATCCCCTGCACAACCTCTCGGAAAGAGATATCCCGACCCTTCATACGCCAGCCGCCACAGTCAGTTTCCGGTACACGGACTCCATCTCTTCCGCAGACGCGTAAGCGCCCGAAATCCAATTGATCGCGCGTCCGTTCCAACGGGGCACCACATGGAAATGCACATGGGGCACCACCTGCGTCGCGCAACGTCCGTTATTCTGCAGGATGTTGAACCCGTCGCACGGCAGACGCTCCAACAGCAACGACGCCACGCGCTTGACGAGCGGCATCAGGTGCGACAGGACGGAGTCCGGCAATTCCGTGAACAGGGCCGCATGCATTTTGGGAACCACCAGCGCATGCCCCGGCTCGAACGGCGCGATATCGAGAAACGCGATCGCTTCCTCATTCTCGAACAACACTTTCGCAGGAATCTGCCCCGCAATGATCCGGCAAAACACACACTCAGGATCCGTCATGACCTCTCCTTTTTCTTTCCGCGCCGAAAACGGCCGTATTAAAACAAAGACTCCCCAGACAAGAAAGGATTTTATTGGCGCGTTTCCCAAACCGTTCCGCGCATGGGTCTCCTCCCCGAATCATTCCGGCAGCGGCGGCAACCGGAACACATGCGATTCCTCCTCAACCGCGCACAGGATCTCGGGCGCGGGGAAACCGTAACCCTCGCACAACAGGCGGATCACCTCATCGAGAAACGCCTCGGGAGTCGAGGCACCGCTAGTCAGACCGACCGCAGGCTCGTCTGCCAAGCCCGCCACCTCCGCCAGACACGACGGCGTGCTGACAAGGCATGCCCGCGCCCCAGCGGTCCGGGCGGTCTCGACCAACCTCTGGCTGTTCGAACTGTTCTCCGATCCCAGCACCAGCACCAGACCGCAACGTTCCGCCAGCAGGCTCACCGCCCGCTGCCGGTTGCGCGTGGCATAGCAGACATCCGTGCTGGCGGGCACGATCAGACGCGCGCCGAAGCGTCGCCGCAACACCCGCATCACCCCCTCCACACGAGCCGCATCCAGCGTGGTCTGAGTCACCACCGCGACCGGTTGGGTTGACGGCACATCCAGCGACTCCGCCTCCGCCTCGCACTCCACGATACGGACTTGGTCCGGTGCCTCCCCAGCCACCCCCACCACCTCCTCGTGATGTCGGTGACCAATGCAGACCACGCAGGCACCCTGCGCCGCGAACCGCACCACCTCGTGATGCACCTTCATGACGAACGGACAGGTGGCATCGATCACCCGCGCACCCCGGGCCGCCGCCTGCCGCCGCACCTCGGGCGAAACCCCGTGCGCCGAAAAGAGAAGCCGCGCTCCCTGCGGCACTTCGGCTGGATCGGAAACGAACACCATGCCCGCATCGGTCAGACGCGACACCACCTGCCGGTTGTGCACGATCTCGTTCAGACAATACACCCGTTCGCCGGGACAGGCTGCCAGCACCGCCTCGGCCGTGGCCACCGCCCGGGCCACCCCCGAACAGAAACCGTGCGGCGTCACCACCGTCAATTTGCGTCTGTTACACATCGTCATGCCCTGTCTTAGCCGCCGCGTCGCGCTCGAGTTCCGTCAAAATCCGCTCGGCCGGGGTCAGCACATTTTTTTCGCGGTTGCAGGCGACGCAGGCAGGCACCACATTCCCCCGGGTGCTCGTACCCCCGCGCGCCACGGGCACCACATGATCCAAGGTCAGGGCGTCCGCGCCAACCGTCTTGCCGCAATACCGGCACACTCCCGGCCGGATCTGCTCACGCCACCATGCACTGTTGCGCAGCACGCGGGCCTTCGCGCGTTCACGCGCCACATGCCGTTCGTCCTTGCGGATATCGACCCACTCATCCATACCGTCCCCCTACCGTCACTCCGTCGTCTTCGTCTCCGCATTCCGCATCCGCTCCAGAAGGCGGGTCGCGTGATTTGCCTCGGCTGCGGCCAGTGCCCGGAACGTTTCGCGCAGGCGCGGCAACGTGCTCTTCTCCGCGAGGATCTGATAAAAGCGGGACATGGCGCGTTCGTGCTCGATCGCATGCTCCAGTTCGCGGGGAGCCTTCACGGCATCGTGCATCATCTCGTTGAACGGCGGCAGTGCGCCAGCCATCTCCGCCGTGATCGGAATGTCCCGGCCTGCCCCCGCCTCCATCGCGCCGAGCATGGCCTGATGGTGCCAACGCTCCTCCTGCGCCAAGCGTTGATAGAGCGCTTTTTCCTCCGGGTCAAGCGAACGGGCCGCCAACGCCTCATAATCCTCAAACGCCGCCTTCTCAAACACTGCGGCCTGCTGGATCACGAAACGGCCGATCCAGTCGGAGAAGGCGGAAACCGGCGGCGCCGCCGTCCGCACCGGCACGGTTTTCGTCCCGAACACCTCGCGCAGCATCAGAACACCGAACAACAGAAACAGCAGGCCGCCCGCGCATTTAATATAACGCTCGTCCGGCACAAAACGCCGGATCAGGCCTCCGGCCAAGACCCCGATGGCGGTGGAGGCGACCAGCGCCGCCACCCCGGCCGCGAACACCGTCCATTTTGAGGACGAGGCCGCGGATTGGCTCATCACCGCCAACTGGGTCTTGTCCCCCAGTTCGGCGAGAAAGATCAAAATGAATGTGCTGAAAAATAACGGTCCGTTCACTCCCTGCTCCTTGTTGGATGAAAAACAGTATACACGGTCACCCCGCGCATCCGCCACCTTCAACTTGCCAGACCTCGCACATGGCAGATGAGGCCAATAAAAAACAGGTTGTTTCTCACATCAAGACACGAAGGAGAGGGGTTTGCCTACGTGGGAGAGATGACGAGACTCAGGAACCGGCCATCCTCCTCAAAGAGCAACTGCCTCTCGTTCAGAAATCCAATCTCTCTCCGCACGGCATTCTCTTCGACCTCTGCCGCGACAGCGGCCTCGCTGATCGTCCGGGGCGTCTCCCCCATCTCTTGCAGCAGCCGCTCGGAAAGATCGGAAATCCGGTAACGCCCGGTTCCGCCCGAGCGCGAATCGTGAATGCAGGCACTTTGCGCGTCGCGATAGAGCAGCAGAAACGGCCGTTCCTCCGGACCGCACGCCCACCGCTCCTGCCAGGTCTCGATCAACCCGCCCAGCCGGTCCAACCATTGTTCGGCCCATACTGGATCGGCGTTCCGGTCCGTAAAACGGTAACACAATCCAAACAGCGTTTCCGGAGCGAAGGGATAGATGTAGCGCAGGCTTTCGTGCGGCTCCAAATCCAGGCCGTAGGCCCCGGCCTCTTCGAAATAGCGGGAATCGCGCACGAACTCGATCGGAAAGACTCCCTCCGGCGGCTGCAGATGAACCAGGCGCGGGATATCGCGCTCGTACTTGCGGTAAACCTCCTCCCGCTCGCCCGGCGAGAAGAGCAGGAGATTCCACTCCACGTACAGCGCGTGACGGAGGCAGTCTTTCAGGAACCGGAGATTGTCGAACGCCGTGACCCCCTTGCGCATGAGCGTCAGACTCTCTGTGGAAAGCGCCTCCACGCCCGGCTGGACACAGCGGATGCCCGCCCGACACAACACACGGATCTCCTCCGCCGTGATCGCGGACCTCGTCTCGTATTTGATGAAGACGCCCTGCGGCGGTGCCAGATGCGGGAACACCTCGCGGAAATAATTCGGCGGCACCACGTTGTCGCAGGCCACGAACCGCGAGACCCGCCCCGCATAGCCGAGAACCGACCGGATGTGCCTCAGGGCCGCTTCCGGTGGCAGGGCCTCGAACCGTTCCTGAAGATCGTTCAAGCCGCAGAACGTGCAGCGCCGCCGGTCGGCCCACCAACACCCTCGGGAGGTCTGCATCAGCAGAAACGGCTGGCGTCCGGAATCCCCCAACACGGCATCAAAATGATCCAGAAACGAGCGGTAGTCGAGCGGCACATCTTTCCGGATGTCGAGTTGCGCACCGACATTGCACGCCGGCGGCAGCGCATCCGCCACACCCCGCGCGAAAACGCCCGGAATCGCCGGACGCGTGATCGGAAGACCCGCGAGACGACGGCCGACCAACTCAGGAAAACTGACCAGCCCCGGTCCGGAAAACACGGCATCCACACAGGGCGCATGCTCGACCAGCGTCTTTCCCGGAACGCCTTTGACCGCAGGCCCGCCGAACACAACGGTAACCTCCGGGTTGCGCAGCTTCAGCCGGCTGGCCATCGCCAGCGAGGCGACCGTCTGGAAGAAGCAGAGGGAAAAGCCCACCAGATCAGCTGAATCCAGCGCATACCGGTCGATCAACTCGTCCAGAAAAGCGAAAAGTTCCCCGCGCCGTGCGCGCGCGAACTCCGCGACCTCCGTTGCCTCCGTCGCGCCATCGTAGTAATACCGACCGAGATACGCCTCGATGTTATCCTCCGCATCGGGAAACGCCGCAGCACGGAAGAACCAGTCGGCCAGCCCGGTCATCCGGCCGTAGGGCGAGGTCGCCGCCCCGTAGAATCCTGCCGCGTCCGGCAACGCCGCGACATCCAGATTCAGATAATGGATCCGGATATCGACCTGCCCGCCGAACCGCTGTTTCAGCACCGACGCGATCTGCGTGAGACCGATCGCCGGACCCTCCGGCGGCGCAAACGGCATGTAGATCAGCGCGATCCTGAGGCGTTTGCCATTTTCCCCGTTCATTCCGGGGTTCAGGATGCCACGTTCCGGACAAACCGTCGAGCCCAAGAATTTGCCCGGCGGTCACGCCCTGCATGCGCGACGAAGACCCGCGCCAGCCGCGCGGATCAGCCGCTCCGCCGTATCCTCACGCGGCGCGCCACCCACGAGCGGCAGGGTCCCGTACCCGCCGCGGCCGAAGCACGCGGCCAGCGGCACCCCGCGGCGAGGCGTGATGAGTCCATTCGCAAACCCGACGCCCATCGCTCCCTCTTTCCGTCCGGATCACCCCTTCACCGCCACCGTGCGTCCGCCGCGTTGCGCGGATGCGTGGGCCGCCTCGCAGATCAGCACATTGTGCAGCCCCCCCTCCCCGCTCAGAGGCCGGCCACTCAGAATCGAGGCCGCATGCTCCTCAATCACCCCCCGGTAGATGTTGACCGGTTTCGCGACCCGGAGGCGCCGTTGCCGATCAAAGGCATCCAACTCCAGCCGCATCGCGAACGGTTCATCCGGATGCCCGGAAAGCTGGAACAGCGTGCCATAGGCGCGCAACACCGCCTGATCGCCGTAAATCTCATACCCGAGATTTGAAAGCGTCCCGCCCAAACCACCGCGCACGTCACAAAACGAGACCAGCACGGAACAGGTGATCCCGTTCTCCAAATCGCACTGGATCAGCGCACCGTCCTCCACCCGGATGGCCATGCGCTTGGGCATGTACACCGCACGGACCGCCCGAATCCGGCTGTCCAAAATGAACTCGGCCATATAAAAACAGTGACTCGCCACATCCCCGACCGGGCCACCCATCTCCGCCCGGTTGTTACAACGCCAAGTAGCCGCCTCCGCCGGATCGAATCCGTACGCGAACTGCATGTGGAAACAGGCGTCGCTCACCTTGCCCAGAGTGCCTTGGGCCACCTGTGCGCGTGCCTCCCGGTTGAATGTGTTGTGGGTCATCATGTGGTCGACCGAGAGGCTGAGCTTTTTGCGGGCCGCCAGCTTGACCAGCATCCGGGCATCGCGCGCGTTCGGCGCCAACGGCTTTTCGACAATCACCGGACGGCCCGCTTCCAACGCCCACCGCGCCAGCGGCGCATGCGTCAGATTGTTCGTCGCCACAAAAACCGCGTCCACCCCCGGATCCGCCAAAACGGCATCCAGATCGCGATACACCTTCAATCCCAGGGCTTGTGCAGCCTTACGCCGTTTCGGGTTCACATCCGTGGCCCCGACCAACACCGCCTGCTTCAATGGCCGGAACCGGGACACGTCACACGCAAACCCCTCTTTCGCGATCCGGTTCTCCGCAATCCCGCCGAACCCCACCAACGCATACCGCACTTGATTCATCGCGTACCCCTCATCCTAACCGTAACCGGCCCATCTGTTTCCAAACCCCGTACGCCGCAACCGCGGCGATGCCCGACATGACACACCCCAGTGCGATCCGGTCATACAGCAGATAACCAACGCCGAAAAGCGCGGCCCACACCAGCAGGCAGCCCAGCAGCATACACACCAGACCGGCCGGCACATTCCAACACGGTTCCGTTCCCGCAGGCTCATCCCCCGCCGCTTGAATCCGCTCTGTGATCCGCTTCCACCCCGGACCGCCGGGACGGATTTTCCGGCAGAAGGCCATCAGCGTCCGGTCGTCAACCGGCGGGGTCAGATAGGTCACCGCGACCCATACCACCGTGGTGAACAGAATTCCCGACACCATCTTCCATGAGGTGAAATCCATCAAGCGGAACCATCCGGCATCGGCCATTGCGGATTCGATGCCTAACGGCGCGGCCCCGAACTGGAAAAACAGGGCCACCACAAAAGAGACCGTCATGGCGGCCACCTCGCTCCACACGTTGATCCGCCACCAGAACCAGCGCAGGATGTAGAGCAGGCCCGTGCCCGCGCCCACCTGCAACAGTACGTGGAAGATGTCTTTGACCGTGGTCATGTGAAACGCGATCCAGGCTGAAACCAACAGCATCGCCAGCATGGTCAGCCGGCCGATGCGTACCGCATGGCGCGGCGGGGCCTGCGAGCGGATGAAGCGCAGGTAAACATCCTGCACCACATACGACGAGCCCCAATTCAACAGCGTGGCCACGGTAGACATGTAGGCTGCGATCAGCGACGCCACAATCAGCCCCCGCCAACCGCCGGGCATGCGCGAGACCATACCCGGATAGGCGATGTCGTGACCGAGATAGGTGTCGTCCACGCGCGGGAAAGCACGCGCCAGCGACCCCACGCCAGCCGCATCCGCGCGCTTCAGGCGGACCGCCTCGCGCACCTCGTCCGGCAGCGCGGCCTTGTCGGCAGCGTATCCGCGCACCTCAGCCGCATGCGCCTCCAGCCACATCCGGGCAGCCTCCCGTTCCGGTTGCGGGGTCAGAGGGAAAACCACCATCGAAGCGAGCGCCACGAGAATCCAGGGCCAGGGCCGAACCGCGTAGTGCAACACATTGAAGAGCAGCGTGCCGCCGACCGCGTGCCGCTCGTTTTTCGCGGAAAGCATCCGCTGCACCACGAAACCGCCTCCGCCCGGCTCGGCCCCCGGATACCACACATTCCACCACTGCACCGCCAGCGGCAGAATCATCACGGTCATCAGGGTCGAGAGATCATGCGACGACGGCCGGAACAACGCGAGATTGGGAACCACCGCAGGATGCGTGAACAGTTCTCCGAGGGACGTGACGCCGTCCGCCATGCCGGAACGGACCGCATACATCGCCGCGAACACGGCACCGGTCATCGCCACGCCGAACTGATAAAAATCCGCCCACATCGAACCCGTCAGCCCACCCAAGGTCGCATAGATCGCAACCCCGGTCATGGAAACCAGCAGCGACATATGCGGCGACAACCCGAACAGAATCTGTCCTATTTTGATGGCCGCCAGCGACACGCCGCCCAAAATGATGAGGTTATAGAAGACGCCCAGATAGATCGCGCGGAACCCGCGCAGAAACGCGGCCGACCGGCCACTGTACCGCAATTCGTAAAAACCCAGATCCGTGTCCAGCCCCGAGCGTCGCCACAAACCGGCGTACACGAAAACCGTCAGCATGCCGGTCAGCAGAAACGCCCACCACACCCAATTGCCCGCCACGCCGTTCAACCGCACGATTTCCGTGACGAGGTTCGGCGTGTCGCACGAAAAGGTGCAGGCCACCATCGAGACCCCTAACAGCCACCAAGGCATGTTCCGCCCCGAAAGAAAAAACGATTCGGTGTTCTGGCCAGAGTACCGGGCGGCCCAAGAACCGACCAGCACGACCGACAACAGAAACCCCACGATGATCCACGCGTCCAGCCAAGTGATGGGTATCATACGGCACTCCAAAGGAGAAACGGGAAAACGGGGCTGTGGCGTCGATGCCACATTTCCCGTCCCACACTTCCCGTTTCCCGTCTCCCGATCCCTATTTCATGTATGCCTTCGCCACTTTCTTGAAAGCATCGATACAGGCCTGCATGTGCTCTTCGGTATAAACCGGATGGGTGAAGAAACACATCGTGCGGTCGGTCATCCACCGCGCGCGCGGGCACGACACCCGGCTGTAGTCGATGTTACGCGCTTTGGGATCGAAGAACGGATAGTTGGCGACGCCGAATCCGTTCCGTTCGAGGTAGGCCCGTTCCTTGTACATCTCCGGCCAGAGCACGCTGTAGACGGGCACCCCCTCCGCCGCGATCGCCTTGATGAACTCCTTGATCGGGCAGGTCAGTTTCGACGTGTCGAGCACAAACGGTGCCCACCAGTACGCATTCCGGCGCTGCGGGGTGTCTACTGGCGCATGGAGCACGAGCGGATGCTTCTCCAACGCTTTTTTCAACATCCTGCCGTTGCGGATCCGATTCTTGAGATTCCAAGAATCAAAACGCTTCAGCTCGCACAGTCCGATCTGCGACTGGATCTCCGTCATGCGGTAGTTAAAGCCGACCCGCTTGTGGATATACATCAGCTTGCCTTCCATCTCCAACAGGTTCAGGCGTTCCTTCACGTCATAGCCGTGATCGCGGAACGAACGGCACTCCCAGGCGAGGTCGTCGTCATTCGTGACCACCATCCCGCCCTCGCCGCCAGTGGTGAAGTGCTTGCTCTGGCAGAAACTGAAACAGCCGACATCCCCGAGGGTGCCCGCCTTCTCCCCCTTGTACAGGCCGCCGAAACATTGGGCGCAGTCCTCGATCACCTTCAGGTTGTGTTTCTTGGCGATCTTCAGGATCGGCCCCATGTCCGCCACCACGCCGTAGAGATGCACCACCACGATGCCTTTGGTCCGCTCGGTGATCTTCTCCTCGATCTGCCGCGGATCAATCTGGTGGTCGAACCCCACATCCGTGAAAACCGGCAGCGCACCCGCCTGCAGGACACAGAACGACGACGCGATGAACGAGTAAGACGGACAGATCACCTCGTCCCCGGGCCCGATACCCAACGCGGCGATCGCGGTGTGCAATGCCGCGGTGCCGTTGGTCACGCTGATGGCATTGCGCACTCCCAGCCATTTGGCGAACGCGGCCTCGAACTTCATGCCGACCGGCCCGGTCCAGTAGTTCACCTTGCCGCTCACCAGCGGTTCCAGCGCCGTCTTCAGGGTTTCTTCCGAAAAAGAGGGCCACATCGGGAACCCCTTATCCCATACTTTCGCGCCGCCCTTAAGGGCCAGCGCCGCCTGTTTTGAACCACTCCGTTTCGCTGCTTTCCTCATGGTCGCCATGTGCTTCTCCCTTCGGTTCGGGTTCCGCTGTCCTCCCCTGCCCGATTTGCCCGCCTCTCTCACACCGTCGTGATCTTGCGTTGGACAGGATCGTAAACCGCTTTGCGCCCGGTTTCATAGGATTTCATCGCCATGATGACCGCCACGGCGTGCTGGTAGCCGGCCTCCAGCGAAGCGTTGGGCGTTCCGCCACTGCGCATGCATTGCAGCCAGTCGAGATAATGGTCGGGGTGCTCCGTAAGAGGAACCTCGTTCTTCCCGCGGATGGAGCCGTCACGCAACGGCGCCCCTTCGCAGTCGTAGACCGGCTTGCTCCAATTCGTGAAATCGAGCGCGCCCTTGTCGCCATACAGTTTCCGGACGTTGTTCGCGCCGTTGGCAAGGTTGTTGGACGAGCTGACCACGAACCCTTCCGGATAGAGCCAAGTTGCCTGAATCACATTTGGATTGGTGAATTCGTGAGCGTCCAGCCAGGTCTCGTTGATCCTCCCGAGACAGACGCACGAGGTGGGGAAGGTCGCCCCGGTAATGAAATGCACGAGATCGATAAAGTGCGAGCCGAGATTCGGAATCGGACCGCGCGAGAACTCGTAATAGCCGTACCAGCCGGAGAAGAGATCGGCGCGGAACGGCCGCATCGGCAACCCGTGCAGAAACTCTTTCCAGTCCAGATCCGCCTCCCGGACATCCTCTTTGAGATAATGATACCAATACGGACGCCCGGCGTTGCGACACTCTTCCACACGCGAGATCCTGCCGAAGATCCCGGTCCGGAAAAGATCGCGCGCCCCCACCATCGAGGGAAGACTGCGGATCTGCGTGCCGATCTGGATCACCGTGCCTGCGGCCCGGGCCGCGTCAGTCGCACGGACCAGATCATCGAACTCCACCGCCAGCGGTTTCTCGCAGTAAATATGTTTGCCCGCCCGTGCCGCCGCCTCCAGATGCGCGGTGTGATGCAGATCGCAGGAGGCGATGGTGACCGCGTCCAGATCCCGGCATTCGAGCAGCTGACGATAGGAGCTGAACTGTTGCGCGTCACGTCCGAACCACTCCCGAACCAGACCGTTGGCCGCTTCGCGGGCCACGCGCCAAGGATCTGCCAGCGCCACGATCTCGAAGGGCTGCCCCTTCACATGATTGTAAAGCCCCTTCATGTGCGCGTTGCGTCCGCGCGAACCGCAGCCGATGATCCCGATGCGGATGCGGTCGTTCGCGCCGATCGAACGGCGGTACGTGGCAGCCGCCACCGATGCGGAAGCCGATGCGACAGCCGCGCCTCCTGTGAGTTTCATGAGTGCGCGACGGGTCAATGTACGGTTCATAAACGTTCCCCTCCCGGTTTCAGCTCACGTTCCGGATGCCGACCGGAAACGTCGCGGAGCCAACCCCCGCGTGCCATACCGAAATTCCTTTATTGTCGCCCAGTATACGGCAACCCTTCCGGCCCGACAAGTTCCGTTTCCGGTGCTGTAAACCTTTTTCCAGAATATACGCGAAAATCCGGACGGAACGGGAATTCATTCGCGCGGCAGGCCGGGATCGTAACGTTTCCCGCCGTTCCGCAACGCTTCGTACACGCGCCGCTCTTCAGCCAACCGCGCCTGATATTTCTTTTCGCGTTCCTGATCCCGGACGGACGCCACAAACCCCTCCATGTCCGCGCGCGGCCGTTCGTGCAGCCGCCGCGCACCCGCGCGAATCAGCGCCAGCGCCTCGGCACGTTCCGCCGAATTCGTCGCCAGCCCCGACAGAATCCGGCTCTCTTCCGGCCGGGCGAAACTGACCTGCGACCGCTGCCGCTGGCCATGCGAGATGGAAATCGCCACGCCGGTGAGGTCCTTCAGCCGCTTCAACTCGTCTTGACTCAACGGACTCCGTCCGCCGGGATGATCGGGATACGCGCTCTCATAATACGGATAGTACGGCGCATTGAGGTCCACCCATGTGATCAGCCGGTCCAACTCCTCGGGTGATAACTTGACCCCCGCGTGGCCGGCACGGACCTTCCGGATCAACTTGGACCGATGGCTACCCCAACTGTATGCCTGCTGGATCTCGGCCGGTCCGCCGCCCACGCAGGTCAAGGCACCCTGAACCCACAAGTCCGTGTACGAGGTGCTGAAGATCACATCGCGATCCCCCGCCAGATTAAGCTTCTTGCCCGCCTCGTTTCCGTAGTCGTGACAGGAGACGCACCGCCTGTTGAAAATCGGCTGCACCTCGCGTTGGAAACAGAAGAGCCGCGCCGCGCCGCGCCAGCCGGTCAGGCGATCCGGTTTGCGCCGCAACGCCTTGGGCCGTGTCGCAGGCGGCGGGATGTCGCCCACGCGATTCTCATGACAACCCACGCACCCGTAGGTCTCGCCCGGCTGCACATAGGTTCCGGAACGCATGGACTGCACCATCATGCCGTTGGCGTCCAACACTTGGAAAAACACAAACGTGTTGCCCGGAACCTCGAAATAGGCGCTGCCGTCCTCCTCCACCGGAACCGTGCCGAGAATCCGCTTGTTTTCGAAATTATGCCAGTTCATGCCCGGTGCCTGCTCACCTTGACCGAACCATCCGCGTACCGAAAAGTTGCGTTTCTCCGGTGATTCCACCACGCGCAGATAGCGAATCGTGCCCGGTGCCACCCCTGCCATATGCGTACCGATCATCGCATTCTGCACGTAAAAAAAACCGGGCGCGTTCGGGTCGTCGAAATTCCGGCGGCGCGGGTGAACCGGCGGTGCGGGCCGCGGTGCCAGCGGCATCGGGTCGAAACACCCCGGCGCCTCGACATGGACCAACACCTCGTTACCGTGCGAATCCAGATAGTACAGCCCCGTCTCCTCCCCTTTGCCCGTTTTGCGCGCGCACAGGAAATGGCGGTCATCTAACGGGTATGGATCCTCGTATTTGATTTGGAGCCCTACCGTCGAATCAAAATTCTGCCCTGCGGTCCGGATGCGGTTTGTGAAAGCGACCGGCCAGGTGCGCAATACGGGTTCCAACCCATCCACGCCCTTCGACCGGTCGATCAGACCCAACGCCCCCCAGGGACGGTCATGGCAGGAGCCCAGCACGGCAATCGCCAAATGACTCTGCGAGAGCGCCCGTGCATCGATCACGGCACCCGGGCTGGTGGTGTTGTTGCCCCAGTAGAGCGCATGGCCCGTGCCGTCCGGATTGCACACCCATAAACCCTGCGCGTCACCGAAGTTGCGGTCCACATACTCCCAACGGTCATACAGCACACGTCCATCCGGCAACAGCGAGGCGTGCCCCTCAAAGAGCGTGGATTTCCCGATCTGGTGGATGTTCGCGCCGTCCGCGCCCATACGGTAGAGATTGCACATAATGTGGCGGTTGCACATGCAGTACTTGGGCTCGCGGGAACTGGAGAAGAGAATATCCCCGTCCGGCAGCCAGATCGGGTCGATGTCCGATACGCCCGGCGCCGAGGTCAACTGCCGCAGTCCCTTGCCGTCGCTGTTGATCGCGTAGATATGGTAATCGTCCCCCTTCCCGCGCCGCATCGAAAAGAGGATTTGGCCACCGTCGAAGCTCACGTCCGGATCGCGCACCGTCACACCCGGCCCCGGTGCGAAAAGCGTCCGAACCGTGCCGGAGGCGGCGTCCAACACCTTGAGCGCGCCCTCGGTGTCGTATTTGTCCGTGTTGATCTCCCCGGTCTGGAACATCGTCTCCGTGTTGTGGTGGTCCGGTCGATATTGTTTGCGCGTCACGAAGAGGATCGGCTGCGCGTTCATCAGCGGGTTGCGCGCCACCAGCGCTTCCCGCGCCACAGCGTCAAGTTGGGCCTCATCTCCCGCGGCCTCCGCCGCACCCAACCGTTCCAGCAAGACAGCGGAGGGGTAACGCGCGCCGAAACGCTCCGCCAATTCGTTGATCGCCACGCGCAACCGGTCCGCGGCGGCTCCGCCCCTGGCCCGCGCGATCTCACGCCTGCGTTCCCGGAACCGTTGCTCCGTGGCCGCCTCGTCGATGATCCCCTGGCAGACCAGACTGTCCAGTGTGATGTGCCCCCAGCCGACTTCCGACTGGTCCGACACCCGGAAAAAAACCGGCTTGCCCACCTGCTCCGGCACTGTCCAGACACGTTCGAGTATCCGCTGGCTGTTTCCGCCGCGCGCATGCGCCAACTCCCGCCCGTCCAAGGAGCACAACGCCACGTACACGTCCGCGCCTTTTCCGCCCCCGACCCGCAACGAAATCCGCGGGCCACGCAACACCACCACCGGTGACTCCAAAATGCCCGTAAACACGTCACGTGGGCTCTGTCCGTCCGCGCTTTCCAGAGTCGAGAGGAAAAAACGGCCTTCCTTGGTGTACGGTCCGCCTCCGTGATGCTCGCGGTCCCGATCACTTACCACCTTCCCGAACCCGCCGTCCAGAATACGCCAGCCTTGCAGATCCCCGCTCTCGAAATCGAACCGTACTTCCGCAGCGCCGCACCCCAATACGACGCCAATCAAAAGCATCCCCCTCAACCGCCCATTCATCACTGTTCCCTTCCCTCCGGTAAGGACCGCCTTGCCCGATGCCGAACAATAGGCGCGAATTCCGTGTCCGGCATTCACCGAACAGGAAAATTTTGTCACAGGACTCAACCCGGCGCAAGGCCAATCTTCCGTAAGCGGGATAACCGGAACGCTGAACAGGGACGCCGGGGCGGGCACGGTTTTCATGCGACAAAACAGCATCCCCTTGCCACCAGTCGATTACCTCCGTATTGTCTCGCGCCTTTTTTTTTACTACACTCCGGACCGTTGCCTGTGATTCCGCGTATTCTGCGGCGGGCTTGTTCCACTATGAATCGTTTCGCCTATCTGGTCCGGCGCCTGCTGTTGGTGATTCCCACCTTTCTGGGGATCACGATGGTGTGTTTTGCGCTGACGCGCTTTTTGCCCGGCGGTCCGGTCGAAATCCAGCTGATGAAGATGCGGAATCTCGGCGGGGCGAATGATCCGGGCAGTGCCGCGGTCGGGCAGGTCACCGAAGAGTACCGCCAGGAATTGACCCGCCAGTTCGGATTCGACCGCCCCCTGCCGGTGCAATATTACGACTGGCTCGTGCGCAAACGGATGGGATTGCTCATCGCCTCCTACGATTACCCCAACCGGACCGCCTGGCAACTGATCGCCTCCCGGATCCCGGTCTCGCTCTGGTTCGGCATCACCGGATTCGTGCTGAGCTACCTGATCTGCATCCCGCTCGGGGTGGCCAAAGCCCTGCGGCACCGCCAGCCCTTCGACGCCATCTCGAGCCTGATCGTGTTCGCGGGATATGCCATCCCCGCCTTCGCCCTCGGCATGGTGCTCAAAATGTTCTTCTGCGGCACGGTCGAGGGGCTGGCCGACCTCTTCCCGCTCGGCGGGTTCGAATCCGACCTGCCGGCCACTGCGGGTTGGGGTGCCCGAATGGCGGACCGCGCCTGGCACATGGCGTTGCCGGTGACCTGCTATGTAGCGGGAAATTTCGCGGTGCTCACGCTGATCATGAAAAACGCGCTGCTCGATCAGATCGCCAGCGATTACGTGCGCACCGTGCTCGCGAAAGGCGCGACCCGCCGCCGCGCTATCTGGGGGCACGCGTTCCGCAACGCGCTCATTCCGGTCGCGACCGGTTTCGGGTCGATCCTCGGGGTGCTGTTCGCGGGTTCGATCATCATCGAAAACATCTTCGAGATTCCCGGCATGGGCCGACTGAGCTGGGAGGCGCTCACCGGCCGTGACTATGCGGTGTTTCTGGCGCTGCTCGCGTTGACCTCCCTGCTGCAACTCGCGGGGAACCTGCTTTCCGACTTCTGCTACCTGTTGATCGATCCGAGAATCCACTTTGGTGACACATGAGGCGATTTCCCCGCTACCGGCTCTCGCCGCTGACACGTAAACGGCTGGAGCGCTTTTGGCGCATCCGCCGCGCACGCGTGGCGCTCATATTGCTGACCGCCCTGTTCGCGGTGAGTCTGTGCGCGGAATGGCTCTGCAACGGGCGCCCCCTCTTTCTGCGCGTGAACGGCCGCACCTGGCTGCCGTTCCTGCAACGCCTGACACTGCGCGATCTGGAAGGCCCTGATGCGGAGGCGACCCGCGTGAACTTCCGCGCGTTCGTTCGATCACCCGCCTTCACCACCAACCCGCTCAACCGCGTGGTCTGGGCGCCGGTGCCGTACAGCCCCGGTGATGTGGTCGACGCCGGGACGCTCAGCCGTTTCCGCACTGTCCATGTTTCGGTCGTGCCCGAGATCCGCGTGGGTCGCCTCAACCTGCTGCCGGACGGCACGGTGATCCGTGCGGAAGGCTGCGAACCCTTCTTCCCCGGCGAGGCGCGTGTAAACGGCGTGGTGCTCGACCGGCACTGGCATGTGCCGGAAACCCTGCGCGCGTCGCTGGACGCACGGGCCGCGGGCCGCCCCGCGCCCGCGCAACGCTTCCTGCTCACGCATCTCCGGCAATCCGATTTGCGCGCGCGCGTGACGCTGCCCGAAACCGCCGGGGCCGCAGGCCCGCCCCGCCTCATGTTCCGCCAGATCGAAACGCCCGACCTGCCCGTACAAGTGCGGTTCCGGCGCGATGACGCCGGAACGGTCTATCCCGTAACGCACCGCACGTGGCGTCAGATCCCCGCAACGTGCCAACCCGAAATCCTCGCTCTCGCTTCCGCCGCGTTCGCCGGTACCGCGCCCACAGCCCGCATCATCTGGAAAGACCGCCACGCGAATGTGGCTTGTGGACTCACGGAGGTGGCGTGGCCCTTCCCGCCGGTGCGGGGTCACTGGATGGGGATCGACTCGGCCGGACGGGATGTCCTTGTGCGCGTGTTGTACGGAATGCGCACGGCTATGCTTTTCGGCCTGCTGTTGGCGCTCTGGGCCGTATTGTTCGGTGTGGTGATCGGCGCAGCCCAAGGTTATTTCGGCGGATGGGTCGATATCCTGGGCCAGCGGCTGACCGAGATCTGGAGCGCGTTGCCCTTTCTGTACGTGATGATTTTCATCGGCTCGGCTCTGGGCCGCAGTTTTTCGCTGCTCCTGCTCTGTTACGGCCTGTTTAACTGGATCGGCATCTCCTACTACCTGCGTGCCGAATTTCTGCGTCTGCGCAACCGCACCTTTGTGGAGGCCGCGCGCTGTCAAGGGCTCTCGTCGGCCCGCATCATTTTCAACCACATCCTGCCGAACGCCTTGACGCCGCTGATCACGCTTTTCCCCTTTACGCTGATCGGCGCCATCGGTTCGCTCGCCGCGCTGGATTTTCTGGGCTTCGGCTTGCCGCCGCTCACGCCGAGTTGGGGCGAACTCTTGCAGCAGGCGCAACAGTTCCGCTGGGCCTGGTGGCTGATTCTCTTCCCGTCACTGGCCCTGTTCACGGTGATGCTGCTGGCGGTGCTGATCGGCGAAGGGTTGCGCGAGGCCTTTGATCCGCGTCAGGCAACGAAGCTGGAGTAGACATGTTGCTCGAAATCCAAAATCTCCAGATCCAATTTGAGTCGGACGGCCAGATTGTCCGTGCCGTGGAAGGGGTTTCGTTCGCAATCGACCGGGGAGAGGTGCTGGGACTCGTCGGCGAGTCTGGCTGCGGCAAATCCGCCACCGCGATGTGCATCCCGCGCCTGCTGCCCATGCCGCCGGCGCGTGTCACCGGCGGCCGCATCACTCTGGACGGGCGGGACCTGCTCACCATGCCGCTTCCGGAGTTGCGCACCCTGCGCGGCGCGAAGATCGGCGTGATCTTTCAAGACGCCATGACCTCGCTTTCGCCGCTCCACCGCATCGGTCGCCAGCTCGAGGAAGCAGTCCGGTTGCACCGGCGGATCTCCCCCGCCGCGGCGCGCGAGATTGCGCTGGACTGGCTCGACCGCGTGGGCATCCCCGATCCGGCCGCCCGCGCCCGCGCCTACCCCCACGAGCTGTCCGGTGGTATGCAACAGCGCGTGATGATCGCCATGGCCCTGCTGCTGGAGCCGGATCTGATCATCGCCGATGAACCCACGACCGCGCTGGATGTCACGATCCAGGCCCAAGTGCTGACACTCATGCGCCGGCTCCGCCGCGCCAACGCGGGCATGTTGCTCATCACGCACGATATGGGCGTGGTCTCGCAAATGGCCACGCGCATCGCGGTCATGTATGCCGGGCAAATCGTGGAACAGGCAGCGTCCGAAGCATTCTTCCGTACCCCGCTTCATCCGTATTCGATCGCCCTGCTGGAGGCCATGCCCTCTGCCGCCACGCGCGGCAAGCGGCTCAAGGCCATTCCGGGTCAGGTGCCGCCGGCAGGCAACTTTCCGCCGGGGTGTCGTTTTCACGACCGCTGTCCCGTCGCCCGTCCCGAATGCGCCCGGACGCCGCCCGCGCTTCGGGTTCTGGAAGACCGGTCCGTGCGCTGCCCCTATGCGGGTGCGTAGGGTGCCACAGTGCCCCGTCTACGGACGCTTCGGGGCGGGCGGAAAGCGGATTGCGGGATTGACTCTTTTCGCCTCCCCCGCATAATGGGGCGCCGCTCATGGGAACCGGTGTGTTGTTACCGGACCAACCAACCTGTGGGATACGAGTGAATCGAAGAAAAGTGCGGGTCGTTGTTGACCTGACCCTTCCATGGAGTTCTTAACGTGAAAAAACGAATCGTGATCGGTACGGCCCTCATATCGCTCGCAGGGTATGCGTCCTTTCCTCCGGATGCGGTGCTGTCGGCTTTCCCGCGTCTTGCCGGTGAACACGATGACGCGCCACGTTTCCGGCGCGCGATCGCCGCGGCGCCGAACGGGGTTCTCGCGGTCGGGAAGGGCGACTATTCGATTGCGACGCCGCTCGTGATCACGAACCGATGTTCGCTGGAGATGCATCCCGCGGCACGGCTCATCGCCACGGCACCGATGGAGTTTGTCCTCACTTGGGACGGACATGATGATTATCATGCGCTCTCGATCTTCAATCCCGACGGCTCCATCTATGACAATGCCGGACTCTTCATCCGCGGCGGCGATATCGACGGCAGGGGTCTCGCGAGTTGTCTTCGAATCGGGAACGCCCATCACTTCACGCTCGCCAACATCACGCTCCACAACGGACGCAAGGCCGGACTTGAACTCTCGCGCTGGAACGGCGGACACCTCTATGAACTCATCGCCAACAACGTCTACTGCAAGTGCACCATGAAGGGGCTTGCCGGCAATATCGGCGTCCTTGTTCAAGTCCATGACTGTCATTTTACCGACATCATCGTCGTTGATTATACAATCGGCATCCGTGCTACGGGCAGCTCGAACCGTTTCACGCGTTGCCATGTCTGGGGCGGCACTGTCGCGCCGAAGGGGATGTCCATGCGCGAGTGGTCCGATTTCTATGCGGCCAACAAAAAGCAGCGCAGCAGGTGGAATGCGGATCTGGAAGCGGCTCTCCTGTCAAAAGGGCTTCCGGAAATGCTCGCCGGATCGATCTGCTTCGATTCCTCCTCTGGAAATCTGTTCGACGGCTGCTATGCCGATACCGGGGAAATCGGCTTCAACCTTCCGCATGGCGGACAGCTTGTGAATTGCGGTTTTTACAACAACTTACTGATGGGGCTCCGCAAATCAACGGTCATCGTGCATAAATCGGGGCGTCTTGTCAT
Organism: Kiritimatiellia bacterium; assembly: GCA_033812795.1. Classification (GTDB taxonomy): domain Bacteria; phylum Verrucomicrobiota; class Kiritimatiellia; order RFP12; family UBA1067; genus JAPXSY01. The sequence goes on from JAPXSY010000027.1 coordinate 32,114, forward strand.
CACCGGTTGTAAATTCAACGGTGTTACAGGTGTCGAAAAACTGTACGAGGGCCCATGGAAGGATGTGGTCTGGTCGTCCTCGACAGCCTCGGGCGGCGCGGACATGGACGCCGACGCAACGAAACTCCGGCATGGAACCCCTGTGCAGAAGTGATCGGGTTCCGGGTTCCAGCCGGAAGCGCGGGAATCCTCAATCATCTGAAGATGACCAGCGTACCCGGTGACACCACGTCGAGGTAGATCCCGTCCGGGCGTATCCGCACAAAGTATTTGAGGTAACTCGTGCCCGTGTATTGGACATTCCAGGGACCCGCGATGGCGGAGGTGCAGAACACGAGCGGATAGGATCCCGTCGCGAGTTTGGAGATGTCGCCCTTGAGGGTCACGGTGCCACCGTCGGAAAGGTCTACCGCACCGGAAACCGTCAGCGGCGTGATCGTGCCGTTGTCGTTGATCACCACCTCCAGTCCGGCGCCGGAGGCGAACGCCACCGAGCCGTTAATCGTGCCGGCGCCGGCGAGCCGCGTCACCGTAAGCGGCATATCACCCTCCACCGTCAAGGTCGTGCCAGCGGCCAGCGTCACGTCTTCGGCCGCGGACGGCGCGTGACCCACCGTTTTGCGCGCAAACCACTTCCAGTTCAGCCACGCATCCACGACCTGATGCGTGTAGTACGAGAGCGGCTCTTCGTAGATGAGGACCTCGCCCAGTTCACCACCGCCGCTGAATTGACGCGCGTTCGCCATCATGAGCGACTGAACGTTGCACCCCGTTCCCACGGTATCGCGGAAAGAGACCAGATCGTACCCGCCGGAAAGCCCCGCGGTCGTGAAGGTTGTCCTCACGCCGTTCAACCAGTTGCCGCCGGAACGGCAGCCTGTCGGCGCGTTGGAATTGAAGAACGGCACCGCCGGATCTGCGGTCGCAGTGCGCCACTGTGCTGTACCATAACCTCCCAAGGGCACACCGCCGCCGTTTTGCGATCCGATCATCAGAAACACGCTGCCAAGCGTGGTCAGGTTGGTGTAAAACATCGGAGTGTAACCATCCGTTTCCTGCCAGACGAGGTCATGGAAGAGGCCCCATCCGTAGTTGATGCCTGTGGCGGGCGAGGTGTTCGTAAGCATGCCGTAATCAACCACCGGCCTGCCGCCGAGACTCTCCGGATAGGAGAGGTACGGCGCCTTGTACCAATCCCGACCGTCCGTGGTGCGCCGCTGCGCGGACACGGGCGAGGCGCCGGACACGTCGCGCCAATGGGTCACCTCATCCCGCGTCACGCCATCGAGATAGATTTTCGAAGTCAGGGTCATGCGGTTGGTGACAATCGCATCAAGATGAACGAATGCTCCCGACGGGACCACATCCGCAGTCAGTTCCTGCGAGCGGATGACGACTTCGCCTTCGCGGACATCGAACGATGCGCCGTCCACGAGATCCGCGTAAAGCGTGCCCCCGCCGGTTTTCATGAGGGTCGCACTGTTCGTGAGCGTGGTGAAGCCCATCACGTTGCCGGCAGCCACGTCAACCCCCACATCGTGGGTCACGTCCAAAGCGTCGAGATTCGACCGGTTTGTGAAACGCGAATCGGAAAGGTTGTACTCGACCGTCGCATTACGGTACTTTTGCATCAGGTACGCGCACACCTGCCGCCGCTCCGTCAAAGTAAGTTCGTTCGTGTAGACGATGCACTCCATCTGGCGCTGGCAGCCGGAGCAGGTGACGCCGGCGTGTTCCTGGATGGCGAAGGCATCGGCGCGGCCATACGGCGGCAACGGATGCACTTCAAGCACGTACGGCACCGAAGTTATGTTAGGCATCTTGACAGAGAGATCCCACTCCTGGCCGTTCACGAACACCCAGCCGTTCCGGACATGCGGCGGCACTCCTGAGGCGAGAAGGTAATTCGCCCATGTGCCGACACCGCCGCCGTCAACATTGGAGTTGATTCCCCGTCCGAAGTCGTTGTAATCGCGTGCCGTCCCCATTTCCCCGAAGCGTTTGGTGCAGCCGAGAACCCCGTTTGCGCCGCCTCCATAGGCATACACAACATGGAACACGGCGCAGATATTCGTGATCGGCCGGTTCCATACCATGCCGGACTGTATATTCCGATAATTGGGGTGTGTCGCCGTCGCGATTCCGTCATGCCACACGCACGGCAAGCCGTTATACTTATCCACCTCGTACCGGCTGGGCACGCCCGTCTGCACGGTCAACTGCGAAAAATCGTTTGTCGCGTAATACGTGGTTTCCCCGTCCCGGCAGTCGCGCCAGCAGGCGACGCCGTTTTCGTTCGTCACGCCTTCCCACTCGAAGGTTATCAGATCAACGTTCTTCGCAGCGTCCACCCAGAACGCCGGATGGCCGACCACTGCGGGAATGACCTCGCCCACCGGAGCGAGATCGCGCGCTGTGCCCGCGTTCGCAAACCGGAAAACAGGCGTGCCTTCAATCACCGCACCGGAAAGGACAGAGACGTCTTTAACGATGAATGTGCCGGGGCCCTGGAGTGTGACGCCCGCAAACAACGCACCCCCCGAAAGGTCGAGGACGGCGCCTTCATCCACGCTCAGTGTCGCACCGGAACCGAGCGTCGCCGAGGAGACGGCGAGCGTACCTTCCGCGAGTTTGAACGCGGCGCCGTTTGAAACGGCGAGCGAGGCGAGCGTCTGGTTCGCGGTCGGCGCCGTCATACGCAGAATGGTCAGGCCCTTTTCCGCAATCAGCGCATTGTGCGCGAGATTCGTGGAAGTGACGTCGAGCGTGCCCTCACCGTCTTTTGTCACGGTCAGCGTCCAGCGCAAAATATCCTGGATCGTCGCCGTGACGCCAGCGGGCGTCTCCAGCCGCGGCCCCCAAGCCTCAAAGGCAACGGAACTCCCGAGATCCGCAGCGTTCAGGGAGAAGGTTGCGCCGTCCTCGGGATTGAAGACGAGATGCGTATTCCGAATCCGGATATGCCCCGTGCCGACTGCCGCAGCGCTTTTAAGAAAGATGCGCGCGGGATAGTAGGCGACCTGATTCGTCGCAAAGGAACGCTGGTTGTTCGGCACCATCGAGAGGTCTACGCGCCCACCGATATCGTCCACATACACGTCGAAGAGGTCCTCGGCACGGTATTTGGAGAAATAGTGACTCAGCACCGAGTTTCCTGTCGCCTGATTCTGTAATCGCGTAATGTGCTGAACCGTCCGCACGTTTTGGAACGCGCCGAAGTTGACCGCGACACCGCTCTCCCCCGAATCAGCCGTGCAGTTCACGGAGAGTTCGATCGCGCTGTTCGAATAGATGCATTTCACGAACGCCCCTTCGGGGATGCCCTCACCGGAAACCGTTGCGCCGGCCGCGAGGTCGTGCGCCGCTCCCGCGCGAAGGAGAATCGGCGAACCGGCAAAGGTTTGCCACGTCCCGGTCTGCGCCTCGGCGCTCATGCGCGGCAGAAAGCAGCACTCACCCGAACCGGGTGAGAAGACCGCGTCAGGGAAGGGGTTTGTGACAACGGTGTCCGTATTGGTCGCCCATGCATTTGCGTAGTAACGTACGGTAGCCGAACTTGCGAGCGTTGTGCCCGTTTGGTACAGCACCGGTCCGCAGAAATACGCCCGGTTCAGCGTCGTCCCTTTTCTCGTGAAATCGATCGGGCAGTAGTAATAGGCCGTGCACGACACACCCTCGTCGCGAATGCGGGGTATGGACGTAAGCGTCGATCGGATGCCGAATCGGACCGGTCCCCCGGTCAGGTAGAGGGTCGCAGACTGGCGGATGTTGATTTCGCCGATGTCCACGCCTGCGTCCGGCACACGGATGAACCGCTCGCCATATGGCGCCATCGTTGTCAAACGGTTACTCGGCACGAGAAACGCGACCGCCGTATCCCCCGCGGGCGGCGCGTTGTCCAGCCAGTTCGCGGACGTGTTCCACAGCGCCATGTTTGTCGGCGTGGTTCCGTTCAAGGGTTCCAACGTTTCCCAGTTCCAAGTCCCGTCTGCCGCAAAACAGGAGAGCGCACCCGCCGCGATGGATATCAGAAGAACGAACGAAAATCCTCTGCCGAATTGATCCGCGCCATTCATAGTCATATCGTGACCTCCCTATGCTTATGCTCACACTTCTGCACGTTCGAAACAAAAACGCTCACCACAACGATCCGCCGGATTTGCAGCGACAAACCGACTTCAACTTTTGAAAACGAGAATACAGGAAGGGTTGAAAAGAGTCAATTCTCGTATTCGTTGCGGACGCATCCCTTCCCTGTCTGCTCCTTTTCTGTTCACGCAAAGGTGTTGTTTTCACCTGTTCCTTTCTTGTCTTGGAACGGCGTCATCATGCCGGATGTTAATAAGGTTTCTGTGAGGCGTACATGAGAAATATATGTCGGAAAAAGATATCGGGACCGCGATCGTTTCCCCGTATTCGTGCTCGTTCTCGTACACGTACACGATTCGCGTTTTTCGTGAACGTCGGCTTACGACCCGCGCATCCGAGCCGTTGTCGTTCCGTTCACGTCACTCCCTGACACGCCACCGCGTCGCCATCAGGCAGGGCTTCTCCCCCTCTTGCTCCGGCTGGTAATAGACCGTCAGAATGCTGCCGTCCGGCAGTTCGCCGGAAGCGGGGTAGCCGAGATCGCCGTCGCGGTGACCGCCGCCACCGGGACGCAACCGTCCGAGACCGGGCGCACCCGCAAGTTTGATCTCGTTCGCGAGGTCCCACGTGCGGCCATGATCATCGCTGAGGCAGGCGTACTCCCCATACGGATCGAAACGGCGACCGTACACCGAGACCAGTTTCCCGTTGCGCAGCCGAAGCAGATGTGGCGGCAGACCGGCCAAGCCGGTTTGCCGCGCCACGGACCATGTGACGCCGTTGTCGGCGCTTTCGGATTGCCAGAGACAACCGCTCTTACCTTGATAGCGGATCTGCACCACCAGCCGCCCGTCCGCGGTCTCCACCGCGTGCGGTTCATGAAACGCCCCGATCCGCTCGCCTTCGGGCAGCGGAATCGCGCTGATGCGTTGCCAGGTGCGGCCCTGATCCCGCGATTCCGCCACGGAAAGCTCCGACACCCCGCGGTCGTCAATACCTGATGTCGCGGTATACGTCCTGCCGACATACAGCAGCCGACCGTTCTTCAGCACAATCGGACCGTGCGGCGCGGAGCCGGGAGTGCGTACCGGAGCCTCCCACGTTTTGCCGCCATCGGAGGACCGGCGCGTGAAATAACCGAGCCACGTCTTTTTCACCTCCGGCAACACTTTCTCATCATGCAGCCACCAATAGAAGAGCGGCGAGCCGGGTTTCAGCGCCGCGCGATCCCGAATGCTCGACTCATAGGCCAGCGAAGTGAACCACGCCACGATCAAGGTCCCGTCGGGAAGCTCAATGATCCCCGCGTCGCGGTCATCCAGCGGCGAGTTGCAGATCGTGGTTGCGGCAGACCAGGTCTCGCCCTGATCTGTGCTGCGCACTATCTGGACCTTGCCGAAGGGACAAACGTGCTCATCGCGGTCGCCTGAAAAAACCGCCAGCACCTCGCCGTTTTTACGCACGCACACCGACGGCCAGCCGATGTACCGGCCCGGCTGTTTGCAGATCACCCGGGTCCAGAGGATCTCGGCCCGCGCCTGCCGCACCGGCGCGCCGCAGATCATGGCCGTCTGCTCCTGCGCCCCGGCCGACATCACCGCGACGACCCATCCGCACACCATCCCCCAAAAATAATCCGTTTTTCTTTTTTTCATTGTCTACTCCTTTGGTTTTGAAAAATCCATGTAGAAGTTTTCGTCATCGATTTTGTAAAAATCGACAGTCGTACGGCCATATTTGTTTAGATCAGCCGCTGTCACCAAAACGCCTGATTTTAAGCCTAGCCGCTTCCGAAAATATCTCCCCAACTCGGCATTGTCATGCGGTGTATGTATAGCCTTGTCCCCGTCTTGCGCTCTAACACACTGCATACTGTGATTATCGTCAGTCAAGACTGTGAAATGGAAACCCCTTGGGGGAAAGAAATCACTGTTTCGAACTGCACCACGCAGAGCAAGATATGCTTGGTTCTTATCACGGTTATACTCGGGGCGTTGACCCCAATTCAAATTTGACCTCTGCGGCATACGGCCATATCTATCCACCAAAGAAACCGTTGCCTTACCCAACCCATAAAATTGCGAGCTGACATCAACGACCTTTTGAAATCCATTGTTCGTCTTAGATTTTGTCACATCCTCACCAACCCATTGCTTGTTCTCTCTTAACAGTATTTTAAACCTGCCTGTAACGGACGGATCAGAACAACAAATGGCATCGCTCTTCAACGAATTAAAAAACTTAAAAGCTTGTTTCGGATTCGTTTCCGTTAAAACTTCTTTGCGCTGGCTACAAATGAAAGCTGATTCAGTATAATTCGCTGATCCTGTAAAAGCGAGGATCGGCTGATCATTCTTACACCATATATAGATTTTTGCGTGTACCGGCTCCCCCTCCGCAAGGTAAGAGCAGGTAAATTTGTAACTTGAATTGTTAGCCGCGACAATCTTATTAAATCCGAGGTGTACGCTTCTCAAAATCCCATCTTTTTTTACCATCCCATAAATTAGATCAATTTGGACACTCTTTTCATTCTCAATAAAGTCCGTTACGTGCCTTGAAGCCATTGCGGCAGTCGCATACCCCGATACGATAAGCAACTTGTTCAATCCACGCACTCCGTCGAGAAGCGGATTAAGTAAAGTCTCTTCATAAAGATTCTGGACTAACAGCTTTGGTTTCATGTCACACCCCTTTTTCATAAATGAGCAAAAGCTGTTCAATGGATTCGGCTTCATACTGGTCGAATTTTGAGTGAAGCAATGGAGGAAATTTCGGCGGCACTTCTTGGTACTCGATTCCTGCAAAGGTTTTAAGGATAGCCTCGAAAATGACCTGAGCACCTTTACACGGAACAGCCATGCCTATTTGCTTTCTCACTTCTTCCTTACTCCCGATAAACTCAAAGGAGTCAGGAAAAGTTTGCAGCCGAGCACGCTCCCTGTTTGTTAGAGCACGATTTTCCTGCCAATGATACATGTGCGTCCCACCGCCGCCACTGCCGGTTACCGTGTACGCTGGTCGGTCAGGGACTAGCCTTTTGTAAATTTGGCTAATTTTCGCGCCTTTGACATTTAGTTTTAAATGTGGGGGCAACTTGGCCGTAAATGCGTTTTCCCCCGGCATAATATGTTTTAGACGTTCAACAACAGACGGGGATTGCTTTGTTTTTTCATGATTAGGCACATCATCTGTAATCGGCGGGACTTCCAAGGCTCTTCTTGCGGAAACATCCACATCTCTATAAGGATCCGGAGATGGTATCTTAAATTGCAAATTAATGTCTTTGCGAATTCCTACTATAATTATCCGTTGTCGCGCTTGAGGCACTCCATATTTGTCAAAAGAGTAATAGTGCGGATAAAGCGAGTAGCCAGCATTAAACAGTGATTTCATTATTTTAGAAAACGCCTTGCCGTCATTGGCGGATTGTAATCCGCCAACATTTTCTGCTAAGAACCACTGCGGCTGGAAAAACTCCAAAGCCTTCACGCAATAATGGTACAATGGACCAAAAGTGCCATGCACACCTTTCTGCTCTCCCACTGCACTGAAATCATTGCAGGGGAATCCAAAAGCTAGGGCGTCAACATCAGAAATTGATTTTAAACGATTCAAATCCAGTTTTCTAATATCTGCGCACACAACACTCGACGAGTCACCTGCGCATACATTGTGCGCAAATGTTTTACAGGCTGCCGGATCATAATCCGTTGCCCATGCATGACGAATGGAATACTCCGAACCAAATCGCGAAACCACCTTTGCGTTCTTTGCACCGTAAGCGAGGCCGCCCGGACCACAAAACAATTCTCCCAAGCGAAAAGACACTTGCCTTTTCAATTTCGATTTTGGTTTTGGAAAAGATACAATAGTTATTGTATCCATAAGAGATGTTTTGTGGGAAAACATGCTAGGATCATAATAAATTTTTATGTCCGCGCCAAGGGCTTTTTTACGTTCCCGTCAGGTGCTGAATGGGACTCATTGTGACATGCGGGAGGGGTTTCGGCAAGGCTGATCCGGCAGAGGCCGGGTTCCGGACGGCGCATCCGTTTTCACCTCTCCCCTTTCATGTGTGTCAGCGGACACTGAACATGAAGCCATACGGACTGAGCCGGCACCGATGTTCTTCGTTCAGCGGAACAGGACCCGCGTCCCGCGCACATTGATCGCAAGCGAAATTCCCGTCGGACCGAACACGAGACGGACGGATTTACGCGAAATGATCGATCCGGCAACCTGCCAGGCATTCGGATCCATCG
>JAPXSY010000028.1:0-40452 GCA_033812795.1 Kiritimatiellia bacterium
CCCCGAAACCCTGAAACCCCGAAACCCCGAAACCCTGAAACCCCGAAACCCTGAAACCCCGAAACCCTGAAACCCCGAAACCTTGAAACCAAAGAGAGTTGAAGGTTCAACTGCTCTTTTTAGGTTCAATCTCACCGTAATCCGGTTGGTCGGGGACATCCGGGTATGGTATGCTCAATTTATGGTTTCACTTTACACAGTGGGGATCGCGGGAGGCGTGCTGGGGATTCTGCTCGGGTTCGCGTTGCCGGTGTGCGGTTCGGATCTGGCCTTGCGGTTCCGCACGCCGCGAGAGAATTGGACGCGGCCCGGGGTGGAGCTGACCTTCCGCACCGCGCACACGAATCAAGCGGAGGTCGTCCGGCAACTCGAACGTGCGCAGGCGCTCGGGTTCGGCAGTGTGCTGGCGGCTGTGGAGGGGCCGGAGGAGGGGGTGTGGCCGATCGTCGAAAGGCTTGCGGACACCTGCCACAGGCTAGGTCTCGAATTGGGGTTGCACGATTTTCCGTTCGCCGGGGACGGCGGCAAGAACCGTGCGCGGTGCCTGGTCTGGACCGAAGAGCCGTCCACGGCATTCGGAGGAACGAATGCGCTGAATCGCGTCGTACAGGAGAACGGCGCGTTGGCGGTCTGGGCTGTGCCTGCGGATCGGAGCGGAGCGGTGCATCCGCACGAGATGGTGGATCTGACGCGCGCCGCGCTTCCGACAACCGGGGTGTGGCGTGTCTTCCGTTTCGCGTTGCGGGAAGTGACGCCGCCCCTCACCGACGGGTATGCGGGCAACAGTTTTGCCCGCCATGTGAATCGGACGCTTTCAGCCTGCCAGAGCCGGTTGCCGCAGACGTACGGGACCACGCTGCTCTGGTACCAGTTCAACGGGCCGCAACGCGATGACATGGTGTGGCCCGCTGATTTGCCGGAGCGTTTCCTGCGGAATAGCGGCCTGAACCTCATGCGTTTCCTGCCCGTGCTGGCAGGTGTGCCGGTGGGCGGGGAGGCGACCGCGCAATATGTCCGGCGGCAACTCAGGCAGAGCGTCAGGGAGGCGTGGCGCGAAGGGTTCGCCCGGCACGCCGATGAGTTGGTGCATGAGGCGGGACTCGAGGCGGGGATCGCGATCGACGCTGTGCCGGTCGAGCCGGAGGAGGTGCCATTGAGCTTCCGACGCCCGATGTTTGCGGTTTCGCGGGACGCGGATGCGGCTGGCGTGAACCGCCGTGCGGCAGGGGTGGCGCGCGTGCTCAGGCGGCGTTTCGTGATCGGACGTCTGCCGCTGAACGATCTGGCGGAAACGCCTGCCGCAACCCTGCTGCCCTTCCGATGGAAACCGGAGGCGGAGCGCCTTCTGGTGGAAGGGGCCACACGGTTGTTGCTGGTGCCTTCAGGGGATTTGCCTGATGAAGACGCCGCGTTCCGCTCGCTGCGGGAAGGATGCGACACGGTGCGGCGGTGCCAGGTGTTGTTGCAGCACGGCGAGCCGGTTGCCGATTTTCTGGTCTGGACGGAAGGTGTCCCGCCGGTCTTGGAGGGATATGCCTGCGACTACGCCACACCGGCTTTGATGGAACGGGCCACGGTCAGTCAGGGCCGGATCCGCTTTGAATCGGATCGCACGTATAACGCGCTGGTGGTCCCGGCCGGCGTGATGGGCCGGGAGGCGGCGCGACGGCGGATCGGGCAGATCGCGGCGCGTGGGGTGACCGTGTGGCTGATGGAAGAGGCCGACGGCGCGGCGGGGACAACTGCGGCGGAGACGATGCCCGCAGGGTGCAGGCGACTGCGGCCCGGTGCGCCGGACGCGCCGCGGCCCGACCTGTTCTGGCAAAGCGAACAAGCCGGCATGCGCCTCTCTTTCCTGCACCGCCGAACGCCGGAACGGGAAATCTACTTTTTGGTGAATGACACGCCGGAGGCCGGTCCGGTACGCTGCACCTTCCGTGACGCGGGGGCGGGAATGCCGTTGCGCTGGGACCCGGTGAGCGGCGAGACCGATCTGGTGGTGCAGGGCGCGTCAAGGACGGGTGACGGACGGGTGACGGCGCCGTTGTTTCTGGGCCCTCATGACGCCTGCTTTATCGTTTTCGAGCGGGCACACGCGAATTGACGCATGGGACCGCAAGGCCGTATACTTATAATCCGATCCGCCGATGTGGGCTGTTTTTGACCGGCCCCCGGAACGCGGATACGATTGGAGAGATTTGTGCAGCCGGAAAACACAGCCCGAATTCAGGTTCCGCCGACCGAGCGTCTGGCCGCGCCCGCGCAAGACGAGACGCAGACGGTACGCGTTGTGCCCGGTGAGGGAACATCCCACTATGAGGAGCCCGGCAACGACAAGCTTTTTGACCAATACACGATCTACAGCAAAATCGGCAACGGCGGCATGGGTGTCGTGTATCTGGCGCGGGACCGCCGGCTGGGGCGCTTCGTTGCAATCAAACGGCTGAACCATCAGGCCCAGTCCATCCCGACGCTGCGCCAGCGATTTCTGCACGAGGCCCGCGCGGTGGCGGTGTTGAGCCACGTCCATATCGTGCACATCTACGCGCTGGGCGAGGATGAGGACGGCCCGTTCATCGTGATGGAATACATCGCCGGTCCGGATCGGCCGGACGTGGTGAGTGAGATGCCTCCGGGCGGACTGCTGCAACCCAATCCGCCGCTGACCCTTGACCAGTATGTGTCGCAGCACGGGCAGTTGTCGGTTGACGAGGCGATCGAACTGGTGCTGAAAATCGGACGCGCCGTGGCGTACGCGCATGCCAGCGGCGTGATTCACCGCGACCTCAAGCCCAGCAACATCCTCATGGACAAGAGCGGCGAGCCCAAGATCGTTGATTTCGGGTTGGCGCGCCTCATGAGCAAAGAAGAGGCCAAACTCACGGTCCCCGGCGAGAAGCTGCTGTCGTTAGGTTACGGCGCGCCTGAACAGGAGTCCGACGCGAGCCAATCGGACGAGCGTGCCGACGTGTACGGGTTGGGCGCGTTGCTCTACTTCGTCCTGACCGGTCAGAACCCGCGCTACTTTCGCGAACAGGACATTCCCGTGTCGCTGCGGGATGTGGTGGTCAAAGCACTCGCCACCGATAAGGAACAGCGGTGGGAATCGGCCGCGGCCTTCAATACGGCGCTGTACCAGATACAGTCCAAGACGCAGATCGAGACGCCTACGGTCAAAACCACCTGGCGCTGCAAATGGTGCGACGCCGTCAATCCGCTGGCGATCAAATTCTGCGCCGAGTGCGGGTGGGACGGGTCGGAAGCTTGTCCCGAGTGTGGAGCCGACACGTTTGTGGGCGTCCAATATTGCGGCACATGCGGTGCGGACGCGCGGGCGTACGAATCGGTGCTCCATCTGCTGCAGAAAATGCGCGATTCGGATACGCAGCAGCGTTTCGATCGTGTCATCGCCCATGCCGGACGTGTGCATGGGTTCGAACCGGCTGGACCCTCCGGCCGCGCCTATCTGCAGGAAGTGACCGAACTGCGTGCTCTGGCAGAGAAAAAAATGCGTCGGCGCGATCAATTGAAAGAGCAGATCCCGATCGAGATCCGCGCCGAGAATTTTGAGCGCGCCGAAGAATTCATCCGGCAGTACCGCGAGTTGACAGAGGACCGCCAGGGGTTCGAAAACGAACTGCGGCAGATACCCGAGCGCATTCTGCTGCGTGATCTACAGCGCGCGCAACGTGCGCTGAAGCAGCGCGAGTGGGATTCCGCGGCGCGTCTCTGCGGGACGTTGCTGCGCGAGGTCGCGCCCGATCATCCGGACGTGCTGCGGATTCGGAAGGCGATCCGGATACATACCGCAGCGGCCAATCTGCGGATCGCCTGCGCGATCACCCTCGGGATGATGGTGTTGTATCTGCTGAGCCTGCCGGTGGCCGTGACGCTGGCCGACCGGTCCTTCGGCACGCTGGCGCGCGGTTTCTATCGGCCGGCCCGGTGGGTGTATGAGCGCAGTCTGGCGAGGGTGCCGTTACAGGCCTACGCCCGACTCTGGCTCGGTGCTCCGCCGGAATGGAACGTGTATTTTGCAACCGCTTCGGAGGAGCCCGTCCTTCCCGGGGAGGTCCAGCCCACGCCCCAGCCGGACGCGCTGGCGCAGAAGCAGCGCGAGTACGCGCGCCAACTGGCGGAACTCGATGCCCGGCAGGAGAAGTTCCAGCGGGCGTGGCCAACCGAATACGTGCGCGAGTTGGATCTCTTGATGGAACGGTGCCGCACGGCGGGAGACTTCGAGGGGTGGGATGTGGCGCAAACCGAACGCAGGCGGTTCGATGAGACACGGCAGATGAACGACGCCGTTGTCGAGGGGTTGTCCGAACTGAACACGCTGAAAACCAAGTACCGCCAGATGCTTTCGGAACAGCGGTTGCAGCACAGCCGGAAATGGGTGACGCTCTGCAAAAAATATGTCAACGACCTGACGGATATGCAGCGGAAGTTTATGCAGGAAGGGCGCATGGATCTCGCCTCTGCGGTGAACGCCGAAATCCGCAAGGCGCGCAACGCGCCTCCGGCTCTGGCTGCGGAAGCGGTGGTGGCGGCGGCCGAGTTGGCGGGCATGTCCGAGACCGAAACGGCTCCGATGCTGCTGGGCGGTTCGGACCAGCACCGCGTGGAGGAGATCGCGCAGCTCCGGAGCGGGTTCGAGAGTGAGCTGGCGGCGGTGGAAAAGGATGCCGTGCGCAAAGCCACCGCCTGGCCCGATCAATATGTGCAGGGGCTGACGGAACTCATGGAATCGTTCCAGCGAGCGGGCGATTATGTGGGGTGGGAGAGCGCGCGCGACGAGCTCGGGCGTTTTGAGGCCGACCGCGCGATCCAGCAGCGCCATTTTGTGTTGCAGCCTGCGGGACTGGTCGAACTGCAGAAGAAATTTTTCCTGCTGCGCGAGGAGAATCGGCGCAAACGGGCCGAGCAACTTGTGGACACCACGGAAAAGTATGTGAAAAAACTTCAGGATGTGCAGAAGAAACTCACGGTGGGCGGTCAGATGGAGACGGCGGCGGCGGTGAATGCCGAGATCAAACGGGTCCGCACGCGCGTGGATTACATCGAGGCGCAGAACGAGTTGTCGCCGCCGCAGGGGCCGCCCGTGCCCCCGGCTGTGTGGCCGAAGACCGAGCCCGCCGCAGGCGGAAACGGATGAGCGCGTCCGGCCTCGGCGGATGCGGGAAAGGGGAAGCCGGTATGGTGGATGTGTGGGGTCGGGTGCGCCGTCAGATTCCGTTGACGGCCGGAGCCTGGGTGATGGAAATGGAGGCACCCGAGGTGGCGGCCGAGGCGCGGCCCGGACAGTTTGTGCATGTGCGCGTGCCGAATCTGGAGCGTTCGGCGTTACGCCGTCCCTTCAGCCTGTACGGCGCGGAGGGGGGTGTGTTGCGGTTGCTTTACAAAACGGTGGGACGCGGCACGGAACAGTTGAGCCGCGTCGAACCGGGGGAGCGGATGCAGGTCATCGGTCCGTTGGGTAATGGGTTCCCGCTGGAGCCGCAGGGTACGCCGGTGCTGGTGGCCGGGGGGTACGGTGTGGCACCGCTCGCCTTTCTGGCGAGCCGGTTGCCGGTCCGGGGTGTGGTGCTCGTCGGCGGGCGGAGCGCGGCGGATGTGTTGGCCATCGAGACCTTCACGGAGTTGGGGTGGCGGGTGCGGGTGGCCACGCAGGACGGTTCACTCGGCGAGCAGGGTCTGGTGACGGACCTGTTGGACAGTGAGTTGGAGACGATGCGCGGTGCGGAGGCGCGGGTGGAGCTGTTTGCATGCGGACCGGACGGTATGCTGCGCGCGGTGGGTGATCGCGCGATTCAGACCGGATGCCGCGCCTGGCTCTCGCTGGACAAGCGCATGGTCTGCGGGGTGGGGGCCTGTCTGGCATGCGTGCAGTCACTGCGGCGGCCTGACGGTTCGGAGTGGATCGGACGCGTCTGTCATGACGGGCCGATCTTTGAGGCGCGGGAGATCATCTGGTCATGACCGGGGAAGTTGGGGCAGGAATGCGGGATTTGGATTTGCGTGTCAATCTCGGCGGGATCCGGATGCAAAATCCGGTGACAGTGGCTTCCGGCACGTTCGGATACGGCAGGGAGTATGCCGGGCTGATCGATGTGACCCGGCTCGGCGCGATCACCGTCAAAGGGATCCGGCTCCAGCCTTGGCCGGGCAATGCGTTGCCGCGCCATGTGGAGGTGCCGGGCGGTCTGGTGAACGCGATCGGATTGCAGGGGCCCGGCGTGGACGGGTTCGTGAGCGAGTATATGCCGTTTCTGCGCACGACCGGCGTGCCGGTGATCGTCAACATCTGGGGCACGAGCGTGGAGGAGTACGCGGAGGTCGCCCGCCGTCTGACCGAGGTCGAGGGCGTCGCCGGACTTGAACTCAACATCTCCTGCCCGAATGTGAAGGAGGGCGGGAATACGTTCGGCACGGATCCGTGCGCGGTATCCTCTCTGGTGAGCGCGGTGCGCCGGGCGACCCGGCTGCCCCTGATTCCGAAACTGGCGCCGAACGTGCCGGACATCCGGGTGTTCGTGCGCGCGGCGCAGGAGGCGGGGGCCGATGCGCTGGCGATGATCAACACCCTGCCCGCCATGGTGATTGATATTGAAACGCGCAAGCCGGTGCTTGCCAACCGGGTGGGCGGCCTTTCCGGCCCGGCCATCCATCCGGTCGCAGTCAAACTGGTGTGGGAGGCCGCGCAGGTCGCCGCAGTGCCGATCGTGGCCATGGGCGGCATCATGGGTGCGGAGCAGGCGATAGAGTTTCTGATCGCGGGCGCGAGCGCGGTGGCGGTCGGCACCGCTAATTTCATCGACCCCTCGACCCCGTTGCGCGTGCTCGACGGATTGGAGTCCTACCTCCGTCGGCACGGGATGCGTTCGGTAGGCGAGTTGACCGGATCGTTGTGTTGCGGGTGATGCGGAAAGGATGAGCCGATGCGGAACGAGTGGTATTACGCGGTGGAGGGTGAGCGGTTCGGTCCGGTGACCTTCACGGAGTTGCGCAGGCTGGCGCAAACCGGGAGGATCTCGGAGTACGATCTGGTGTGGCACCCCGAATTCGGCCCGGAATGGCGTAATGCGGGCCAGGTGCGCGAAATGTTCGAGGTGCCGTACAGGGAAGCGGCGGCACCGCCGATATCCGGCATGGGGGAGGTGACGTTGGGTCGGCCCCACGCGTTGCGGGCCGCATCGCAGGCCTTCGCGCGCATGACGGCTCTGCTTTTCCGGCCGTTCGATCCCGTGCGCTGGTTCAGCATCGGTTTCTGCGCGTGGCTGGCTTATCTGGGCACGCAGTCCACGGTCAATCTGCAGCAGTTGGGCGAGACCTCGGCCGGAGGATTCAAGCAACAGGTCGACCGGATGATTGACGTCCTGCAGCTGTTGCCGGAACAGCCCGTGAAACTCGCGTGGACAGGGTTCGCCATTCTGCTCGGCCTGCTGTTCGCGCTTTGGATGTGCTGGGTGCGGTCGCGCGGGGACTTCATGTTTCTGCACCGCTGGTACAAGCCGGATACGCCGGTGCACGCGTGTTGGATGGCTTCGCGGTCTAGCGGATGGGCGTTGTTCGGTTGGCGCGTCCTGTTCTTTCTGGTTGCGGCGGCGCTGTTCGTCCTGCATGCGGCGATCGCGTACACTCATGTGCTCAAGCCGTATCTCGACGCGGGCAGAATCTGGCAGCCCGCGCTGTTGCCGCCCGTAACCGGATGCGTGACCAGTCTGGCCCTGCTTCTGATAGCGGTCCGGCTCGTGGCCTATCTGACCCAAGCTTTCGTGGTGCCGCTGATGTATTGGAGCGGCTGTGGTGTGGCTAGCGCCTGGCGCATGGTCCTCGCGCTCGTCAACCGTCACCCGTTCGCGCTGACCGGCTATCTGCTCTGCGGTATGGCCTGCTGGAGTGCCGCCATGTTCGCGGTTCTCGTTTTCGGGTTGGTGACCTGTTGCATCGGCTTCATTCCGTTGGTCCTGCCCTATCTCAACGCGGTGCTGCTGCTGCCCGTCACCTTTTTCTTCCGGGGGTACGCCGTCTGTTTCCTGAGTCAGTGGCGCCCCGATCTGGTTCCTGCCGCAGAGGGGGATATGTGATGATTCCGCACGAACTGGTCCGTGCTTTGCCAAAGAGCGATGTGCATGCGCATCTGGATGGCTCCCTGCGCATCGCGACGCTGATCGAACTGGCCCGCGAGCAACGGGTGCCGTTGCCCTCGTATGAGGAGGAGGGACTGCTCGAATTGGTGTTCAAACCGGTTTACCGCGATCTGGCCGATTATCTGCGGGGGTTTGAGTACCTCTGTGCGGTGTTGCGCCGCCGTGACGCGCTCGAGCGCGCGGCCTACGAGATGGCGGAGGATGCCATCGCCCAAGGCGTGCGATATCTCGAAGTCCGGTTTGCGCCGCAGCGGCTGGTGGAAACGGGCGAGGCGTGTGTGCAAGCGTTCAAGGCGGTGAATGACGGGCTGGCCCGGGCTGCGCGGGAGCACAACGCGTCAGCGCGCGTGCATGCGCAGGAGGACATCCCGTTCGAATGGGCCATCCTCTGTTGCGCCATGCGCAATTTCGAGCGCGGTATGGGTGCCTATTATGACCGACTGTTGGATGTGTTGCCGGGCATGGCGCGCAACGAACTGGTTTCCATCGCCTCGCTGGAGGCGGTGCGCGCGGCGGTGAAGGCGCGCGACCGCGAGGGGGTGCCGGTGACCGGTTTCGATCTGGCCGGCGAAGAGGCGGGATACCGCGCCGGCCATCATGTGACGGCATATGAGGAGGCGCACCGGCACTTCATCCGCAAGACCGTGCACGCGGGCGAGGCGTACGGCCCCGAGTCGATCTATGAGGCGATCGCCCGGTGTCACGCCGAACGGATCGGGCACGGCACCTTTCTGTTCGCGGCGGACAAGATCCTCGATCCGTCGATTTCCGATCCTCAGGCCTTCACCGATTCGTTGGCCGACTATATCGCGACCATGCGTGTGACGATTGAAGTTTGCCCGACCAGTAATCTTCAAACCATTCCCGAATTGGGCGGCGACCTGCGCAAGCATCCGGTGCGGCGTATGCTCGCCTGCGGCATGTCGGTGGCAGTGGGCACGGACAACACGCTGGTTTCCCGTACGAACATCAACACCGAACTGCTGCGGGTGGCAGAGGTGTGCGAGCTTGACCGGCGCGCCTTCCAACGCTTGGTGCTGGCTGGTTTCAAGGCCGCGTTCTATCCCGGTCGGTATGAGGCGAAGCGGCGGTTTGTGCGGCGGGCCGCGGAACGGATCGAGCAGCTCCTGGGTACCGTGCCGAAGCACGCTGCGGGGAAAAAGGAGGCGGCATGCGGTTCCTGACGGTGGACCAAATGCGCGCTGCGGATCGCGATGCCGTGACCGAAGCGGGGATTCCGGAACGCGCATTGATGCGGCGGGCCGGCGAGGCGCTGGCTTGCGCGGTGGCGCGCGTGGCGGCACGGCGGCGGACGCGCGCAGCGGTGCTGGTGGCTGGCCACGGGAATAACGGTGGCGATGCCTGTGTGGCCGCGCGCGCGTTGCGGGAGGCCGGGTTCCTCGTGCGGGTGCTGTTGACCGCTCCGGTCGCGCGGTTCCGCGGGGTTGCCCGCGAGGCGTGGGAGGCGATGGACGCGGCGGGCGTGCCGTGGTCGGAACCCGAGGCCGCAGAGTCTGCGTGCGGCGGATGGACAGAGGACAATGCGGATGCGGTTGCCGCGCCTTCCGCATGGGGTGGCGTGGTGGTGGACGGAGTGCTGGGCACGGGGTGTGCTGGCGCGCCGTCTGGCGCGGCCGCGCGGGCCATCGGATGGATCAACCGGCAGCGTGCGCATGCGATGATCGTTGCTGCGGATATCCCTTCGGGTGTGCATGGCGATAGCGGCGAAGCCGCAGGTGTTGCGGTGCATGCCGATGTGACCGTCACGTTCGCGCGTCCCAAACGCGGGTTGCTCAACCCGTGCGGCGCGGAGCGCTTCGGCCATGTGATCGTGGCTGATATCGGTCTGCCGGATGCGTTGTGCGACCGGGGTACGGATGATGCGCCGTGTGAATGCATCGCTCTGCCGGAACTCGCCCGGTTCTTTCCGCGTCGGCAATGGAGCGCCCACAAGGGCACGTGCGGTCATGTCGCCGTGATCGGCGGCGCGGCAGGAATGCCGGGCGCGCCGGTGCTCGCGGCGCTCGGCGCGGTGCGGAGCGGGGCGGGGCTGGTATCGTTGGCCGTGCCGCCGCAGAGCGCGGCTGTGGCTGCGGCGTGGGTCCCCGAGGCGATGTGTCATACGCTGGACGTGCCGCGCGGGGTGATTTCGCCTCATGCGCTTGCCGCAGGATTTTCGGGGCTGGACGCGTGCAAGGTGGTCATCGCCGGGCCCGGCTTGACACGGCACGAGGAGGCAGGCCGCACTGTGGCGCAACTTTTGGAGACCGGGCCGGACCGGTTGTTGCTGGATGCGGACGGGCTCAACGCTCTGGCCGATCTGTTTCACGCTGGCTGGCGTCCGCGCGCCCGGCAGGATCTGCTGCTGACGCCGCATCCGGGTGAGGCGGCGCGGTTGCTGGGTCTCAGTGTGGCGGCAGTGGAGGCGGACCGCGTGGCAGCGGTGCGGTTGCTGGCGGAACGGTACCGGGCGGTGGTGGTGCTCAAAGGCGCGGGTACGCTGGTGTGCGCACCGGACGGGCGGCCTTGGTTGAACCGGACCGGGAATCCCGGCATGGCTTCGGGCGGGATGGGGGATTTGCTCGCGGGGATGGTCGCCGCATTGTGGGCACAGGGGTTGGATCCCGTGCAGGCGGCCTGCACCGCAGTGTGGGCGCACGGTGCCGCAGGGGATGAGGCGGCATGGGAAGAGGGCCGAACCGCACTGAGCGCAACGCGGTTGGCCGCCGCGCTCGGATCGGTTTACGGCGAACTGGAACGGCTCGCGGCAGGATCTGAGGAAGGGGGCGGTAATGTCGGATGATTTGACGGATCGTCAGGTGCTGACGCGTCTGGCGTGGCTGTTCGCGCTTTTTGCGGTGATCAGCTTGGCGGCGGGGGCGAGCCGGATGCAACCCCCGGGGTGGCAGTTGCGGACGTTCGGTGATGTGTTGCGGTTGCGTGAGGCGCTTTCGATGTTTGTCTTCGCGCCGGCCCTCGGCCTTGTGTTCTGGTTGATCGGCCGTACGCTCAGTCGGGGCCGTACGGTCGTGGCGGCGGATCTGCTGATGGTGCTTGCCGTGTATGGGGTGGCTTGCGGCATGGGAATCCATGATCCGACCAATCGCATGATCAGCGCGTATTCAGGAAGCGGCGCGCTTACGCCAGAGGTGCGGCGTTCGCTGTTCTATCTGGACGAGGTGTTGGGGCATTGGGTCTTCTGGGCCGGCTTTGTGCTCGCCACCTGGGTGCTCGGTCTTCGTCAGGCGCTTGCGCCTTTGAAAGAGCGGATGCAATGGCCTTGGCGGGTCGGGTTGGGCGTCGTGGCGGCAGCGTTTCTGTGGGTGATGGTCACGAACCTGTGGGATGAATATCCCCAGACCCGGGCGGACCTGGGTGTGATCCTGCTGGCCGCGTTAGGTCCGTTGGCGGCACATGTGGCGTTCGGCCGGAATGCGGGTGTGTTGCGGATGCCGCTGCATTTCGTGATTTATCCGACGTATTTCGGCAGTGTCGCGGTGACGCTGATCAACTGGCTGATCCGGTACGGCCGGGTATAAGGGACGGGCGGGCGCGGCCCGACGGAAAGGAGTGTCGTGTCATGGCGATCAGGAGTATGACGGGGTTCGGCCGCGGCGAGGCGGAGGAAAACGGACGCGGGGTGACGGTGGAGTTGAGCGCGGTCAACCGCAAGCAGTTCGATTGCAGCCTCTCCCTGCCGCGCGAGTTGTCGAGTCTGGACACGCGGATCCAGACGCTGATCCGAACCCGGGTGTCACGCGGTTACGTCAAAGGGGTGGTGACGGTTGCGACGAGCGTGGGGGAGGCTGGTGGCAATGCGGCGGGATGGGACCCGGAAGTCATTGGCAAGCACCTTACGGCCCTGCGCGATCTGGCCAAGCGGTTGGGGTTGGCGGATGACCTGACCGCCTCCTCGCTGCTTTGTCTGCCGGACTTGCTGCGGGGCGCGGCGCCGCTGGAGCCGGAGAAGATGTGGCCGTTGGTGGAGCGAGCGGGAACGTTGGCGTTGGAAAGTCTGGATACGATGCGGCAGCGGGAGGGCGCGGCCCTCGAACAGGATTTGCGTAAACGGTTGACGGTATTGGAAAAGACGGCCGAGCAGATCGCCGCGCGCGCGCCGATGGTGCCTGTGACCTATCAGACGCTGCTGACGAAACGTCTTGGCGAGTTGTTGGGGGAGGAAGGGACGGCGGTCGATGCCGCGCTGGTGGCGCGCGAAGTGGCGGTGTTCGCGGACCGGTGTGATGTGAGCGAGGAACTGACCCGGCTCGGCAGCCATTTCGCACAGGTGGCCAAGACTTTGGACTCGGGCGGAACATGCGGCCGCACACTGGATTTTCTCTGCCAGGAACTGTTCCGCGAGATCAACACGACCGGTTCCAAAGCCAACGATGCCGAAATCTCCCGGCATGTGATCGCCTTTAAGGCCGCTCTGGAGGCGATGCGCGAACAGGTCCAGAACATCGAGTGACGGAACAGAAAAAGAAACGGGGCGGAGCCGTTGCGGCCCCGTCCCGTTTCTCTTTCCGTTAGCGAAGGGTTATTCGCCGTACACGATGGTGGTGACTTCGTTGTAGAGGAAGAGGATGTTCTTCACATCATAGTCCACATGATGGATCTTGGTGATGCCGCCGTTCCGCATGGCTGCGCCGATCGAGGCGTCACCCGTGGCAAAACAGATAATGCCGGTGGCTTTGGCCTGGCCGCGTTTGGCCGGGCGGACCGTGTTGTCCACGACCGGATCCGAGGCGACGTGATCGACCGTGAATACGGCCATGATGCTTCCTTTCATGGGCGAGAGGCATCCGGTGGTCATCAGGACGCTGGCGCAAAGCAGGGACAGGACGAGAGATTTCTTCATAACAACTCCTTAATCAGTTTAAACCGTCCGCACCATGCGAACGGAGTATTACGATCATAACAGGCCGGAAGGGGAAAGGCAACCGTAACGGGTGTCCCTTTACGGTACGCGGTATGTCATCGTCATGGGCACCGTAGCCAAAATCGCGGTGCCCAGAAATCACGCGCATCCGTCAAATGCGGGACACGGTGGTAGAATCGCCTGCCATCAATCTGAAGTCATTGCGTCCACCTCCGCTCAACTCTCTGCGGAAACGTGACGGCGTCGTGCCGAATTGCCGTTTGAAGATGATGCCGAGGTGGCTGGCGGAACTGAAGTGGAGGCGGTCGGCGATGTCCTGAATCGGGAGCCGGGTGGATTTCAGCACCTCGCAGACACGTTCGAGGCGGGCAGACATGATCGCGTTGTGAACCGTGCTGTCGAGCACCTTCCGGAAACGCATCTCCAGAAGACGGCGTGAGACCTTGAGTTTCTCCGCAAGGTCTCCGACGGAGAAATCGGCGGCGGAGTTGAGCCGGATACAGGTGAGGGCGCGCTCGACGAGCGGATCCTTCACGCGCAGATCTGCGGTGGAGAGACGCGAAACGATGGAATCGAGGGTGTACGTCACGCGAATCGGCCTATGGCGACGCCGGAACCCCTCGTGCATCGCGCGGTCCAGCAGCGAGGCGGCTTCGTAGCCCGCCTGAAAGGGGTTCATCTTGATGGAGGAAAGGGACGGGACACAGGATTCGCAGAGCAGTTCGTCGTTATCACACGAGAGAATGGAGATTTCCTGGGGAACGGCGATGCCGTTCTCAAGGCAAAGGTTGACGACCTGCCGGGCGCGAGTGTCGTTAGCGGCGAACAGGGCAATGGGCTTCGGCAGGGCATCGAGCCATCTGGCGAGCGTACGCTGTTCGCGTACGGCATTGCGCGCGACGGAAATCGGCGGCAGCGTGTAATGATGGCACTCGAAACCGCGTGCGGCTACGCATCGGGCGAAGACCTCGCCGCGGCGAATCGACCATTGGGGACGATTGACGTCGCCGACGTAGGCGAAGGCGGTGAAACCCTTGGACAGGAAGAACTCGGCGGCGGCACGTCCGATAGGGACATTGTCGCATTCGATGAGACCGATGGTGTTGGACGGGTAGTCGACCGGACGGTCGTCCTCGTTGCTGGCGCGGCCGTTGAGTATGAGCGGGATGTCGGCGGGGATTTTCATGTCTACGAACTGTTCGTCGGAGAGGTTGCCGATCAACCCGTTGCATCCCCATTCCACGAGGTCGGGGAGCTTCTGTTCGAGATTCCTGCCGGCGAGGATGTGCAAGGCCCAGGGGCCGTTGGCCTTGGCGTATTCGAGCACGCCCTGCATCAACTCGCGCATTGTCTTGATGGCGGCCGAGAAGCAGATGACAACCCGGGGGATCTCGGTTGTGAGTACCATGGACGTCAGAATATCAAGATCCTGTGAGGGGAACAAGGTTGGCTTTCGTTTTTTTGATATTTTATTTTGCGCATTACGACATGGTGGCGGGAAATGGAATTTGATAAACTGCAACTAAATCATACGGACGGTTTCGTCGATCTGGCTTGGGTGATGGGTGTTGCCTTGGTGGTGACCGGCGGTGACCAATCAGAAAGGACGTCAAGATGAAGAGAGTGGTGGGGATGACGGCGGTGTTTAGCCTGGCGTTGGCGGCGGGGGGGGGGCCGAGCCCTCGATCCTGACGAACAGCGTGACGATGGCGCAGAGTTCCCAGACGCACTTGGTTACGATCGGCTACGAGCTGACGGGTGCGGACGCGATCGTGACACTGGATATCACAACGAACGGTGTTTCGATTGGCGCGGCAAATATCCGCGGTCTTGTGGGCGACGTCAACAAGCGTGTGTCGCCGGGTCAGCGCGCCATCCAGTGGAATCCGAACAAGTCGTGGAAGAACAATGTCGTCTCCGATGGGTCTGCGAAGGCGGTGGTGAAGATATGGAGCCTGAGCGAACCGCCGCTGTACATGACGGCGAGTCTGGACACGGCGAACTGCGTGCGCTACTACGACTGTGCAGACGCAATCGAGGGGGGTATTACGAATGACATGTACAAGCGTACCCATCTCCTCCTGCGCAAGGTCCCAGCGACAGGCGTGACGTGGCGTATGGGCGAGAACTCACGCAACTCGGGCGAATACACGGGAGCCAACGAAACGCCGCATCTCGTGGCGTTCACGAACGACTACTACATCAGCGTCTATCAATTCACCCAGGGCCAGATTGCGGAACTTCGCGGTCTTGGCTGGGTGGGCGGCTGCAATTACAACAAAGCTTCCCACGACGACTGGTGGAGCCATCCGATGGAGAGCATCAACTACGACTATCTGCGTGGCGCGACGAAGGGCGCGCAGTGGCCGACAACGGACGAATTCGATGCGGATTCCTGCTTCGCCGTTCTACAGAACCGGACGGGCATGCGCTTCGACCTGCCGACAGATGCGCAGTGGGAGTTCGCCGCGCGGGCCGGCAACCAACTGGCGTCCTCGACCGTGGCGGTGGATACGTATACGTCGGGTTGGGAGATCATGAATCCCTATGCCTGGACGGGTTGGAACAGCGGTGACAACGGCGGCAGCGAAAACAAGCGGACTCATGCGGTGGGAACCAAGTTGCCGAACAACTGGGGAATCTACGATATGCAGGGGAATGTGTGGGAGATGTGCCGCGACTGGTTCGAGCAGGTCTGCGCGTTTCCGGCGGACGGTTCGCCGGTGGTCAATCCGCTCGGCCCCATATCCGGATCAACGCGCGTGATGCGTCCGGGCGGATACGACAACTCCACGCACAGCGTCCATCGCTACACCTTTCGTAACCATATCGATCCGTCCGGGAGTGCGAGTGGTTCGGTGGGATTCCGCGTTGTGTGCGAGATCACAGGTGAATGAGGAGGGTGTAAAATGGAAAATGTAAAAGAAAAAATGGTGGCAGTCGCCGTGTTTATGGCGATGGCGGCGGTGGCCGAGCCGGCGTGGACGTTCACGATCGAGGATCATCCTGCCGAGGTGACCGCGAGCGCGACGACGACGGACGCGGTGGCGGTGGCGTCCGTCACGTCGCAGGAGGCGCCGAGCGGTGCGGGTGGACTGACCGCGTTCGTGTCAGCGTTTTTCGAGTCGCTCGGCATCAATCTCCGGAGCGATCCATTCGGGACGCTGTTCCTGTTCAAGTGAGGCGAGGGGAGAATTCAAAATGGAAAGTGCAAAATGGAAAATGGCGGCGGCGGTCGCAGGGCGACGAGTCCTGCCGTTGCTGGCGTTTGCTGCATTCACGGCGTTGGCGGCGGACCCGGTCGTCAGCGGTGTGACGATGACGCAGGACGCGACGACGAAGAACGTGACGATCGGCTACACGCTTTCGGGCGCGGACGCGATTGTCACGCTGGACGTGACGACGAACGGCGTCTCGATCGGTGGTGAGAACCTCACGAAGGTCTGGGGCGACGTCAACAGGAAGGTTGTGACCGGCACACGGTCGATCGTGTGGCGTCCGGTCATGGGCACCGCAGACATGAAGCCGGTGGTCACGGCCTGGCGCACGGATACGCCGCCCGACTACATGGTGATCCGCATGGACCGTCCTCAGGGGGCGACGAACGTGGTTCCGCTTTACTACGCGAATACGAATTCGATTCCAGGCGGCTTCAATAATGCTCGGTACAAGACGACGCACATGATCTTCCGGAAGTGTCCGGCGGCCGAGGTCGTGTGGCGGATGGGAACGCCCTCCTCCGACGAGTTTTTCGAGGTGGATCAAGTGGCGCATCTCGTGAAGTTGACGCACGACTTCTACATCGGCGTCTATCCCTGCACGCAGGGCCAGTTCACCGCGCTTGCGGGGGTTGGATGGCGCGGGCGGTGCAGATACACCTACTCCGCAAACATTGATTGGGCGGTCCATCCGATGGAGAGTATCAACTACGACGATCTTCGGGGCAAGACGGCTGGGGCGCAATGGCCGACATCGGGCGATGTGGACGCCGGTTCGTTCTTCGGTGTACTGCGCGCGTATACGGGAATGAACTTCGATCTGCCGACCGAGGCGCAATGGGAGTACGCCTGCCGTGCGGGAACGGGTACGACGGGGAATATCGGTGTCAGCTACGGGACCTGCTGGGACGAAGTCTCGTGGATCAACTACAACGCCGACGGGCACACGCACGAGGTGGGGCTCAAGCGGCCGAACGCGTGGAACATCTACGACATGCACGGACAGGTGATGGAGATCTGCCGCGACTGGTACGGCCCCTACGAATTCGTAGACGACGAGACGCCGGTAGTGGACCCGGAGGGCGCGCCATCGGGCGAATACCGTGTTGCGCGGCCGGCGGCCTTCACCAACAACCACACGCCGAATCACAGCGGTTTCCGGAACAAGATGAAGCCCTCCGAAGGTGATATGGGCGGATGGCACTGGAACGGGAGCACGTACTTCGCCGGTTTCCGTGTGGCGTTGGAAATCGAATGACCGGTGGTTTTCGGTGAAGAGTGGAGAACGGAGAGTGGGAAATGGAAAATGGAAAAACGGTAGGATCGTACTCTTCATTCTCCATTCTGCGTTTCTCATTTTCCATTTGAACGCATTTCCGGGTCCAGAGGGGCTGGTGGCGCGTGTGACGCCGGAGTGGGCCGGGAAAGTCGTGTTCGAGGATGTGGCGCGAAAGGCGGGGGAGAAGGAGTTCTGCGAAGTACGGTCCCTGCCGGACGGGCGCATCGCGGTAAAGGGCAATACGCCGAACGCGCAGTGTGCGGGATACGGGAAGTATCTCCGGAAGGTGGCGAAGGTCCCGTATTTCTGGGAGGGCGGCGGCACGGCGGCGGTCGCAGGGCGGCACGCCCCCCCGAGGATGGATGGCGTGATTCGGGCGGAGGCGCCGTACCAATGGCGGGCGGTGTTCAATTTCTGCACGCATTCGTATTCGCTCGCGTTCGCGGACAAGGCGCGGTGGGAGCGGGAACTTGACCTGCTTGCGCTCAGGGGCGTCAATCTGCCGCTCGCCTGCACGGGCGTGGAGTGCGTGTGGTACGAGACGCTGATGTCGCTTGGATGGAGCGACGAGGAGGCGCGGAGCTTCCTCGTGGGCCCGGCCTTCATGGCGTGGCAGTGGATGACGAACATCGAGAGCTATGCGGGACCGTTGCCGAAGAGTTGGATCGAAAATCGTCTCGCGCTCGCGCGTTTTATTCTCGCGCGCGAGCGCGAGCTCGGGATGACGCCCATCCAGCAGGGATTCACGGGGAACGTGCCGCGCGATACGGTGAAGAAGTTCCCGTCCGCGAAGATCAAGTTCCAGCCGCCCTGGTGCGGGTTCCCGGGGTCGGCGCAGCTCGATCCCCTCGACCCGCTCTTCCCGAAATTCGCGCGGGCGTTTTATGCCGCGGAAAAGAAGCTCTTCGGTCTGCACGGATACTACGCGGTGGATCCTTTCCACGAATCGCAGCCGCCGCAGGCGGGGGACGACTATCTCAGGGCGGTGGGCGAGACGATCGGCCGTGAGCTCCGCGCAGCGGATCCTGCGGCGAAGGCGTGTATGCAGAGCTGGTCCATCCGCGTGCCGATTCTGAAGTCGTTTCCGAAGGACGGCATCATTGTCCTGGACATCTCGGGCGAGAAGGGCCGCCACACCAAAGGTTTCTGGGGGTATCCGTTCGTGACGGGGGCAATCATAAACTTTGGCGGACGGACGGCCTCGGGCGGCGACATCCGTTGGCTCGCTGAAAACCACTTCGCCGAGACATACCGGAAGTTCCCGAACTGCGTGGGCATGGGGTATTTTCCGGAGGGCATCCACACCTCGCCGCTCTACTGGGAGCAGGCACTCGACCTCTTGTGGCGGGATGACAACCCCGAACCACTCGCCTGGACGACGGAACTGCTCGAGGCCCGCTACGGCGTGCCTTCCGCTACGGCGAAGAGCCTTGCCGAAGGACTTCTCGCGACCTATTATGGACGGGTCCATCTCGCGTCCGCGGTCTATCCGGCCAAACCGACCTTCCTGCTGAAACGCTGCGATCCGAACGTGGGATTCAGGTCCGGATACGACCATCGGCGCCTCCTGCGGACATGGAGGGAGATGATTACGGCGGCAAAGGAATTCGGCGTGCGTCCAGGCATGCGGTTCGACCTCGTAGACGCGGGGCATCGTCTCTTGAGCGATCTTTCCTACGCGCAGTTTGTGGACGTGGTCGAGATGTTCCTGAAAGGGGACGTGAAGGAATACGACTGCGCAGTGGCGGCGTTTTTGGAGACGGGGGCGGACGAGGACTGGCTCCGGAAGCATGAGCCGCTCTCCTCATTGAAGACGTATCTTGATCTGGCGGCCGCACAGGGGAAGACGGACGAGGAGCGGAATCTCTACACGTTCAATCAGGCGGTGCAGGTGACCTACTGGGGGCCATTCGGCGTGCCGACGGTCGCCGGCGATCCGATTCAGGAGTATGCGTGGAAGGAATGGGGCGGACTCCTCTCGGGGTATTACCTGCCACGGTGGAAGATGTTTTTGGAACATGCCCGCAAGGTGTTGGAGGGGAAGGCGGAACTGGCAGACATTGTGCCGCCGACGGACATCTGGCAACGTCCGAAGCATCGAGGAAACGCGTTTTACTCGAAGATGGCGGATTTCGAAGAGGGCTGGATCCGCGATCCGAAGCGGATGACCGGCGATGCTCCGACGGACGATGTCGTTTCCGCCTGCGAGAAAGTGCTTGCGAAGCAAGCGGCGGCATTCGAATATCAATTTGAAAATGGAAAAGAGAAAATCAACGGGTTTGAGGCGAAAATCGCGGAGTTCGAAAAGGAGATCCAGCGCCGGATCAAGGCGGGGCGCGTGCGTGCCGACGTCACGGGGGACGGGAAGGAAAACGACACCGCCGATCTTATGCGGCAAGTCGGTGATCAAATGAAAGAAGAGAAATGAAAAGTTCGAAAATCATGAATTCCTGTACGTTTGTCGTACTCGTCGTTTCCCCTTTTGCATGTTCCCTTTCACATTTGAACGCCGCCGAATTCCGGGTGCTGCCGGGCGATGACGTGAAGGCGGTGGTCGCGCAGGCGGACGCAGTGAGGCGGCAGAAGCCGACGGAGCCGATCGACATCGTCTTTGCGAAGGGCGACCACGAGATCACGGTGCCGCTGTTTCTGCACCGCACGAAGAATCCGATCGGCGACGGGCAGGCGGCGACGATGTTCCGCGGCGAGGAGGGGGCGCGGGTGCTGGGCGGTACGCGCGTGGGGCCGTGGAGGAAATGTGCGTTCAACGGACGCACCGACACATGGTGCGCGGACGTGCCGAAGGACGTGGAGCGGATCTACACGTTCCACGCGGACATTGAGATACGGACCGAATGCCGTTATCCGAACTTCGATCCTGAGCATCCGGAGACGGGCGGCTGGCTGTTCATTCCAGGCAAGATGTTTTCGATGTATTCACTGCGGGAGGGCGAGCGGAAGGACCGCATTCCGATGCGGGCGGAGGACTGGAAGACGTGGGCAAAACCGTCCGAAGGGCGCGTGAACATCTTCCCGCGCTACAACTGGTGGAACCGGATACCCCCGATCGCGGCGGCGGACGAGGCGACGCACACGCTCCATCTGGCGGGAGACACGGGGGAGTTCCCGCGCCCGGCGGACCGCTTCTACCTGATCGGGCTCCGCGAGGAGCTGGACGCGCCGAACGAATGGTACTTCGACGCGGACGCGCATCGGATCTGGTTCATCCCGCCCGCGGGGATGGACCCGAACAAGGTCCGCACCGCGATCACGACGACGACGCAGCCGGTCTTCAACTTCAACGACGTGGGGAACGTCCATTTCCGCGATCTCGAGATCTGCGAGGGTGGCGGCGGCATCAAGCTCTACGACGGTTCGCGCAACTGCACGGTGACGCACTGCACGATCCACGACACGGGCTGGTTCGCCGGATGCGGCATCCAGACGTGGGGTTCGGGCATCGTGATCCGCGAATGCCGGGTCTGGAACACGGGCAACAGCGGCGTGCAGGTTCATTCGTTGCGGGATGCCTCTCCTGCGGCATACGCTCCGGGGCACGTGGACGGCAACGAGGTGTCGTTCTGCCACATCCACCACACGGGACGCATCAACGGCTGTGGAGAGTGCATATGCGGCGCGGGACAGGGCACGCGGATCGTGAACAACCTTCTCCACCACGCGCCGCGCGGGGCGATCAGCTTCGGCGGTCGGATGAACGATATCTCGCGCAACCGCATCCACGACACGAACTTCCAGAGCGAGGACACAGGAGCGATCTACACGGGCGGATACGTCAACAATGCGGGGACGAAGATCAACGACAACTGGATCTCGGACTCCTACGGGTTCAGCCACGGGGGGACAGGTGTTTGGGAACATCGCAAGGCGGATGCGTTCGGTATCTACCTCGACGACTCCTCCGGCGGCGCGGAGGTGGTCGGGAACCTCGTGGAACGCTGCACGCAGGGCGCAATATTCTTTCATTCGGCGCGGTTCAACACCGTCTCCAACAACTTCTTCATTTCGAACGGAGGATTCGGCAAGTACCGGCTTCAGATCACGATGAACGGCTTCACCACGAACGCGCCGCCCTACCTGAAGACGGCTGCGCAGGACCAGTACGACCACATGATGAAGGGCGGTGCGGCGTGGACGAACTATCCGTCGCTTCGCCTGCCGCCGACGGCGTTCGAGCATTCGGAGGGGATGCTGATGATCGGGAACCAGATCGTCAACAACGTCGTCTACTATCCCGACCAGCCGGAGTCCTTCTACACGGCGCCGGGACAGTTCGCGCCGAAGGCGACGCTCTTCGACCGTAACGTGATCTGGTGCGGGAAGGGGAACAGGGTGCGTTACGGACGGAACTTCAAGGAGATCCCCGCTGAGAAATGGGCGGAGATGGGTCAGGACCTCCACAGCGTGGTCGCCGATCCGCTCTTCGTCGATCCGGCACGCGGCGACTACTCGTTCAAGCCCGATTCGCCGGCGCTGAAGCTCGGCATCCGTCCGTTCAAGGTCTCGCACTACGGACCGAACTACTGAAGAATGTGAAAAGGGGAATGAGAAATGAAGAAAGGAAAACGGGAAATGGGAAACGTCATGGTGATGTCTGATTGTTTGAATACGGAGAGGGCAATGGGCAGGACTGTGCGTCCTGCGCGACCGTGGGTGCGCGGAACGCGTGTTCCCGCCGTCGTGCTCCTCGTCCTTAGTTTTACATTCTTCATTTTCAATCCTTCATTTGCGCAGGGCGACGAGGGGCATGCTGCGACGGTAACGTGGCGCATCCACGAGAACCAGTGGCGGACGGAGGAGGAGTTCAAGAAATTGACGAAGTTCTTCGACGAGCATCCTGTGACGGGAAAGATCGCATTCTTTACGTGTCCAAGCCACGTGCCGCCGAAGTTCGAGCACTTTCTGCCGTGCCTGCCGCAATTGAAGAAGGCGATCGCGCATTTCAAGGCACGCGGACACCGCACGGGCATCAACCACCTTTGCACGATCGGTCAGACGGACGAGGATCTCGACCGGGCGATCGTGATCGAAGGGGCGCAGTATCTGGTGAACTGGAAGGGTGAGACGGCGAAGAGTGCACGGTGTCCGCTCGATCCGGTGTGGCGGGAGAAGTACGTGAAGCCGATATACACGGTTTTGGCGGAGACGGGGCCGGACTTCATCTGGACGGACGACGACATCGGTCGACTCTCGGGGCACGGCGTGCCGGGTCCGGGGTGCTTCTGCCCGATCTGCATGAAGCGTCTCCATGACCGGCTGGGGTATTCTGGCGACGTGAAGGGACTCAACGCGTTCTTTACCGACGCGGAAAAGGGCGAGGCGCGACGGCGGGCGATGATGACGCTCAACCGCGAGGTGTATGCGGATCTGCTCAAGTACATCCGCGAGGTCGTGCACGCCGTTGACCCGAAGATCGTGATCGGCGTGATGGATTCGATCACGGCCTACACGGGGAACAACTACGAGGAGAAGTTCCGTGCGCTCGCGCCGACGGGGACGGAGGAGGTGTTCTTCCGTCCGGGCGGCGGATACTACAACGACATCGGCGGACTCGGCGGAGTTCTTTCCAAGGCGAACGAGATGGGCTACGAAAGCGCATATCTGCCGGATGGCGTGGCGGTGAACGAATCTGAGATCGAGACCTTCCAGTACCAGCTCCTTCATAAGGCGAATTTCTCGCTGAAGACGGAGTCGCTCGCATACATGGCGGCAGGAACGCGGGGCACGGCGTGGAACGTGTTTCCTTTTGCGGACAACGAGACCTACGAGGCGGTGGCGCCGCGGATTGAGTCGTGCGAGAAGGTGCGCGTAGAGGCGGACGCGATTGTGGCGGCGTGCGGACGGGCGAAGCCGAGGGGCGTGTGGAACGGGCGTGGACGCGATTACTTCGTGGGAAACAAGAACGGTGGACGGACAGGGGAATGGATGCAGGAAGAGTGGTGGGAGAAAGGGTTCTGGCAGTCCGAACTGCAGATGACGGGACTTCCTGCCGCCTACCGCGAGGAGGAGTGTGAAGTGTGCGCGCCGAACGCGCAGGCGGTGTGGTCTTGGACGAAGGAGCAACTCGAACGCCGTCTCGCGGGCGGGCTCTACCTGCCGCTCGACGCGGCGCAGGCGATCATCGACCGCGGCTACGGAGAAGATCTCGGGTTCAAGATCGGCAAGGCGGTTTCGAAGGACGCGCGCGAACGCTTCGTCGACCATCCACTCAACGCGGGCGTGGCCGGATTCCGACGGGACATGCGGCAGTCATTCTGGGGCGGGGACGTGATTGAACTCGAGCCGATGGAAGGGGCGCAGATTCTCGCGGACGCGGTGGATATCCCGGGACGTGTCGTCGCGAAGTGTGTGAGCGGCGTGTACGAGAACAGGCGTGGGGGACGGATCTTCATGACGGGGACGATGGCCTGGGATCGGCTGTCGTTCAGTCCGGTGGTACGCGAACGCAAGAACGTGATGCGGTGGCTCTCGCGGGAGACGCTCACGGGATACATCGACAGCTACCACAAGGCGGCGATGTGGGTACGCGGTGACCGGGCGATCGCGATCTACAACATGTCCTTTGATGCGGCGGAGGGAATGGAAGTTCTACTCAAGGGTGAAGCGTGGTCGAAGGGAATCCGTCTTTCCGGCGGCGATGGCACGGTGATCAGGGGTGTGCGGGAAGGCGCGTACACGCGGTACCGTCTGCCGAAACTCGCCGCGTGGTCCGTGACGGCGTGGGCGCGAATGTAGAATTGACACCATGTTGACACCTGTATGCTTGAATGCCGTGCTGACGGAGGCAATGTATGGAAACGCCGGCAGGACGGTTTCGATGAAACCGTCGTGGCGGCTCCATTCATGTCGCCCTGCCGTTATCGCGTGTTTCTTTTTCCTTTTCTCTTTTTCCATTTTATGTGATGCCTTGGGTGGAATTGTCTACGATATTGACTTCGGGTCGGCGACGAATCAGGTGGCGCGCGATGGCGTGGGGAAGATAAACGGGGTACTGCCGGATGACTTTGCGGAGAACTACACGGGCTGGTGCGACGGCATCGCGACGACGGAGGTGAAGAGTGAGGAGGGCATAGGGAAGTATCTGCGCCTGACGACGTCCGCGCAGACGAAGGGCGGAACGCAATTCGTGGTCCCGAAGGAACTGAAACCGGGCTGTTACCGGTTCACGGTCGAGTCGCGCACGCTTGGCGCGGTCACGTATCGCTGTTCGTTTCGGATGGGCGGATCGCCGTATTCGGATTGTCTCAGTCGGCACGTCATGAGCGAGAACTGGAGCGTGCAGAGTTGGTGCTTCTCCGTGCCGAAGGACTGGAAGCAGTTGCCGATGCTGTTCGTGAACACGAGGCCGGGCGTGGTAGACCTGAAGCGGATGAAGGTTGAAACGGCGACGATAGCGGAGATGGCGCAGGAGGCGGTGCGGCGTCCGTCGAAGGACGTGACGGAGTACATTCGCCACAACCGTTTCCCGTTGGGCTTGCCGACAGGGTGGTGTTTCCGGCGGGATTGCGAGGGAACGGTGTACGGTGCGGACGAGACGGAACCGGCACCGGACGGCGTGCCGGTGTTGAAGGTTTCGGGCAACCGCATGTGGACCTTCTATTCCGAAGCGTTCCAGACTGCGTTTCCGGGTGGCGAGATGGAGGTGTCGTTCAAGTACCGGAGCGATTGCCGTGTGCGGAATTTCGTCAACGACGACCACTGGCGGGGAGAGATGTTCGGCGAATCCTGGCTCGGACCGACAAAAGAGTGGAAGGAGCATCGCTTCCGATTCAGGGGGCCCGAACTCGCGGAGGCGTTCACGATCGGATGGGGAACCGGTGTTGAGGCGGGAACGATGTGGCTTGATGACGTGCGTGTACGACCGATGGACGGCACAGGTGTACGGGATACGCGTCCCTGCCTGCAGATGGCAGTGGTGGAAGGCGATGCGGGAGAAGGAACGCGGGTACAGTTCCTGGACGAGAAGCCGCTCGTAAAATGGTGTGTGGTCGATGTGCCGACGGGGTCGGTGATGAAAGTGGAGGCGGCGGATCTCTACGGCGAAGAGGTGACGATTGCGGAGATTCCGCTCAAGGGCGGGAAGCTTGAGAAGGGAACGTTGGAAATATCGGCGTTCAAGGACTGTCCGATGGGGCAGTTCCGGATTTGCGCGACGATTGAAAAGGACGGCAAGGTCGTGTCGGAGAGGGAGGAAATCGTCCTTACGCGTGTAGTGCGTCCGGTGATGTGGGGGAAGGACGCGCCGAATTCACCGTTCGCAAGCCACTTCAATCCGTGGCGTCCCGTGGTGAAGATGATGAAGGCGTGCGGGGTGAACTGGGTACGGTTCCATGACGCGGCGGAGGATCTTTCCAACTGGTTCTATCTCGAACGGAAGAAGGGGGAGTGGACGTTCCGGGACGCGGCGATCGACGAGTACCGCAGGGCGAATGTCAAAATCTTCGCGCAACTGGGAATGTCGCCCGAATGGGCGAACCATTCGGCAGACTTGGTGAAGGAGAATCCGAAGTGGACGCCGGGGTATTTCGGGCGTTATCTGCGTCCGACGAATTCGGTTGACTGGGTGAACTATGTGACGACGTTCGAAAAACACTATCGGGGTGTGATCGACGAATACTTCGTATGGAACGAACCGGGCGGACACAGCTGGCAGTTCAACGACGACGCGAAGTGGTTCGCACCGGGTCGGGCGGGGCAGGACTTCGCCGTACTGCAACGCCAGACCTACGACGCGCTGAAGGCGGTCGATCCCAAGTTGAAGCTCTTCGGGTTCAATGCGGGCGGTCCGAAGGAATGGGTCGAGGACGTGATGGACGGCGGTGGTTTCCACTGCTGCGACGGTATCGACTGGCACTACTACTCCGTGCCGTCCCTTGCGCACCGCGAGACAGCGAACGTGATGGAAAAGTATTCGCTGCCGTCGATCCGTGCAAAGTATCCGGATTTTGGCGGGAAGCCGCTTTACATGAGCGAGGGGCAGGGGACGAACGACGGCGGGAGCAAGCTGCGGTGCCACAACACCGGACTCTATCACGCGACCGTGCCGTGGACGCCGGATACGATGCAGGATTATCTTGAGCTTTCGGACAACACGGCGCGGTTTCTCGTACAACTGCTGGCGGATGGCTTCAAAAAGGTCTTCCTCTACACCTGTCACGGATACGTGCATCCGGCACGGCGCAGCGAGTTTAGCGTGCTGATTGGCAAGGATGGCTATCCGGTGCCGTCCTTCGTGGCGCACGCGGCACTGGCGCAGACAATCGAGGGCAAGACGTTTGTGAACAAGGAAGATTTCGGTGAGAAGGGATGTGTATTCACCTTCCGGGCGAAGGACGGAAAGAATGCGAGGGTGTATTCCGACCTTTCCGAGAAGGAGAAACTCGCGCTTGCGAAGAAGACATGCCTGCATGATGTCTTCGGGAATCCGGTGACGGAGAAGACGGCAATGCCGGATACGTTGGTGTACGAACCGGGAAAGTAAACGGGGGCGACGATGAAAAAGTTCCGGTTGATGTCAATTTTGATGATCGCGACTCTGTCCGTTGGTGCGCGGACGGTCGAAAGCTTCAACAATGGATGGGAGTTTGCGAAGGACGGGGGGGCGTTCGAGTATGCGCGGGTGCCGCACGACTGGGCGATTGCCGGTCCCTTCGATCCGGAGGGCGACGGCGACACAGCGAAACTGCCTTGGAAGGGCATGGGGGTCTATCGGAAGAAACTTGTGATGGCGGAGGAGCCGAAGGGGCGGGTATTCCTCGACTTCGACGGCGTGATGGCACGGTCGGCGGTGTTCGTGAACGGACAGGTCTGCGGTCGGGGCGACTACGGCTATCTCGGATATCGTGCGGATGCGACGTGTTTTCTGATGAAAGGCACGAATGACGTGGAGGTGCGGTGCAGTACAAAGGAGTTGACCTCACGCTTCTATCCGGGCGGAGGCATGTACCGCAATACGTGGATTGTGACGACGGACAACGTCTATATCGAGGACGATTCGCTTGCGGTGGAAACGGTGGACGTGCTGACGGACCTCGCAAAAGTGAAGGTGAGCGGCAAGGTGACGGGGCGGGCAGCGACGAACCGCCTTGTGAGGGTGTCATTCGAGTTAACCGATCCAGATGGTCGGACGGCGGCAACGGGAAAGACGGAAATGGAACTGGAGGCGTTTGCGTCCGCGCGGTTCGAACGGACACTGGAGGTGCCCCATCCGCAGCTTTGGCAAATGGAGCGCGGGGCGAAGCTCTACACGCTCAGGATCGCGATCGTGGCGGACGAATATGCGGACGAACTAACGCGGCGGATCGGGTTGAGGGAATTCCGTTTTGATCCCGAGGAGGGGTTCTTCCTGAACGGGGAGCGGATACAACTCAAAGGATTCAACCAACATGCGGATCTGGGGCCGCTGGGGATGGCCGTGAACGAAGGGGCGATTCGGCGTCAGCTCGATATCATGCGGGAGATGGGAGCGAATGCGATCCGCACATCGCACAATCCGCCGGCCCCGGAACTTCTGGATGCGTGCGACGAGATGGGTATCTTCGTGTGGGACGAGTGTTTCGATAAGTGGGATGATTCGGCGGTGAAGGGCGACTTCGTGCAAGAGGAGTTCATCGCGCGACATCTGCGGCAGCTGGTGCGGCGAGACCGTCTGCATCCGTGCGTGTTCGTGTGGTCAATGGGGAACGAGATCCAGACGGCGCGTGCGACGAAGTTCGGGGATGTGGGCTGGTGGATCGGTCCGATTGCGCTGGGGACGAACCGCGAGCGGTGCGCGCAGTACCGGCACGCGATCCGGGAGGAGGACCGGACACGTCCGGTCGGCATCGGTAGCGCGTTCGGCCATGCGCTTACGGGAAGGGGGGACTATCTTGATCTCGATATCGCCGGATGGAATTACGGCAGGGTCTACGCCAAGGCGCACGAATTGGCACCGCAGATTCCGGTGCTCTGTTCCGAAAGCGCGTCTGCGGTTTCCGAGTTCGGATTCTATGCGGACGATTTGCCGACCTGCAAGACGAACTACGCACATGAGGTGCATCGCATCGACTCGTACGATTTCAATGCCGCGCCGTGGAGCGATGTCCCCGACCGTGAATTCGTGCGGATGGAACTGGATCCGTACTGTTCGGGCGAGTTCGTCTGGACCGGCATCGACTATTTGGGCGAACCGACGCCGTTCAAGGATTCCCGCAGTTCCTATTTCGGTATCTGCGATCTGCTTGGGTTCCCGAAGGATCGGTATTATCTCTATCGTTCATACTGGAACACGGAGGACTTTACGCTTCACATTGTGCCGGGACACTGGAACTTTCCGAAGAAGATCGGGAAGAAGATTCCGGTGTTCGTCTACACGAGCGCGCCGGAGGCGGAACTGTTCGTGAACGGGAAGAGCATGGGGCGTCGGCGGAAGGATCCTAAGGCGGGGACCCTCGACGACTACTACTCCGTTCTGCCGCGGTATCGGCTCATGTGGATGGAGGTGCCATACGAGCCGGGCGAGGTGAAGGCCGTGGCGTATGACGCGCAGGGGAGAAAACTCGGCGAACAGGTACGACGGACGGCGGGTGTGCCTGTCAAGGTGGTGCTGACACCGGAGAAGAAGCGGTACGGAAAGTTGCAGGTGGTGATGGTGACACTTGCGGACAAGGACGGGAACTTCGTGCCGGACGACGACCGCCGCATCCATTTTCAGGTGGAAGGATGCCGAATTCTCGCCGTCGGCAATTCCGATCCGAGGGGATATGACCGTTTCATGAAGACAGATTCGCATCCGCTCAAGTTCGGACGGGCGGGTATTTTTCTGGAGATCGAGCCGGGCGCGAAATGGAAACTAACGGCAACGGCGGAAGGGTGTGTCAAAGCCCAAAAAGCGGCGGAGTGATTTCCTCGCGCAAAGTACGGTTGGACGTCTCGGATGCCCGAGGACGTTGCCGAATCCGGAAGCTTCCAGAGGTAGGGGAACGGGGGTGCGCCCAACCGTAACCGGGGGCGCACTTTTTGTGAATGGTCAGCGGCTCAGGCGATAGGCTTCCATCAGCGTGTGGTATTTGACCAGCATGTTGGGAACCTCCCAGTCGGGCATGTCACGGTTCTGCAGAAAACCGAGGAAGGCTTCCATGACTTGGCCGAAATGGGCTTCGTGACCGACCGCGTACTGCTCCGGGACGATGATGCGCCAACCGGTTTCATGCGGTTCCGCGCTGATGCCGGGATAGGTCTTGGCGAGCGTTGCGACTGCATCGGTCAGGGCACGGCCGAGTTCCTCTTTGTTGACACCTGCGACGCGGCGGGGTTCGACATAGAGCACCGGTTTGTACCCTTCGGCCTCGCCCTGCTGGATGATCAGGGAACTGCGTGTGCCGCGCATCAGCGAGTAATGGGTGTCCCCCGCGCCGGCCGGGGGTTGGAAATTCCACAGCACCGAAGCTTTGGCATGGACCCCCCGGATCACATAGGTGAATTCGCCGTTGGCACGGCACTGCAACACGCCTTGGGCGTCGAGGTCTTTTTTCAGGTAATCCGGCCAGGCGGTCTGCGAGGTCGAGGTTTTGAACTGTTCCAGCGTGATCGGCGTGGGCCAGACGCGCGCCTTCAACACTTTGATGTCCGCAGGCGTGAGGGCCACGCCGGGGAAGGTCTCCCATTGGATGAGATCGGTCAGGTGGGTGTTCACATCCACGATCGCCTCGCCCTGCTGGGTGGTGTCGTAATACCAAGGCGGCCGCTGGAGCGGCTTGCCGGCCACCTGTTTGCAGAAGTGGTGGACGCTCTCCTTGGTGACCGCCGGATCGTCCGGTGTGCCCTTCTCCTGCTCGCCGTACACGGTGGGGAACCGTGACAGTTCGCGTTGCAGCACGCTGGTGATCTCAAAGCGCTCGGTCATGATGTCGTAGAGCAGGACCCCTTTGGAGCGGGCGACTTCGAACGCTTGTTTGAGTAACTCGTAATCCTTGGGCGTGATGGCCATCGGTTTGTCGGCAAGCACATGGAACCCGGCCTGCACGCTTTTGAGGATGTATTCGGTTTTGCGTGCGTTGTTGCCGGCCAGCACCACGACGTTTCCGGCCCGCTCCGCGATCATCCGGTCAAAGAAGTCGGGACCGGTGTACACAACGCTCTCCCAAGAGGTCGGGTCTTCCGCGCGGGTGTTGAAGCCCCGGATCCGGTCGAGGTGCAGGGAGAGGTCGGGGCCGGCCGGTGCGTAGACGTGAACCTTCGGCGAGACGCCGGGGAACATGCGTTTCTGCACCAGCGCGGCATGGAAATGGCCGGGGTCCAGAGTGATCAGTTTCACGGTGTCGCCCCCGCAGGTGTTGGGGCAGCAGCGGGTGCCGGGGTTGTCGCAACCGGTCAGCGCCAACAGCGCGGCGCCGGTGAGCAGCAGGGTGTTTCGATTCATGGTGTCCTCGTTGGGATGGTTTGAAGAAAAGGCGGAGTGTAACGGACTCATACGCTGACGCGGATGTCGGCAGCCTGAAGCACTTTCGGGATGCTGAAGGGACCGCGCTCGGGACAGGCCAGCAATGCGTTGGCCCCGGCGTCATCGGTGCGTTCGGTACGCCAGTCCCAGGCGAGGGTCTTGCCGGTTTTCATGCAGAGATGGCCGAGGGTGCAGACCGAGGTCGAGCGGTGGCCGATTTCAGCGTTGGTCACCGGGCTTGTGCGGTTTTGGATCGCAAGCAGCCAGTCTTTCACATGGTTGTCGCTGACATGCAGACGCACGGCGTTAGCGTGCAGCGGCGCTTCAAGGAGCCGCGGGTCGCTCGCATCCAGCGCCTTGAGGGTCTTGCCGGGCGTGGTGGGGTCGCTGGCAGTGACTTTGGCGGCGCCGCGGCTTACGAAAATCCAGCCTTCATCGCCGATGAAGCGCACGCCGTTCGGATAGCGGTAACAGACACTGACCTTGATGTCGTCGGGATAGGTGTAGAGCAGGTCGAATTCGCGGTGCGCATTCCAGAGCCCTTTGTCGAGCCATTGGCAGGTGCCCGAAACCTTTAGGGGCCCAGTCTCCTCGGTGCCCAGTCCCCACTGCACGATATCCATGTGGTGTGCGCCCCAGTTGGTGATCATGCCCCAGCCGTAGGGTTCCATCTGTATCCACCCGGGACGGGAAGCGATTTGGGCGATGTCCTGATTATGCACACGGTCCTCGGTATAGTACGCCTCCGGTGTCGGCCCCAGCCACGTGTCGTAATCCAGATTCGGCGGAATGGGCATTTCTTCTTTGCGGCCGCCGTCCCGGTCTTTGCCGAAACCGACTTCGACACGGCGGATCCGGCCGATCCGGCCGTTACGCACCAGTTCGCACGCCGTGCGGAACTGTTTGCTGGAACGCTGCTGGGACCCGACCTGCAGCACCACCTTTTTGCGGCGCACGATTTCGGCCAGAATACGCCCCTCATGGATCGTTTGTGAAAAGGGCTTCTGCAACCAGATGTCTTTTCCCGCAAGTGCGCATTCGATGGCGCACAAGGCGTGCCAGTGATCCGGCACGCAGATCATCACGGCGTCCACGCCGCCGTCGCGCAACAGATCAGAATAGCGGCCGAAAGTTTTGACGGTATGGTTTTGCAAACCGAGACGCTTGTTGTACTCGTTCTCGACCCGGGCCTTCGAATGGGCCAGCCGCTTGGAGTCGAGATCGCAGAGGGCCGTGATCCGCGCCATCTCGGTCAAGCCGAAAAGTCCGGGCATCTCCATGCTGGTCGCGATCCGTCCGCATCCGATGATGCCGATGTGGATCTGCTTGCTTGGGGCAGCGGCACCGAACAGATGCGGGGGGATCAGGTTCGGCAGGGTAATGGCTGCGGTCGTCGCGCCTCCGGCGCGAAGAAAGGTGCGTCTGGTCAGGGTGGACATGGTGTGTTTCTCCCCTAGGATAATCATTGAGGCACATACGGTAATCCTGCGCGTGTCCGCGCGGCGATCCGGTCGGGCGCGGGCACACGTAGGCCGATATGCGCAAACAATAGGCCAAGGAGACGCTTTTGCGCAAGGGTTTTGTTACCGAGGCACACGATGGAGACGAAGGATGTTTCCCGCACTTTGGTTTCTGGTTTCTTGAAATCGCCATCGCTATCGTTTCCCCATCCCCGTCCTCGTTCTCGTCCGCGGACGCCTCGGGGAGGTATCCCTGCCGAAACCCGGCACGGCCTATCTAATCTGTCTGCTGAACCCTGCCCGCCTCAACGGCCAGTGACTCAAGGATACGCCCGGACAAACCGAAGCGTCACATCAAAGGCTTGGTTTTTGCCGTTCGCTTTGATAAAGTTCGCCCATTTCTGATTCGTGGGGATAATTCGGCAACGCGGAATTCATGATGGAGACGATCGGACAAAAGCTTTTGGATGCGCTCAAGCTGTATGGCGTGAAAGTGCTGTTTGCGCTCGGCATCCTGCTGGTCGGGTGGTTCGTCGCCCGGATGATCCGTCAGGCACTCAAAAACCTCATGCGTAAAGCGCATCTGGACGACACGCTGGTCACGTTCCTCGCCAGTCTCAGCCATACCGCGGTCATGATTCTCGTCATCATCACCGCGCTGGGTCAAGTCGGCTTGCAGACGACCTCGTTCGTGGCCGTGCTCGGTGCGGCGGGGCTGGCGGTGGGCTTGGCGCTGCAAGGGTCGCTCTCCAACTTCGCTTACGGGATTCTGATGGTTTTGTTCAAGCCCTTCCGGGCGGGCGACTACATCGAGGGTGCCGGCGTGGGCGGACTGGTCAAGGCGGTCGGGATCTTCACCACCGAATTGCGCTCCCCGGACAACAAGACGATCATCGTTCCCAATGCCAAGATGATGGGTGACAACATTGTCAATTACTCGGCCAACGCCACACGGCGTCTGGAACTGAAGATCTGTGTGAGTTTCGCGGACGACCTCAAAAAAGCCAAACAGGTGCTGGAGTCGGTTCTGGAGGCAGAGCCGCGCGTGCTCAAGGATCCGGCCCCGTTTGTCGGCGTGTTTGCGTTGAGTGACTACGGTGTCGAATTCACGGTTCGCCCTTGGGTGAAAACCCCGGAATACTGGGATGTGCGGTTTGCGCTGCTCGAAGCGATCAAGACGCGTTTGGATGCGGAGGGGATCACCATTCCCTTGCCGCAACAGGTTGTGCATTTGCATCGGAATGAGGAATAAGAGGGGAGACGGGGCCGCGGGGCGCCCCTGCGCCGTCCCGGGCATCCGGAAGAAAAAGGCCATGCGCGGGAGAGGGGACAGCGGTCATGAAAAGCAGGCGTTTCTGGCATACGGCGGGGGTTCTGATTGGTGTGTCGGCTGCGGTGTGGGTGTGCGCTGCGGCTGAACTTTCGGGGGGGCGCGAGGATCCGGACGGCAAGACCGTCTGGTACGACGGCCAGTCCCTGCCGATCGAGGGGCGCGCCTTTCAGGACACCGAGGTGTTTTACGACCGGTTGCCCGCGCGCGCCCAGAAGACCGTGACGCCGGGTGTCTGGGGGAACAGCCGCCACTCGGCCGGCATGGCGTTCCGCCTCGTTACCGATGCGCCAACCGTCAAGGTGCGCTGGGGGGTGCGCAATGCCTCGCTGGCCATGCCGCACATGCCCGCCACGGGGGTCAGCGGTGTGGATGTCTACCGTCGTTTGCCGGAGGGTGGCTGGTATTTCGTGCGCAACGGACGCCCCGGGTCGTTCACCAACTCTCTCACGTCGTTCAGCATCACCCCCAACACGGAGTTTATGATCTATCTGCCGCTCTATAACGGCACGTCGTTTCTCGAGGTGGGGATCCCCAAGGGTAACCGCCTTTTTGCGCCGCCCGTACGCGCCAGCGGGATCACCAAGCCGGTGGTCTTTTACGGCACCTCGATCACGCACGGCGGCTGTGCCTCGCGACCCGGTCTGGCGTTTACGGCCGTTGCCGGACGCTTCGCGGACGTGCCGGTCGTCAACCTCGGTTTTTCCGGCAGCGGTAAGATGGAGATGGCGCTCTGCGATCTGATCGCGGAGATCGATGCCTCGGTGTATGTGCTGGATTGCCTTTGGAACATGGGTGACGCTCTGGTGAAGGAGCGGGCGGAACCCTTCATCCGTGCTCTGCGCGAACGGCGTCCCGATACACCGATTCTGCTGGCCGAGGATTGCAACGTCTTTGGCCGCGCCCCAACCTCCAAATCCCTCCTGATGCGGGCGATCTACGACAAGTTGAAAGCGGAGGATCCCGCCCGATGGGCTAAGCTCCACTATTTGGAGGCAAAGGACATGCTGGGGCATGATGGCGAGGGTACGGTGGACGGATGCCACCCCAACGACCTTGGCATGATGCGTCAGGGTTTGGTCTACGGTCAGGCGCTGAAAAAAGCGCTCGGCCGCTAAGGGAATGAGCGTGATGCGGGAGCGGAGTCATGTGGGAATATAGTGACAAGGTGATGGATCATTTCCGCAATCCGCGCAACGTCGGGAAGATCGAAAACCCTGACGGTGTCGGCACGGTCGGTTCGCTAGCCTGTGGTGACGCGCTGACGCTGATGTTCCGGCTTGACGCGGACGGGCGTATCGCGGAAGTGAAGTTCCAGACGTTCGGCTGCGCCAGCGCTATCGCCTCCTCTTCGGCACTGACGGAGATGATACTCGGCAAAACCTTGGAGGAAGCGGAGCGGATCACGAATCGGGAGATCGCGGAATACCTCGGCGGGTTGCCCGACCAGAAGATGCACTGTTCGGTCATGGGCCGCGAGGCCCTGGAAGCGGCCATCCGCAATTACCGCACCGGAGAGACCACCGTTAAAAAACGCGATGATCCCATCGTGTGCACCTGTTTCGGTGTCTCGGAGGGCGAGATCCGGCGTGTGGTCACGGAAAACGGGTTGACGCAGGTGGAGGAGGTGACCAACTTCTGCAAGGCGGGCGGCGGATGCGGCATGTGCCGCGATGACATCCAAAAAACCATCGATGTGCTGCGCGCGCAGCCGGCGGGCCCGTCCGTAGCCACCGTGGCCGCGCCCGCAAAGAAACTCACCAATCTCCAGAAGATGAAGCGGATCGAAGAGGTGGTCAACCGCGAGATCCGGCCCCAACTGCAGAAGGACGGCGGCGACATCGAGTTGATCGATATCGTGGGCGACTGTGTGACCATCGCGTTCCGCGGTATGTGCGCGGGGTGCCACTCTGCCGCGTTCACCCGTCAGGATTTCATCGAGGCGCGGCTCCGCGAGTTCGTTGATCCTGCCATTACCGTAATCGAAGAGGAAAAATAATCATGTCTCTTTATGAGTATGCTCACGATCTGGATACCCCGGTCCATCCGGTCAGTGCTCCGGATTACATGCCTGTCGAAGAGTTGCGCGCGCTGCAGCTTCACCGGCTGCAAGGCCTGGTCCGCCGGGTCTACGACCATGTGCCCCTGACCCGCGCGCGCATGGACGAGCGTGGGGTCCGGCCGGAACACATCCAGACCCTCAAGGATATCGCGTTGCTGCCCTTCATGATGAAGACTGATCTGCGCGACACCTATCCCTTCGGCCTCTTCGCTTGTCCGATGAACGACATCGTGCGTTTCCACTGTTCCAGCGGAACGACCGGTAAACC
Source organism: Kiritimatiellia bacterium (assembly GCA_033812795.1). Lineage (GTDB taxonomy): Bacteria > Verrucomicrobiota > Kiritimatiellia > RFP12 > UBA1067 > JAPXSY01. Next base: position 36,088 of record JAPXSY010000028.1, read on the forward strand.
CATCGTAATCGGAAATACGCAGAATGATATCCGGGTCTGGCAGAATGGCTGCATGCGGGCGCTGGCCCTGTGCGGTGTGCGCAGTTCGGACATCATGCAGGTCGCCTACGGCTATGGCCTCTTCACTGGCGGGCTCGGTCTGCACTACGGCGGCGAGGGGCTTGGTTGTGCCGTGTTGCCGATCTCCGGCGGCAACACCGACCGCCAGCTCATGCTCATGCGCGACATGGGGACGACGGTCATCGCCTGCACCCCGAGTTATTTTCTGCACCTGATCGATGAGGGCATGAAAAAAGGAATCGATTTCAAACGGGACATGCAAATCCGGCACGGCGTGTTCGGCGCGGAGCCGTGGACCGAGGAGATGCGAGCTAAAATCGAAAGCCTCACCGGGATCTTCGCGCACGACATCTACGGCCTGACCGAAATCGCCGGACCGGGTGTCGCCAACGATTGCCGCTGCCGACGCGGCCTGCATGTCTTTGAGGATCACTTCTATCCCGAGATTGTGGATCCGGAAACCCTCGAACCCCTGCCCGACGGCGAACAGGGCGAGTTGGTTTTCACCACGCTCACACGCACCGGAACGCCGATGCTGCGTTACCGCACGCGCGACATCTCGAGGCTCCTCACCGGGGCCTGCCCTTGCGGCCGCACGATCCGTGCGATCGAGCGGATCCACGCCCGCAGCGATGACATGCTGATCATCCGCGGCGTGAACGTCTTTCCCTCGCAGATCGAGGCCGGACTCCTGTCCATCGACTCGGTTCTGCCCCACTACCAGATCGTGGTGGGCAAAGAGGGCGATCTCGACACGATCGAGATCAAGGTGGAGGTCACGCGGGAGACCTTCAGCGATGACATCAAGACGCTGGAGCGGTTGCGTCAGCGGATCGGCCAAGCGGTCCAGCGCATCATCAACCTGAGTCCCCATATCACACTGGTGGAGCCCCATACGCTTCCGCGCAGCGAAGGCAAGCTCCAGCGTGTCACGGATCTGCGAAACCGCGCGGTATCGTCGAAAGGAGTATAGTATGAAAATCCAACAGATTTCCCTGTTTCTGGAAAATAAGCCCGGGCACCTGAATACGATCTGCCGCACGCTGGCTGATGCGGGCATCAATATCGTGACCCTCTCGCTGGCCGACACCCAGCAGTTCGGCATCGTCCGGCTGATCGTGCAGGAGTGGCAGAAGGCCAAGGAGGTGCTCGAACAGGCCGGGTATGTGGTGAATGTGCGCGAGGTTGTGGCCGCTGCGGTCGCCGACCGGCCGGGCGGTATGGTGGAAGTGCTCGACATCATCGGCAAGACCGGTGTGAACATCGAGTACATGTACGCCTTCGCCTTTCGGCACAATGCTGAAGCAGTGCTGGTCTTCCGTTTTGACGATCCCGACCGCGCTGTCCGGGCACTGCAGGCCGCGGGCCGGGATGTGTTGGATGCCGTCACCCTATTTCAAGAGGCGAAATGAATACTACACCGATTGTCGAGAACCGGTTCTGGCAGCCGGAGTTTGAATGTATGCCGCGGCCCCGTATCCTCGCCCTGCAGGTCGAGCGGTTGCGCGAGACAGTGGCGCGCGCGATGCGGGTGCCGTTCTACCGCGAGAGCTTCGAGCGCAAGGGCATCACGCCGGATGTCATCCGGAGCGTGGAGGATGTGCGCCGTCTGCCGTTCACCACCAAAGCTGATTTCCGTGACCATTACCCGCTCGGACTCACGGCTGTGCCGCGCTCCGAGATCGCGCGGTTTCAGGGAACCAGCGGCACCACCGGGAAGCCGACCTGGACCGCTTACACGGCGGCGGACGTGGATCGTTGGGCCGATCTGTGTGCCCGGTTCCTGGTCTCCGGAGGCCTGCGTCCGGAGCACACGGTGCAGATCTCGTTCGGTTTCGGACTCTTCACCGGCGGCTTCGGGCTGCACAACGGCATCCAGCGTGTCGGCGCCGCAGTCCTGCCGGTCTCCAGCGGCAACGCCGCGCGCCAGCTGATGTGCATGCAGGATTTGCAGCCGGAGGTGCTGATCTGCACGCCCTCTTATGCCCTCAAGCTCATGGATGATATCCTGCACGGTGGGGTGGACCGTGCCGCACTCGCCATCCAGCACGCGCATTTCGGCGGCGAACCCTGGACGGAGGAGATACGAGAACGCATCGAAACCGGACTCGGTATCCGCTGTTGGAATAACTACGGCATGGCCGAGTGCGGCGGACCCGGCCTCTCGGGAGAGTGCGCCTTCCGCAACGGAATGCACATCCAAGAGGATCAGTTCATCGTCGAGACCATCGATCCCGAGACGCTGGAACCGCTGCCGGACGGTGAGAAGGGCGAACTGGTCGTCACCCCGTTGTGCCGCGAGGCCCTCCCTGTGGTCCGTTATCGTACACGCGATATCGGCATCTTGTACGCGGACGGCCCCTGTCCCTGTGGCCGCACCACCCGCCGCATGAGCCGGATTCTCGGTCGCACCGATGACATGCTGATCATCCGCGGGGTGAACGTCTTCCCGTCGCAGATCGAGACCGCCCTGATGCGTTTTGAGAAGGTGGCTCCACACTACATGATCGAGGTCACCCGGCCCACGGCGCTGGACGAGGTCACGGTCCACATCGAGATGCAGCCGGGCATGTTTTCCGACAGCATGCGGGAGATGCAGGGGATCCGGGAGCGTATCGCTGCGGAGATCTACGGCGTCACCGGGTTACACATGCGTGTCAACCTCGTGAGCCCCAATACGCTGGAGCGTTTCGAGGGCAAATCGCGCCGCGTCAAGGATCTGCGCAAGTTGGTCGACTGATCCAACACGCGTAAACAGGCGGCTTGCGGAGCGCCGGCCCGGACAAGTGTCACTTGTCCGGGTCACGCTATGCGCGGCAAAAGCCGTACACCGCGCAGCGTTTCATGTTCACGCAAGAACGAGGCACCGATCCCGATAGGCGATACCGATACCGATCCGCAAGCCCTCCGATTGCATTGTCCTGACGTTCGGTCTCTATTGATTTGCAAGCGTGTTTAGGAAAGACGCGGGGGTCAGCACGGATACGCGGCCGATGGCCGAGCGCGGAAAATGCCGGACATTGCCGGTGACCAGCGGGGCATCGAGCGCCGCAGCCGCCTCAAGAAAGATGATGTCATCGGGATCGGGCAGAGGTGTTTTGAGCGGAAACGGAGTATACGGTGCGACCAGAGCGCACGCCCGGATGGCATCAAGCAGGAGTTGGACGTCGTCGGAGGAAAAGCGGAACTTCGGGCGACAAAGCACCTCTTCGTATTCTGCCAGAATGCCATCGGTGAGCACGGGCCGACAAACCCCGTCCAAAATGGCGTCGAGGATGCGTCCCGGCGGACCGCCGGGTGTGAGTATGCCCGACACCACAACATTGGTGTCGAAGACGGCGGCGATCACGTCTGCCCTTGCCGTGCGCGGCGGGCGTTACGCGCCGCGCGGATTTCGCCTTCGATTTCGGCAGGTGTCATTGCCGCCACGCCGTTGCGGCGGCTTGTCTGCCGCAGATCGGACAGTGCCAGCCGAGCGCGCGCCAGCCGTACTGCTTCGACCAGACGTTCGGGAGACTCGCCCTCGGCGAGATTGACCAGCAGGGCCATGGGTTGCCCATTGTTGGTGACCAGCGCCGTTCCGTATGCGGCGAGCTTCTCCCGGACGAGCTTGGGTGCCTTGAGATCCTTAATGGCCAGATAGTTCATGGGGACATGATAATCTGATTATCAGGAGATTGTCAAGACCGCCGCAATGTTCAGATGACATCGAGCGTTAATAAACAAGGCACCGATCCCGATAGCGATACCGATAGCGATACCGATTCGCAAGTCTGACGAAAATTTTTGGAGTGCGGCGGCAAGCGGGTTTCCCCGCGACGCCGCTTTGATTTTGTGGCAAGATCACGAGGGGCGATAGATGCGAGAACGCAGCACCATAGCGTTGCCAAGGTGGTTCTCATGATTTGAATGTCTAATGTCAATTACGACCCCCAAACCGCACGCAAAATCAATCAGAATGTCAGAGTGTCTAATGTCAAACTACGACCCCTATTCCCCTGATGTTATATCCGCAGTGGAGAAACTGAAGGGAGAAGACTGGGATGATTTTGTTGACCGGCATGGTGACTGGGCGCGGGATCTGGCTCTGTATGCAGGACGGGAGAGATGCGGGTTGTCACTGACGGAACTTGGCGAATTTGTGAACTGCAGGAATCAGTCGGTTGCTCAGAGCAATATGAGAATAAGAAAACGACTTAAGCAGGATCAAGAGCTGAAACAGAACTATGAGAAACTACTCAATATACTTGAGGAGAGCTGATATATGCGATATGTTATATATTTAAATACGACCCCTGGTGTTTG
>JAPXSY010000029.1:0-39949 GCA_033812795.1 Kiritimatiellia bacterium
CCTCGGAGCCCCACATCAACCCGTGCGGGCTCTTTGTCGGCGACACGGCGGTCCTTTACCTGCGCGCGGACGGCGTGGATCCGGCGCACATCCACTGGAGCACTCGTTCCGGCGCGGTCGCGCTCGGAACGAACACGACAGGCGCCCTCCTCATCGAGCAGACCATCTCCGGGGCCAGCCCCGGCACGGACACGGTCTCCGCGAACATCGACCACCTGTGGGGCGCGGGACCGCCGAAGTACAACCTGACGGTGTACGCGCCGGAGCCCCCCGTCCCCGTGCATTTCATGTTCATCTGCGATAACAACGGCAACCACGCCGGATCGGCGTCCGACATCCCCGGCCTGATCAGCGGCGCCAACCAGATTTGGAGGCAGGCGGGAATGAGCTTTTCCCGTGCCTCGGTGTCTTACGTCACCAATTCGATTTGGTACTCAAACTCCGTTAACAAAGTTACGCAGCAGGATATCCTGAACGCCATGTCCGGCACGGGCGGGCTGGAGGTCTATTTCGTGCCAAGAATTACGTTCAGAGGAAATGTCCCTGCGGCAAACGGGACTAACGGTATGCTTGTCACGAGTGGAATATCTTCGCGGACGTTCGCGCATGAATTGGGACACTGTTGCGGATTGCCGGACATCTATGATGTCCATCCTGAATTTCCGGAGGTAAAAATCGAAGGTGCGGTTTCACAAGCGCGTCTGCCGCTGGATTGGAACAACGGACCGGGGCCGGAAGAGTATTACGAACGGGGACGGCAGCAATCCTTGTTGGTCAAGCGGTTGCTGATGTATGGATACACAAGCGGAGGGAGCGACCTGACCGCCGGACCGGTGTACGGTGTAAAGAGAAACTGTTCGATAAACAACCATCCGGTGGGGATTGAAAGCCTGAACCGGAATCCGATGCATCAATGATCAAAAATTAGAAAACTAAGGAGACGAGCATGAAAAAGTCAATACGAAGACTGATAATCATTGGCCTATGGGGATTACCGTTCTGGTCAAGGTGTGTCGTTGTTGAGCCGGACACCCCAGCTTGGTATATGCAAAAAACACATCCCACAACAAACCTATGGTACGAAGCAGACGATTCGGTGAGGATTGCAAACGAGGAAAGCGGTGTTTTCCTTGTTATGAGTCCAGATGAGTTGATTTCGATGACGGGACGAGGATTGTTGGACAAACCCTATCAGTGGCTAACAAAAGACGACAAAGTCGCCAAAGAACATGTTCCAAAAATGTTAGAGGCTCTAAGCCGAAGCGGTTCAGACTGTCAAATCACCAACATCCTGCATCAGGCCCTGCTCGCGCCGACCAACCATTACCGCGAGGCCACGTTCCGCGCCTACGTGATGGCCTCCCCCGTGCCGATGACGGTTCTCGCGGAGACCGTGGTCAAGGAGGTACCCCTTGAAGAGAGAAGGGCGTGGTATGCCAGATCCAGAGCGAAAACGTTGGAAACACATAGCTGGATAGACCGCTCCATTGACCGCCCGTCGCGGGAGTCGCTGCGGTATTCGCACTTCTTTAACCGTATCAAGGCCCTCGAGGCCGACCCCAGATGTCTGCGGATCATCAGCGACATCGTCGACCCGAAGCGGGAGTGAGCGCGTCAGCCACGACATGACCACGCGAACCCCCGTTTCCCAATAGGAGAGGAGATAAAGAATGAAGAGCAGAAACATGGCAATCATCATCTCGCTGACCGCGGTTGCCGCAATCCGCGCCGCCGTGGTCTCGCAGTGCGAGCGCGCCGAAGGCATTGTCACGGACGGTTCGGGGCGGGTGCTCGGATGGGAGGCCCTTAACGGCGGGGCGGTGCTCCAGGCCATGGCGCAAGGGGTGGATTTGCACGGCCTCTTTTCGACGCGGCTGTTGCTGTGGTGACGGCCATGTCATAAAATCCCCCGGGCCATGCCCCAAAAAACCTTCGCGCCCTTCGTGCGAGAAGTTTGAAACTAAAAGGAGCAGTTGAGCGGGCAGGATTCTAGCAAAGCCCCGTAAACATTGGGTTTTGCGGTGCGCCCGCCAACCGGTAGGGACGCCCGCTTCTCCCGTCAGACCTTATGTCGACCCGCGACCCGCGACGGGCGACCTGCGGTGTCGGAAACGCGGGCGTCCCTGTCGATCGTCGCGGGTCGAATGTCGCGGGTCGACGATCCCGATAGCGATCCCGATCCCGATAGCGATAGCGATCCTGACCCCGATTTGGATGAAACCCTGAAACCCTGAAACCCTGAAAACCAGAAACCAAAGGGCAGTTGAAAGTTCAACTGCTCTTTTTAGGGTACGTCAACGGACGCCCGCCGACTCGTCCCCCATGTCGTAGAGCGCGGGCGGGAAGCGCTTGAGGATGCGGTAGACCTGAATCAGGCCCGACCGCTCAAGCAGTGTCCGCGCCTGCCACACGTGCCTGCAGGCCAGTGCGGCACGGGATGCTGCGGCCGCTTCGACGACCTGCGCGGCCTGCGCCTCCGAAAGCTGGCCGCCCACACGGTCGGCCCGCGCCTCGACCGCCAGAGCCTCCATCCACGCCGTCTGTTTCTCCGCACGCGCCAACTCCTCCGGCGGCACCTGTTCGGTCACGCCCGCGAGCGCCGCACCGCCCCCGGCCTCGAAGGCCGCCAGCTCATAGGGTTGCAGGGTCAGCCGGAGCACCCCGTCCTCAAGGCGCTGCGGCTTCGCGGAAGAGAACCGACGCACCTCGCTTGTCCCGGTCAAGCGGATCGCGACGGGAACGGGGAAGCGTTCCCGGTTCACCGCATAGAACAGAAACCGCTCCTGCCCCGGCAGTTCCCACACCGCCACCGGGTCACGCCCGTCCTCGCGAGGCCGGAACGGCAACGCCGGCAGCGCACGGTATTCGCGCAAGAAGTCCGTCAGCAGCGGCTGCCCCAGCGTGTAGGCGTTGCCGCCATCCGAAAGGTACTGGGCGTCCGCTTCGGCCAACGCCAGCGCGTAACGCTCCAGATAATGCCTCCCGGCAGGATTCACGACGCCGCTCATCCAAGTCCGTTTGGTGTCCTCCGGAAAGCCGAGCGACGCGGGCGGCACGACACGCTCCGTGGCCTCGAAGTATCCCGCGCCGAACAGGAAGGCCGTCTTCCCCTCCGTGTTGCGGAGCGCGAGCAGCGCCGCCGGATCAAGCAGTTTATCGCGTCTTTTCGAATCGGCCAGCGGACCCTCATAGGTGTAGGCCCGGCGGCCATAGGCGTGTCCGGCATTGACAAGCACCACGCCGTCGAGAGCATGGAGAAGTTTGGGGGCGATTCCCGCCTCTTCCCCGAATCCGAAATTGTTGAGGTACACGGTGAGGTCCGGACGCGCGCGCCGGACGCGGTCACGGATCGCTGCATGAAGCTCCATGATCTTGCGGCACCGCCAGGCGGTCCACGCGCCACGGGCGTTCGCCATCAGCCAGTCGTAGCGGGCACGGAAGCGCTTCGGATCGTCCGCCCGCGCACCCGTCGAAAGCCCCGTTTCCTTCTCGAACAGGCTGACCGTTAGGTCGTCGTATCCCCAGTCGAGCGAGTGGAAATTGTTCAGCCCGGGGTTGGCCCACCCCATCAGGCGCAGGCTCACGCCGCGAAAGGCGGGCGAGTCCTTGTAGCGGTCCACGAACTCGCCGATCATGCCGAGGTACCACTCCCGGTCAACGGGATGGAGCGGATGAAAGCGCGGGATTGCGCTCCAGTCTTTGCCGCCCTTGCCGTCTTTCGAGATGAGCCCGTTGGGCTTCGGCGTGATCTGCCCCGTCGGATCGGCCAGCCGATCCAACTCGCGGCACTCGGGATGGAACTCGCCGATGAACCCGAGGCCGTATTTCTCGCATTTCAGCAGCAACACCCGCACCACGTCGAACGAGTGAGGCTCGCTGAAGTCGATGTTGTAACGTGACGGGTACATCGCCATCTGGTAGACCGCCACCGTGGAGACGAGCGTGTCGCCGCCCACCGACGCGATGGACCGCGCCCAGCGGTCGGCCCCGATCAGAAAACCGCGCGGGCTCCGGTCGGGTGCGCCGTAAACGGCCATGAAGTTGCTGCCCTCCTCGTACCAGTTGCCGAACGAACGCCCGCCCCGAGGCGGCACACTGGGCAACGGCAGATCACCCTCCACGCGGTAGAGGCGGATCTTCGACACCGCCGCGCCGCGCCGCCCGTTGTGCGCCGTCACAAACAAGACCCGCAGATCGCGGGTGCGCGGCCAGAACAGGAGCGCGTGCGTCTGCATCCGCCGCGTCAGCGCGTAGCACTCGCCACTGTCGACGCCGCCCGCGATGGGATATGCGTCCGGAGCCGCCTCGCGAATCGCGATGCAGAACGTGCGGAACGCGTCGTCCGGATAGTCGGCCTCCAGCACGTACGGCGCTTGAGCCTCCGGCACGCCCAGCCGATAGGCGAACCAGCCGCACTCCTGCTTGTTGTGCTGGGCCCGTAAGAATCCCGCATCGCCCGATTCGCGGTAGACGCCGGCCTCGCTCCGGACCACGTTCGCACCGCCCGTCCCGGAGAACTGGGGCGCGGCCACCGCGCAGTCGATCTCCGCAATCAGCGCTTTCCGCAGCTCGCCCCCGCGCGCCGCCGGCCGGGTATCAACCACAACGACCGGCCGAACCGGCACATCAAGGTTGTCGATCCGCCTCCCGTCCGCGGACACGCGGAGTTCGAACAGCCCCTCGCGCGGACAGGCCAGCGTGACCGGCTGTTCCGCCGGGCGTTCGCCTACCGGAACGGCGACCTCCGCCTGCGAGATTATCTCCTGCGTCTTGGGGTCGCTCAGCAGGATCGTCACCCAGCCGGGCTGTCCGTCCGGCCCGCCCGCCTGAAGCCGGAGCGGCAGCACCTCTCCCGTGCGCACGATCCGGTTTTCGCCCGGCATCCATAGACGGAGCCGTTTGGCGGGCTTCTTCTCCGCCGGCCGCAAGGTGAAGGATTCGATACGCTGAAACCCCGTCCAGTGATAGCGCTGGACGCGAAGGGTGCGCCGTCCGGCCTCAAGCCAGAAATTACCGATCTTGCCGCTGCCCGCCGAGACAGCGACATCGCCGTCGAACCGGTACTCGACACCCCATGCCTGCCCCGGAACAATGAGTTCATACCAGTCGGATTGCGGCACCTCGATGTCATACTCTGCCCAGCCTTTGATATAGCAGTTCTTCCCGGGTTCGGACGTGCCTGCCAAATTGCCTGAGCTGCGGACGCGCTCCGCGTCTTCGGGACGGGTAAACTCCGCGCGGTCAAATGAACCCATCGGCCGCACGATATCCCCGGCGGCGCAAAAAGCCCATACGGGGCCGCCCATCAGAAGCGCTGTCCACCCCCCTCTTCTGAATCGTCCCGCCCGCATCACGCTTTCCCTCATTTCCTGTCCTATTCCGACGAATCGATAAAGGTCACGCGGTCCAGCGTCAGGCGCTCCACACCCCGGATGTTGAATGTGTTTTTGCCGCCGGGCAGAAGCTCGAAGCGCACGTTACTGAGCAGAATGTCGCTGACCCGATCCCCTTTGCGTAGCACAAAAGAGGGATACTCGGGCGAACGGATCGTCATGTTTGAAAACGTGATGTTGCGAAGGCGGCTGACCTTTGTGTCAGGGGCGAAGCTGACCCGGATCGGGTCCCGGCAGTTCATGCTGATATCGCTGAAATGCACGTTCTCAACGCCGAAAGGCCGCACGGCATCCCCTTCCGGCAGAGGCGGAACGCCCGGCCCGCGCGGCGGATCGTTCGGGACGTGCGCCACGGCAGGCATCACGATGCTGATCCCTGTGATCGAGTCCCGGATCACCAGATTGCTGAACCGGCAGTCTTTGATCTCATAGTCGTGGGTCCACCCGATGCGGATCGCCGAGGACCTGCTCTCCAGCACGCAGTTGGCCACAACGACCCGCTCGCAGGCCTTGGGCTCGTTCAACTGGTGCTGGTAGGCGCGCAGGATGATGGAGTCGTCGCTGCTGCGGACGATACAGTCGCTGACCGTGACATCCCGGCAGGAGCCGATGTGGATCCCGTCGCCGTTCGGGAACTTCAGGTTCATATCGATCTTGAGCCCTCGGATGTTGACCCGATCACAATCCAGAAGCCACATGCTCCAGCCCGCCGGGTTGTAGATCGAGAAGCCCTCCAGCGTCACGTCCGAGCATCCCACCAGAAAAATGTTCCGTCCCGTGATCAGCTGATCGTGTTTCCGTTTCCACCAGTGCCCGCTGCCGGACGGCTCGGTGAAGAGTTCCGCATGGCCGTTGATTGTGCCGCGCCCGCAGATCGTGAGGTTGGTCTGGGCGACCGCGTAGAACATCGCACGCTTGTTCCGGCGCAGGCTGTACTCGACCCGCCAGTGGGGAGACGGAACGAACTCCGGATAGCGCAACGGGTCGGGGCCGCCCTCCAGCGAAGCGCCGGCCTCGATCTCCAGCCGGGTGTTCGAGCGCGGATAGAGGGTGTACGTCATGAACGCTCCACCCGCCACACGCACCGTTCCGCCGCCTGCGGCCGCGCAGGCGTCAATCGCCTTCTGGATCGCCGCCGTGTTGTCCGTCACCCCGTCCGGCACCGCCCCGTACGCCGTGACTTGAAACACCCCGTCCTGTCCCGCACCGCGTGCCGTCAGGGCCGCCATCACCAAACACCCGATCCATCGTCTCATCCGGAATCCCCCCCCCCTCGCCTTTCACATCACATGTCCGTTTCCTTATCGCCACCCGCGCCCGCGCTCCTGCCACCCATCCTGATCACCTTCCGGGCACCCGCTTCACCCAGCGCCGGAACCAGTCCACGCTGTGGGACGCAGGCAGGGTGGCAGGATCCAACCGCTTAACCGAAGCCCGCCGCCATGTGGCGATCTCGCAGTCGAACATCACATGCAGCGGCGTGTGGAAATAATCGTTGTCGCGGCGGAAGTACTCTTTGCCGTCCACATACCAGACCATCTCCTTCTCCGTCCAGAGAAAGCCGTAGAGGTGGTACCCGTCACACGGTGCCCAGTCCACCGCCACCGCGCCGCCCGGATTCGCCAATTTGGTCTTCACATGATTGACAAGCCCTTCAACATACGGCGTCTCGAACCGGTGCACATGCGCGCAGATCTCGTAGGGCAAACAGGAGGGATCCTGATACTTGCCGATAAACTCGTAAATGTCGATCTCCTCGGAGTGACTGCCCGGACGAACCTTTTTGGAGAGCCGGTCGCTCAAAGGATCGTAGAGCCAGAAGGCGTTGCGCACCTCGGCCGCGTTTCCGCGCGCCCGGCACTCGAAATAGCCGTACGTCACCTTCTTACGGCTCTTGATGATCGCGCAGGTGTACGGGAGAATCCCGTCCTCGCGATCCTCGTACGCCATCTCCTCGGGGTTCACGTTACGCGCGTAGAGCGACAGAAACCCGTCGCGCACCTCGACATTTTTGTGGCTGTAGAGAAACTCCCGACGCCCCCGCCAACGCGGCGCATAATCCCACCACTTCGCCTTGTCGATCCCCGTGCCGTTGAATTCGTCGCTGACGGTCGCATCCAGCACCCAGTCCGAACCCAACGGACAGACCGGCTCGTCCGCCAGAACCGCCCCGGTTGCCACCCAAAACGCCACGGATAGAATCCGTCCTGCTTTCATCATCCACCTCTCCTTTTTTTCTGTCCCATCCCCTTTATCGGCTCAGGAAATACCGGGCCCAAAGCAGATCCGGGCGTTCCTTCAAAGCCTCCCCGAAAAGTTTCTTGGCCTCCTCCGAACGATTCTCCGCCAGAGCCAGTAGCCCTTTCAGATAAAGCGCCACGGCCGTACGGTGGGTGACCCGTTCGGAAGCAGCGTCATCTCGAGACACTCGTTTTCCAGCCGGAGCGAGGCGTACGTCTGATCCACCTTCTCATCGTGCAGCGTGTCCTGCAACGGATAAGGGTAGACGCGCCCCTGCGCACCCTGATAAACGCGGCCGGTATAGAAGATCGGATTCTTGTCGTACGGCCCCGGCGGATAGGTCGGCAACGTCACCGTAGTCTCCTCCACCCGAACCCGCGCCATTCCGTCCCCGATACCCAGCAGCACGCAAATCATCGCCGGAACCAACGGAAAACGTCTCATCCCAATACCCTCTTCTTGGTTGTGAAGCCAGCATACACCCTCTGATCAAACACAACAAGTCACGTTTGCACAGAAAACCCCGTGCAGGAACGGAAAGCATCGTCCCCGCCCTCGTTCTCGTGCACATCGGCCCGCGACCCGCGACATTCGGCCTGCGACGTTGCGGCACGGGCATCCTGCCCGTGTTTCATGGGCGGGACCCCATGTTGCCACTGATCCACTCCTCGCCCCGCGTTGCCGACCGGAACCAGCCGAAACCGCTTGGCAAGCAGTGGGCGATGGCCGTATACTAAAGGGTCTTGAGAGGTTCTGATGTTTTTTTTCGACAAAATACGCCGTGGTGAACCGACGATCTCGTTCGAGTTTTTCCCCCCAAAAACCCCGGACGGCTGGGCCCGGCTTTACGCTACGATCGCCGAAACCGCCCGGCTGAATGTGGATTTCGTTTCGGTGACCTACGGCGCGGGCGGCAGCACGCGCGAAAGCACGGTGGAGCTGGTCGCCTCGCTGCAGAACAACCTCGCGATCCATGCCATGGCCCACCTCACCTGCCTCGGGCACTCGCAGGCTGAGTTGGCCCGGATTCTGGATCGCTTGGCAGAGAAGCGTGTGCCCGCCATCATGGCGCTGCGCGGCGACCCGCCGCAGGGCGAGACCGCTTTCCGGCCGCACCCTTACGGTTTCGCCCATGCGGATGACCTGATCGGTTTTATCCGCGACGGCTGGCCGGACTTCAAGATCGGGTGCGCCGCCTATCCCGAAGGGCACCCCGAGTCCTTCGCCCCCGGCGAGGCGCGTACCCCGGACATCGACATCGGCATCCTCCGACGGAAACAGGAGAACGGCGCCGATTTCGCGGTCACGCAACTTTTCTTCGATAATGCCGTCTACTTCCACTTCGTCGACCAAGCGCGTGCCGCCGGGGTGACGATCCCCCTGTTGCCGGGGATCATGCCGATGTCATCCGCAAAGCAGATCGAGCGTTTCATTGCCCTAGCCGGGTGCAGCATCCCGGAAACGCTGAAACAGGCGGCCCGGGCACCGGATGTGGCCGAAGCGGGTTTTCTTTTCGCGTTGGATCAGTGCCGCGACCTGTTGACGCGCGGCGCGCCGGGGATCCATCTCTATTCACTCAATCAGGCGGAACTCTCCAGCCGCCTGCTCACCGCGCTCCGCGATGAGCGCCTCCTTCGGTAAAGTGGCTTGACGCTCCGCCGACAACCCGTCATGCTCTCGTCATGGTCAAAGACGGACACATCCGCCTGCTCCCCATTCACATCGCCAACAAGATCGCGGCGGGTGAGGTGGTCGAGCGGCCCGCTTCGGTAGTCAAGGAACTGATCGAAAACGCCATCGATGCCGGGGCCACGCGTCTGGACATCACGGTCACGGCCGGCGGACGCAAGCTGATCGCGGTCTCTGACAATGGCTGCGGCATGAACCGCGACGACGCGTTGCTCAGTATCGAGCGGCAGGCCACCAGCAAAATCACCGATGTGGATGACATCGAACGCATCGACACGCTCGGCTTCCGCGGTGAGGCGCTGCCGTCGATCGCCTCGGTGTCGCGTTTCCTGCTCAAGACCCGCCGCGCCGAAAAGGACGCGGGCACCGAACTCACCGTGGTCGGAGGCAGTCTCCAGGACGTGCGCGAAGCCGGCCTGCCGCCCGGAACCACGATCGAAGTCCGGGACCTGTTCTTCAATGTCCCGGCCCGCCGCAAGTTCCTGCGCGCATATCAAACCGAACAGGCGCACATCCGGTCGGTTTTCACCCTGCACGCGCTGGCCCATCCCGAAATCGGCTTCAGCCTCGCCGCAGACGGTCGCGAACTGGCGCGCCTGCCGTGCGACGCCACACACGAGGAGCGGATCCGCGATCTTTTCGGCGCGGCGTTCTGTGCCGGACTGCGCCCGGTGGACCGGAGCGTGCGCGGCGTGCGCGTCACCGGATTCGCGGGACTGCCGAACCTCACCCGCACGGACCGCAGCGAACAGTACGTCTTCATCAACCGCCGCCCCGCGACCGCGCCGGTCATCGCGTACGCATTGCGCGAGGCCTACCCGCCTCTGGAAGGCAACCGCAAACCGATCGTGCTGTTGTTCATCGAGCTTCCGCCGGACGAGGTGGACGTGAACGTCCATCCCACCAAACGCGAAGTCCGGTTCCGCAGACCCGCCGACGTGCGCGAGGCCATCATCCTCGCTGTCCGTGCCGCGCTCGGGCGGAAACGCGAGACGCGCGCCGCCGCTCCAGCGGGACATCAGGACGAGGCCGCCGTGACCCTGCGCGCGCTGGTGCCGGAGGCTGCCGCGCAGACACGAGGCGAACCCTTCCCCTACCCCGGACCGGTGGCGCTGCCGCCCACGGACGCACCGGCGGCGGCACCCCCTTCCCCGGCCAAGTCCCTGCCGACCGAACCGCCGCCCGCCCCGACCGGTTCGGGACTGCCGCTATTCCACACGCCCGAAGACGGCTCGCCGTGGCGTTGGTGCCGTGTGATGGGACAAGTCGGCGGACGGTATCTGTTGCTGGAGACCGATGGCGGATACGTGACGCTGGACCCCTGTGCCGCGCGCGAGCGGGTGCTGTATGAACGGCTGATGACCGTACATCGATCCGGCGGCGTGGTCTCGCAAGCGTTGCTGTTGCCCGAAACCGTGCGCCTGCCGCCCGCCGATGCCGCGCGACTACGCAAGTTCCTCACCGTCGTGCAGGAAATGGGTTTCGGCATCGCGGATTTCGGCAGCGACCATTTTATGGTTGAGAGCCTGCCGGATGCGCTGGCCGGTGTCTCCTGCCGTGAACTGCTCGGCAACATCGCGCAGGATTTGGAAAATGTCGGAACGCGCCGGGGCGCGGACAAGTGGCGCCAAGAACTGGTGGCCAAGGCCGCATGCCGGGCCGCCGCAGGTGGCATGGCGCCCCTCTCCGACGATGCGGCCGAGAAGCTGGTGGCGGATCTGGCCGAAACGCAGATGCCCTACACCTGTCCTCGCGGGCGCCCCACCATGATCTTCACCTCGTATCGTGAGTTGGAACGCAAATTCGGACGGTAATACGGAGGTGTTTGTGCCTTACGAACCAACAAGCACAATACAAAACAAGTCGTTTCTCACACGAAGGCACGAAAAAGAGTGGTCCCCGAGCCGGGAGCGCGGGCGCCCCCGCCCGCTTCGGAGGAGAGCGCCACGTTTTGTTGTTGCGTCGTTCGCGTTGGCCTGCCGCGTCCTGTGTGCCGCAGACGCGGATGCGCAACCCGCGGCGCGTGTCAA
This sequence comes from Kiritimatiellia bacterium, assembly GCA_033812795.1. GTDB lineage: Bacteria > Verrucomicrobiota > Kiritimatiellia > RFP12 > UBA1067 > JAPXSY01. The sequence goes on from JAPXSY010000029.1 coordinate 11,354, forward strand.
GGCGGTGGTGCGGATTCTGCCCCAAACGGTTGACGTCCGTAACGACGCGTTCCTGATCGGGCTGACCGCCGGATGCGACGGCGGGGCCGCGCGAGCCGTGCGGGCCGAACGTTTGCCCCATGAAATACCGGAAGCCGAACTGCGGAGTTCATGCCCGACTGGCGGAGCGGTCAGAATCTCGGTTTCACACGTCCCGGGCGAGACCGCCCCCTTTTACACGGTGGTGAACAACAGCGACACGGAGCAGGGCGTGACGCTGCTTGCCCAAGCCCTGCGCCAAGGTGTGCCCCACACCCTGTCCGTAATCTGCCGCAGCGAGCGGGATAAGACCCGCCTGACCGTGGGATTCCAATCTGCGGCTGACCCGGCCGCGCCGGAGACGTTCCGGCGGGCGCGTATCCCGTCGGGCAGCAAATGGAACCGCCACACGCTGACCTTCACGCCCGACCGCGACGGCACCTTCCGTTTGCGTTTTCTGCTGGAGCCGGGCGGGATCGTCACCTTCGCCCGCTTTTCGCTGATGCCGGCCGATGCCGACGAGAACGGCTGGGACCCTGTGGCGCTGGAAGCGTTACGCGTGACCGCCGCGCCATTCCTGTTCTGGCCGGTATGCTCTGGGAGCGGGTTCTACAACTGGTACGACGGCGTGGGCCCGCAGGCAGCGCGCGAAGCGAAAGGCCAAGCCTTCGGCACGGTCGAGGCGGTCCGTCTCAGCCGCCTCTCCGGTGCAGAGCCGGTTTTCCGAATTTCCCTTTTCGCTCCGGAAGACGCCTCGGAAGCAACGGGGATCCCCCGTCCCGCGGCCGCAGCGGAACTCGCCGCAGATTGGGTGGCCTACTGCAACGCGACCGGCAGCCATCCGCTCGCGATGCTGCGGACCCGACACGGCGTGACCGAACCCCTGGGTGTACGGCGGTGGGAACTCTGCCCCGCAGGGGGTTTGCTGCGGGATCCTTCCGCTTTCGCCCGCGAAAGCCGCCGCGTGGCAGACGCCATGCGCGCGGAGGATGCAACCCTCACCCTGCAAATCAGGCCGGCTTTGACAAATGCGTATCCCGTGTCAGACCCGTATACCGGCCGTTTGCTGAAACGCCTTGAATCAGCCGATGCGGCGGAACGCGAATACTACCGCGCATGGTACGAAGCGCTCGGGCCGCTCAGCGCGCGGCTGGACCTTCGTGCCGCGGAATCCGATCGCGACAACACCGCTCCACTCGCTTTCACGCTGCCGGACGTGCTGTGCCGCAACGTATCCCCTCCCGCCTGCCTGACGGGACCGGGCCTGCTGATGACCCTGCTCAACCGCTTCCCCCTCGCGGGAATCCTCGCGACGGAGGGCGCCCCGCCGACCGTGCGCATTCTGGCGGGATGGGGCGAGGACGACTCGGTCCTGCTTTTGTTCGTCTGCAACACCGGCACCGAAGCGCAGACCCTACATTTCGATCTGCGGGCCCTGCGACGCCGCTTCATGTTTTACACGCTCGATCAGGCCGCCGCGGAAATCACCTTGCCGCGTCTGACTCCCGTGCTGCCGATCCGCCGACATCAGAAAGCCGGTGCCGCGCTGACACAGTTCGTGGTCTGCGAAGCCGCGCCCTCCTCCTTCACGCGCATTCTGGTCACCGAGTGAGAAACGGAAACCGTCTTGCGCGTCGGCTCACAAATCGTTGAACATCTGGAAGGCGTCCTTCGGCTTCAGCCCCTGCTGAACCACCGCCGAAACGGCTTGAATCATCGCCGCAGGTTTTTCGGACTGGAACACGTTACGTCCCATGTCCACCCCTGCCGCACCGCTATCGATCGCCCGGTACGCCAGTTCCAGAGCCTCGAGTTCGGGCAGCTTCTTGCCGCCAGCGATGACGATCGGAACGGGACAGCACGCCACGACCTTCTCAAACCCCTCGGTGTAGTAGGTTTTGACGATGTTCGCGCCGTTCTCCGCGCACAGCCGCGAGGCGAGCCCGAAGTACCGCGCGTCGCGTGCCATATCCTTGCCGACCGCCGTCACCCCCATCACGGGGATCCCGCAAGCCTGACCCGCATCCACAGCCTGATACAGGTTGGCCACGGTCTCCGCCTCGGTGGCCGCGTCACCCACTGCAACCATCACCGCGATTGCCGAAGCGTTGAGACGCACCGCGTCCTGAACATCGATCACCACGTTGTGGTTGAGTTCCGTCAGGATCGAGGTGCCCGCGTCGGAACGCAGGCAGATCGGCTTGCGACAGGTAGGCGGCACAAGCGAACGCAACACGCCGCGGGCGCACATCAGACAGTCGGCATACTCGATCAGCGGCACGATGCTCAGGTCGATACGCTCGACGCCGGAGGTCGGGCCCATGATGAAGCCGTGGTCGAACGCCAGCATCACGGTCCGGCCGGTAGCGGGGTTGAAGATCCGGCTAAGGCGGTCCTTCATGCCCCAGTCGAGGTGGCTCGATCCCTTGAGAAAGAAGCCCTCGGTTTTCTGCGCCGTACCGACGCCATACTCTTTACCATCACGGATATCATCCAAATCAGCCATTTCATACTCTCCCGCCGGGTCTCCCGGTCACTTCGTTTCCGCCGCCTTCGCGAACGCCGCGAAAATGCAGGCCATGGACGCCGCGCCCGCGTCGCAGGGACCGATCGAGCGATCCCCGAGATTCTTGGCGCGTCCGAATTTCGCGCGCAACGCGCAGGTGGACTCCGCTCCCCGGTCCGCAGCTTCGGCGGCCTTCGCCAGCATGGCCGGCACGCCTCCGCCTTGCGCGGCAACCAAAGCCCCGGTGGCAGGGATCAACACGTCCATCAACGTCTTGTCGCCAACGCGTGCGCGCGTCGTAAAGCCGATCTCCTCCAGCCCCCCCTGGAACACCGCGGCCAACGCCGCCTCATCCAGTGCGGCGGCTCCTTCGGGCGCGGCCTCGCCCATACCCTGAAGCCACGCGCCGTAGAGTGTGCTGGTCGAACCGCACGCCTCGTTTTGCAGCGCGTCGCTCAGTGCCTTGAGGTAGCTTCGGAAATCCGCCCCGTCGGCTTGGGACATGGCGTTGAACGCCGTGACGATCGCGGTGCCGTGATCGCCGTCCCCGCCAGCGGCGGCATCCAACTCGGAGAAACGCTTCTCCTGCGCACGGATGGCGTCGCCAGCGGCGGCGATCATCATTTTGAACCTCGCTAACGTCAGCATGGAGTTCGTCTCTCCTGATGTCGTCATGCCGTCCAGTAGGGCGTACGGGCCTTGGCCTTCAGATACGTCACGTGGTCGGGATCGAGTTTGCACAGGATCATCTGGAAGCCAGCCATCTCCTGCACGGTCAGATACTCGCCGCACGCGCCGGACGTGAGGTTGATCCCCTTATCGGCAAGAATCTGCGCGGCCTTGCGGTAGACGATCAGCATCTCCATCAGGGTGGTCGCGCCGACGCCGTTGATGATCAGCAGCGCGGTGTCACCGGACTTGACGCCGCTCGCCTTCACAAGCGGCTCAATCATCCGCAAGGCGGTCTCGTCCGCCGTGAGGATCTTGGTGCGGCCACCGCCGGCCTCGCCGTGCTGGCCCATGCCGATCTCCATCTCGTCATCCGGCAGCACCGTGATGGGCTCGCCGTTCTGCGGATGCGTGCAGCCGGTCATAGCCACCGCCAGCGTCGCGATATGACGATTGAAGCGCTCGCCGATGTCCACGATCTCTTCAAGGCTCTTGCCTTCCTCAGCCGCGGCACCGATGACCTTATAGAGCGGGATGCAGCCGGCCAAGCCGCGTTTCTCATTCGGGTCAGCATCCACACCGGGTCCGATGTCGTCGTGCGTCACGATCTCGCGGACCTTAATGCCCTCCTTCTCCGCGTCGCGCAACGCTTTGGTGGCGCTCATGCGGTCGCCGTCATGATTTAGCGTGACCAGCACGATGCCTGCATCGCGCTTGAGCAGGCGCAGCGCTTCGAGCAGCTTGGGCGCGCCCGGCGCGGCAAAAACGTCGCCCACCACACTCGCGTCCAGCATGCCCTCGCCCACAAACCCGCTCAGGGCCGGCTCATGTCCGGAGCCGCCCAGCGTGACGATCGCAACCTTGCTCTCGTCCTTGGGCACGGCGCGCATCACAATTCTCTCACTCACGAGCTTGACCTTGCCCTTGTAGCACAAGGCCAACCCTTCCAGCAGTTCCTTGGTAAGGTTTGCCGGATCATTAATGAATTTTTTCATCGCCATCGCAATTTCTCCCGGTTACACGTTTTACAATCAGCCCACCTGCATCAGTTCGATCGGCAGACCCTGGTCGTAGATGAAAGCGATTTTCAGCCCCGGCGCCACCTCGCACACCGGCCACAGGACGCTTTTGCCCTTAACCGCCTCTTCGATGTTGTCGACCACGTACGCGACGTGGGTCTCATCCTGAATGGCCGCAGCCATGGGACTGTCCGGCTCGAAATAGAGCCACTCCACCTTGTACGGACTCGCGCCAGCATCGGTGACCCACACCTTCAGCGGCTCCACGAACGACATCCCCTCCATCTTTTCGAAAACGGGGATTCCAGTGTGATGATACGTCATGTTTTGCCTCCTTGTTGAACTGATTTAGAAACCCACCCCCGGCACCGAGAAACGCAGGCCCGCTCCGTCGTGATACGTCGCGTATTCGGTCACAATCGCCCCGTCCTTGCCGCCCATCATAAAGTGCCACGTCTCGGGTTTGGCCAGTTTGTGCACTTTGCCGTCCGCCTCCCATTTCTCGACATGCACGCTTTTCAGATGCGGGATCTGAACTTTGGACAGCATCGCCTTGGCTTCCGGGAACTTGTCCAAATTGGGCTCGCCAACCTCGCTGAAGCCGTAGACATAACCATGGCGCACCTGCCAGCTCTCGATCTTGCAGCGGATCGGCTTGCCGTCCTTGTCCGTCGTGGGCAGGTGGCGATGTTCGGCAATGCTCTGACACGGCAGCAGGTAGATATCATGTCCGAAATACCCTTCCGCCAGCTCATTGCACCAAATCACGCCGCCCATACCGAACGCGGCGAAATCTCCCTTGGCGAAATCCACGGCCCAGAAGGGTCCGTCTGGCCGCGCCAGTTCAGCGTACACCGGCACATTGAACTTCTTCATCAGATCGAAATAGGCCTGCTTGCCCTTCTCGCTATCGAATTTCCCGTCCTTGTAATAATCCGCATTATTCACTCGCTTACATCCTTTCTGCGCCGCACCTCCGTGGCACTTTGCAACTCCTCCCGACGTCTGACAGCCCGCTGAAAAACCCAACAGGCCCATCCCCATCCCGGCGACCATTACGCCGGTCAAAACATTCGACAAAACAGCTTTCTCCATTGTAATCCTCCTTTGCGGGTCATCACCGGCTCCATACCGGATTCCAGACCCCGCATACGCACGAATCGTAGTTAAGGCAGTAAGTTTACCGTTCCATCCATCGCCTGTAAAGGCGAAAGAGGAATACCCTTCGGTTCCGGGTTTCTGGTTTATCGAAATCGCTATCGGGATCGCTTCCCCGTCCCCATTCTCGTCCCCGTTTTCGTGTACAGCGACTTGCGACCCGCGACATCCGACCTGCGACAGGGAGGCCTCCGGTCCGCCCTGTCCACCCTGTCAGACGAAAAACAAGCCGTTGCGGGCAGGGACGTCCGGCTCCAGACTCCCGCGCGAATGCACCCCCCGCCCCGCGTTCCCGACTGAAACCCCCAACCCGGAACCTGAAACCCAAGAACCGTTGAGCGGGCAGATTTCGGTTCCGGTCCGTAATAAAACGGATTGCCGAACCGGCAAACGCTACCGTATACTGAACCACGTCTATGCGAATCCTGTCCCGATATGTCCTGCGCGAGTTCCTGGTGCCGCTTTTCTACTGCCTGGCCGGGTTCCTCGGCATCTACGTCCTGTTCGAACTCTTCGACTCCTTCAATCGGCTGATGGAGGCCCGCCCGCCTTTTCTTGAGGTCGTCGCGTTCTTCGCGGGCTACGTCTCGCCCTACCTCGAATGGCTCTTCCCCGCCGCGCTGCTCCTCGGCACACTCTACACGATGTGGAACTTCTGCCGCCACAGCGAGATCACCGCCATGCGCGCCAACGGGATCGGGTTTACGGCCATCGTGCGGCCCCTGCTCGTGGTCGCGGCCCTCATGGCGCTCGCCGTCGCCGCAATCAACGAATTCTACGCGCCGCACGCCGCAGAACAGGCGCGCGCCATGCGGGAGAACCGGTTCAAGCCCCTGACCAACACCGAGATCCTGAACATTCCCTACTACAACCAACAGGCCCGCCGCGTCTGGCGCATCAACCATATGCGGTCCGACCAGCCGAACCGGATCGAGGGGGTCCGCATCTCGTTCGACCGGCCGGACGGCAGTCGGCAACTCGACATCACCTGCCGCTCCGCCGAGTATCTTGACGGACTCTGGTGGCTGTTCTATCCCCAGTACCAGTATTTTGACGAGCTGAACAACCCGATCGAAAACCCCAAGCCCCAACTGGCTGATCTGGTGATCCGTGCCATGCCGGAACTCAACGAGTCGCCCCGCGACTTCCTGTTGATGAACAAGGCCTGGGAGTTCTACTCCGTGCGCGACATGCTGCACTACCTCAAAAACCACCCGCATCTCGAAAAGCATGAGGTCGCCTCAAAAACCTTCGATGTCCACGCCCGCCTCGCGGCGCCGTTCTCGTGCCTCATCATCACGCTGTTCGCGATCCCCGCAGGCATGGCCTCGGGACGCCAGAGCGTCTTCAAAGGCGTGCTCCTCGCGGTCGCCCTCTTCTTCGGTTTCTATGTCGTGACCAACGGTTGCATGGTGCTTGCCAAAAACGGGCTCATGCCCGTGATCCTGGGTGCCTGGTGCGCCAACGTGATATTCCTCGCCGCAGGCCTGGCCCTCTTCTACCGCCAGCGCTGAGAAACCGAAACCGCATGCCGATGAACGCCGTCCCCGACACGCCGACACCCGCCCCAGCCGCACTGCGCACACATGTGATCCCGATATCCGACCCCACCCGGCCGTTTACGCCGGACATCCTGTCCAATGACCCCGCGCGTCCGCTGGAAGTCGAGATCGGCTGTGGCAACGGCCGTTTTCTTGCGACCCGTGCGTCACGCAACCCCGATACCGCCTACCTTGGGATCGAACGCTTGCTGGGCCGCGTCCGGAAACTCGACAAGAAGGCGATCCGCCTTAACCTCGGGAACCTCCGCATCCTGCGGCTCGAGGCCTGCTACACCTTCTACTATCTGTTACCGCGGCACAGCGTCCGCACCGTCTATGTCTTCTTCCCCGATCCCTGGCCCAAACGCCGCCACCACGAGCGTCGCCTCTTTTCCCCGTTGTTCCTCGACGCGCTCTGGGCACGTCTGGAATATGGCGGCGCCATCCAGATCGCCACGGACCATCGCGATTATTTCGCTGAGATCCGCACGCGCTTCGCAGCCGACCCCCGTTTCGCCGAAATTCCGGCCATGACGCGCACTGACGAGGAACAAACCGAATTCGAGCAGCTCTTCCGCAATCAAGGCCTGCCGATCTACGCGTGTGCCTACCGTGCGCTGCCCGCCGAAGAACCCGCCCTCCCGCCTCTCACACTCGCCCCGGATATGGAGCCGCAAGCCGAACGGGAGTGAGGGTTGGTCTCTGGTTCCAGGGCGGGGGGTTCAGTCGGAAGCGCGGGACGGGGAGTGCGTTTTTTAGTCGGACGAGTCGAATCGCAGGTCTCCCTGTCGCAGGTCGAATGTCGCGGGTCGCAAGTCGACGCACTTGCCCTTTCCGTTCCTGGTTTCTTGTGTTTCATGGTACGAACGCCGCGTTTCCCTCATGCGTTCGTTGCACTCTCGCCGCACCCCGCGTTTGTGCTATACTCACGGCTACTGTGATCTCGTTGTCACACCGTTTTACCGAATTGCTGACACCGCGCCTGCCCGACCAACCGGCGTGCCGGGCCGTGTCCGCCCTGCCCGGCGCAAGCGCCGCGCTCACCGCCGTTCTCCTCGCGCGCACCGCGCCCGCGCGGTTCGCCCTGACCGTGACCCCGGGAGCGGTTGAACTCGAGCGCGTGTATGGCGACCTCTGTGCCCTCGGCCAAGACAGGGGTGTCGCTCCCCTACTCTTCCCCCCCTTGCAGGAGGACGACCCCGAGGCCGCGGGCAGCCGGATGCGGGTGATCCGGATTCTCCAAACAGAATGTAAACCGCACGCGGAGCGCGATGCGGCGCCGACCGTGATCGTGACCTCGCTGGCCGCGCTCCTGCACCCTGTGCCGGATCCGCAAGCCCTCGCTGCGGCCTCTGTTCACCTGCGCGTCGGGGAGTCCTTCCCCTTCGAGAGCCTGGTCGCGCAACGAGTGGAGAGCGGATATACGCGCGTTACGGAAGTGGAGGCGCCGGGCCAACTCGCCGTGCGCGGCGGACTGTTGGACATCTGGCCACCCGCCGCACCCGCACCGTGGCGCGCGGAGTTCTTCGGCGATGAACTGGAAGCCCTCCGCACGTTCGACCCCGCGACGCAGTGTTCGGTCGCCCCGGGACAAGAGGTCTGGCTGCCGCCCTGTTCCGAAACCGGTCTGGCGACGCTACACCTCGAAACGCTGCTTCCGCCCCACGCCTCCGTGTTGTGGCTGGATCACGATCTTATCCGTGCGGGCGCGGACGCACCGCCCCCCAGCACCACCGGACATGCCCGCCCCGCGAGCCGCGCACCCGCTTTCTGGGATACGCTCGCCGCGCGGATCAACACGCGTGAACCGTGGTTGCAACTCTTTGCGGGCGATCCGCCGCCCGCGCGCACACCAACGCTGGACTTCGCAATCGCCGCGTTACCCGGACTCGCCGAATGGAGCGCGGAAAACGCCCATCACCCGGAGTTGCTCACGGGTGTGCGGCAGCGGCTGCTCGCCGAACTCGCGCGTGCCGCGGATGCGGGACAGACCGTGCTCCTCTATGCTGACACGCCCGGCACCTGCGAATTGCTGTCTCGGGAACTCGGCCCCGACACACGCGTCCACGTGTGCCGCGCTCCCCTCTCTGGCGGATTCACCCTTCCCGGCCTCACCGTCGCCGCGCAACCCGACCTGTATGCCGCGTACAAACCCGTCCGCAGCCGTCGCCCGCCCGCAGCCGCCGTACGCGGCGGCCGTGTGGAAAACGCGGCGGATCTCGAACCCGGCGATCTGGTGGTGCATGTCGATCACGGCATCGGACGTTTTCTCGGCTCCACCGAGGTGGAGATCGACGACTCCCGCTCCGAGGTGTTCACGATCGAATACGCGGAGGGCGCCAAACTGTACGTGCCGGTCTCGCATGCGCACCTGCTCAGCCGCTACGTGGGCGTGGCAGGCCACAAAACCACGCTCCACCGGTTGGGCGGACGCCGCTGGACGCGCGAAAAGGCCGATGCCGAACGCGCGGTCGCGGATCTGGCCGCGTCCCTGCTGGACACCCAAGCACGGCGGCAGGTCGCCGAAGGCCTCGTCTTTAATCCTGAACCGCAGTGGATGCGCGAATTCGAAGCCGCCTTCCCGTATCAGGAGACCCCCGACCAGGAGCGCGTGATCGCCGAGGTGAAGCGCGATATGGCCGCACCGCGCCCAATGGACCGCCTCATCTGCGGCGATGCCGGTTACGGCAAAACCGAAATCGCAATGCGGGCCGCCTTCATCGCGGTGATGAACGGCCGTCAGGTGGCCGTGCTGGTCCCCACCACCGTCCTCGCCGAACAGCACTACGAAACCTTTTCCGACCGCATGGCCGCCTATCCCGTGAAGATCGAGGTGGTAAGCCGCTTCCATTCGTACGCCAAACGGCGGCGCATCCTTACCGAGACCCGCCACGGCCGCGTAGACATTCTGATCGGCACGCACGCCCTGCTGTCGGAACACGTTTCTTTCCAGAACCTCGGCCTGCTCATCATCGACGAGGAACAACGCTTCGGCGTGTCCCATAAGGAACGGCTGAAGCAAATCCGGCAGATCGTGGATGTGCTCACGCTCTCGGCCACGCCGATCCCGCGCACGCTCTACCTGAGCATGACCGGCGCGCGCGATATGAGTCTGCTGCAGACCCCGCCGCATGAACGCATGGCCGTGGAAACCAAGGTGGCGCGCGATTCCGACACCGTGATCCGCAATGCGATCCGTCTCGAGCTGAACCGCCGGGGCCAGGTCTATCTCCTTTACAACCGCGTGCTCACCATCGAGCTGATGCGGCAACGGCTGGAGAAGCTGGTTCCCGATGCGCGGATTGCCGTGGCGCACGGCCAGATGCCGTCCGCTGAACTGGCCCACATCATGCGCGCCTTCGAGGCGGGGGGGATCGACGTGCTGCTGTGCACCACGCTGGTGGAGAGCGGCCTCGACATCCCGCGCGCCAACACGATCCTGATACACCGCGCCGACCGTTTCGGTATCGCCGACCTCTACCAGCTCCGCGGCCGGGTCGGCCGCTCTTCGCAAAAGGGGTTCGCCTGGCTGCTGCTGCCCGAACACGGTCACGTGGATGAGGACGCGCGCCAGCGCATCGCCGCGATTCAGAAGTACAGCGGGTTCGGCGCGGGCTTCAACCTCGCGCTGCGCGACCTCGAGATCCGCGGCGCGGGAAATCTGCTGGGCACCGCACAGAGCGGCCATATCGCGGCCATCGGCTTTAACCTCTACTGCCAGTTACTGCGACGCACGATCGCGCGCCTGAAGGGCGAAGCCCTGCCCCTATTGGTGGATGTGGAACTCGCGCTCGACTTCCTCGACCTCTCGCCCGGCACAGCGCACGACGAGACCTCGGCCTGTCTGCCGTACGCGTATGTGGAGGATGAGGCGCACCGCATGATCCTTTACCGACGCCTCGCAGAGGCGGTCAGCGTGAAAGAGGTCCGCGCGTTACGCGACGAACTGACCGACCGCTACGGCAGGCCGCCCGCCGCAGTCACCCGCCTGCTGCGGCTGACGGAACTGCGCATTCTGGCGGCGCAAAAACGGATCGGCCGCATCGAGACGCATAATGGCAAAATCCACCTTTTCCGCTCGCACGAGCGCTCGCCGTTGCTGATCCGGAACCGACTCCCCCGCCTCAAGGGAACCCGGACCGACACGCGTCTCGACGCCCTGTTCCAAACCGTGCGCTCGCTCTGACCCGCGGGACGACACTCTCCCCGCCTGTCACTTTCCCTTTTCCGCCTCCCCGTCCCGTACCACCTCGCGCACGTTGTTATCCTTCACACCCGAACGGCCCTCCACCGAGTTCGCCTCCAGCGCACAATGCGTAGCGGAACGGTCGATCCGGAACGCCACCGGCGGTTCCGGCGCATGGAGGGCGGGATGCCAGGCGTAAGCGTGATTGCGGCGCAGCACCACGACGTCACTGCCCCCGGCCGCGCGGTAGGCCACCGGCGCGTCGCGCACCACGTTGAACTCCACCACCGTGCCGACCACCGAAGCCGAGTCGTCCCCGCCCCCCCGTTTGCGACTGGTCAAAATGACCCCGTTATGCCGCGAGCGGATGAACGAGTTGTGGCGCAGCACATTACCCAGCGCCCGCGGAAAGGCGATCGGGAGATTCGGCGCGTCACCGCTGGTGACCAACACGCCATCGCTGCACTCTTCCGTGCGGTTCCCCTCGGCCAGATTCCAGAAAAGCGGGGAGATGCCGCGGTTCCAGGTGCGCGGCATGGACGAGGCCAACGTGCTCCCGTTGGCGTAGAAAAACAGTCCCTGCTTGCGTTGACGCGCGATCGTGTTCCCCGCGACCACATTCTCCACGCACGAGATCCAGAGTTGGATGCCGGACATGCCGTCCATCGTACGGTTCCCGACAATGAGGTTACGGTAGAACATGGTGCCGACCGCCACGACCGAACCGGCCTGCGGCGTGACCCGCCACGGTTGGTTAAGCTGTAGCCGCCCCCCTTCACGTGACACCACGCGCCGCGTCTGCCCCTGACCCATGCCCGCGAACACCGTGACGTAATACTCGCTGATCGGCGGTTCCGGCGTGCCGTCGTCCACGTCCGGCGGCCAGAACGGCGTTTCGCGCCCCGCCGCATCGTACGCCAGGGCCTCACGCTTGACACTGCCCAGCAGGGCGTCCGGTGTGGGCGGCAGGGTTAGCGGCAGCGTCACACTTTCCGCATCCGCGCCAGCCAGCGGACCAAAGTACATCGTGCGGTGGTTTGCCTCGAATAAAATCATCTCGCCCACATTCTGATCCGTGCCCGCCACGCCACCGAAACGCGCCTGACCTGCGGCACCCTCCGCCTCGGCGCCGTTCCAGGCCAGCCAGTTGTGCGTGACCGAGCCGTGTCCTGTCGAGAGCCAGATCAGCCGCCGCGCGGTAGGGCCGCCCGCCTCCGCCCCGGCCGGTGAGGCGACCGTATTACGCTCGATCACGCACCGCTCGATCGGCTCCGTGCGCCCGAGGATTGCACCCTCGGAATTGCCGCCGTAACGGGTAACCGAAACCAGCCGGTTCGAGACAAACACCGTATCGCGCACCCCCGAGAGAAAGAGGGGGGTACGTCCCCAAAGCTCATTGCCGCAAATCAGGCTGTGCCGCACCTGCCGAAGGTAGATGCCGCAGTTCTCCGTCTGCTTGCCCTCGCAATCCGCCACGCGCACATCCCGCACGCGGCAGCCGTTCACCCATTCGGTCTGGCCCGTTGCCCGAATCGCGATCCCCTGATTGACTTGAGGCTGCCCAAGCACCGTCAGGCTCTCGATGGCCGCCCCGTCTCCGGCCAGCCAGACCGCAGCCCGGTTGAGGTTCGGCAGCGAACCTTCGCGGCACTGGAACCGCGAGCACGCCTCGGCCTGGATCACCACGCACCCCGGCCCGTTCACCGGCCACGGCTTGTCCGAAGGCGCGGAGGCCGACTCCCGCCTCAGCACAAACGCATCCAGCGTAATTCCCCTGCCATGAATGTTCCGCCACACCATCGTCTGCCGTCCCGCCTTGAGTTCCACCTCCGCAGAGCGGGACCACTTGAACACACCGAACCCTCCGGTGTTGGGCAGGTTCTCAAGCGTCACGGGCGGGCCTTCCCCGAACCGGAGGGCCGCATGTCCGCTGACGCCCGGCAGTTTCCAAGGCGACATATCGGTACCGTAGCGCAGCCAGATCTGCCACCGGCCTGCCTCCGGGATCGTCACCTCGTACGTGATCTCATCGCCCGGGGTGTGCACACTGCTGGGACCCGCGCCCCAGGCCTCGGTTACGAAACGCGTGAAATCTCCGGCTGGCCCGGGCACGAGCTGGAGCGTGGTGGCCTCGCGTCCCGCACCGCGCAAGACCACCCCCTCCGGGATCACCAGCGTCCCCCGGAACTCATGTGTTCCGGCGGGCAGATACAGCGTGCCGCCGCCCTTGGCGGCCAGCGCGTCCAGTTCCGTCTGGATCGGCAACAACGCGTCCCGCCGCGCGCGCAACCGCCTGCTCCGGGTGGGCAACCGCACCGCCGCCGTTATTTCAACGGTCACCGGTTCGCCCCAACCCCAATCCCCGCCGCGCCCGGCATGGACCCAAAGCGCATGGCGACCGGGCGCGAGATCGTCCGGCAAACGAACCGTCAGCGTGTACTTCCCCGCTTCAACCACTTCCAGCCAAAAGCCCCGCGCGCCCTCCGGAGCCAGCCAGACAAACGCTTGACGGTGATCGGGCCGACGCGCCAGATTGCGCCCGAACACGCGCAGCAAGGTGCCCGGTTGCGCGACCGAAGGCGAGGTCCACCACGGTTGCGGCGCATTGAGCACGATCGGCTCCGAAAAGCCTTTCGTGTTTTTGACCGCCAAAACCAGCGGACCGTCAAACGCCCGCTCCGGCACGGTCAACGCCAGCGAGGTTTCCGAGGCCAGTTGTACAGCGGGGCGCTGCGACTTGCCCTGCAGATGGTTCGGATCGGTTCCCCACAGCGTCACTTCGCGCGTCAGGTTGGTGCCGACCAGGAAAAGCGTCTCATCCGGTCCCGCCTCGCGGCTGTGCTCATAAATCTGCGGCGCTCCCTCGGCCACAGTCCAGACCGGCACCTCCAGCGCGCTCCCCGGCGGCACCACACCCTCAGGCCGCGGCGGCATCCCGCACACCATCCCGGCCGCAATCGCGCATGCGCACAACATCCCCCGCTGGTTTACATTCATCACATCCGCCTCCCTTTTCCATTCCGTCCTGTTGCCCTCAGTTTCCCCTTTTCTCTCTGCTTTGTCGAGGGATGACAGGAAAAAAGGCACGTCTGACTTGCGACCCGCGACATTCGACCTGCGACGATCGACAGGGACGCCCGCTGGTAGGGACGGTTCCCCGAACCGTCCGCGGACGCCTTAAAAAGAGCAGTTGACCCTTCAACCCTCTTTGGTTTCAAGGTTTCAGGGTTTCGGGGTTTCAGGGTTTCAGGGTTTCAGGGTTTCGGGTTTCAGGGTTTCATCCAAATCGGGATCGGTATCGCTATCGGTATCGCTATCGGTATCGGGATCGACTGCTTAACCACAGAACACAACCCCCTCACAGCCTCACCCCCTCACCCCCTCACAGCCTCACCCCCTCACCCCCTCACAGCCTCACCCCCTAACCCCTCACCCCTTCTGGCCGTCCGCGCCGATCAAATGGACTCGCCGCGACCGCCGCGCTTTTGATACAAACGGGGCATGTGGCTCCTGATCGCGGCATCATTCTTGTTCAGTTTCTCGTTCGGACTGATCGGTAACCGTCTGGCCGGGCTCCCGCCCGCCTGGCTGGCCGCCGCGCGCCTAACCGTGGCGGCTGCGGTCTTCCTGCCCTTCGCCCGCCGCGTGCCGTTCCGAACCGGTGCCGCCCTCTTCGCGGTCGGCATGGTCCAGTTCGGCCTGATGTCCCTCACCTACATGGCCAGCTTCCGCTTTCTCGCCTCGCACGAGGTGGCGCTCTTCACAGTCATGACCCCCCTCTACGTGACGGTGCTTCACGATCTGCACCGGCGCGCTTTCCATCCGGTCAACCTGTTGGCCGCATCGCTCGCGGTGGCGGGAGCGGCTCTGATCCTGTGGCGCGGCCGACTGTCAGGCGCGCCGCTGACCGGTTTTCTGCTGGTCCAGGCTTCGAACCTCTGTTTCGCCGCGGGCCAGATCGCCTACCGTGCGCTGACCAGCGCGGCACGCGCGCCGCTTTCCGACCGTCAGGTGTTTTTCTGGCTCTACCTCGGCGGACTGACCGCCCTGCTGCCGTTCGGCCTGCGCGACGCGCTGCTCCTCGCCCCGCGCCCCACCCTGACGCAACTCGCGGTGCTGCTCTATCTGGGCGTGGCGGTCTCCGGCCTCAGCTATTTTCTTTGGAAT
Organism: Kiritimatiellia bacterium; assembly: GCA_033812795.1. Classification (GTDB taxonomy): domain Bacteria; phylum Verrucomicrobiota; class Kiritimatiellia; order RFP12; family UBA1067; genus JAPXSY01. The sequence goes on from JAPXSY010000029.1 coordinate 26,618, forward strand.
GCTGGAGCGCGGCGCGTTTCATCCGGCGTGCTGGCCGTCATGAACAACATCAAAATCCCGCTCGGCATGCTGGTCTCGCTGACGTGTTTCGGCGAACCCGTGCAACACGCCAGCCTGCTCGCGGGCGGCACGCTGATTCTCGCCGCGCTGCTCCCTCCGCTCCTCCGCCGCAAGGCCTGAACGCGCGGCACGCGGCCGCACCCCTGCGGCCGCGCCACAACCCGTCATGCCGGACGGATCCGCTCAGAAGCCGACACGCGGCTTGACGCTCTCCTTGCGGATCTCCTGCTCGTCCGCCCAAACCAGCTCGCCGGAACGCAGGTCCTTGAGAATCATCGAGAACTTGTAGTACTGGTCCACGGTGCGGCCGACCTGATTCTTGATCTCGGTCAGCGCGCCGGTCAGATACATCTGCGCCGCGCTCTGCTGACCCGGCTTGATCGCTTTCCTTTGATCGGTCAGACCGAGGTTGGCCTGGGAATCCATGAACTCGATATCCGTGCCGGAGGTCGATTTGTCGACAAAGCGGAAGAGCCCCGAACGCAACAGCTGCATGCGCAGCGAATCGGTGATGCTCACCATGTCCACATGCTGCGTGGTGCGGTTTTTGAGCGGCTCCACATCCAGCACCGGACGGGTGTTCCCCACTGCCTCGCGCACGCCGGGCGCGCTCAGCAATGACTCTGCCATCTTCTCCACTGTGCGCCGCACATCCTGCGGCTCCAGTTTCGAAGTGATCGGCGCACGGTCGAGCGCCACCTCGCGCACCGTCGGCGTGGTCGCGCACCCGGTCATCATCACGGCCGCCGCTGCGACCCCTGCCATCCCAATCCAATTTTTGTTCATCCGTTTGCCTCGCTTTCTTTTTTCCGTAATCAATCCGCCGCTTCCAGATCGCGCACGCGCAGTTTCGACGTCACGCCTGCCGTCGAGTTGGCGACACCGGTCACGGTCACCGCGTCGCGGCCCTCCAGAATCAAGGTGCGGTACGTCTTGGTGTCCGGATCCAGTTCCATGCCGTTGGCGTCGAACCAGATGATGCGGTAATGCAGGCGCAGCCTGCGGTGGCGGGTCGAGGCCAGCGTGATGTGCACGCGCTTCAACCCGTTCACCTCGTCATAGTTGACCTTCATTACCTGCACCTGACCCCTGAGCCGCGTGCTGTCCTCCAGCACCACCGTGCTGCCGGTGGTGTGGTCCGTGGTCACCACCGTGCCAGCCGTCTCCACGCATCCGGTCAGCGCGGTCAGGCCGGCCGCCAGCGCGACCGCTCCGAGCAACCCGTTTATCCGTTTCATCGTTCTCTCCTTTGTTGTCCTTCGTTTCGTGATCCGGGGTTTTCCCGGCCTGTGAACACTGCGCCGCCTTGTCAGGGCTGCCTCGCCCCCAGGGTCCGCGGCCCGCCCGGCAACGTCACCGGCGGGAAACCCGCGAGCAGGCTGCCGCAAACCCGGAACGTGGCCGGCGCGCCCTTCCCGTTTAGCGATGCCGTCGCCGCCCGCGCGTTACCGCCGAAATCCGCCACCCAAATCAGACGCGTCTCACCCTCAGCCACCTTAACCGGCACGCGTGTGACGAGCCCGTTCGCCTGATTCCGCAGTTCGATCACATGCTCGCCCGGCTCGACCCCGCCGCGGTAGAGATGCGACACCACCGGCAGGGTGTACCAAGCCCGCGTGTCGGCTTTGTTGATCACTGCCGAAACCGCGTTAAAGGCCATCACGCTGTATTTTGCCAAGTCGCCCGCCTGGTTCGCTCCATATTGCGCAGCCACGCGGGTGGCCACACGCGTCGCGTTGCGCACCACGATTCCGGGAATCTTTTCCTTGAGGTCGCGGTACGCCAGCGATTGCACCGACAGCGCCAGCGCGATCATTCCCAACTCCCGCCCGCCGCCTCGAATCGCGATCGTCGACGGAGCATACAGATCGTCGCGGTAAACCGGGAAATCCACGGAAACCACGGTGTTGACCCCCGGCACCGGCAAAGGCACTTTCATGGACTGGCGCTGCGATATAAACCCTTCCTCCAGGATCAGGATGATTTCGGTAGCGTCTCGCTTCAATGTGGCAGGGTCCGTGCCGGTCTGCGCCAAAAGGCCTTTGTACGCCTCGGCATCCTGCGTGCGCAACAGCCGCAAGAAATCTTTCTGTATGTAAGGGTTGCCCGGCATCAGCTCCCACGCCTTGCGGTATGAGAGCGACGCGTTCGCCTGATCCTGATCCTGCTCGAACAGCAAGCCGCAAAGATACCAGGTCAGGCCGTTCTCGAAAGAACTGCGGCTAAGCTCCAGCACCGGCGCCATCGACTGCATCTGGGCGTCTACTGTTTGACTGGCTTTGGCGTGCTTGCCGTCAGCGGCTTGGGCTTGAATCTCCTGCACCTCTTTCCCGTATTTCTCGGCGATCTGCTCCTGCGCGAAAACCGCCCGCCGCGCCTCCACCGCCGCAGCGTCCGGCGCGCCCAGAAAGATGTGGTTGAGAAGCTGGTACTGCAAGGCGTTGATGAACTCGTAGGCCGGCAAATGATACGACCGCGTGCGGTCGTCCGTGATCGTGCCCGCCATCACGTTAGCCCCCACGCTGCCCATCTTGATCACCGGACCGCTCTCGGTATCCTCGATGACCTTGTCGATCAGAACCGAGAAGTTGGTGGAACTGCCGTGGAAATCACCGGACAGCATCCGCACACGCCCCGTCTCGGCATAACCGAGATCCTTGCTGTAAAAACTCCTCTTGAGTTTTTCCGACCACTCCAACGCCTGCGGGTCGTCACCGGCCCGCAGACTCGCCAACGCCCGGTCCGTGCTGACATTGGGCGAGACGCACCCGGCCGCAACGAGCAACAGCAACGCGCCGCATCCGGCGGAACATGGGATTGTGTTCCTCATGAACCCTCCACTCCATCAGAACAGCGTGCGGCGCAACGGGAACCGGCTCGTCACGCCGCCCGCTCGTCAATCACTGGATGGCGTTCTGCTGCAGGTTGATCTCACTGCCCTTGTTCCCCACGTCACGCCAGGCCGCCGTGTCAAAGTTGATCTTCACCCCTTTGCGCATCACCGCTTCGGCATAGCCGATGGCGACCGCCGCGCGGAACCCCTCCAGCGAACGGTACCGCTGCAAGCCCGCATCCGACAACTCGAGCGCCACCCGGAAAGTCGCGCCCTGCTGGATGTTCACGGTCTGCTGCCACGGCCGCATCCACTGACGCGAGACGCGCAACTGGTGCAGGCCGGGCGTGGCCTTGAACGTGCCCGGCGAGGAACCCACGGTCGCACCGTCCAACTCTACGGTTACCCCGCCGACCAACCGCCGCATCTCGTCGAGCAGTTCGTTCGGCGCGCGCACACCGGACTCCAGACCCTGAATCAACTCGTCCACCGTGGAGGAGACGCTGAACTCGACCAGCGCGGTGTCGACCGGCGCGGCGCGGCGCCACGTGGCCACCTTCCCGGCGATCTCCTCACCCGTGGCGGTCGACCACTGGTCAAAGAGATCCTCATAATAATTCATCGCGTCCCCGCCGTCCGTGTACTGTCCGGGCACCGGCAACTTATTGGTCCAGTTGGAACCGTAAACGGATGACCCGTTGGCAGCCTCGTTCACCTTGGTGGTCATGCGCAGCGTGTAGACCGTGACCGCTTTGTCGCCCGCCATGCGGGCAGTGTGGCTGGCCCCGATGATCGACACCAGCATGACGTACTCGCATCCCAGCATCTGGGCCACGCGCACAGTGGAGCCGCCGGTGAAAATGCCGTTGACCAATCCCGCGCGCTCCTCGGCAGTCGTGATCTTGAAACGGTTGAAGCCGTCCGCGATCTCGGCCTTGTCCAAGACGATCAAGCCCGCGCCGGCCAGCTCGGCCGAGATACGGTCCCGCACCCCGTCGACCGCGTCATCCATACCGGGCACACGCGTTTGATTCTTCACAAAGATCGCGATCTTAGGGTTCTGCGGCTGCGGCTGCGGCGCCAGTACCGCGCGCTTCACCACATCCGCCTCGACCGAGACCACCTCCATGCCGGGGTTGGCGGCCTTGACCCGTGCTTTGAAGGCCTGCAATTCAGCCGAGGCGTTGGGGTCCAGTTTCTCCGCCTCGGTCACCACCTGCGCGCGGACGGCGCACGCGGCCATTGCCGCGGCACACGCGAAAGTCAGCCATGCTCTGTTTTTCATATGCAACCTCTCTTCCCGCCGTACGGGGTTCGGATTCAGAAATAGCAGTTAAGGATGGGCATGAACGGCACATCGTTGTCCTGGATCACGTTGATGAGCCCGAGTTGGAAGCCCATCATCGTGCGCGTGGTGTTGATCACGCCGATCTGACATCCGTCGATGTGATTCGCGCCGTTGTAAAATCCGATCTGCAGCGCCTGAGCCTTCTCGGCGAAGTTGGCCACGCCGATCTGCAGCCCGACGTACTCGCCGGTCACGTAATCAACCGGCGCGACCTGCATCCCGAACCCGTCGCCGTCCACGATGTTGGCCAGCAGCGCGGCCTGAAACCCGTTGCCGTGCCCGGTAGCGCGGCCGACCGTGCTGATGTCCAGACCGTCGAAGTCATGGCACTCGCCGTAAATGGCGTTGATCCGGAGGCCACCCACATTGAAATCCCGGAACGGCACCTGCAACGGCGTGACCAGACTGAACATGAACGGCGTGTACGCGCGCTCCTGCCCCTCGCCCCTTACCGGCAACACCAGACCCACGCCCAGCAGCACCAGTAAACCAACCATCCCTTTCGATACCTTCATCTCGGCCTCCTTGGCTTGAAGACACCCCCCGCCGCACCCGCCTCCGCCTTTGCGTCCCGTGCGCGGTCAAAGAGGTATCAGATGGTTTAGAGTATGCCCCAAAATAAACGTCCGTTCAATCAGATTCTTGCCTGCGGGCGTTTAAAACGTGAACGCCGCCGGGCGTTTTGCTACGCTGGCCTCCGGATGCGCATCCTTTTCATTCTTCCGGGATCGGGCGGTTCGTTCTATTGCCAGAACTGCCTACGCGACACGGTCTTGGCCGCAGCGTTGCAACGCCGCGGCCATCCTGTGACCCTTATGCCCCTCTACCTGCCCGCCACCGCGGCGATGCCCGCGCCGGAGGAGGTGCCCGTCTTCTACGGTGCCGTGACGCTCTACCTGCGCCACCGCTTCGCCGGTCTGCGCCGTCTGCCGCGCTCCTGGTTCAAACCGTTGGATCGTTGGCCGGTCCTGCGCCTCGCCGCCCGCTTCGCGGGTTCGACCTCCGCCTCCGGACTGGAGGATCTCACCCTCTCGATGCTCCGTGGACCGGACGGGCACCAGGCGGACGAGCTGAACCGGGTGGCGGAGTGGGTCGCGGGACTACCCGCGTCGGAACGGCCCTCCGTGATCCTGCTCTCCAACGCCTTGCTCGCCGGGCTGGCCCGGACCTTGAGTGAGGCGGCGGGCTGTCCGGTGGCCTGCTGGCTGCAAGATGAGCACGTGTGGCTCGACGCCATGGCGCCGCAGATGCGTGCCGCAGCATTACGGATCCTGCGCGACGACGCGCGCGCGATCGACCGTTTCCTCGCGGTCAGCTCGTCCTACGCGGAGCGCATGACCGACCTGCTCGCCCTGGATCCCGCGCGGGTGCGCGTGGTCATACCGGGCGTCGATCCCGAGGCTTACGCGCCAGCCGACACCACCCGCCGCCCGGCCACCCTCGGCTTCCTCTCGCGCCTCTCGGCCGAAGAGGGCTTCGATCGGTTCGTCGATGCCTTCCTGCTGCTGCGGTGCGACCCGCGTTTTACCGGAACGCGTCTCGCCGCAACGGGCGGACCCTCGGCCGACAAACGGTTCCTCACCCGCCAGCGGCGGAAGCTCGCGGACGCTGGCCTGCTGACGGACACCGAGATCTCGCCCGGCCAGTTTTCCACCGACCGGTTCGGATTCCTGTCACGGTTGACCCTCCTCTCCGTGCCGGGCGGCGCTGTCCCCGAAGCACTGGGATATTACGCGCTGGAGGCCCTAGCCGCCGGTGTGCCGGTGGTGCTGCCCGCGCAGGGCGCCTTTCCGGAACTGGTCTCCCGCGCCGGATGCGGCACACTGCTCCCCGACACGCGCCCCGAATCGCTCGCGCAAGCCTGGGCCGGGTTGCTGTCCGACCCGGAACGGCTGCGCCGCGACTCCGAACAAGGCAGGCGCGCGGCCGCTTCCATCTTCTCGCACGACGCCGCAGCCCTTGCGCTCGAACAAGCCCTCGCCTGAACCGCGCGGCAAGTGGCCGGTAACAGGTGTTCACCCGTCGTCTCCGGTCGCGCCTGTCGATTAAGGATTTTGTTTTTCGCATAGCAGCCCCTTGACACATCCCGGGGGAAGCGGTTAAATACGCGCACAACTCATGAACAGCACACGTTCCTATTTTTACTTTAGCTACTTTAGGTTGCCGGACACACGGTTCGGGTCGACCCGGTAGGCTTGGGTAATACGGGAACAGACTTGAAACAAACCGCGCGTCCGGCAACTTCGGACACGCGGTTGTTGTTTTTTCACCCCCCTCACGGAAAACGGAAACGCTCATGATCATCGTACTCAAACGTCACGCGACGGAAACCGACATCGCCTCAGTCAGCGATCTGGTCTGTTCCCTCCGCTACCAGCCGCGCGTCATCCGCGGCGTTGAACAAACGGTCATCGCCTGTATCGGGGATGAACTGAGCAACCGCTCGCTGGAGGTCCTGAACAACCTGCCGGCCGTGGAATCGGTTTTCCCGGTGCAGAAAAAATTCAAACTCGTGTCGCGCGAATACCATCCCGCCGACTCGATTGTGAACGTCCGGAACAACCTCATCGGCGGCGGAAACATTCAAGTGATTGCAGGCCCCTGCGCCATCGAGAGCTTCGACCAGTTCCGCACCGCCGTGGCAGACCTTAGCCGCTGCGGGATCAAGATCATCCGCGCCATGCCGTTCAAACCGCGCACTTCGCCCTATGATTTTCAGGGGCTCAAGCTCGACGGCGTGAAGATCATGCGCGACATCAAGGCCGAATTCGACGCAGCCCTGGTTTCCGAAGTCCCGGGGCCGGCGCAGATCGAGATTCTGCGCGATGTCGCCGACATGTTCCAGATCGGCGCGCGTAACGCCCAGAACTACGATCTGCTGGAGCATCTGGCCCACGCGGGCAAACCGGTGCTGCTTAAGCGCGGCATGGCGAGCACCATCGAGGAGTGGCTCACCGCCGCCGAGTATCTGGTGGTCAACGGCTGCCCGCAGGTCGTGCTCTGCGAACGCGGGTTGCGCTCATTCGACAAGACCACGCGCAACCTGCTCGACATCGGAGCCGTGGCCGTGGCCCGCAACCTCTCGCACCTCCCCGTGCTGGTCGACCCCAGCCATGCCGCAGGCACCCGCAGTCTGGTGATGCCCCTGTCCCGTGCCGGTCTGGCGGCGGGCGCGGACGGCCTGATCGTCGAGGTCCACCCCGACCCGGTCAACGCATTCAGCGATGCGACACAGCAACTCGAATCCGCCACGTTCGACCGCTTCCTCGCCGAACTCGAACCGTGGATCGCGTTGGCCCGTGCGCAGCGTGCCCTCCCCAACCACCAACCCGCCTGAGGGTCCGATGACTCCACACCCCCTCCTTTATCTCGGTCCCGAAGGGACCCACTCCCACGAAGCCGCCCTGCGGTACGCGGACGCGGGAGCCCGCCCCACTGCCTGCCTGTCGCACTTCGACCTGTTCGACCGGTTGTGCCGTTCGCGCGCGCGCGTCCGTCCCGTGGCCGTCGTGCCAGTGGAAAACTCCAGCGAAGGTCCGGTCACCCAGACGCTCGACCAACTGGCGTCGCATCCCGGGGTGACCATCGCGGCAAGCTTCTCCCTCGCGGTCCGGCACCACCTGCTGACCGGCCCCGACACGGCCTCGCTGAAAGCGGTTCAACGCGTGTACAGCCATCCGCAGGCTTTGGGGCAGTGCCACGCTGCGCTCCGCCGACTTGTGCCGCACGCGGAACCGATGCCCGAGTCGAGCACCGCCGCGGCCGCGCGCCGTGCGGCCAGCGAACCGGGCAGCGCCGCGCTGGCCTCGGCGGACGCCGCGCGGATCTACGGCCTGCGGGTGCTGCGCCGCAACCTGCAAGACAGCCGCACGAACACCACACGCTTTTTCGCGGTCACCGCGCACAGGCGGACGCGACCAGCGGCACGTCCCGCAGGCGAGGTCCGGTCCCTGATCCATCTGGTGATCGGCAACCGGCCGGGCGCGCTCCTGCACGCCCTCTCGCCGTTCGACGCCGCCGGGGTGAACCTGACCTTCATCCAGAGCCGCCCACTGCCGAACCGCCCCTGGGAATACGGATTTTTTATTGAAGCCGTCACGGACTGGCGCTCTCCCGCTGCGGAGGCCGCCTGGCGCCTGATCCTGGCCCTCTCCGAATCGGGCCGGATCATCGGCACCTATCCGATCCTGCCTTGAGGACACCATGAATAAACTGCACCAACTCCGCACCATCATCGCCTCCCTCGACGAAACTCTGGTCAACGCCTTTTGCGGACGCTCGCGCTTCCGCATGAACCTTGACCTGTACAACGAGCCGAAACGGACGCTCAGCATCAGCGAGACCGCCACGCTCTTCGGCGCCACCGCCACCATCGCCGGCCGTGTGCGCATCCTGCGCCCGCTCTATGTCAACACCCTCCTGCCGCACCTGTGCGCACCGGGTACGGACGAGGACCGGCGCAAGGGGATCGCGGCGGACGCCAACTGCATGAACGCTCTGGTGCAGCGGCTCAATCTCTCCGTGCACGTCGCCGCGCTGAAACGCGAGGAAATCCCCGAACCGCTTCGCGCACCGCTGATGATGCGCGACCCCGTCGCGCTGGAGGAGGCGATCACCAACCACGCGGTCGAGGCCGAGGTCATCGCGCGGATCCTCGACATGAGCCGCGGCCAGCACGCCTGCGCACCCGACGTGCCGGAGCGGATCGCCCACCTCTATGCCGGATGGATCATCCCGTTGTCGCGTAAAATCCAGGTTCATGACCTGCTCGCCTCACACCACCGGTGACCCGGAGATCGCGGATTTTTTCCCGTTGACGCCGGAGCGGCGTTTCTATATAAAGTAACACCTGAACAAATCAGGCAGGAGTGGATGATGAGACTCGACATGTTTCCCGCACGTGAGGCGTTTACGGAAACGCTCCAAACCGCCACGGTGATTCCGGTGGGCATGAAGATTTTGGCAGATGCCGAAACGCCGGTTTCGGTGCTCTCTCGTTTCGCGAACGAGAACGCGAATGTTTTTTTGTTTGAAAGCGCGGAGGGCGGCGAACGGTGGGGCCGCTACAGTTTCATCGGCATCTCCGCCCGCGCCACCATCCGCATCTACCGGGAGGAGGTGGTCTGCCGCCAGGGTATCACCGAAACGCGCATCCCCCACAGGGGTGACCCGCTCGCCGTGCTGCGTGACCGTATGCGGCCCTACACGCTCGCCCCGATGCCGGGACTGCCGCGGTTCTGCGGCGGACTGGTCGGATACTTCACGTATGAGATGATTCATTTCTTCGAGCCGCGCGTCCCCAACACCCTGCCGCAGGAACGTCCGATGGCCGAACTGTTCATCCCCGACACCCTGCTCATCTTCGACAACGCCGAGCACACGCTGACAGTGGTGGCGCTCGCTTTCCGGGAAGATGATGCGGATCCGGACGCCCTTTACACGGCCGCTGTCCGGCGCGTCCACGAGGTGCTCGATGTGTTGGCGCTTCCCGCTGATGTCACGATGCGCCTGCATAAAACCCCGATCCGCATGCCGCAACCGGCACATCCGCCAGAACGGTTTCAGGAACAGGTGGAGATCGTGAAGCGCCACATCCGCGAGGGCGACATCATCCAGTGCGTCATCTCCCAGCGTTTCGTGGGACCGGCCCCGGATGATGTGGTCAGCCTCTACCGCGCCCAACGGTATGTCAACCCCTCGCCTTACCTCTTTTTCCTGAAGTCGGCGGAGTGTACGCTGATCGGCTCCTCGCCCGAAACCATGATCCGGCTCGACAACCGCACCGCCTGCCTGCGGCCGATCGCCGGCACACGGCCGCGCGGCGCAACCGAACAGGAGGACCGTAAATATGCCGACGCTCTCCTGCAGGACGAGAAGGAGCGTGCCGAACACCTGATGCTGGTCGATCTCGGTCGCCATGAACTCGGCCGCGTGGCGCGGACCGGCACGGTGCAGGTCACGGACCTCATGGTCATCGAGCGCTACTCGCACGTCATGCACCTGGTCTCCAACATCACGGCCGACCTCGAGCCGGCCTGCGATGCGTTTGATCTGCTGCGCTCCTCGTTCCCTGCGGGCACACTCTGCGGCGCACCCAAAATCCGCGCCATGGAGATCATCACGGATCTCGAGGAGGAGCCGCGCGGACCCTATGGGGGCGCCGTGGGATACATCTCGTTCGACGGCAACATGGACTTCGCGATCTGCATCCGGACCGCCGTGGTGGAGCACGGACGGCTCACGGTCCGCGCGGGCGCCGGAATCGTGGCCGACTCCGATCCCGAGACCGAACACCGCGAGACCGTGAACAAAGCGGGCGCGATGGCCCGCGCGATCGAATTGCTAAAACGCGTTCAGGAGAATGAACTCTCCCCGGCCCGCCCCGTCAAACCCTGAGGAACCCCGCCATGATTCTGATGATCGATAATTACGACTCGTTCACCTACAATCTGGTCCAATATCTGCGCGAACTCGCCGCCGACGTGACCGTGTACCGCAACGACGCCCTGACCGTCCAGGACATCACAACGCTCGCGCCCGACGCCATCGTGATCTCGCCCGGACCGGGCCGCCCCGAGGATGCGGGCGTCTCCTGTGACGTGGTCCGCGCCTTCGCGGGCCAGATCCCGATTCTGGGGGTCTGCCTCGGACATCAGACGATCGGACTGGTCTTCGGTGCCGCGATCACCTACGCGAAACAGGTGATGCACGGCAAAACCTCAGAAATCACCTGCGACGGCCAAGGGCTGTTCAAAGGACTGGGCGACCGTCCCTTCAAAGCCATGCGCTACCACTCGCTGGTGATCGACCCCGACACCCTGCCCGCCTGTCTCCAAATCACCGCGCGTTCAGAGGACGGCGAGATCATGGGGATCCGTCACACCACCCACTTGCTGGAGGGGATCCAGTTCCACCCCGAATCCATCATGACGCCGGTCGGCAAGCGTATCCTGCGTAACTTCCTCAAACTCGCCACCGCCCCCTGTCCTTCCTGACGTTTCCCTCATCCTTTCCATCATGAACTACTCAACCCTGCTCAAAAAGCTGATCGCGCGCCGCGACCTGACCGAAAACGAAGCGTTCGAGGCCGTCACCGCCATTCTGGCTGGCGAAATGACGGAGGGCCAGATCGGCGCTTTCCTCGCCGCCCTTGCCGCCAAAGGCGAGACCGTCGATGAAGTTGTTGCCGGCGCCCGCGCAATGCGCACCGCCGCGATCCGTGTGCAATCCCTCAACCCGAACACGCTCGACACGGTCGGGACCGGCGGCGACGGCGGCATGACTTTCAACATCTCCACCACGGTCGCCTTTGTGGCCGCCGGCGCGGGCGCGACCGTGGCCAAACACGGCAACCGGGCCAGTTCCGGCAAGAGCGGCAGCGCCGACTGCCTCGAACAGCTCGGCTTGAATCTCGACGCCGACCCGGAAATCATGGAGCAGGCCCTGAATGAAATCGGAATCACCTTTCTCTTCGCTCCTTCGTTTCACAAGGCGATGCGCCACGCCGGACCGGTCCGCAAACAGCTCGGCGTCCGTACCCTTTTCAACCTGCTCGGACCGTTGACCAACCCGGCGGGCGCACCCTGCCAACTCATCGGCGTGTTCGCGCCGGATCTTACCGAGATTTTCGCGCAGGCGCTGCAGAAACTCGGCTCGCGCCGCGTACTGGTGGTCCACGGGCATGACGGCATGGACGAAATCACGCTCACCGCGCCAACCCGCTGCTCGGAACTCCGGGACGGCCGCATCAAAACGTACGACATCGATCCGCTCGCCCTCTTCGACCGGTTCTGTACCCCTTCCGACCTTGAAGGCGGAACCCCCGCCGACAATGCCGCCATCACCCGCGCCCTTCTCAGCGGCGGGTTGCACGGACCCAAGCGCGACATCGTGCTGATCAATGCCGCCGCCTCGCTGCTCGCCGGTAACCGTGCCACCGACCTCGCCGACGGGATCAGGAAGTCTGCGGAGTCCATCGATTCCGGCGCGGCACTCGACAAACTCGAACAGCTGATCGCATTCTCGCGGCAGGCGATGTAAAATGGATACATGAGATGGCTTTTGTCAGGATTTCCGGCAGCTTCACTTCGGCGGGAACGGAAAGGATTACGGGATTGGCAGGATGGGGTTTAGCCAGGATTACAGGATTGACAGGATTGGCAGGACGGGGTTTAGCCAGGATTACAGGATTGACGGGATTGACGGGACAGGACTTAGCCGGGATTACAGGATTGACGGGATTGACGGGACGGGGTTTAGCCAGGATTACAGGATTGACGGGATTGACGGGACAGGACTTAGCCGGGATTTCAGGATTGACAGGATTGACAGGACGGGGTTTAGCCAGGATTACAGGATTGACAGGACGGGGTTTAGCCAGGATTACAGGATTGACAGGACGGGACTTAGCCGGGATTTCAGGATTGACGGGATGGCACAAGAATCGGATAAAACTGTGCATCACGCATCACAAGGAGAAGGCATGAAAAGCGAAATTGATACTCTAACTGGTTTAATTATCGGATGTGCAATGGAAGTCCACAAGACTCTAGGCCCAGGCTTTCTTGAGTCAGTTTACGAAAAGGCACTCGCGATTGAACTGGGGTTACAGGGGCTTGCATATGAGCGCCAATTACCCATTCACGCGCAGTATAAAGGCCATTCTGTGGGTGATTTCGTTGCGGACCTCCTTGTCGAAAAGAAAGTCCTTGTTGAATTGAAAGCCAGTCAAGCGCTACATGATCGGCATGGCATCCAACTTGTTAATTACTTAACCGCCACGGGCATTGACGATGGATTGCTGTTAAATTTCGGTGCCGACAGCCTGCAGTTCAAACGTAAGCGCAGAACCTACACACCTCCGCACTCCCCGTCCCCTCAATCCCGTCAATCCTGTCAATCCTGTCAATCCTGTAATCCTGGCTAAACCCCACCCCCTCAATCCCGTCAATCCCGTAATCCTGGCTAAACCCCACCCCACACAATCCCGTCAATCCTGTCAATCCCGTCAATCCTGTAATCCTGGCTAAACCCCACCCCACACAATCCCGTCAATCCTGTAATCCTGGCTAAACCCCACCCCACACAATCC
>JAPXSY010000030.1:0-38615 GCA_033812795.1 Kiritimatiellia bacterium
CCCGCCAATCGTAGTTGCCGCACAGTCCCCAGCTTCCCACGGCTTTGAACAGGCTCCCGTAGCCGATGGTCATCAGCTTGAACCCGCCCTGCTGCGCGTAGGCGATGAGCTCGTCGATGTCGCCCGGCAATGAGGGGCCGCTCAGGTGGAAGATCGCTTCCTGCACATCCGGCGAACGTCGGCTCTTCACGCCGCGCGGCATACCGAAGTCCTGTTCGAGCGTGTCCATCGCGTCGAGAAACGCCTCGCGTCCGGGTGCCGCAAGAAGTGCGGCGCTGGCACCGCGCAATTTGATGCCGGCCATCGCCTCCGCGTAGAGGATTTTCGCTCCGGCCCGCGCTTCGTGGTCAACGTCGGGGTGGGGCGAGGTGCCAGCCACGCACACGACCGCCTTCTCGTCCCAACTCGCATTGAGCCAGTTGCCGAAGTTCGCGCGGTTCTTGACCGGCAATTGGATGCGGAACGATGTGACGGGGGGGAGATCCATGCGCAGGTAGTCGTAGGTCGGCCTGCGGTCGACCGCGAAATCGATCAGCGTGAATGCTACGTAGCCGGGCGCGGTTTTGAGCGCCACCTGCGCCTCGTACAGGTCATGGCCGAAGCCGACGTAGAGGAAGTCGCCATTCCGCCGCAGACGCGTCGCGGGGCAGACTGTGCGTTTGTTGGGGTGGATCAGCTTGAACTCGTTGTGGAACGGCCTGTCCTGCGTAACCGTGAAAAGCGGCAACTGCATGCCTGCGTCTGCGCACTCTTCGTTCGTCTTTTTCACGACAAGGGATTTTACGCGCGCATCTTTCCCCACGACGAGGCGGAAATCGTCGTTTTCCACGACGATCTCGCTAGTCGGGTCTACATCAAGCGCGAGCGCGTGAACTTTGGGCGTGTCGACGGCGGGGCCGAGCGCGACGGTGTTTCCGCCCGCCTTCAGTGCTGACAGGGGAAAGGCGTACCGGTAGCCAGCCTGGATTTCACGGGTTTCCCGTGGGGAGCGAATAGGCGTTGCGTCGAAACCGGGTAGCCAGGTCGCTAACGGTGCGTGTGTTTCTTTGGTGGCCGTCACGCCGTTGAGCGTCACCGTCGGACGGAACGTGTCATCCACCGGCGCACTGAGCGCGACCAAGAGCGACACGTCGCCCGTCTGCGGTGCCTTGCCGACGCGCAGCTCGAAGGTCTTGGTCGCGTCGAGCGTCACCGGCGACGCGGCTTCCCAAAAAACAGGTTCGGCCAAGGTGGCACGCACGCAGGCGCACACTGCAATAATCACCAGAAGTTTTTTCATTTGCTTCTCCTTCGGGAATCACTTTTCGGGCATGGAGTTCTCCGGTATCGCGCTTTGACTTGACACCGGTGACACACTTCGTACCGGGGTCAACCTCCGGTGTTCATCATTGTGCGATTCTGGGGGGGGGGAGGTCAACCCCCAAACACCGCTCTCTACGCTTTACCAGCTTTGCCCTCTCCATACTCGTTCATGTGCCTGTGCACGATGACTCCTCTTCCCGTGTTTTGTAAACGTGTACGTGTGCCGCTCCGCTGTGAACCTGTGCGGCGGTGCTCAAGAGGGGCAGCGGACGGTTTCGCGAACCGTCCGCGGACGTCTCGGACGCCCGAGAGTGACTGGAACGCTGAATCGTAGTTTGTTCGAGGAACGGGTCCTGTCGGCTGCGGCGCGGCTTTTGAGTTATAGGTGTTGATTTTGGCCGGACTACTCGGTACGCTTATGCCATCGGAATCGATCTGACGGGAGAGAACGGTATGGCACTGACATTGACGGATTTACGGGGCAAAACGGTAGGCGCGTGCGTTTCGGGCGGCTTGGACAGCCGGACGATCGCCAAGGTGATGGTCGAGGCGGGGGTGAAGGTTGTCGCCTTCTCTGCGGATCTTGGCCAGCCGGACGAGAAAAACATCAACGACATCCGCAAACGGATGGCGCCTTGCGGTGTGGATACGGTGATGGTCGATCTCAAGGAAGCCATGGCTGAGGCCTGCTTCCAAGTCATTGAGGCCCAGGCGATGTATGACGGCGGTTATTGGAATTCCACCGGCATTGCGCGCGCGGTGACGGTCCGCGGGTTGCTTCCCGAGATGCGGAAGCGCGGTTGTTCCGTGCTGGTGCATGGCGCGACCGGGCGTGGGAATGATCAGATGCGGTTTGAGCGGTACACCAACGTGTTGGCGCCTTCGATGAAGGTCTACTCGCCGTGGCGTGACGCGGAACTGCTCAAGCGTTTTCCCGGCCGCACGCAGATGGTCGATTTTCTTGCGCAATTCGGTATTCAGGCTTTTGTCGGCGCGAAAAAGAAATATTCGACCGACGCCAATCTGGCGGGGCTCTCCCACGAGGCCGAGGATTTGGAGAGCATGGAGACTTCGATGCTGATCGTCGAGCCGACCATGGGGGTGTGGCCGCAGCAGGCGCCGGACAAGATGGAGAAGGTGGCCGTGCGGTTTGTGAAGGGCCGTGCGGTTCAGATCAACGGCAAGGATGTGACGCCGCTCGAGGCGATGCGGACGGCGAACCGGCTCGCAGGCCGGAACGGCGTCGGCATGAAGCACGCGCTGGAGAACCGTATCATCGGGACCAAGAGCCGCGGCGTGTACGAGGCGCCGGGTATGGAGTTGTTGGGCACCTGCCTGCGCTACGTGTATCAGGCCACGATGGATCGCCGCGCGGGATTGCTGTTCGGGCAACTCTCCAAACTGGTGGCCGACCAGATTTACGACGGAAGGTATTTCGATCCGGTGACGCAGGCGGCCCGGGCGGCAATCGCCACCTTTGCCCGGCACGCTTCCGGCACGGTTGAGGTCGGCCTCTACAAAGGCAACCTGTTTTTCAACTCGCTTACCGGCTGCAAGGCTTCGGTTTACAATGAGGCGGACTCCTCCATGGAGGCCAGTGACGGGCTCAACCCCGTCAGTTCGCAGGGGTTTGCGGAGATCCAGAGTGTCGAGGCCCGCATGCTGGCGCGTGCCGGGCAGATCGTGGCCAAGTGAGGGGTCCATGGCAAATCTGAAAACATCTTATCTGGGACTTGAGTTGGCGAATCCGCTGATTGTCAGTTCAAACCCCCTTACAGACCGGGCGGATACGGTAGCCGATCTGGAACGCGCCGGTGCGTCGGCGGTGGTGATGCGCTCGATTTTCGAGGAGCAGATCCGGGCGGACGTGTCCGAGATGGTTAAGGCGCTGGCGGGGGATACCAGCATGGCGGCGATGGAGTATCTGCGCGCCGATCTTCCGGGGCAGCTTGGTCCGGAGGCCTATCTGGAAAATCTGGCGGCAATCCGCAAGCGTGTCCGGATTCCGGTGATCGCCAGCGTCAACTGCGTGGCAGCGGACAAGTGGGTCGCGTATGCGCGCAAAATCGAGCAGGCCGGGGCCGATGCGCTGGAACTCAACCTCTATCATATGCCGATCGATCCGGAGGAGACGGGCAAGGAGGTTGAGGCGCGCAGACTCGCGCTGGTCCAGGCGGTGCTGGCGGAGGTCCGGCTGCCGGTGGCGGTGAAACTCAGTCACCACTACACCTCGCTGCTGCCTTTCGCACGCCGGTTGGACGCGCTGGGGGTGAAGGGGCTTGTGCTCTTCAACCGGTTTTTGCAGACCGATGTGGATATCGAGAACGAGTCGATCTTCTTTACGCCGAACTATTCGACGCCCTACGTGTTGCACACGCAATTGCGCTGGACCGCCGTGGTGCGTGACTGGGTGCGATGCGCTCTGGCAATCAGCGGCGGGATTCACTCGGGAGCCGAACTGGTCAAGGCGTTGCTGGTCGGGGCGGATGTGGGGTGCATCTGTTCGGTGCTGCACGTGCGCAAGGATTTCGGCGTGATCCGGGAAATCCTGGAGGATCTCGCCGCCTGGATGGACCGTAAGGGATATGCTTCGCTGGCTGACTTCCGGGGTGCGTTGCGTGAGACCGGTCGCAAGAACGGGCAGGGCTTTGAACGGCAGCAGTACGTTGAGACGGCCTCGCGGGTTTCGTAAGGCGGATGAGATGGAACTGTGTGTGTTAGCGAGCGGAAGTGGTGGCAACGCCCTTTATGTGAAGGGGGGTGGGGTCGCGTTGCTGGTGGATGCGGGGCTGTCGTCACGCCAACTGGTCGCGCGCATGCGGGCGGCGGATATCGCCCCCGAATCGATCCATGCGATTCTGCTGACGCATGACCATTCCGATCATTACAAGGGGGTTGACGTGTTCAGCCGTCACTATCCGGTGCGCCTCTTTGCGAACGAGGGGACCGCTTCGGGGGTTGAACGGGAGGTGCGCTCGCTGGGCCGGGAGTGGGAAATCTTCGAGACCGCGACGAGTTTTGAGGTGGGGGGATTGACGGTAGAAGCGTTTTCGGTTTCGCATGACGCATCAGATCCGGTGGGGTTCGTGCTGGATGACGGGACGGTGCGGCTTTGCGTGATCACGGATCTCGGGCAGGCGACGCCGCTGGTGCGTGTCAAACTCGCGACATGCGATGTCGCGGTGGTCGAGAGCAATCACGACTACGATATGCTCATGCAGTCGCAACGGGCCTGGACGCTCAAAACGCGGATTGCGGGCCGCAGCGGACACTTGTCGAATGACGATGCGGCGGACTTGGTTCGGTCCGCATTGTCGGAGCGGTTGCGCGCGTTGTTTCTCGCGCATATCAGCGGCCAGTGCAATACGCCGGCCTTGGCTTTCGCCACCATGGCCGATATGTTGAAACGGGAGGGGCGGGATGATGTGCGGCTGGAGGTAACCAGTCAGGATCAGGTCAGCACACGTTATGTTTTTTAAACAGACAAAGGAGGGTAGAGGCATGCGGATCGTTCAAATATGGATGAGTGCGGTGATGGCGGTGTCGGCACTATGGGGTGCGGGGGTCTGTTGTGGCGGGGCCACGGTGCCGAACACCCTGACCGAGCAGGAACGGCGTGAAGGGTGGCGTTTGCTGTGGGACGGCCGGAGCGGGGACGGCTGGCGCAGCATCCGGAACGACAACTTCCCCACCCAGGGTTGGGAGATCGCGGACGGGGTCTTGACCGTATTGCCTAAAAACGCGGGCGGGGGCGCGGGGGACATCATCACGCGCGAGACCTTCGCCTCATTTATCCTCAAAGTGGACTTCCGGCTCACGGAAGCGGCCAACAGCGGGATCAAGTATCTCTTCCATCCCAAACGCAACGGCGGCACCACGCTGGAATATCAGGTGCTGGACGCCAAGCATCCCGACGCCACGAAAGGCCGCGACGGCAACCGCACGGTTGCCTCGCTCTACGATGTGATGCCGGCGGCAGGAGCTAAGCCGAAACCGGTCGGTGAGTGGAACACGGCGATGATCGTATGCCGGGGGCGGCAGGTCGAGCATTGGCTCAACGGGGAGAAAGTGCTTGCGTTCGAGCGCGGCTCCGAGGCGTTCCGGCAGGCGGTTGGGCTCAGCAAATTTAACAAATATCCGCAGTGGGGGGAGCAGGTTGCGGGTCATATCCTGCTGCAGGACCATCAGGACCGAGTCTCGTACCGCAACATCAAGATTCGGGTACTTGATCAGTAGCCTGTAGCCGTTTCGGGGAAACCGCCCCGCCAACGGGCGGCACCGCTTTCCGGTCCGTCCTGACGTATTGAGATGCGGGTGGAGCCCGCAATCTCAAAGGCTGTAAGACTGTGAGGCTGTTAGGCTGTGAGACTGAATCGATCCCGATCCCGATAGCGATCCCGATTTGGATGAAACCTTGAAACACATGAAACTTCATGAAAATCAGGAATTCCCCCTGGCGTTCCCAAAAAACCCGAGCGATGCCCCAAAAATCTGCGTAATCTGTGTAAATCTGTGGATAAAAACCCGAGCAGTGCCATCCCGTGTGTTCGTGGTTAAATGATCGATCCCGATCCCGATCCCGATAGCGATCCCGATTTGGATGAAACCTTGAAACCCAGAAACCCTGAAACCATGAAACCCTGAAACCAAAGAGAGTTGAAGGTTCAACTGCTCTTTTTAGGTTCAACCGCCTGGCGGTCAGCCGCCGAGCAGATCCGGCAGTAGACCGACGTGATCCAGCACATGGTTGGGGCGGTAGCTGTACCGGACGAGATCCTCGCGTCGTGTCACGCCGGAGAGCACCAGAACCGTTTGCATGCCCGCCTCGATTCCGGAAAGGATGTCCGTGTCCATACGGTCCCCGACGATCAGGGCGGATTCGCGCGGGCACCCCAGCAGGCGGAGCGCCGAGCGCATCATCAGCGGATTGGGTTTGCCTACGAAATAGGCTTTCATGCCGGTGGCCAGTTCAATCGGGGCCACCAGCGCGCCGCAGGCCGGGATGATGCCATGTTCGACCGGTCCGGTCAAATCGGGGTTGGTGCCGATTAGTTTGGCGCCGTTACGCACGAGTGAGACGGATTTCTTGATGGTCTCGTAGGTGTACATGGGGGTTTCGCCCACCACCACGTAGTCCGGGTTGACGTCGTTGATGGAGAACCCCGCCTCGTAGAGCGCGTGGATTAGGCCGGGTTGGCCGATCACATACGCGCTGCCGCCCGGCGTCTGGGATGCGAGGAAGGCGGCGGTCGCCATGGCGCTCGTATAGAAATGCGACTCTTCGATCAAGACGCCCAATCGCGAAAGTTTCTCGCTGAGTTCCCGCGGCGAACGTTCGCTGCTGTTGGTCAGGAACAGGAAGGGAGTTTTGGATTGGCGCAGCCAGTCGATAAACGGCCGCGTGCCGGGTAACAGCGCGTTTCCGTGATAGATCACGCCGTCCATATCACAGATGATGCCGCGGACATTGGAAGGGGATGCGGAGGGGGTGTAGGTCATAGGGACTCCTGGAGGGCGTTGAAATGCGTACATGTGCCATACACGGGGAATTGGACCCAAAGCGCGTCTAACTCCTCTTGCAGGGCGGCCACCAAAGCGATTGGTTTTTGCATGCCGGTCAGTTTCGTATGATTTGGAGAGAGTGTCAACCGTTTGCGGTGGCCTGTCAACAATTCGACGTTTGCATAAAGCATCTTATGGCGCGATTACAAAGAAAACTCGATATGGGTGAATTCGGTTGTAACCTTATCCCCTTGAAACCGTTGCGGATACGGGATACACTCTCCGGCATATGGAAACGAACAAACGCAAACTGTTGTTGGTGGATGATGACCCGAGCCTGCTCGAAACGTTGGGCGACTTTCTGATGTTTGAGGGGTACGAGGTGCTGTGTGCGGCCAGCGGGGAGGATGCGCTGGTCAAAATGCGGGCGTTCCAGCCGGATCTCATCATTCTTGACATGGGCATGCCAGGGATGGGCGGCACGGGATTCCTCGACCGGATCACCCAGCCGGACGGGGTGCCGCTTTATCCGGTTCTGGTGCTGACGGCGCGCGCCTCGATGGCGGAGTATTTCGCCGACAAACAGATATCGGGATTCATTGCGAAACCGTGCGATCCCTCCGATCTGCTGATGGAGGTCAGCCGGATTCTCTTCATGAGTCCGGCGGACGGCCGGCATGCGGCATCCCAGCGGGTGGTGCGGCGGCTGGTGATCGGCGAAGGGGACGCCGCCTTGCGCGAGACACTGCGCCGGGAGTTTACGCTCGCCGGATTCGAGGTGGAGGTTTGCGCTACCGGGCCGGAAACGCTCGAGGCGTGTATCACGCTCAAGCCCCATGCGGTTGTGATGCGGCTGGAACTCGATGGGATGAGCGCGGACGAAGTGGTCGGCATGCTGCACCGGTTGCCGGGCGCGCGGCAGATCCGGGCGGTGGTGTACGGGATGGATCTTCCCGAGGCGCAACTGGAGCATGTGGCGAATCTGGATATTCCGCAGAGCGGAATGATCCGGGATTTGACTGTGAATACGATTCTTGATCGGACTATGGCTGTTACTGGCGGCGCCGCCTGACAAAGAAGGCGGAAAGGGAGGTGCGATGCGTTGTCCCAAATGCGGGCATTTGGACGATAAGGTGTTGGACAGCCGGGCGGCGCGCGAAGGCGCGTCGATCCGGCGGCGACGCCAGTGTCTGGCGTGCGAACATCGGTTCACCACGTATGAGGAGATCGTTAAAGACGAGTTACGGGTGATTAAGCGGGACGGACGCCGGGAGGAGTTCAGCCGTCTGAAGTTGGAGCGCGGAGTGATGCGGGCGTGTGAGAAGCGTCCCATCAGCGCGGATCAGATTCACGATCTGGTGGACGAGATCATCGAAGGGTTCGAGGGTGGGAGCGAAGTTCCCTCGGAACGAATCGGGCAGGCGGTGATGACGCGTTTGCACAAACTGGATGAG
Organism: Kiritimatiellia bacterium; assembly: GCA_033812795.1. Taxonomy (GTDB): domain Bacteria; phylum Verrucomicrobiota; class Kiritimatiellia; order RFP12; family UBA1067; genus JAPXSY01. Next base: position 8,259 of record JAPXSY010000030.1, read on the forward strand.
GTGGCCTATATTCGTTTTGCCTCGGTCTACCGTCGTTTTGCGGATGTGAGCCAATTTCTCAAGGCGGTTCAAGATATGGTCGAGTCGTAGCCCCGGCCGTCAGATATGCTGAAATTAACCGTATATATTCCGGAAACGCATCTGGAGTCGGTGAAAGCGGCGCTCTTCGCCGCTGGAGCGGGACGTTACGCCGCATATGACCACTGTTGCTGGCAGGTGCTGGGCGAGGGACAGTTCCGTCCGCTTGCGGGCAGTTCACCGTATATCGGGAATACAGGCTCCGTGACGCGCGTAGCCGAATATCGGGTGGAGATGATCTGCGCGGAAGCGGAGTGTGCGGCGGTCACGGCGGCGTTACGCGCCGCGCATCCGTATGAGGAGCCGGCATTTGATTTTGTGAGGCTCTGCGAAGGGTCCGGATGAGGGGAACGGCATGACCATCCGCGAGCATCTGGATGAGGCGGTTTGTTTGGCGCCCGAGGCACGTCCACGATGAAAGTCCGGCGGGTGGCTTATGCCGGGACGCTTGATGAGCCGGTCTCTCCGGTAACGTCAAACGCCGACGGCGCGGAGATGATGCTCTGACGCCAGTGCCAGAGCACCCCGAGGGAAAAAAGCGTCAGTCCCGCAACCCGCACCGGGATCGCGTACCATCCGTGCACCAGTCCAAGCAGGTTCTGCTGTGAGGCGAGCGCGACCAACAGCAGGACGCCGAGCCATACGCTCCGGTGGCGGAGGACAATCGGAATGCCGAGCATGACCGGCAGCAGGTAATAGATGTCCGCATAGGCCGCGCGGTAGGGGATGGCGTATTCAACCAGATTCACGGCCACGATGCCCACGTAGGCGAGATAGGCGAACGGCCAAGGCGTACGGGAGCGGGTATAGAGGGCGGCAAGGATAAGTGCGACAGCCGTACTGACGCCGACAAGTTTGGCCAGGAAAAGCACGCTTGTGACGGGAATCGAACAGCGATCAAGCAACGGTTTGGAGAGACGCACCATTCCTGCGGCGGTGCTGTTTATGGACGGCAACATCGCCAATCCTTGTTTCCGCGACTGCTCGAAATCTTGGATCGGCAAGGGGTCGCGGCCGCGAAGCAAGTCGGCAAAATGATCCGTCTCAAAATCAGTTGAGGCGATTTCATATTTCTCGGAAATCCAAATGAACTGGCGCCAGCCTTCGACCCCGAACACGGCTAGCGACGCTCCTCCCATGAACAAACACGCGCAAGCAATGCCCGTCAGCATACGCCATCGGCGTTGCAGGGCGAACGGCAACGCGAGAAATGCGACGGTGGGGCGGATTACGACGGTGAGTCCGAGAAGGAGTCCTGACAGGAAAGGACGGTTCGACTTGATGTGCGCCACCAGTGAACTGGCGATCAGCAGACAGGTAAACACGTAGTATTGTCCCCGTTCAACGTGCAGACGCCAGAAGGGCGCACCTGCCGTAAAGAAAAGAATCAGGGAGAAAGTCAGTGCGCGATCCCTGTTTCGAGGAATCAAACGGGTCATCAGGCAAAGGACGGACAGGAACGCCAACCATTCGAGTGCACCGCTCACATATCGCGCCGTCGTGAAATCGAACCAAGTAAACGGCATATAAAACAACAAAAGGCAGGGCGAATTGCATCCGACACCGGGCGGGCGCGGGACTCCTTTGAAATGGGTTTCATGAAACGCTTTGTCGATACCGTTCAACCACCAGTCTGCCGTGGCGTGGTAGGGTTCTATACCCAACAAGCCGAATTTTGCGCCGACGTAGCGTTGCAGGAAATCAATGCCCTCGTACTGCCAGAGATCGATGACCGAAACCACGAGGCTTGCGAACAAGACAAACAGAGCGGACAGGAAGAAGACGCGAAGCCAAAAAGGAAGAGGGGTCAGTCGGAAACCGAACACGGTGGCACACAACGAGTCTGTCTTGTTGCATCTTATGGCCAGAGGCAAAGAAGGTTGTGGGAAAGCGCCTTCGTTCATGGTTTTCTTCCTGCGTTTTCAGATAGTTCTCGCGGAAAACGGTGAGATGAAAGAAGCTTTTCTTTACAGAATCGATACTCCAAGGCGGTCGCCAGACAACCGAAGCCGTATTTTACGCTTCTTTGGAAATTGATCGAGGAGGCTTCCTCAAAATAACGTGTCGGGCAGGAGATTTCGCCGATGAGGGCACCGCTCCAGAGGATTTGCGCGAGCATCTGCGCGTCAAACGCGAAATCATCCATGTTCGCCTGTAAGGGGAGGCGCTCGAGGAGCGAACGCGAAAAAGCGCGGTATCCGGTATGGAACTCAGACAGTTTCGATCCGAAAAGTAAATTCATGAACAGGGTCAGCGCTCGATTGGAAAAATATTTCCAAAAAGGCATTCCCCCTTTGAGGGCGTAGCCCCCCAGAATGCGCGAGCCGAGCACACACGGATAGAGACCGGACCCGATCAGGCTCACCATGGCTGGAATCAGTTTGGGAGTGTATTGGTAATCCGGGTGCACCATGACAACGATGTCCGCGCCGGACTCGAGGGCCAGCCGGTAACACGTTTTCTGGTTCGCCCCGTATCCGGCGTTTTTCGGGTGTACATGGACTCGTACCTTCGGCAGGGTCGCAGCAAGAGTCACGGTCTCGTCCGTACTGGCATCATCCACAAGAATAATCTCATCGACAATCCCTTGGCACATGACTTCATCATAGGTTTTCTTGAGTGTTTTCGCGGCATTATACGCCGGCATGACGACAACGATCTTTTTTTTGGTCATCTCATATCCTTCTGTCTTAAGAGGGTAAAAAACTCCTTCCACTGGACGAGTCGGCTACACGATCTGGATCAATCCTGTTTCCGTGATACGGGACATCTCCTGATATTCGTAATCCGTGTTGATGGCCCAAAGATTATAACGTGTACCCTTGCATAGGTTCTGGGCCGCCAGCAACCCCAACTCGCATGATGGCTCCTTTGAGCCGATTCCGCCGGGCTTCCTCACCACGGAAGTCCCGAAAATTCGGATCGGATCACGAAAAATAGTATAGGCATTGACGGTGCGGATTGCTAATATAAAAACAAAAGGATTTACAATGAAGAAGCGTTTCCGGTTTTCAGGCGGTTCCAGATGGCTCGAAGGCCTGGGGCTCCTGTTCGTTATGCTCCTGTTCTGGGGCAGTATGCTCTATGTCTTCTATCCTGTTCTGTCCCGAGACTGGGTGATGCTGTCGCCGGATTTCCCGAAGTTCTATCCGACCTGCGCGCAAGCCAAATGGTTGGAAATGGTTTTGGCGGGCCGCCTTTCGGTGGTGCCGATGCACGCGCTAAAATTTCTCGGGCATCCGCTGATCTGGCAGGAGTTCTTTTTTATGCTCTCCACAGGGCTTGCCGGAGTCGCGGTGGCCTATTATCTGCGCACTCAGCGCGTTCCTCTTGTACCGGCTTGCGGCGGGGGATTGTGTTTCGCCTTGTCCGGGTATTCGTTCACCCTGTTCTGTGCCGGGCACGGCGGATATTTCTACCTGATCTCCTGCGGTCTGTTCGCATTCGGCCTTGTGAACCGGTGTTTCCAAACCCGGGCGTTCTTTTATTTCGCTTTACTCGGTGCCGTTCTGATGTGGGCGGAGATCGAACAACCGGATATTTGGTTGTTGTTTGTCATGCTGTTGGCCGCATATACGCTTTGGCGATCTTACCGGGAGTGGCGGGAGTCGGGGAGCGGTTCGTTTATCTGGCGCGTGGTTCCGCGGTTTTTCCTGACCCTTGCCGTCATGCTTCTGATCGGTTTTCAACAAATCCGTTCGGCTTTCACCGAGTCGCTGATGAACCGCACCCTGCAGATGGAAGAACACTCTTCTGTCACGGAGCAGGAACAAAAGACGGACCCTGTGCAAGCGGAGGCTCGGAAACGCGAAGAACGCTGGATTTTTGCGACCAACTGGAGTCTGCCCCCGGAGGACATGCTCGAATTCATCATCCCCAGTCTGTTCGGGAATGACTCCTTCCACATGCCGCATCCCTATTGGGGGAGGCTGGGACGTCCGCATGCGTCCGTGTTTCAAAAAGGGCGCATGATGCCGAACTACCGGCAGCATGTAGTGTATCTGGGGGTGGTGGCGGTTCTGCTTGCGATCTTTGCGCTGTTCGCGTGGTGCGCCGCCCGTCGGCAGGAGGAAACGGGGAATCAAAGAACGGATGATGCGGGCGGCCCGACGGGACAGGGGAGGCAGGCCACAAGGGTGTCGGTCTTTGCCGACGTGCCGTTCTGGGTCGGGGTTTGGGGGGTCTGCGCGATGATCTCTCTGGGACGGTACACGCCGTTCTATAGGCTGGTCTATGCTTTGCCCTTCATGGAATATTTGCGCGCGCCTGTCAAATTTCATCATCTGGTGGAACTGGCGAACGCCTGTCTGGCCGGGTGGGGACTTTATGCGCTCTCGAGTTCGGATGTCTCGACACGGCGGCTCCGGCAACGGTTTGCCGTGTTCGCGGCAGGTGTGGCAGGATGTCTGGTCGTTTTGGCGTTGGTTCTTCAGGTCGGGGCTGCGGGAATGGAACGGCATATCACGGAGTTGGGGATGGGGCAAGTTGCGTCCGCTTTACGAGGGTTTGCGGTAGCCAACACGGTCCGGTCCGCGCTCCTGACGCTTGCCGTTGCTGGTGTTTTCGCCGGGTCTGCCTGGCGCGGTGTCTCCTTAAGGCGAAGTCTGTTCTGCGTCTGTTTGCTGACCGCATTGAACACGGCCGATTTGGCTGTCGTCGCGCGACGTTGCGTCACCCCGGTGAATGTCGGGCCGCATCATGCCGCGAATCTCGTGGTAAAGACGATGCTGTCGCGTACCGGGGGACGACCCGCGAACGTCCTCAACTATGTCACCTCCAACGTGTGGGATCAGGATTGGTTTCACACGGCGCTGGAATTGCACGGATTCGCCTGCGTGGGGCCTGATCCGCAGAACCGGAGCGCGCCGCGCTCGCTGTTGTTTGAGGCGTTTCAGCGTTCTCCCCTGCGATACTGGCAGGTCATGGGGGCACGGTTCGTGCTGTTGCCGCGAAAACACGCTGAACCGTTTTTCCGCCAGAACATCCTTACCGCTGTATGTGATTTTGAGATCGGGCGTGACACGGTCCGGACAAGTCAGCCCACGGAAACGAGTCTGGTGCTGGCGGAGGTGAAGGGTCTGCCCGCCTTGCCGGCATTGTACTTCGAGTGGGAGGGTCCGGTAGCGGGTGATCAACAACTGCAGGCGGTACGCGCAAAGGAGTCGGTCGGGCATCTGGTGGCCGATGTGGATGGGGTGCGGGGTGTGGCGACGGGGAGTGCGGTGGCGCCACGCAGTGTCGTGTTGGACACCCTGCGGAAGATGCCGCGTGCGCTGGAGACGCGCGGTCTGGTTGAAACGGACCGTCCTGCCCTGCTGGTGTTAGGGGAGACGTATGACGCGGGATTGGAGGCCCTTGTCGACCGCGTGCCGGTACGTGTGTGTCAAGCCAACGGGATGTGGGCCGCAGTTCCCGTGCCTGCCGGCAAACATGAGATTGTGGTGCGCATGAAACGGAACTGGGGGTTGAATGCCCTCAGTGTGGCGACGAGTCTGACACTTCTCGGCTGGTTTGCGGTACGTCTCGCGCGAAGGAATGTGGGGCGGTCCGGGGATCAGGATGAGAAGGCGTTGGATCGGATGGAACGCCAGTAATAGCTCAATGGGGGGGACTTGAGGATGATCCGGAACAGTTCGCGGTCGGAACGTACGCGGAACCCGCGGATTGTTTTGCGCGCCGAGCGGATCTGATCCCGCATGATCCAGAGTTTGCGCACGGTATCCAGATGGGCGCGGAACAGTTCGCGGTGACCGGCCAGCAGATGCGCCAGCGCGTTTCCCGCAAAGAAAGCGGTGAAAACCGGGAGAATCCGGAGGCGTCCGTATCCGCCCAGGCAGGTCAGCAGCGAAAACCAAATGTTCTGGTAATACTGGCGCAGGATATCGGTTCTCCGGAAACGCCCGGCTGTCTGGCTGTGCAGATGGTCGATGACAGGCGTGGGAACGAAATGCACCTCGGAACCGCTCAGCCAGACGCGGTGACAGAAATCGACCTCCTCATAATACGAACGGAAATGATCGTAAAAAAGATATCCGCCTGCTTGGGCGATCACAGAGCGGCGGATCAGGAAAAAGGCACCGCTGGCGGCGAAGACCGGGTACGGTTTTTGGAAGGCGGGCGCGTCAGGGACCAGAAACCCGTAAGCGTACTGGATGCCGATTGCCGTCAGAAAGGAGCCGCATCCGTCCAACAGGTCAATGTTGCCGCCGAATCGTATCTTGCCTTGCGCAACGCCGACCTGCGGATTCGCGTCACAGTACCGGATTAGCGCGGTGAACGGTTCGTCATGAATGACCGTGTCGTTGTTCAGCAATAGGATGTATTCACCCTCGCAAAACGGAAACCCCAGATTGTTGCCGCCTGCGAAACCGAGATTGGTTTCGGCTCGGACGTAGCGCGTACGGGGGAAGGCCGCAACCAGTTCGCGGGTCGTCTCACTGGCGGCGTTGTCGACAACCACGGTTCCCGGCATGTCGCCACAGGCCCGTTGAATGGAGTCCAGACACGCCCGCAGCAATTCGTCTCCGTCGTAGGTGACGATCAGGATGGATAAACGACGCAAAGCGTCCGAGGGGTGCGGCAACAACATGCCCGGAATATAATCGAAACGGGGAGAGGAAAGCAAGCGCGGACAAAAGAGGCGGAGGCGGGAAAGGGCTTGGGGTTGCGTTCCTCTGATGGAGATGTCATACTGCAAACGGGATGCACGAAAGGAAAACAAAGGAGAAATACGGTGAACGGGAAAAAGGTGTTTGCGGCAACGGTGATGATGGCCGGGATGGCGTTGCAGGGGTTGGCGATGCTGCGGTGCGAGACCCAACCCGATTTGACGGTGCATGTGCGTCCCGGCGGTGATGATGCTGGTCCAGGGACACAGGCGCATCCGCTGGGCACCCTCGCCAAGGCGCGGGATATGGTGCGGACCGCCCGTCAGCAACGTGCGCTGACCACTGGTGCCGAGATTGTTTTGCACGGTGGCCGTTATGTGTTAAACGACACGTTGATGCTGTCGGCGGAGGATGGCGGCACATCCGCAGCACCAATCCGATACCGTGCGGCCCGCGGCGAGCAGCCGGTTCTGGCCGGATCGACAGCGATTCCGGCGAGCGCTTTCCTCCCTCTCGCAGATCCGGAGCGGCTCGCGCGGCTGGAAGCACCCGCCCGCGAAAGGGTCGTGGCCGTGGATCTGAAGGCGCTAGGGTTTCCCGCGATGCCGAAACCCCGCGATGTGTTCCGGATGCCGATGTGTGTGCCGGAGCTCTTCTGCAACGGTCGGCGGATGACGCTGGCCTGTTGGCCGAATGAGGGCTTCGCGCATATCGCTAAAATTCTCGACATGGGGACGCAACGCGGGACCGGTTCGGTGTCGGATTCGGCTGACCCCAAGAAAAAGAGGACGCAGGAAAATCGCGGCGGATGCTTTGTCTATGAGGGGGACCGGCCGGCGCGCTGGAGGGTGGAGGAGGGGGTATGGCTGCACGGCTTCTGGTGTTTTGACTGGTATGACGACGTGATCCGGATTGGCGCCATCGATGCGGAGAAAAAGGAGATTCGGTTGCAGGCCGCGCATGAGTACGGGGTGCGGCAGGGTAACCCCTCGCCGCGTCGCTGGCGTGCGGTGAATGTGTTTGACGAGTTGGACGCGCCGGGCGAATACATGGTGGATTTGCAGGCGGGGCGGCTCTATTTCTATCCGCCGGAACCGCTTGCGGGTTCTCGGATCACGCTCGCGTTTCGCGGGGAGCCACTGGTACGGATGCGGGATCTTTCGCATGTGATCTTCGAGGGGCTGACCTTCGAAGAGACGCAGGGTGATGCGTTGCGTGTGACCGGCTGTAGTCATGTGGTCGTCAGTCGGTGTGTGTTCCGCAATCACCGCATGCGGGCGATCGTGGTGGAGGGGGGTGTGAAAAACCGGATCGCCTCCTGTGACATTCACGACACCGGTGTCGGCGGGGTGATTTTGGATGGGGGGGATCGGAAAACGCTTTCACCTGCGGGACATGTGTTGGAGGACACCCACATCTGGCGGTATTCCCAGCACCTCCAGACCTACGCTTCCGCCTTGACTCTGAAAGGGGTGGGGAACGTGGCGCGGCACAACCTGCTTCATGATGCGCCGCATATGGCTGTCGCGATCAGCGGGAACGACCACCTCTTCGAGTACAACGTGGTGAGCAATGTGGTCATGGCCTCTGATGATGCGGGCGCTCTGTACAAGGGGCGCAACCCTTCTTGCCGCGGTAATGTGATCCGCTACAATCTGTGGAGCGAGATCGGCAGTCCGCGCGGTCACGGCACGGCGGCGATCTACTTTGATGACGGGGATGGCGGGGACACCGTTTATGGAAACCTGTTTTACCGTTGCGGCGATCCCGGCAAAGGGTCGTTCGGCACGGTCTTCTCCCACGGGGGACACGGGAATGTGGCCGAGAACAACGTGTTCATCGAGTGCAAGCGCGCGCTGGGCTCGTCACCGTGGAACGACAAGCGTTGGAAACAGTTCATCGACGCACCGCTATGGCAGGAACGTCTGCTGCGGGAGGTGGACATCACCAGCGGAACCTATACCGGACGTTATCCGGAACTGATCGGGTTCATGGATCCGCAACCCGGTGCGCTGCGCGAGAATATCGCGATCCGGAATCTGTTTGTGGCCTGCGACGGCATCACGAAGGGCAATTGGAACACCAACGCCGTATATGTCGCGACGGCGGAAGATCCGGGATTCGTCAACTATGCCAAGCGCGATTTCCGCCTGAAACGTAACGCCGCGGTTTGGAAACGCATGCCGGAGTTCAAGCCATTGCCGTTGGAAAAGATGGGCTTGCGGCGTAAGCGGTAAAGGCGCAGTCCGGCTGTGCCGGATCCCAATCGAAACCCTTATCTGTCGGTGCCGTTCCAGCCCCAGCGGGAATCGTCATGCGCTTCCCGGTAAATGGCTTTGCGAGCGGTGAAACGGAAGTGATCCGGGCCGAGGATGCCCTCCGCCTCGGCGATGAACTCGGGTGAAGGGTCAATGGTCATCGCTTCATTGGTGCGGATCAGCATGCGTTTGCTGTCCGGATAGAGGAGGCAGATCAGGATGGGGGTGATGCCGGGATGACGGTCCACCAAACTGCGCAGCGCCTTGATCCGTCCCGAAGTCTGGCCGTCATCCGTACGGATGCCGACCACCACTTTCTCCACAAACTGGCGCGGCGCCTCGATCAACGGGTAAACCTCTTCGGCGATGATTTTGATCTGATCCTCTTTTTTGGATAGTTTGCCGCAGACGAGCACCGGCTGATCCTGCCGGCACGCTCCCTCATATTTCCGGAACGCGCGCGTATACACCAGCACCTCGATGTTCGTCTCGCCATCATCAAGCGTGATGATGGCCCAAGGCTCTTTGGTTTTTTTGCTGATCCGGGTGACGACGGAGGCGGCCATGCCAGCGATGCGGACATCCTGTTTGTCCGGGGTCTCCTCGCCGCGGGCTGCCGAAAACGTCTGGAGCGCCTGAATGATGCGGCGGTACCGGGTGAGGGGGTGTCCGGTCATGTACATGCCGAGCAGCTCGCGTTCTCCGGTGAGGCGTTCCTTTTCCGACCAGGCCGGGTAATCGGGCAGGTCATCGGTGCAGACGGCGTTGGCCTCGTCGGCATCCAGCATTTCAAAGAGGCTTCTCTGGCCACTGGCCTTCTCGCGCAGCTTTTCATTCGCGCGGGCCAAAGCGAAATCGATGTTGAAAAAAAGGCGGGCGCGGTGCATGCCGAACGCGTCCATGGCACCGCAACGGATCAGGGCTTCCAGCACGCGTTTGTTGACCGAGGAGGGATCGACGCGCTCACAAAAATCGGTCAGCCCGGTGAATGCGGTTTGCGCCCGGGCCTGAATAATCGCCTCTGCGGCACCGGTGCCAACGCTTTTGATGCCGGCGAGCCCGTAGCGGATATTCCCGTTTTCGGGCGCGAACCGGTCCAAACTGTGATTCACATCCGGCGGCAGCACGCGGATGCCCATCGCCTCGGCTTCGGCGACAAATCCGGGCAGTTTATCGAAGTTGCCGATTTCCGAGGAGATCTGGGCGCACATGAACTCGACCGGATAATGCGCTTTCATGTAGGCAGTCTGATACGTGATCATGCCGTACGCGGCGGCGTGGGCTTTGTTAAACCCGTATCCCGCGAACTTCTCGATGTTGTCGAAGATCTGGCCGGCCTGCTCCTCGGGGATGCCGTTCGTCTTTCCGCATCCGGCGATGAATCCCGTGCGTTCCTTGGCCATCTCCCCGGCTTTTTTCTTGCCCATGGCCCGGCGCAGCATATCGGCTTTGCCGAGCGAGTATCCGGCCAGAACCTGAGCCGCGCGTTGCACTTGTTCCTGATAGACCATGATGCCATAGGTTTCTTTCAGGATCGGCTCCAGCAGAGGATGGTCGTACGTGATCTTCTCCTCACCCTTTTTGCGCTTCACGAACAGGGAGATCATGTCCATGGGGCCCGGACGGTAGAGCGCGAGGATGGCGATGATTTCCTCGATGCGGGTGGGCTGCAGGTCCACGAGGGTGCGCCGCATGCCGTCGGATTCAAGCTGGAACACGCCGACGGTGTCGGCGCGCCGGAAAAGGTCGAAAGTTTTCGGATCGTCCAGCGGCAGGTTTTCGAGATCCACTTCGATGCCCCGCGTCATGCGTACCAGTTCCACGGATTCTTGCAGCACGGTCAGGGTCTTGAGGCCAAGAAAGTCCATTTTCAACAGACCGCACGCCTCGACCGGCTCTTTCGCATACTGCGTGACGGGTGAACCGTCCTTATCCCGCCCGAGCGGAATCAGATCGATCAGCGGTTTGTCGCCGATCACCACGCCGGCCGCATGCACCCCCGCGTTACGGTACAGGCCTTCGAGCACCACGGCGTGCCGCATGATCTGTTGCAGCAGCGGGTCCTGGGCGCATGCCTCGGCGAATTGCGGATTTTCGGTCTTGGCTTTGGCCAACGTCATTTTCGGGTCTTCGGGAATCATCTTGCTGAATTTGTCCGCCTGATAAAGCGGGATTTCCAGCACGCGCGCAATGTCGCGGATCACGGTTTTGGCACCAAGCTGACCGAAGGTGACGATCTGCGCGACACGCTCCTTGCCGTATTTCCGTTTGACGTATTCGATTGTCCGTTCCCGGCGCATTTGACAGAAATCGATATCGAAATCGGGCGGCGACACGCGCTCTGGATTGAGGAAACGCTCGAAAATGAGGTCGAAGCGGATCGGATCGATCTGGGTGATGCCGAGCGAATAGGCGAGCAGCGACCCGGCGCCCGAACCGCGGCCGGGGCCGACAGGAACCCCGTTGTTGCGCGACCAGTTGACGAAGTCCGCCACCACGAGGAAGTAGTTGATGAAGCCCACGTTTTCGATCACGCCGACCTCATAGTCAAACCGCTCGACCAGCATCTTCTGGGTCGCGTCGCGCGGGTCGTCGTATTCGAACCCGTAATGACGCTTTAACCCCTGCTTGCCGAGATGGACCAGATACTGCCGGGCGTCTTCGAATCCGGCTGGCACGTCGAACGCGGGAAAGTGCAGGGTCTCGGCCTTGCCGTTGGAAAACGTCAACTGCACGTCACAGCGGTCCGCGATCTCCTGGGTGAGGTCAAAAGCCTCGCGGTCATCGGGGAAGCGCTTCTCCATCTCTTCCCGCGACTTGAAATAAAACTCGTCTGAGGCGTACCGCATCCGTTTCGGGTCGCTCATCACGGTTTGGGTCTGGATGCAGAGCATTACTTCGTGCGCTTCAGCATGGTTCTGATGGAGGTAGTGGACATCATTGGTCACCACCGCTTTCAGGCCGGTGCGCCGGCAGAGTTCGCGCACGCCTTCGTTGACCCGCTTCTGTTCCGGCAGCCCGTGGTCCTGCATCTCAAGGAAAAAATTGTCCGGCCCGAAGATGTCCCGGTACTCGAGCGCGACTTTTTCCGCCTCATCGAGATGCCGTTCCGCAAGGAGAGCATTGACTTCGCCTTTGAGACATGCGGAGAGACCGATCAGACCACCGGCGTGTGCGCGGAGGGTTTCTTTGTCGATGCGCGGTTTGTAGTAAAAGCCTTCGAGGTGGGAGATGGTGTTGATGCGCGCCAGATTGATGTACCCCTCCCTGTTACGCGCCAACAGGACCAGATGGTGGTATGGGATCGTGTGATCGCGCGTGCCGCGGTGGGCCTTGGCCAGAATGTAGATTTCACATCCAAGGATCGGTTTAATCCCCGCGTCGCGGCAGGCATTGTAAAAATCGATGGCGCCGTACATGACTCCGTGGTCGGTCATGGCCAACGCGTTCATGCCCAATTCTTTGGCACGTTCGACCAGCGGTTCGATGTGGCAGGCTCCGTCCAGCAGGCTATATTTGGTGTGGAGATGGAGGTGGACAAAAGGCTTGTTCATATGAGGGGCTCCGCCGGCCGGCGCGGGGAAAGTGGGAAACGGAAAGGGGGCGCGCCGGAACCCCGGATCCCCTTTGCTGTTCAGGATAGCAAAACGCTGGGAAGGCGGGAAGGCTGAAAAACTTTTCGTTCAGGGCGCGCGTTGAGGCGGGCAAAGGAAGAGACAAGCCAGGGTTTTTCGACAGCTTCGCTTTGGCGGGGAGGCTGTGAGGGTGTTAGGCTGTGAGGGTGTGAGGGTGTGAGGCGGTGAGGGTGTGAGGGTGTGAGGCTGTATCGATCCCGATAGCGATAGCGATCCCGACCCCGATTTAGATGAAACCATGAAACACATGAAACTTCATGAAAATCAGGAATTCCCCCTGGCGTTCCCAAAAAACCCGAGCGATGCCCCCAAAAATCTGCGTAATCTGTGTAAATCTGTGGATAAAAACCCGAGCAGTGCCATCCCGTGTGTTTCGTGGTTAAATGATCGATCCCGATACCGATAGCGATCCCGACCCCGATTTGGATGAAACCCTGAAACCCTGAAACCTTGAAAAGCGACCTGCGGTGTCGGAAACGCGGGCGTCCCTGTCGATCGTCGCGGGTCGAATGTCGCGGGTCGCGGGTCGACGATACCGATACCGATACCGATAGCGATCCCGATCCCGATTTGGATGAAACCACGAAACCTTGAAACCGTGAAACCGTGAAACCTTGAAACCCTGAAACCTTGAAACCCTGAAACCTTGAAACCCAAGAAAGTGTTCCGCGGTTAAATGATCGATCCCGATAGCGATAGCGATACCGACCCCGATTTGGATGAAACCCTGAAACCCAGAAACCCTGAAACCTTGAAACCCAAGAAAGTGTTCCGTGGTTAAATGATCGATCCCGATAGCGATAGCGATCCCGACCCCGATTTGGATGAAACCCAGAAACCAGAAACCCTGAAACCCTGAAACCAGAAACCAGAAACCCTGAAATCCGAAACCAAAGAGAGTTGAAGGTTCAACTGCTCTTTTTAGGTTGAATCGGTCGATGAATCGGGGATACACCTGAAATTCCGCTTGTCAGTCACGGTGGATTCACTTACGCTGTAATCGATGGACTCCTTAGCGAAACGTTCACAATGAGCGCGGTACAACCATGAAAAACTTCTTCCTTGTGGCGTGTCTGGCTGTTGCGGCATCCGGACCGCTTGTGGAGTGCGTGTGGGCGCAGGGGGGGGCGGCCCCCTCCAGGAACGTGCAGCCCGCCGACACCGGACTGGAAATCTCGGCCGATAAATTCGAGGTCGATCAGAAGACCGGATGGACTACGGCCACGGGTCATGTGAAGATCCGGACCGAATCGCAGGAACTCGAAGCCGACCGTGTGCGCCTGCATCAGGAAACGGGTGATGTGCAGGCGCGCGGAAACGTCGTGATCCGTCAGAGCGGCATCGGGACCTGGGCGGGAGATTATATCGAATACAATTACAAGACCGGGCGCGGTCTCTCCGGGACCGGTGATTTCGTGGCCGGCGTGTTCCGCGTCAGTTCCCGGGAGGTCACGCGGAGGGAAGACGGGCGGTATGATATCCACAACGCGCTGGTCACCACCTGCACCAACGCGCCCGGCCACCGCCACTGGTGCATGACCGGGCATGTGCGATACAAGGACAACGACTATATCGAGATTTTTGACGCGGTGCCCTGGTTGTTCGGTGTGCCCTTCGCCTATCTTCCGTATTGGTTCCGCGACATCGACACGCATTACGGGTTCCGCCTGATTCCCGGCTACACCTCCAAATGGGGCGCATACCTGTTGGGCGGATATGTCTTCAACGTGTACGATCCGCCCCAGGGCAAAGGCCCCAAACTCGACGCGTCCACACATGTGGACTACCGCACCCGGCGCGGGGCCGCGGTGGGCCAAAATCTGCGCTGGGATCTGGGGGACTGGGGACGCGGCAAGATCGAGACCTACTACGCTTGGGATCAGGACCCGCCCGATGACAGTGAGGATCGGAACTGGGTTTCAGATGTGGATGACGAGCGTTACCGCGTGCGGCTGTTTCATGAGGCGGACCTTTCGCCACGCGACCAGTTCATCCTGCGGGGCACGGTCAACAGCGATTCGGAAGTTAGAAGCGATTTCTTCGATCGGGAGAACCGCGGTGAAAGTATCCCCATGAACTTCGTCTCGCTGGAACACCGCGAGCACACGTGGGCCGCCGGGGTGACCGCCAGCGGTCCGCTGAACGATTTTTACAGCGGCGTGTCGCGGCTTCCGGAAGGCTGGCTGAATGTGATGCCGCAACCGCTGTGGGACACGGGGGTCAACTACGAGGGCCAGACGCGGGTGGGTTACCTTAACCGCGATGCGGCCCGGTATGAGCGGGCATTACCGGATTACATGTACTATCCCGGGTCTTGGGCCGACTACAACCTGATGCGCGCGGACACTGCGCACCGTGTGACCTACCCCGTCAAGGTGGGGGAGGTGCTTAGCGTGGTGCCTCGGGCCGGATATCGCGGGACCTTTTATACGGAAAGCGAGTCGGACCGGAACGTGTTCCGGCATACGGCTGAACTTGGGGTCGAGACTTCGCTGCGCGCCTCTTCCGAATGGGGTAACGGGTTGCGTCATGTGGTTGAGCCGTATCTGGATTACAGTTTCCAGCCATCGCATTTCGACTCCGATAACGGGCGTGTGTACGCATTCGACCGGTATGACCGCTCACTCGAGTGGCTCGATCAATTCGGCCGCGACGGCATGTGGTTGCCGTACGACTGGCACGGCGTCCGGCCGGGTGTGCGTAATCTTCTCCTGACCCGTGATGAGAAAAACCGTCCGCGCACATTGCTCGAATGGGATGTGTACGGCGCGGTCCAGTTCGATTCGGAGGGCTCGTTGGATGAGGAGGGGTTGCGTATGGCAGGCACTCGAGTGCTCTACGCGCCGACCGAGAAACTGGACCTCAAGGCGGTTGGCGAGTGGGACACCGAGGACGAGACCGTCGCGTATGCCGACCTGAGCGCCTTCTACCAGCTCTCGGAAACATTCCGGTTGGGTGGCGGATACCTTGGACGGGACCATGTGATCACCGATTACGACGTCTCGCCGATCGCGCAGTGGAATTGCGTGAAGGAGAATCTGATCTACGGTGGATTTACGCATGTGATCAATGACACCTGGTCCTGGAGCACGTATGTCCGGTATGATCTGCGTCGCAACGAACTCGACGAGGTCGGAGGGTACGTGCAGTACCAGCTCGACTGTCTGGTGTTCCAACTGCGGAGCGCCTATGTGCACAAGTTCGACCGGATCGACCGGATCAGCGAGCGGGATGACGATTTCCGCGTGGCGCTTATGATGTGGCTGCGCGCCGAAAACCGTACCCCGGAAGACGGGTGGCTTACCTGGTGAGAAGCGCTGCGGGGTTTCATGCGCGACGCAATCCCGGATTACGCGACGTAAAGGGCACTCAGGCGTTTGCTCGAACCGTTCCGGTCTTCGGGACCCTCACGGTTTGATGCGGGGAAACCCGCCTTCGACGTGGAAGCCGCCTTTTGTTATGATACCCCTCGGAAAAGGATGCGAGGATGATCAAGGTTTGGGGGGATGCGGAGGCGGAGGCCGTGGTGGCGCTTCAGCGGGGGATTCCGCTGTGCGAACGACCCTTCGCCGAGATCGGCCGAGGATGCGGGTTGTCGGAGGAGGCGGTAATCGCTTTGGCCCGGCGTCTGCTGGCGTCGGGTGAGGCGCGGCGGTTCGGCGCCGTGTTCGACGCCCGGCGGATGGGGTACCGCAGCGTGTTGTGCGCGGTGTCGGTGCCTTCTGAGCAAATCGTGGACGTGGCTGCGAAGGTCACCATCTGTCCGGGAGTGACGCATGCGTACGAACGCGGGTGGCCTGCGGAACTTGCCTCCGATCTGCCCGGTGGCCCGCGGGGGCGGAACTGGCCAAACCTGTGGTTCACGCTGGCCGCGCCCGCCGGAACCTTTGCTGCGGAATTGGAGACGTTGCGCGCCGCCTGCCGACCGTTTGCGATTCACGGGTTGCCGGCTATCCGGCGTTTTAAAATCGATGTGGTCTTTGACGTGCGCACGCGTGACCGCGATGAACGGGTCGGGCCCTGCCCGCCCATTGCGGAACCGACGTCCCCGTCCGTCGGATGGGATGAGCGGGCGCGAGAAGTGGTGCGGCTGATGCAGGGCGATCTGCCGGTTGACGCGCGGTTGTTCGCAACGGTGGCCGAACGTTTGGGCTTGGACGAATCCGCCCTCCTCGGCCTGTTGTGTTCCTGGCGCGATGCCGGGGTTCTGCGCCGCGTGGGATTGTTGCTGCGCCACCGCGAGATCGGGTTCAAGGCCAATGGCATGTGCTGCTGGGACATGTCCGAGGAAGCGGTGATGGAGGCAGGGCGGCGCGTCGCTGCTTTCCCGGAGGTGACACACTGTTATGAGCGTCCCCGGATGGAGATCTTCCCGTTCCGGCTCTACGCCATGATCCACACCTCGGATTGGGAGGAAACGCGGCAACTGTTCGAACGGATCTCCCGGGAGGCGGGGTTGACGGACGGGCACCTGTTGCTCTCGCTGACGGAATTCAAGAAAACCAGTATGAAGTTCTTTTGACGCATGAAAATCGTTTGTGACAGGAACATGCCTTTTGCCGTCGAGGCCTTCAGCCTTCTTGGCGAGGTGGTCCTTCGGGAAGGCCGGATGATCGGACCGGAGGATGTGCGCGAGGCCGAGATGTTGGTGACGCGCTCGACGACGCGAGTGAACGCCGCATTGCTGGACCGGAGCGCGGTGCGGTTCTATGGCTCGGGTGTGATCGGCACCGACCATATCGATATTCCGTATCTGAACGCGCGCCAGATCGTCTGGACCGGTGCGCCCGGATGTAACGCGGAAAGTGTGGCCAATTATGTCACTGCTGCCCTGCTCTGGCTGGGCGGGCGGTTTGGATTTACGCTGGCGGGTAAAACGCTGGGGGTGATCGGCGTCGGCCATGTCGGACGCCGCGTCTGCGCCCATGCGAAGGCGATGGGCATGCGGGTGCTGGCGAATGATCCGCCCCGGCAGCGTGACCCATCGGACAGCGAAGCGCGTGCATTCGTGCCGCTCGACCATGTGCTGGCCGAATCGGATATTCTCACCTGCCATGTGCCGCTGACCCGCGAAGGGACGGATGCGACGTGGCATCTTCTGAATCCGTCCACGTTTGCGCGTCTGAAGCCCGGCGCGATCCTGATCAATGCGGCCCGCGGCGCGGTGATCGACACCGGGGCCCTGTTGGCCGTCCTGGGAAAGCGTGTGGCGCAGGTGGTGATCGATTGCTGGGAAGGGGAGCCTGCGTATTGTCCGGAGCTGTTGGCGCGCACGGCCCTTGCGACACCGCATATCGCGGGTCACTCCTTTGAGGGCAAGGTGAACGGCACGGCGATCGTTTACCGTCGCGCCTGCGACTTTTTCGGAATCGTGCCTGCCTATGCATTCGCGCTGCCTGAACCGCCCGTGCCGGTCTGGCGGGGCGATGCTGCGGGTCGTCCGGACGAGGCGGTGTTGCGCGACCTGGTTCTGAGCGTGTACGACATCGAGGCCGATTCAGACAGGTTGCGCGCCTCCTGCGTGCCGGATGCCCCGACCCGGGCTGCCGCATTCGACCGGCAGCGCGGCGGTTATCCCATGCGGCGCGAGTTCGCCTCGACGCGGGCGGCGTTGCGCAACGCTTCGGCGGCGTTGTGCGCCGCCGTGCGCGGTCTCGGGTTCGCGGTTGAAAAGGGGTGACGGCAGCGCTTAAATTGACAGGATTTCCCGCTGCGCGGGCGTCCCTGTCGATCGTCGCGGGGCGAATGTCGCGGGTCGCGGGTCGACGATACCGATCCCGATACCGATAGCGATCCCGACCCCGATTTGGATGAAACCTTGAAACCCTGAAACCAGAAACCAGAAACCCCAGAAACCCTGAAACCCAAGAAAGTGTTCCGCGGTTAAATGATCGATCCCGACCCCGATAGCGATCCCGACCCCGATTTGGATGAAACCCAGAAACCTTGAAACCCTGAAACCTTGAAACCCTGAAACCCTGAAACCAGAAACGCATGATCTTCGCACATCCCGGCCACGAACCGACTGCGGATGGTCATGGAAAACGAATGCACGAATTAACTAATTAACTAATTAACTAATTGAATTGGGTTGCGGGCTTCGCCTGCGTTAGGTAAGCGCCTGAGTGGATCAGAAGCGCTTGCCGACCGAGAGGGCGATCAGATGGCAAAAGCCATTATCGAAATCCGTCTCCGCGCGTTTGGTGCCGTTCGTGACGGTTCGTTCGCATGATTTCATCACAATCAGCCCGTAGCTCGCATGTATCGTCCAGGTTTGCACGGCATAACCCAAGCCGGTGCTGATGATGTGGCGGTCGCCGGGGGGCAGCATGGTGTCGGTGTTATTCTTGCTGATGGGGTCCATGTCGTAGACATAGCCGCACTGGACGGACCAGCGTTCTGTCAGCATGTAGTCGGCACCGATTCCCAGACGCCAGACGTCATTCCAGTTCTTTTCCTCGGAGGAGCGGCGCAGCTTGTCGCTGTTCGCCAGAGTGGGGCCGAAGGTTATGGTGAGGTCATCATACGAACTCCACTCGGTATAGGTCGCGGCGAATCCGAGGTTGAGCCGGTCGATCGGCCGGTAGTTCAGGCCGGCGGTCCACGAGGGCGGCAGTTCGATCTCGCCGCGTGCCGAGGCATGGCCGTGGGGAAGCGGATTGGGGATCGGTACCGGCAGCGCGGTATCGGCGGAGCTTTGGACTTCGATGTCGCCCTTCACCGTGTGCCGGACGCGAGACCGGTAAACGAAACCGGCGTCCAGTGTGTCGGTGATTTTGTAGGAAAACCCTAAATTGTAGCCGTACCCCCAAGAATCGCCTTCCACTTTGGTGCGCATCGACCCGTAAACGGGCAGCGGCGGCAGAGGCGTGGGCAGGACACCGATCGTATCGTGCTGATACGGCGTCTTGGTATGGTAGAAATCCAGATACATCGCACGGAATCCGGCGCCGAGCGAGAGGCGCTCGTTCACCTTGTAAGCGAGGTTGGGGTTGACGGTCAGGCTTTCCAGCGTGGTTTTGGTGCTGCTCCAGTTGAGCGGCCAGTCGCGGTCATAGCGCGTGCCCAAGCCGTATTCGGTGTAGACGCCGAAACCGGTGAACCAGTGCTCCGTGAGTTGCTGGGAGGCGTAAAGGTGCGGCGGATAAAACCAGCCGCTGTCGAGATTGTTCTTGTCCCCGTTCGCAGTGATGTCCAGAACCGGGTGCACCAACGTCACACCCGCCATCGTGTGCGTGCCATCCAGTTCCGTCAGATTGGCCGCGTTGAAATAGTTGGCCGAGGCGTCGCCGGTGGCGCCGACCAGCGCGCCGCCCATGGCGTTGCCGCGGGCGCTGGCCTCATAGAGGCCGAACCCGGCGGCAAATCCCTGTGCGGCACAGAATGAAAGCAAACAGAACCCGGTGAACGTTTTTCCCTGCTGTATGGTCATGTTGCACCCCTCGTGTTGATGCGCGAATCCACGCACAAGCCGTCCCGTTTGAAATAACACTTTGACACAATATGTTTTTTTGTCACGGAAGACAAGCGAATATGGCGTGGTTTGTTTGTTCGTGAAGGGAGACCGGCAATGTTCTGTGCGCGGCGTTTCCGCGCGTTACAGGTCCAGTACAGGGGGGACCACCACCGGCATCCATTTGGCTGGCAGCGGCTGATCCTCTTCCGGAACGGCGGTGTTCTGGAGCACCGCATCGACAAACGCGACTGAACGCAACCCTTCTTCAACACTCATGTAGAGGGGAAGCGGTTCCGTTTTTTGGCTTTTGGGGCGATCCAGCGTCGCGGCGAAAGAGCGGTAACACTCCGCCAGTGCGGCGATATAGGCGCGGTTGTTGCCGTAGGGCGAAGGGGGTGTTTGCAAGGGCTCCTCCTCATCCGACCCGTTGACGGTGAGTTCTTCGCGTTGCCCGTCAATCGCGGTGAGCGTCAGCCGTCCGGGGCGGCTCTGCGACCAACCGAGCGCGGCCTTATCCCCGTAGATTTCGATCGCGAGGCCCTCTTGCCTGCCGGTGGCGATCTGACTGCACAGGAATACGCCGCGCGCGCCGGTCTCGAAGCGCACCAGAAGCGTGCAGTCGTCATCGAGGATGCGTCCGGCGACCGTGGGTCGCAAATCGGCGCAGACCTCGCTCACGCTGAGGCCGGTTAGCCATTCGGAGAGATAAAACGCGTGCGATCCGAGATCCGCCAGACAGCCGGCCGGTCCGCTCCGGCGCGGGTCAGTCCGCCAGCCGGCCTGTTTGTTGCCTGCGGTTTCCAGCCGTTGGGCCATCCACCCCAATGAAAAGGTGGCCACGACTTTGCGCACGACCCCGATCGCCTTGTCTTTTTGGATCAGATCCTGCGCTTTGCGCAAGGCGGGATAACACGGATAGACCATCGCCACTCCATAGGCGAGACCGCTGTTCCGCAGTTTCCGGGTCAGGTTGACCGCTTCATCCAGATTACAGGTGAAGGGTTTCTCGCTGAAAATCGGGAACGAAGCGTCGATCGAGGACATGGCGATCGGATAGTGCATTGCGTTCGGCGTGAGCACGGTGACAAAATCGATGCGTTCCGTTTTGGGGAACGAAGCTTCGCGCCGGAAGAGGTCGCGGTAAGTCCCGTAGGAACGGCGGGGCGGCAGATTCAGCATCCGTCCCGTCTCGAACGAACTCTGCCGCGTGGACCCAAAGGCTCCGCAGACCAATTCGACGCAGCCGCTCTGTTCAATCGCGGCGCGGTGGATGGGGCCCATAAAAGAAGCCTCGCCGCCGCCGATCATTCCCACCCGTTTCTTTTTCTCCGCCATGTCTTCACCCATTCCCTTTCCAGCGCATGCCAACCATGATGTTATGAAGGATAATACCGGATTGGCTGAATTTTCGCCAATCAAAAATGAATGCGTGTTTTCGTGTTTCTTTTCTCGTGGAATTCAAGTAAACTGCGGAATGTTTCATGGTTTAATGGTGTCGTGTCAGACAGCAAAGAAAGGAAAGGCCGTATGCGTAAATGGATGTGGGTGCTGTGGATGCCGGTGCTGACCAGTCTGGCGCAGGATGCGGGTTGCCCTGCGGCCGTGCAACAAGAGGTGAAAAGTTACGTGTGGGTGAAGGGGGACGCGGCCAAGCAGGAGCCGGTGCTGCGCGAGGCGGCGGCTTTCTTGGAAAAAGCAGGCCACTTTTATCTGGCGACCTGTGAGGGCGACAGCCCGCGAGTGCGTCCCATCAAATACGTGTTCATTGTGGACAACAAGCTGCTCTTCGTGACCTCCGCCAAGAAGGGGATGTATCAGCAACTTCTGAAAAACCCGAAGGTGGAAATCTCGCGCACGGCGGTGGACAAGAGCGCGTATCTACGTTTCTGCGGCAGGGCCGTGCTGTGCGGTGACGCGGCGGTTAAAGCCAAATTGCTTGAGATGGAGCCGGTCTTCGGCAAGAAGTTCGGTGAGGATCAGGCGATCTTTCTGGTGGAACCCGAAAGGGTCGGTCTCTTCCCGATGAAGGGCGGCGAGGTCCGAAGCAAAAGCTTCTGACCGCTTTCCGCAGCGGGATTGGACGACAGGCCATCCGGTAATGCGGGCGTATTCGCCGCGCCGCCGGGTGCCGTGTGGCATATGTGTTTCCAAAATGAACGGGCGTTCGGAGGATAAGAGGAGGGTGTGATGAGAAAACGGCATTGTGCGATGGTCTTGTGGTGCGGGCTTGCGGGTTCCGTTCTGGCGAATGTCAGCGGGACGTGGATCGCGCCGGTCGGCGGTCTTTGGAGCGACACGAACAACTGGCAGGATGGCGTGATCCCCTTTGGGCGCGGTCATACGGCGACCTTTTCTGCTGCGGCGGTGAGCGTCACGAACGATGGCGCGCGCCCGGTCGGCGTCCTGAAATTCAATCAGACGAATATTGCGATATACGGGAACGCGATCGTGCTGGACGCGACCGGGCCCAAGTTGATCGCCAATAACGGGACGGCGTATCTGCATGTCCCGGTGGTGGCCACCAACCCATTGACCGTGACGAAGGAGACACACACCGTGTCTGGCGTTCAACTCTCGCGGCGTAATGAGCTGGAGGCCGGATGGGTGCAGGTCAAATCCGGTGTGAGGCTTACGTCCGATGCCCGCGCGATGGACCCGTTGCCCGGCGAGGACGATGCGATCCGCGCCCCGCTGTCTGTCCGGGATCAGGATCTGACCCTTTCGGCAGGCGGAATCTTCTGTCTGCTCGGGTCGGCCGCCGCGCCGACCGAACAACGCTTCGGGGTGCTGAACGTAAAAGACTACGGGGGGCTCGATGTCGTGAACGGAGGATTTTTGGCTCCTGCGGAACTTCTTGTGGACGATTTGGCGGGCCCGGGCCTCCTTTCCCTTTCGGGAGGCGGGCGTGTGGCGGTCGCTTCAGCCAACCGCTTTGTCGGGACGATTCGCAATCCCGGTGCGGATCTCCGGATTGAAGGAACCGCGTCGCCGGTGCTGAAGCCTGCCGCGGATCCCATCATGCATCTTGATGCTTCGGATTTGGATTCGTTCACCTTTGCGGAAGAGAACGGCACGAATTTTGTGGTCGAGTGGTTTTCGCAAGTGCCGGGTAATTATGTTCGGCATGACGGGCATCTGACGGAAGGTCAGCGCGCCTTGCCTTGGGTGAGGACGAATGTGCTGAATGGGTTGCCGGTGGTCGACTTCGGGAACATGATCAAGACGAATAAAACAGAGCGGTCGCTGGCGCCGTATCTGATCTGGAATACGCGATCCACGGCGGTCAAGGCCGCGTTCGCTGTGCTCCGTACCCAGAATTTCATTTTCACCGATACGGATAAGGGACACTACCACCATTCTGTGCTGTCATCCGGAGGGATGTTCCGTTGGGATCAGACTATGCTGACTTCCCGGGGGGAAACTGCCGCGTCCTTTAAAAACGGGGAATATGTGATCTCGCTGAACGGCGTTCCGGTGACCGACCCCTTTTCGCAGAAGTTGAGCGCCACGGAATTCGATGTGGTCGCCATGGTGGTGAAAGAGGGGGTCACATCCGTGGGGACGATCGCTCAGGACCGTTCGTACCGTTTCGGTGGCCAGCAGGTGGCGGAGGAGATCTTTTATGACCGTATCCTGACGGATGCGGAGATCGAGGCGACCGTCGCCTATCTGCGGCAAAAATGGCAGGGGATGGAAGCGGATGCAGGGATGGCGGTGGCCGGACCCGGCGCCCTGCGCGTGCATGTCTCGGACAGTAACCGGTCGCGTCTGACCGTGGAGACGGGCGCAGCCTTTGCTGTGGAGACGCTGAGCGGTTCGGGAATCCGCGAGGTCGGCGGCAACGGCACGTTGCAGGTCGAGCGCGGCGGTTCGCGGCCTTCCCGTCCGCTGGCACTGCAGGGCGGCACGCTGGCGTTGGTCAACCAGGGACGCGCAATCAACACCACACTGGAAACAGCGATGGACATTCCCGGTCTCTATTTCCAACTGGATGCGAGCGACCTCTCCTCAATGACTCTGGACGGCGACCGGGTTTTGGAGTGGCGCGGAAACAGCAACGTCACCAACGGTTTGCTGGCCTATGCCATCAACACCGCCGACAATCCCGCGCCGCGATGGGTGCCGGGGCGACTGAACGGGCTGCCGGTGGTTGATTTCGGTGCGTGGGGTGCAGGCGCACTGCTTCACTGGAATCATACGAACACCGCGATCCAGACGCTGTTCATGGTGTTCGACCATATTCATCCGGAAAGTTTTTGGCTGTCCGACATCAATGACGGCAACTACGCGAACTTCCACCGCGGTGTGAACGGACTCATTTTCAATACGTCTTATGTGACGGCCGGGTTGCAAACCGGTCAGGTTTACCTGAACGGGAACCGGATCGATCAGATGGCCACGTTCGTGCCGGAAGAGGAGCCGTTCCTGATTTCCTTCGTGAGTACCGACGGTTCTGCCGCGCGGGCCGCCTGCATGGCGACGGATCGGTATCCGCGGCCGGGCCTGCTGCAATACCGCAGCGGCGGACAACGGATCGCCGAAGTGCTGGTCTTTAACCGGCACTTAAACGCTGCCGAACGCGAGCAGATCGAGGGGTATCTGATGCGCAAGTGGCTGCCGAACATACCCGCCCGTTTTGCCGCGTCCGACGGTTCGCAAACCTTTGACGGGGTGGTCACCTCCGCGGCTGACCCGGTGGCCGTGAAGGTGGACACAGGCCAACAGGCGGTGCTGGGCGCCTTGGACGGGAACGGACCGGTCGAGAAAACCGGTGCGGGCACACTGGTGGTGGGACAGGTCGCGGGGTTGACGGCGCCGTTGAGCGTGAAAGAGGGGCGGCTGGCTTTTGACACGCGCGTTCTGCCTGATCCGTATGTTTTGCCCGGCGGTATCGCGTACCATGTTGATGCCTCGGATGCGGCATCGGTTCTGCTGGATGCGGACGGGGTATCGGTCACCAACATTCTGGACGCGTCAGGCGGCAGCCTCTCCGCCCAGCCGTCGGATCCGGGAATTCCGCCGCAATTGCTGCCGGATGCGTTGAACGGGCTGCCCGTGATCTCCTTCCGGGGCGCGGAAAGCGGCTGCGCGGCTTTGTGGAGTGCGAAAGTGAGCGGCATCCGGACCGTGTTTTGGGTGTGCGGGTCGCAGGATGGCGGGGGGATGCCGCTCGGAACGGCTTCGACTGCGGAAGGCAGCGACTTCAAACGGACTCCCATTCTCTCCGCGCATTCGCCGATTTGGGCTCCTGAATCGTTGGCGCAGCACGGTGTGACGCGAATCCACGGCGCGGTTGTGAACGGACGTACGACCGGATTCAACGGCGGATATCAGTTGATGAGTTTGGTGACGGATCGCGGGTGCAGCGCTTCCGCCTTTGCCACGCATAAAAACGTGGAGCTTTTCGGAGGACAGCGGCTGGCAGAGGTGATTATTTATCAACGCCTGCTTTCTGACGTGGAGCGCCGCGACGTCGAAGCGTATCTGGCTCGAAAATGGTTTGGTGCGCCGACCTCGGGTTACGCCGGGGGCAGGGTGGACATGAACGATCTGAACATGGAGGGCGGGACGGTCGACCTGCCCGTCGGGGCGGCAGTATCGATCCGGCGGTTCACGGGTACGGCCGATCTTCTGAAGAACGACGACAGCGTTCTTTCGATCGCCGATCTCAGTGCGCTTTCCGGGTCGGTTGTGGTTTCCAACGGAACGTTTGTCCTGGCCGGCAAACCGGTGCAGACCGAACTTCCGGTGGACGGGATGCTGATGCACATGGACGCGAGTGTGACCGGCAGTTTCGAAGTCGTTTCGGAAAACGGGACGAATTTCGTCACCCGCTGGAACAGTCTGGTCGGGTCTGCGTACGCGGCGCATGACAACATTTCGAAACGGCCTTGGCTGCTTGAAAACGAGCTGGGCGGTTCGCCGGTGGTGAACTTCGGCCCCTTCAAACGTCAGGGATGGGGGGACACCGCGGCAGACGGCGCGTATCTGATTTGGGATCAGCCGCGGCTAAACATCCGCAGCGGGTTCATGGTTCTCGGATCCCAGGACGGCGGGAACTTTCTGGTCGGATGGAACGGCTCGGGCGGCGTCGCGGATTTCCACCGCGGGTACGGATCCGGTGGGTATGTGGACGCCAGCGGTTCGATTATCGCCACGGGTCGTACGGAGCCCCCGCTGTGGATCAAATCCGCCAACGCCTATTGGAGCGTCGACGGGGTTCGTGTGAATCCGGGCACGACCTCGCTCTCCGGAGGGTATCAGGCCATCTGTTTCATGAGTGATCCGGAACACGCGCCCACCAACATGTTGCGCGGCAGTGGCTTCGCGATCGACCGGACCTTCCGCTGGGGCGGACAGCGGCTTGCCGAATTCGCGATCTATGACCGCTTGCTGACAGAGGAGGAGCGGTTGGCGGTCGAGGTTTACCTGCGTAACAAGTGGTTCGGTGTGCTGCCGACCGGTTATTATCAGAACGGAAACGTCTCGAACCTGTCGGTCTTTGCCGGTGGCGTGGTGGATGTTAATGGACAGGCGCGTTCGGTGACGCACCTTGGAGGCAATGGGACCCTCAGCAACGGAACGCTGGTTGTGACCGGTTCTCTGGCGCCGGGAGCGGCGGAGGGTCAGGTGGGGACCCTCACGGCGGACAGTCTGACGTTGGGCGATGGCGTGGTGATGCGTGTGGACCTTGCGGGCGGCACATGCGACCGGGTCTTCCTGAACGGCATGCTGACCTTTGGCGGAGCCGGCACAATTGTCCTGTCGCACACGGGCACGCCCACCGAGGGTGTGGTCGGCGACTACATGCTTTTCTCCGCCTCTGCAATCAAAACGCCTGAATTCGCGGAACAGTGGGTTGTCGAAGGGCTGCCGCCGGGAACCGGCGGGAAGGTATGCGTATCCGGCACCAATGTGATCTTGTCGGTCTTTGCGCAGGGCACGCTTCTCCTGATGCGGTGAACGTCGCCCGCAGCAACGCCGTTTTGCGCACAGCGGAGGAGATGTCGGTCGGGCCGGTCCGGACGGGCCGGCCCGACACCTGAAGGCTTGGGTAAAGTAAACCTGATGCCACGGAACGTGAAGGAGGGGGGATGAAGGCCTGGGCTCAAGGATATGTGCTGGTTTGCGTCTGGATGATTGGGGTACGGGTCTGCGGTGCGGGAGTGGAAGGGCCGTTGGACGCGCAGGTTCTGGCAACGGGTAGCGGGCGCGTGATGTTGCTCTCGCGGACGGGCGAGGTGGTGTGGGAACACAAGGCCGCCAATATCCATGACGCGTGGCGGTTGCCGAACGGTAATGTTCTCTTTGCGGACGGTACGGTGACGGAGGTGACGCCCGATCACCAAACGGTGTTCCATTACGCGCCGCAGGAGCAAAAGGGCGGCGGGGCCTTCTCCTGCCAGCGTCTGGCAAACGGCAACACGGTGGTGGGCGAGAATGCCTCGGGCCGTGTGGTCGAGGTGGACCGAAACGGAGCGGTCCTGTTCACGCTGCAGACGCATCCAGTCAAGATGGGGGATCATCATAATCTGCGCATGGTCCGGAAACTGAGCAACGGCAACTATCTGGTCTGCCATTCCGGTGCCAATCACGTGCGCGAGTACCGGTCGGACGGTACGGTGGTGTGGGAGCGGAAGGCCAAGGCGCTGGCTTTTGCGGCGGTGCGGACCGCGACAGGGCACACCTTCATCTCCTCGATCAACCAGATCACCGAGTATGACCGGGACGGCAACGAGATTTGGGAGTTCAAGAAAGACGATCTGCCGGGCGTGGTGATCCGGAACATGACGGGGTTCCAGGTGTTGCCGGACGGCAATCTGGTGATCGGCTGTTATTCGGCCTATGATGCGAACGGCGTGGGTACGGGCATGTTCGAGATCGACCGCGGGCGGCGTCTAATCTGGCGTTACGTGAGTCCGGGGTTGCGGGACAAAAGCATGATGGGTGTCCACAAGCTGGTCGCGGGTGCGGAACCTCCCCTGCGGTAACATGGGCGTCCTTTCCCGCAATTGGGTTTTGTCGCGGTCCCCGCCGCACCGTATTGAGATTGCGGGCGGAGCCCGTAATCTCAAAGGCGGTGAGGCGGTAAGGCTGTGAGACTGTGAGACTGTGAGGCTGTATCGATCCCGATCCCGATAGCGATCCCGACCCCGATTTGGATGAAACCTTGAAACCCTGAAACCTGAAACCCTGAAACCCTGAAACCCAGAAACCCAGAAACCCAGAAACCAGAAACCCAGAAACCCAAGAAAGTGTTCCGCGGTTAAATGATCGATCCCGATCCCGATAGCGATCCCGACCCCGATTTGGATGAAACCCTGAAACCCTGAAACCCAGAAACCCAGAAACCAGAAACCCAGAAACCCAAGAAAGTGTTCCGCGGTTAAATGATCGATCCCGATCCCGATAGCGATCCCGACCCCGATTTGGATGAAACCCTGAAACACTGAAACCAGAAACCTTGAAACCCTGAAACCAGAAACCTGTGCTCTTTTTAGGATTATAGGTTTACGGTTCTCAGAACAGCGAGGCCGGCAGCAGGCAGGAGGCGAAGACATGCCCCTCGTAGAGCGATGTGCTGACGAGATTCCTGCGGCCTTTCAACTGTTTGAACGGTTCCAGCCATTGTCCGAGGAGTTCGATTTCGATCTGGCCGGTGACGGGGTCGATGGCGCGGATCAGCAGATCCCGCGGGCTGTAGCGGATGCCGGTTCCGAGCGCTTTCGAGAGGGCCTCTTTCGCGCACCAAAAGCGCAGGATGGCAGTTGGGGCCTCGCCGGTCTGTGCGGCCCGTTCCAACTCCTCGTTGGTGAACACGCCTTTGGTGAAATCCTCGCTCAGGTCCCGTCCGATGGCTTCAATGTCGATACCTAGCCGCGCGTTGGCAGCTACGGCCGCAACAATAAGCTTAGAGGTATGGGCGATGGAGAGGTCGAGGGTTACGGCCGTATGCTCGCGCCAGGGGCCGAGCAGGTGCGGCTTGCCGGAGTCGTCGGGCCAAATCGGGATGTCCGCCGCGGTCCAGCGCGCCTGATGAAATTGCCGCAGGAAGCGGCGCGCCGACTCTTTTGCGGCGGCGCGCCCGAAGAGCCATTCGACCCGCCTGCTGGTGGCGCCTTGCATTTCCAGCCACTCTTCACGTTCCGTGGGGGACAACAGCACAAAGGCCAGGGTTTTGAGCCAGAGCTCCTGATTGTGTTCGAACAGGCTGAAGGGGATATCGGTCGCGACCGCACCGGCGACCGGTGTGGTCGGATTGCCCAGCAGTTCCAACGGCAGCGGTTGCGTGAGGAACTTTTCCGAGGGGTGCAGGATGAACTGCTGGTACTCGGGCGGGACCCGCTCGCACAACTCCTCCCAGCCGCGGAAGTGGATGAGCAGGTTGCCGTTGCCGTCGGAGATCTGGATGTCCGCCACATGCGAGCGCGGGGTGACCGAGACCAGCCGCAGATACCCGCGCAGGCGCGCGCCCTCCGTGAAGCCGGGGGCATAGAAGAGGATGCGGCGAGCGCGGAACGGCAGCGAGATCGCGCCGGCGAACCTTTCATGCGAACGCCAGAGTGAGAAACTCGAGACGATCCCGTCCAGCAACATGGGCCAGATCGAAAAGAGCGGGATGCGGGTGACACGCACCGCCTGACTGCGTTCCGGCACTTCGATCTCGAAATCAATGCCCTCCTCGCTCCAGAGGTCGACGTGGCGGACAATGCGCAAACAGTCGCCGTGGAAAAGACGGTCGGGATAGATGTCGTGCCCCGACCAGTTCACCGGACGCGCCCGGGTGAGGGGCGGGGGGTGGATGGGCGGCATGACCGCAGGTGCGGCAGTCAACAGCACGGTGGCCTCAATGATCGGCCAGGTGAAGGCGCTGTTGGGCGCGCCATCGCGGAGCTGGACACGGACCGCGGAGAACTGCGGGTCGGGCCAGGCGATCCGCTCGGCGCGGAGAATGATCCGGACGGCACCGCGCTCAAAGCCGACCCAGCGCGTCGCGCGTAAATTGTCGATCTGTGCGACGCGCCGCCGCGGCACGAGTTTGCGCGCGGTCTCGGTCATCATTTCCAGGCCCGAGATCATGGACAACAGGGTGAGCCCCTTCAGTTCCGGATTCGCGTAGGAGAGTTGCGAGGTGCCGATCGCATAGTCCCTCAGGAACGGATAGTCTTCGAGGGTTAGGACCTTCGCTAATTCTAGGATGCCCGCCTGTTCTTCGAGAATCTCCGCATTGGTCAGCATCGGGAAGTCGGCGCCGAAATCGAGATGGCGTCCGGTTTCGCGGGGGGCGCGGGATTTACGCGTGGTGCCGGCCGGAGGGGCGG
>JAPXSY010000031.1:0-35404 GCA_033812795.1 Kiritimatiellia bacterium
GTCGACCCGCGACCCGCGACATTCGCCCCGCGACGATCGACAGGGACATCCGCGTTTCCGACACCGCAGGTCGCTCGTCGCGGGTCGCGGGTCGACATAAGGTCTGACGGGAGAAGCGGGCGTCCCTACCGGTTGGCGGACGCTTTAGTCCCGCATACGCACCGGTCTCCAAAACTCAGTCGATTGCGCTTGCGATAAAGTGGAGCGACGAAGGGCTCGAAGGGTTTTGTGACATGAGCGCCCCGCCCATGAAACACGGGCAAGATGCCTGTGCCATGCCGTCCGCGCTCCTGACGTCTTGGCGGTTCCAAAAATCCGAAACCCGAAGCCAAAAAATTTGCCCGTCCTTGATTTCATGAAGTTTCATGTGTTTCATGATTCGGAACCAGTATCTTCCCCCAATTGACAGTTTTACGACCTGACGTATAATGAGACGGCAACGATCACGAACGCAAGGCGGAGTATTGAACTACAGCGGCACGATGATTCTGGCTCTATAAGGTAACCCGTGGAGTCATGAGACTGTTTGATGCACACACCCATCTGCACGACTCCCGGCTGGCATCGGTCTTCGATGCCGTGATCCAGAAGGCGGAGGAGGCGGGCATTACCGGACTCTGCTCCTGCGGCACCGCGCCTGTGGATTGGGCAGATGTGGCGTCGCTTGCGGAACGGGCGGGCCCGTTCCACATCGTGCCCGCTTTCGGAGTGCACCCCTGGTTCGTCGCAAAGCTGCCAGATGACTGGCTTGAGCAATTGGAACCCTTTTTGATGCGGTACGCGAACGCACCGGTCGGCGAGATCGGACTGGACGGGGTGCGCCGCGAAATTCCGGCCGCGCGGCAAGAGGAGGTGTTTGTCCGGCAGCTTGATCTGGCGGTGCGGCTACAGCGGCCTGTGGTGCTGCACGGCGCACGCGCCTGGGAAGCCGTGTTGCGGACCCTCAAGCCCTACGCGTCGCGGCTACCCGGTATCCTGGCGCACGGGTTCGGCGGATCCGCAGAGCATTTGAGCCGTCTGCTCGAACTGGGAGGCCATGTGTCGCTCGGCGGGACGGTCTGCAATCCCCAAGCCGCTACAGTCCGGACCGTGGCGCAATGCGTTCCCGAAGATCGGCTGTTGCTGGAGACCGACTCTCCGGACCTTCTGCCCCAGACGGGACTGTCGGCGGGGCTGGGTCCAGATGGCAAACCGCTGAACCAACCCTCCAATCTGATGCGGGTCTGCGAAGCGGTGGCAGCCCTCCGCGATCTCGATCCCCTGCATCTGGCCGAACGGACATACGCCAACGCTCTGGCGTTTTTTCCGCAAACCGCCGCCGGCCCATGCGGCCGGCCCTTGCCTGCGCGGACGTCTCGGGTATGCGTCCCAACCTATACTTCAGCGCTCGGCGTTTGATTCAGCTCAGCAGACGGATAACAAGTACCGAGAAACCCGGCCAATGCCGCGGTAAAGGCTTCAGGTTGGTCGGCATGCACCAGATGGCCGGCGTTCGGGATGGTGACCCACCGGACAGCGGGAAACCAACTGCGGATCAGGGACTCGTCGTCACGGATGCGGAACGGCGAGCACTCCCCGGCCACGAACAGGGTCGGCCCGTTGTACGGCGCAACCAGCGGCGGCGCGTCGCTCACCACACGGTAGTTGTCGATGAGCGTCTGAAGCGGCACGCGCCAGGCCCAGCGCCCCTTCGGATCGCGCACCACGTTTTTGAGCAGGAACGCGCGTGTCTCGGCATGCGGCACGGATGCCGCCAGCGCGTGGTCCAGATCGACACGCCGCACGGCGGCGACCAGATCCAGTTGCTGGCAGGCCCGCAGGATGAAAAGGTGCATCGGCTGAAACGCGCGCGGCGAGATATCCACCACCGCCACCCCGGCCAGACGGTCGGCATGTTCCGAGGCCATCTGCATCGC
Organism: Kiritimatiellia bacterium; assembly: GCA_033812795.1. Lineage (GTDB taxonomy): Bacteria > Verrucomicrobiota > Kiritimatiellia > RFP12 > UBA1067 > JAPXSY01. The sequence goes on from JAPXSY010000031.1 coordinate 1,917, forward strand.
GATCTTGCCGCCCAGCGAGTGCCCGACCACCACGGCACGGTTCATCCCGAAGGCATCAAGCGTCGACAGCACCATCTTGCCGATCGCACGCGCCTCCATCTGCGCGACATGGGGCGAACGCCCGTGATTCGGCAGATCAAGGCAGGCCACACGATAGTGCCCGGCCAGTATCTTGCGCACGCTCCGCCAATTTTCGCACGAGCCCATCAGCCCGTGCAGAATCACCACGTCCGGCCCTGATCCGCTACTCTCCGCATGCAGGATCATAAACCGGGGACGGTTGTCATCCACGACCGGATGGATTTCGGATCAAGGCGGCACAGCATGGCGGTAGCCGTCAGATCCGCCTCCGCGTCCCGCATGCCTGCGGGATCGAAATCCATCAGGCGGTCGGCCAGCAGCAGGGCCATGGCCAGCGCCCGCGTGCAATCCCGAATGAACGCGCGACGGCACCCGATCGGATCATCCGGATCGCCATCGGTCCGCAGCATGTGGCAATCGTATTCCACCACGCCTTTCCAGCCAATCTTGCGGAGCGCCCAGAACATCTGCACCGTTTCCTTGAGCCCTTCGGGGCCGATCAGCGGCGGGAAGTCGTTGTCGAACTGCCCTTTGATCTGGCTGCCGAAATGCAGGAAGAAGAGTTTCTTCATGCTGGTCAAATAACCGACCGTATGCACAGCATTCAGGAGCGTCATGCTCTCATGCTGCAAAAGCTCCGGATTCACGCCATAAAACTCCGGATGCTTCAAGTGCCCATAGATGAAGCCCACGGCATGACCCGATGTCGGCAGGAACATGTGGCCGCGCGGCTCGTTCGGCTTGGGCTCGATCGTCGCGCCGATGTAGTTCTTGAACTTCATCTTCCGGATGTAGTCATAGACGCCGTTCAAGCCGTCTGCCAGCCACTTGTAAACATTCTTCCAATCCACGTTCACAGGCACCTCGAAGCCGTCACGCGCCACCCAGTAAGTGAAGTGCTTGGCTCCGAACAACGCGCCAATGCGCAGCGCACGCTGCACCTTCTTTTTAGCCAGTGCGCGGACCTTCGGATCAGGGTTGGTCAGGCCACCCTTACGAAAGAGTTTGTCACCGTGCAGGCCGCAGGTGGCGACATTGGTCTTGAGGCCGGCTTTGTCCAACACCCGTTTGATCGCGCGCAGTTTGGCGTACGTTTCGCTCTTCGGATCCAGATCGTCTTCGGGCTTCGCCGGATCCCACGGCACGAGGTCGTCATCATGAAACGACGTCGCTTCGATCAAGCCCTCGCCCGCCGCTTCGGCGAGCAGTTCCGCCACCTCCAGCGAATCGATCTTCGGGAGCACCGGCCCGCCGAACGGATCACCCAGCGGATTGCCGACACACCAGAACGGCATGGAGCGAAGTGTAACGGGGTCGATATTGAATCCTCTTTTTGCCATTGCGCCTCTCCTGTTTTCCTGTGTGCCCGTTTGCACAGGCGTTTCCCGCGGCCGCATCAGACCGCCTTCCCAACTCTGAGCCCTTACTTCAACACCGCGAAACCGGGCAGTCCGCGTACGCCGAACGCTTCCAGCATCCCGCGCGCGGGCTCGCGGTCCGGTTTTTCTGCCTGCACCTTCACCACTTCATAGGTTGCGAGCCGCGCGCGCACACGCTCATCCGCGAACGTCGTCCGCTCCATCACCGTGCAGTTCTTACACCAGGTGGCCCAGAAATCAACGAAAATCGGCTTGCCCGCACGGCGCGCCCGGGCAACCGCGGCTTCCCATGCCGCGCGGTCTCCGGCCGCGATCGACCCCTCGCGCGCCACCGCATCCCCTCCCGAACGGAACCCTACGGCGGCAAGGTGGAAGTAGTACGCCGCCAACAGGGCCAGAAACACGCCAAAGGCCTGCTTCACACGGACCATCCAGAGACCGGGCGCGGGCAGCACGGAGAGTCCGGCGCCTGCGAACGGCCACGGCAAGGCCATGCCCAACCCCAGCACGAAAGGCAACATCTGCGCACCCGTGGCACCGCCCGCATAGAGCGTTCCGGCTAACAGCAGCACCGCAAGCACAACCGGCGCGACGCAAGCCCCGGCCAGCAGGGCCGAAAGCGCGCCTGCGGAGAAGGCCGCTAGCGCACCCTGACGCGCACCACCGTTTTTCGGCGTGAAGAACCGCGTGAAATCGATCACGAACACATCGAACAGTGCCAGCGTCAGCGCAGTGAAAATCAGCGCCACCGCCAGACTGAACCACGGCGAGGCCTGCAACGCGCCGAAAAACAGTCCGGTACGCAGGATCAGCCACCCCAGTCCGCCGTAGACCAGCACGATCCCGGCACCATATGCCGCACCCAACGCGAACCCGCGGCCGCGTGTTCCCGCCCCGGCCCCGAGGATCGCGAGATTGATCGGGATCATGGGCAGCACGCATGGCGTCAGATTGAGCAGCAACCCGCCAATCAGCACCAGCACGAGGGTCAGCGCCAATCCATGCGCGTGGAAAAAGGCCACCGGGTCGCGCAGAAAACCGCCCCACCCGTTTCCAGCGGGAGCCGTCCCGCTTGTTCCAGTCTCGGCCTGATCCAAAAACGCCAGGAACGCCCCTGTTCCCATGTATCCGCCGCCTGTCACCATCCGAAGCCCCTGCGTCCAGAAACGATCGACGGTCCGCTCCGCTTCCGCATCCGCATTGGCCACCGTCGCGACAAACCGTCCTGTCTGCCGGTCAAAACGGAACACATGCTCCTCGGGCAGGAAACACACCTGATCGTCGCAACCCTGATACGCTACCGTCAGTTCCGTGCCGTCACGCAACGGCGCGACCCGCCATAGGGACTCGAAGGTTTTCGCATACACGCCGACCCGCCGGGACGGGTCGATCGGGTCCGGCTTGGTCTCCGCCTGCGGCACCCGCACGGGTTCGGCACTGACACGGAACGTCTCCGCGTAAATGAGGTGTTTTTCCGGAACGCCCAACACCACGCGCACTTCGGCGTGCTCCGGCGTCACAGCCGTACTCTCCAGGGTCAGGGTGAATGGCGATTGCGCACGCGCCACCCATCCCGCGAGCCCTACGGCCGCGATCCGAGTCAGAACTGCGCGATAACGGAGCATACACACCTCTCCATAAACGGTTTCCTTCAGTGTAGCGACTTGCCGGTGCGGGTTCCACCAAAAAACGCACCTGCGGAACGGACGCCCAACACGAAGACGCAAGTTATTGGGAGTCGCCGCCAGCGGGCTTGTTGGCCTTCCCGTTGTGCTTTACGGCAACATCCTTGAACATGACTGGATTGCTGCTGATGTGGAGCGGCTTGCCGCTTACCGTGGTGATGTTCTCGAGGATCACTTCACGACTTTTGACGTAGGGGAATTTCTCTTCGTAAGCGGCGTTTTTGAAGCTCCGATTGAAGTCTGCGAAAACAGTTGGCCCCTGATAGCCCTTCGGATGCCGGGAGTCATCGATACGCAGCCCGTTGATATCGATTCGACTTGGCATGCAGCAGGCGTATCCAAAGTCATGTTGCCCGTCATTTGAACCGCCAATCAGGCTGGCGCTGACCGGCCTGCCGCCTGCGGGAACAAATGTGCAGTTCCGAATGACAAACTCACCTTGCCAAGTACTGCCGTAGTCAGAACGCAAATTTATGAACGACCTGCCGTAGACGGTGGTGTTCTCCACGACGAGCATCCCGCTGCCGATGGCATTTATTCCCGCATGCCCCAGGACCGAGTTGCGAATCGTCACCCCGGCCACACCCTGATGGGCGTCGAATCGCGACAGTTCACATCGATCATACAAGAGATTTTTGCTGTAGTTCGACCCCATGATCCCCCAGCGGGTGTGGTCGTTGATCTCATCGAACTGGCGACAGTTTATAAAGGACACGTTCAAGGCTCGAGTAACGGAAATATCGTAACTGCCCATGAACACCGGCTTGCCCGCACTGCCGATCGTCTGGTAGGTCTTGTGTCCGTTCAGCGTGGTGTTGCGCACCGTCACATTGGCGCAGTCGCGGATGGTGATGAATCCGGCGTACGGTGCACCGTGATCGCCTTCGCCGGTGATGCGGTGCTCAAGACCGTCGATCACCACATTGGAGCGTCGGATTGAGATTCCCCGTGCATAATAGATGTATTCCGACTCTGCGGCATTGGCAAGGGTTGTAAAACGGCCACCGTTGATCCTCAGCGGGGCCTCATCGACCGGATAGGCGACCATGTGGGTAATCTGGTCAAAATCCCATAAGATGGGGGTACGCTCATCAACCCTGCCATTCTTATCGACGAGAAACACATCGGTTTGCGAACTTCCGGCATTCTGATTCAGTCCCCTCCGGATGTAGCGCTTGGTGTTGGAATCCGTGACGCACACCACACAGGTCTTGGGCAGCTCAATGTTTATTCTGCGCTGGCCCGACTTCAAAGAAGTGATCCCCTTGGGTTGCGTGGACGGCAACGCTGAGTAAACGGAAAACACGTGCGTGTGACGGTTCTCCACTTTGCGATCATCAATGATGAATCGGGCGCTCCCCAAGTCGGTGTCCGTCTGGATGATCACCGGGGTGTCTTGGCCCCCGATGTAGTAGGTCGCGCTGGCATTCGCCTGTACCGGCAACCCCCGCCGGTTGGCATACGCATGCGCTCGGACAATCGCCGCGGTGTCATCCGTCCTGCCGTCCCCCCGTGCCCCGAAATCCTCGTATCGCACCATGCACGCCAACTTGTTCGTTTCCACCCTCACGTCCTCTCCCGCGAGGGTATCCCGACTAAGCCATCCGACGGCTAGTAGCGTAACCAGCATGCCTTTGCTTGTTTTCAACATATGAAAAACAACTTCCCCTACCCTTCCGCTGCTAACCGCGACATGATTCCGGCGGAAAACCGATTCGTTGTCGTTCCGTTCACGTCACTCCCTGACACGCCACCGCGTCGCCATCAGGCAAGGCTTCTCCCCCTGCTTCTCTGCCTGATAGTAGACCGTAAGGATCGTGTCATCCGGAAGCTGAACCGAAGCGGGATAACCGAGATCGCCGTTGAAGTGGCCAGCCAACTTGATTTCGTTGGCAACATCCCACGTCCGCCCGTGATCGTCACTGAGGCACGCATACTCACCGAAGCCGGGGCCGAGCCTGCGGCCGTAGACCGTCAGCAGACGGCCGCCACGCAACTTGATCAGGTGCGGCGGATACCCCTGCATCTCGGTGGGCACCATGCGCGTCCACGTTTTGCCTCCGTCGCGGCTCTCGGCCTGCCGCAGCTTGCATTGTGACTCGTCGCGACGCTTCCCACCCGGTGCGGGTTTGGCGTGGAACCGGAACTGCGCCACCAAGCGGCCGTCATCGGTCTCCACCAGATGCGGCTCGTGAAACTGGCCGATCTCATCGGGCGGCGTGGGTTCGATCATCGCGATAAGCTGCCAAGAGCGACCCTTGTCGTGTGACTCTTCGACGGTCAGTTCATGCTTTCCGGCCTTCCACACAGCAGAGGTGCCATCACCCAACCAACGCCGTCCTACCATCAGCAACCGCCCGTCTTTCAACACAATCGGACCGTGATTGGCGGAACCGTGGGTTTTCACCGGTGTTTCCCAAGTCTTGCCGCCATCGCTGGAGCGCGTCGTGAAATATCCAAGCCACTCCTGCTTGACCGCGTGCGGCAGCTTCTCATTGTGAAGCCACCAGTAGAACTGCGGCGAGCCGGGCTTGAGCTTGCTCCGGTCACGAATACTTCCCATGTAGGCCACCGAGGTGAACCACGCCACGACCAAATCGCCGTTGGGCAGTTCAACAATACCTGCGTCGCGATCATCAAGCTGCGTATTACAGATGGTTTGCGCCGTGGTCCAGGTCGCGCCCTGATCTGTGCTGCGCACCATCTGGACCTTGCCGAAGGGACAAACGTGCTCATCGCGGTCGCCTGAAAAAACCGCCAGCACCTCACCGTTTTTGCGCACGCATACCGACGGCCAGCCGATGTACCGGCCCGGCTGTTTGCAGATCACCCGGGTCCAGAGGATCTCGGCCCGCGCCTGCCGCACCGGCGCGCCGCAGATCATGGCCGTCTGCTCCTGCGCCCCGGCCGATATCACCACACCGACCCATCCGCACATTATCCCCCAAAAACAACCCGTTCTTCTTTTTTTCATTGTCGAGCCCCTTCGTTATCCCGCGTAGTTTAGTCGGCACCTCTGTCGTAGTCAAGCGCCCCACAGCTTCCGGCGCATCCGTTGTGTTGACCGTGGCCAGACTTTAGCCCAAAAGGAACCGTTGAACGGGTAAAATTCTAGCAAAGCCCCGTAAACATTGGGTTTTGACGGATTGAGATGCGGGCGGAGCCCGCAATCTCAAAGGCTGTGAGACTGTGAGGCTGTGAGGCTGTGAGGTGGTGGTATTCCGTGGTTAAATGATCGATCCCGATCCCGATAGCGATCCCGATAGCGATTTGGATGAAACCTTGAAACCAAAGAGGGTTGAAGGTTCAACTGCTCTTTTTAGGTTTAGCGTGCGTACTCTGAAACACAGACGTGATCGTTTCCCCGTCCCCGTCTCACGCCTTGCCGCGGAGGCGCTGTTTTAGTAACGTGTCGGCACGGCTCGGACCCGCACTGCCCGCCATTCAGGAGGAACGTCATGAACCGCCGCCTTTTTCTGAAACGCGCCTTTGCCGCCGGGGTTTCGTTGACTTCGCGCGCCGACGCGAAACCGCGCGCGCCACGTATCCTGCTGCGCTCCTCGTGGCAGGTCGTCAATATCGGCGACATCGCCCACACACCCGGCGTGCTAGCGTTGATCGAGAAACATCTTCCCGGTGTCGAAGTGATCCTCTGGGCTTCGGGAGACCTCACGCCGGAAGTGGCGGCCATGGAGCACCGGCGTTTCCCGAAGCTCAAGATCGTCAAAGGCCGCATCGGCGCGAACGGCGACGCCTCGACGCCTGAACTGGCGGAAGCCCTGACGTGGTGCGATTTCCTGTTGCACGGTTCCGGCCCGTCGCTGGTCGCCCACAAGGATGTGGCCGCGTTCGTCCGGCATGTACGTAAACCCTTCGGCGTGTACGGCATCACCTACGCCGGAGGCGCCGATCCGGCGCAACGCGACCTGATGAGTCAGGCCCGCTTCCTATACTTCCGTGACTCCGTCTCGCTGGGACGCGCACGGGAAGAGCGCATCGCCAGCCCGGAAATGGGGTTCGCCCCGGACGGCGCGTTCGGGTGTGACCTGCGCAACGATGCCGCGGCCGAGGCGTTCCTGCGCGCGAACCGCCTCGAACCCGGCCGGTTCCTCTGCTGCATTCCGCGCCTGCGCAACACGCCGTACTGGAAAATACGCAACCGGCCGATGAATGCGGCCGCGCACGCCAAACACGCGCGGAACGAGGCGCTGAAGGAGCAGGACCACGCGCCGCTGCGCGAGGCGATCTGCGCCGTCACGCGCACAACCGGCCTGCGTGTGCTGGTTTGCCCCGAGGACATGAGCCAAATGGCGGTGGGCCGGGAGATGCTGGTGAACCGTCTTCCCGAGGATGTGCGGCGGCAGGTGGTTTGGCGTGAATCGTTCTGGCTGACGGATGAGGCTCTGAGCACCTATGTGCGTTCCGCCGGACTGTTCGGTTTGGAGATGCATTCGCCGATCCTGTGCATCGGCAACGGCATCCCTGCGATCGTCTGCCGCTTCGCCGAACAGACGAGCAAGGGTTTCATGTGGCGCGACATCGGTTTGGACGCATGGCTCTTCGATTTCGATCAGGCGGCGGACCGCGCGCGCCTGCCCGCCGCTGTGCTCGACATGGTGCAGAATCCGGCCGGCACGCGCGCACGCGTGGCCGAGGCCCGCAAACGGGTGGAAGCGCGCCAGCGCGAAACAATGGCGGTACTTGCCGATACCCTCGGATACCGCGGCGCATCGGGACGAACGGGAGTCATGATACCGAGCCGCATGGGGAGCGAAGAACGGAACGTCCCCGGCCTTGCGCAGGTCAGATGAGGCGCTTTGAACTTGAAACGCGAAGTCCCCGCACCCGCCGGAACTCACGTCACGCAATCACGCATAGTTGTGCATCCCGACAAAAAGCCGCGACACGTTGATCCAGGTCAGGGTCAGCACAATGAACAGCAGGCCGAGCCACAACAGCGCCGCCAGTGTACCGGGCGCGCGCAGACCGTGCCGAAGGCGGTAATGGAAGAGGCCGGCGTATACCAGCCACGTGGCCAGCGACCACATCTCCTTGGGATCCCACTGCCAGTAATGCCCCCAGCAGATCTTGCCCCACAACGAACCCAGCAACAACCCCAGCGTCAGGAGCACGAACCCGACGGCCGCAGTCTGGCGCGCGGCGGTCTCGGTCCGTTCCAGAGTCATCCGGTCCAACGTAGCCGCGCGAAAGAGCGGCAACGCCATCAGCGCCGCACGGGCCAGCATCACATAGCCCGCGACATAACTCGCCACATGGGGGATGAAGAGCGGACTCTGCAGCGCGGGAGGCAGACGGCGCACTTCCTCGCTGAAGACGAAGCAGGCAGGGATCAGGATCACCACGCCCAACAGCGCGTCCCGCAGGTCGGTGTCCAGTTGATTGTGCCACCGGCTCCACTGCGAGAGCGGCCAGAGCGCGGCGGCCATGCAGAGGAAGAACTCGAACAGATTCTGCATCGGCGGATGGCCCGTATGCACACCGCGCCAGATGACCGAAGCCAGCGCCGCAATAAATCCCGCGAACCAGAACCCCCGCCCGATTGCGCGCCACCTCCCGCGCAACGCCAGCGCGGTCGCCACGAACAGCGTGAGGGTCAGGTAGATCAGACCGCCCTGAAAGGTCAGCTTCACCATCATGACGGCACCTCCCGCGCCGCCGTCCCGCGCGCGCAGCCGACGCGCAACGCAAAGAGCAGCACTCCCGCGAAAAGCAGAACAAACCCGGCATAGACGAGCGGCAGGCCGGGATCGCGGATGAACTGCAAGACCGTGTAGGTGACGGGACGCCCGTAGAGATCCTGACTCTGCCCCCAGCTCATCTGGTAGATGCGGTATCCCTGGACACGAAGCGGCTGATTCACACGCACGTTGGCCACGTACGGCTCCCGGCCCGGCTCGGCGACCGTGATACGGCTGCGGTACTCGCGCACCGGTGCCTCACGGCCCGCATCGATATCCACCGCATTGCGCGTATAGCGCTCGACGAAAAACTGTTCGAGCTTCACGGTGAACGGCAGACGCCCCACAAAGTTGGTGAGGTACGCCCCCTCCCACAGCTTGTCGGAGACATCGCCAGCGATCATCGCCATGGCCCCCGTGACCGGCCGTTCCGGTGTTGCCGAACGCTCCGCCACCCGTCCGACCAACCAACCGGCCATCACGCACGCGCAACCGAGATGCAGCAATGCCGAGGCCGCGCGGCGCCCCCGCAACGCCCGTATCCCCGCAAGGCCGATCCAGACGGCCAGCACCGCGGTTCCCATCAGCATGGGGCGCCGCGCCATCAACGCGCCCGCGCGCGTTGCGCCGGGAAACGCCAAAGCGACCGCCCCCAGCGCCGCAACCCAGCAGGCCCACGCCGCCACGCCGGGAGACAGGATTTTTTTTAAGACCGCTCTCACGAACGTTTCACGGCATCCGCTTCCAATTCCACCAGCAGATCATCCCGGCAGACATCGGCCTCAATGGTGATCAGCGGCATCCCCTCCAGCGCATGTTCCCGAAGGTACTGCTCCCACTCTTCTTGGTATTCGGCGCGTTTCAGGTACATGACCGCGCGCGTGACATCCGCCCAATCCATGCCGCGGGAGGTCAGAATCGCGCGCACCACATCCATCGTGAGTTCGATCTGACGCCGCACGTCACCGACAAACGCCGTGGCCCCTCCGGGTTCGATGCTGGCCGTGCCCGAGACCATCACGGTCCGGGCTTCGGGTGTGAGCCACTCCACGGCGCGGCTGAACGAACTGCCGTATTCGAGCGCGGCGCATTGCAGGGGCGAGGGCAGGGCCGTAAGCGTGAGCGAACCGGAGCGTTTGGGCCGGACCGCGATCGCGCAGGCGGTGATCGCCGAACCGTAGAGGTTCGCGCTGCCGATTCCCGTGCTGGCGGGGACCAGACCGTCATACACCTTCCGTGAGTGGAAAAACGCGTCGCGCGCGCGGTTGAACGGATCATACCAGTCAAGGATACGGTCCATATAGAGCCAGGTTCGGGCCACCTGCGCGAAGGTCATTCCCTCATCGCGCAACACATCCTCGATCATTTCGAACACGGCGGTGGTCTGCGCCTCGCGCGATGCGTTCAAATCCGGCGGCAGCACCCCGGTCAGCAAACAATAGTCCGCGTGCTCATCCTCATACCCCACGCCCACGGTGCAGGCACCGCGCCGAATCAACCGCGGCGACACCCCTTCCACGACCAGCCGCTGGTAGACCGGAGGCAACTGGCCATCCCCCCCGCACAACCAGAGTTGCGGCACCTCCGTGCCTTGGGCGCCAACCCCGGCACGGAGGATCTGTTCGCGGCTTCCCCATCCGGTTTGCGACAGAACAACACCCTTGGCCGCAGGCGGCAAGCCCGACTCCGGCGCGAACACGCCCAACTCCTGCCCCCGCAACACCCCACCCTGCCCGTAATGCCGTTTCCGCATTCTTCCTCCGCCTCTGGCGCCGTACTCCAACGCCCTTTCACCTAAAACGATAAGACATACTCCGCCAGCGCGCGGATCTCTTCAGGCGACAGCGCCCGAGTGACCCCATGCGTATCCTTCGGATTGCACACGGTGAGCATCTCTTCCATCGTCAACGCGCGTCCGTCGTACAGATACGGCGCGGTTCGCCACGTTTCAACCAGCGTGGGCGTGTCAAACTCGCGTCCCTCCTCGTTCCCCACACCCAATCCGAGATCATACTTCTTCAGATTGGTGAACAACGGTTCACCCTGCGGACCGCTTTCTGCGGACGGATGACACTCCGCGCACCCCGCCTTCTTGAAGATCGCCTCCCCTTTTTTCGCCAGCGGTGACAGCCGCCCATTGAGGAGATAGGGACTGGGCTCCGGCTTCAGCGACATCACATACGCGTCAAGGCACAAGGCGTCCTCTTCAGGACGCACCACGAACTGGATATGCGTCAGCCCCTTGCGATTGCAGGACTCCATGTCGGGACGGATCCCGGTAACCATGGTGGGCGGCGTGAGGTGGCAGTACACGAGGGCTTTGGTCTGTTTCGGATTGCCGATCCCGTCGTTCACCAGATCCCAGTTCAGCCCGTCCATACGCCCTTCCGGATGACAGCTCGTACAGCTCTGCCACTGCTGGAAACAGAGTGTGGCATCGTTCCAGAACATCTCGCCGCGGCGCACGGGATCCGTCGGCGGCGCATTCGAGGCACCCAGCATCACCCGCACGGGCTTCACCACCGGCCCGCCCAGTTTCACGGCGACCAGTTCTTCCGTGAAGTACAGGGCGGCATACACGCTGTCCCCCACCGCGACCACGCCGCGGGGACCGTTTCCCGGCAGCCGGATCCTGCGCCGCAGCGTCACGAGAAACGAGAGATCGTTCGGCACGTCCGACGCGGATTTCGTCACTTCGGTGACCTTCTCGTTCCGGGCGGCCTTTTCCAGCCGCGCATGAAACGCGGGGCGGTCGATGAGGCTCAGCTCGTGCGTTCCGGCATGGGCCACAACCAGCGTCTTGCCGTCTGACGTAACCGTGACGCCCCACGGATTGGCCGCGCCCAGATCCACATCATCCAGCAGTGCGGTGTTGACATAGTCGCCGGTCACACCGTCGAACACGCTGAGGCCAGCGGTATTCATCCAGCCGCGTTCAAGCTGGGTGGTCGGCAACTGATAGCGTCCGAACGTATGGGTGACGTAGACGAACCGGCCATCGGGCGAGGCGCAGATTCCGCGCACACCGGTGGAGCCGTTGGGCAACATGAGGTGCCTCACCACCGTCTTCTGTGCGGTGTCGATCACCGAAACCGAAGCCGCCACCACATCGTTGGTCGCGCGGACGGCCGGAAGGTGGTTGGCCACAAACAGCAGGACGCCGTCCTTGCCGAGCGCGGCCGCGAACGGTTCGCGCAACATTGGCACCGTGGCTGAAACGGTCATGGAAGCGACATCCACCACCGCCACGTTGGAAGAGAAACGGTTGGGCACATACACCGTCGCCCCATCCGGCGCAACCACCGGCGCGAGCGGGGTGTGCCCCAGACAGACCTGCCCCATCACACTGCCTTCCGCATTGAGTTTGATCAGAAAACCGTTCACGCCTCCGCCCGTGACGTACACGGTGCCGTCCGGTGCCACGGCCACTCCGCTCAGACCCGCCACGCGCTTGGCTCCGCTGGACGTGCTGAAGCCGAGGCGGCCCCAGAATCCGCGGCGCGTCTCATGCCGCACCGTCCACTCTGCCTTGACCCGTCCGGCCGCCGGATCGACCAACAGCAACTTGTCCGCCGTGGCGGCGGTCACATACAGCGTGAGGCCATCCGGAGAAACCGCCAGATATTCCGGCGAAAGGCACTCTGCCGCACACGCCGCACCGACCCATCCCCCCAACATCACAAACAATCCGATTCGCTTTATGGCCCTCATACCCGTTCTCCTCCGTTGTTTGACACCTTCATCCACGACCTTCCGGATTTTCTTTTACGCGCGGACACCGCAATGCCCGCAGGGTCAAAGTCAAAGCGTGCGGCCCACGGCCTCCGCCACATCGCGCACCCCCTTCACCATCGCAGCAAATGCTTCGAGCGTTATGCTCTGTTTGCCGTCACACAGCGCCTGTTCCGGACGGTTGTGCACCTCCACGATCAGCCCGTCCGCACCGCAGGCCACTGCGGCGCGCGCCATCGGCGTCACCAGACGGCTCACACTCGTGCCATGGCTGGGATCCACGATCACCGGCAGCCAGGTCCGTTCCTTGAGCAGGGGCACGGCGTTCAGATCCAGCGAGAAGCGCGTCATGGTCTCGAATGTCCGGATCCCGCGTTCGCACAGCACCACGTGGCGGGCACCGCCCTGCAGCACGTATTCAGCCGCCAGCAGGTACTCCTCAATCCGGGCGCTCATCCCGCGCTTCAGCAGCACCGGCTTGCCGCAGCTTCCGGCCGCCCGCAGCAAAACCGAGTTGTGCATATTGCGGGATCCCAACTGCACCATATCCGCAACCTGCGCCACATCATGGAGGTGGGCCGTTTCCAGCACCTCGGTTACGAACGGCAAACCCGTCATGGCGCGCGCCTCGGCCAGATACTCCAGACCTTTGGCGCACAGCCCCTGAAACGTATAGGGTGAGGTGCGCGGTTTGAAAGCCCCGCCGCGAAGCATCACGGCCCCGGCCTCTTTAACCGCGCCCGCGATGTCCAGCAACTGGTTGCGGCTCTCGACTGTACACGGGCCGGCGATCAGAACCACTTGCGGTCCACCGAAGACCACCTTGTCAACCCGGACGACACCCTTTCCTTCCCCGCCGGATGCCTCGACCCCGTTTTGATCTCGCTCAAAAAGCATGTTTCTCCCGCCTTCGTCCCCCGCGCGGACCGCCCCCCCCGAACACGCGCAACACGCAAATCCCCAAAACGATTTGAGTTTATCACACCCGTCTCTTCACCCGCAAGCATCGGGATCGAACCCGAAGCCTACGCAGAACCGGCGGCGCACGGGACGGCACAGCGTGCGCAACCGTGGGAGCATCCCGCCGGTTTCGTGATATCCTCTCCCGTCCAGCAATAGGTGCACAAACGCTCTTTCGGCAATCCGATCGCGGCCACCAGATCGTCCAGACGCTGATAGGCCAAGGAGCCGAGGCCCAACCGTTTCCGGATACGCCCCACCATCTTCTGATACGGCGCGCCATCCGGATCGCGGTACGAGGCGATATCCGCGCCGTCGCCCTCGATCTCGCGGATGGTCCGGCGGGTAACGAGATCATACTCGCTTTTGGTGCGGGAGAAGTTGAGGAAGCGGCACTGGTAAAGCAACGGCGGACAGGCGATGCGCATGTGAATCTCTTTGGCCCCATCATCAAACAGGCGCTTCACCTGATCGCACAACTGCGTGCCGCGCACAATGGAGTCGTCACAGAAAACCAGCCGCTTCCCTTGGATGAGCCCCGGAACGGGAATCAGCTTCATTTTGGCGATCAACTCGCGATCACGCGGATCCGACGGTGTAAAGCTGCGAGGCCAGGTCGGGGTATATTTCACAAACGGACGCGCGTACCGGATACCGGCTTCGACCGCATAACCCAAGGCATGGGCCACTCCGGAATCCGGCACCCCCCCGACTGAATCGGCCTTCACCGGATTACGACGCGCCAAAGCACCGCCGCACCGGTAACGCGCCATCTCCACATTGCGTCCCTCATAAGACGAGGGAGGATACCCGAAGTACACCCAGAGAAAAGAGCAGATCGCCATCTCGTCCCCGGGGGGCAGGACCGTCTCCACCCCGTCCGGCGTGCAGCACACCATTTCGCCCGGCCCGAGTTCACGCAACACCTCATATCCCAGATTGGGGAAACAGCAGCTCTCCATCGCCACCGCGCGCGCGCCCGCCTTGTGCCCGACAATCACCGGCGTCCGTCCGTAGCGGTCACGTACCGCAAACAGGACACCCTCGTCCGTGAGCAGCAACATGGAGCAGGACCCCTCGATCCGCTGCTGCGCGTACCGCACTCCCTCACTGAATGTCGCCTGCGAGTTGATGAGCATCGAAACCAGTTCCGTGGGGTTGATGCCGCCCCGGCTCATTTCCGAGAACTGGACCGGTTGACTCGCAAACAACTCCCGGACCAGTTCCCCGATGTTGGAGATCATCCCCACCGTGACGATCGCATAGACGCCAAGATGCGAGGCGATCACCAGCGGCTGGTCCTCGTTGTCGCTAATCACCCCGACGCCACACGTGCCGCTGAACCGGCGGTAATCCGATTCGAATTTAGAGCGGAACTGGGAATTGGAAATATCGTGGATCGCCCGTTGAAACCCCTTGGTATCCCACACCGCCATCCCGCCCCGTATCGTGCCGAGGTGGGAATGATAGTCGGTTCCGAAAAAAAGATCCGCGACACAATCTTCCTTCGCGACCACACCGAAAAAACCGCCCATCGCAACCCTCCCGGAACTGATATCCCTGTCCGACAGGCTACAGGGAAAAAGTTAGATTATCTTACCGCTTTTCAGCCCGTACCGCCATTCAAAAAGGACGTGCGGTCAGCCTTGCAGGGCGGTGATGCACATCGTGCCGACGATATCGTCAGCGCTGCACCCGCGCGAAAGATCGTTCACCGGCTTGGCCAGACCCTGGATCACCGGACCCAACGCCGTGGCGCCAGCGAGCCGCTCGACCAGCTTATAGCTGATGTTGCCGGCCTGAAGATCCGGGAAAATCAGCACATTGGCGTCACCCTGAATCGCGCCCCCTTTGTTTTTGGCCGCACCAACCGCAGGCACGAGTGCGGCATCGGCTTGGACCTCGCCATCCACGACCGCATCCACCCGCTGCTCCTCGAACCGCGCGCGCGTCTGTTCCGCGGCGCGGCGCACCTTGTCCACCAATTCGTGTTTCGCGCTGCCCCGGGTGGAGAAACTGAGAAACGCCAAACGCGGCTGTTTGCCGATCAGCTTACGGTAGGTCAGCGCCGTCGCATGGGCGATGTCCACCAGTTCCTCGGCGGTCGGGCAAGGGTTCACGGCGCAATCCGCGAAAAGCAGCGTGCTCTCGCCTGTGGCGGTGGGCCGCGGCAGATCCAGAATGAAGGTCGACGAGGCGAGCCGGATTCCTTTGGCCGTACCGATACAGTGGAAAGCGCTGCGCAGCATGTCGCCGGTCGAGGCGATCGATCCCGCGACCAGTCCCTGCGCCTTGTCGATCGCGACCAGCATGTTACCGAAATAGAGGCGGCGGCTCCGGACCGTCTCCAGCGCCTCTTCCTGCGTCATGCCCTTGGCCTTGCGCTTCTCGTACAAGGCCTCGGCCAGCACGGGCAGCAATTCCGAACGGGTGTAATCGATGACCGACACCCCGGCTGTGGACAGCGTCGTCCCGGCGGCCACCTCGGCAGCCGCGATCTCCTCCGGCGTGCCCAACACGACCGGTTTACAGATACCGGCTTGGGCAGCGCGAACCGCCGCCGTGATGACACGCGGATCCAAACCTTCAGGAAGCACCAGCGTCCTGCCGGCCGCCTGTGCGCGGGGAATCATGGAATCGAGAATGCTCATAGGGGAAGGTCCTTATTTCTTGAGGTTTTCGGAAAGAACCCGGAAGGTCTCCCGGGCGATCATCAACTCCTCGTTTGTGGGGATCACGAGCGCGGTCAGCTTCGAATTCTCCGTGCTGATCACTCCCGCGTTCCCGGCCACCGCCTTGTTTCGGGCCTCGTCCATTTTGCACCCTAGCGCCTCCAGACGCGAGAGGATCGCCTTACGGGCCGGCGCACTGTTCTCGCCGATCCCGCCGGTGAAAATGATCGCGTCGGCGCCGCCCAACAGCGTGTAATAGGCACCGATGTAGAAGGCGGCCCGGTGGCCGAACATGTTCAGCGCGTTTTCGGCCGCGGCCTTGCCCTGCGTGGCAGCGTTCACGGTATCGCGCATGTCGCCACTGCCGATGCCGTTGATGCCGAGGAGCCCGCTTTGCTTGTTGAGTGCGTCGTCGATCTCATCGACCGACAGCCCCTTGCGGGCGAGGAAGAAAATGATCGCGGGATCAATGTCACCGCAACGCGTGCCCATGATCAGTCCGGCGAGCGGCGTCATCCCCATCGACGTATCGAGCACCTTGCCGCCCTTGATCGCCGCGATGGAGGAGCCGTTTCCGAGGTGGCAGGTAATGAGGTTAAGCTCCTCGACCGGCTTCTTGAGGGTTTCGGCCGCAGCCAGCATCACGAACTTGTGCGAGGTGCCATGAAAGCCGTATTTGCGGATCCGGTATTCATCGTAATACCGCTGCGGAATCGCATAGAGATAGGCGTGCTTGGGCATACTCTGATGGAACGCGGTGTCGAAAACCCCGACGTTGGGAACATTCGGGAAGACCGTCTCGCAGGCCACCACGCCGTCCAGATTGGCGGGGTTGTGCAACGGCGCGAGGTCGGCGCAATGTTTGATGCTGGCCTTGACATCCTCAGTGATGATGACCGAATCGGAAAACTCCTCCGCGCCGTGGACCACCCGATGGCCAATCGCGTCCACCTCTTTCAGCGATTTGATCACGCCCCACTCCGGATCGGTCAGCATTTTGCAGGCCATGGCCAGCGCCTTGCCGTGGTTCTCCGCCGCGATACCCTGCGTCATTTTGGGTTCGCCGTCGCGCTGGTAGATGAGATTGGCGTTCGGTGTGCCGATCCGCTCCACCATCCCCTTGGCAAGCATGGCTTTCGTGGGAATGTTGAACAACGTGAATTTGAGAGAGGAACTGCCGGAGTTGATGACCAGAACCTTGTCGAATTTCTTAAGTGCCATGATGAATCCTTCGCGCCTGCGGGGTGGTATGTCATGATGCGGCACCCGGATTCGTGTGCCGCGAAAAACAGGAACTAGTTTGCACTTCTTTGCCGTATGTTTCAAGACCAATCCGCGGAAAAGGCTTGCCGCGTTCATGCCGTTACGGTACAAATCGTCCCAGAACAACCGTAGCAGGTGAATATGGGAAAACTATTTGGAACCGACGGCATCCGGGGGCAGGCCAACACCTTTCCGGTTAACGCCGAACTGGCCCTGAAACTTGGCAAGGCGCTGGGTACGCGTCTGCACGCCAGCGGGTACGGCAGCGCGCGCGCGGTGATCGGTAAAGACACGCGCCTCTCCGGTTACATGCTGGAGACCGCCATTACCAGCGGCCTGGTCTCGGCGGGATGCGACGTGTTTCTGGTCGGACCGGTGCCGACGCCCGCCGTGGCGCACTTGACGCGTTCGCTGGCGGCAGATGTCGGCATCATGCTGACCGCCTCGCACAATCCCTACGACGACAACGGCATCAAGATCTTCAATCCGTTCGGGTACAAACTGGAAGACGAGGAGGAGGAGTCCCTCACCCGTCTGATTCTGGACGGCGACCTGAGCACGGACAACATCCGAAGTGACCAGCTCGGTAAAGCCCACAGGCTGGATGACGCGCGCGGACGGTACATCGAGTTCGCCAAGAGCACGATCGACAACGCCAAGCTGAGCGAATTCAAGGTGGTGATGGATTGCGCCAACGGTTCAGCCTACAACATCGGTCCCTGGATTTTCCGCGAACTGGGCGCGACCGTCATCAAGACCGGCGTCACCCCGGACGGGCTCAACATCAATGCCGGGTGCGGCGCACTGTATCCCGAATGCATCGCAAAGCTGGTTCAAGAACACAAGGCCGATATCGGCATCGCGCTCGATGGCGACGCGGACCGCGTCATCTTCGCCGACGCCAACGGCGCCATCGTCGACGGTGACCGCATTCTCGCCGCGTGCGCCATTGCCTTCAAGAAACAGGGTCTGCTCGCCAATGACACTCTGGTGGTGACCGGCATGAGTAACCTCGGCCTCCACGAGGCGATGCGCAAGCACGGCATCCGGGTCGAGGTCACCGACGTGGGCGACCGCTATGTGATCGACGCCATGCGCAAGGGCGGCCACTCGCTCGGCGGCGAAAAATCCGGACACCTGATCTTCCACAATCACGCCACGACCGGCGACGGCATTATCGGTGCCCTGCAAGTGATGCGCATGATGAAGCAGGAGGGCAAGAGTCTGGCCGAACTGACCGACTGCATGACCGAATATCCGCAGCGGCTGGTCAGCCTCCCGATCAAAGAAAAACGCCCCATCCATGAGGTGCCGGCCCTGACTGCGGTCATCCAAGCCTGCGAGCGGGAATTGCAACAGGCGGGACGTGTCATTGTGCGCTACTCGGGTACGGAGTCGAAGATCCGCCTGCTGGTCGAGGCCAGCGAATCGGCACTGGTCGAGCGTTGGGTCGAGCGCCTCACGCAAGCCGTTGAGGAATCGATGGGAGACGCAATATGAAGCAGGCGCTACCCGTTCTTAATGACGAAGTGAAAAGCATGTCAAGAGTTGGAAGCCGGTTGTGGTGCGTGTTGGGGTGCACGGTTCTTTGTGGTGCGGCAATCGCGGATGAGGCTGCGCAGCAACGGGTGGAGACGGAGACGCTGATCATCAGCGGAACGGGGTGGACGCTCCAGCCGCTGGCAAACGGCGCGAAGGCCTTTTCCAATCGGGCGTATGTGTGGGCCGATCTGCCGCGTGACACCGCAACGTGGCGCTACACGCAAATCGCGGGCGGCGAGCCTGCGGTCGTGGAGGTTGAGGCACGCAAGGATGCGACGGTCCACATGGCGAGCACGGTCACGAATCCTGACGCGCGGTTCGACGGCTGGTCGCCTGTCGCGGGCGTGAGCTTCCGCTATACCGACGCCGGCCGCACGCGGCTGCATGTGTACGCGAGGAAGCTCAAGGCGGGCGAGCGCGCATCGCTGCCGCAGGGCACCTGGGCCGGCGGCTTGCTGTTGCTGGGCCTTGAGGTCGAAGGCTCGCTCGAACGCCTGCCCTACAACAATCCGGGCTTGACGGTTTATCTGGGTGTCGGCCTGTGGGCGTGGCCGCTACCGATGGACGCGGATGACGACGGCGATCTCGATCTGGTGGTGTCCTGTCCGGATCAGCCGTACAACGGGATCTATGTGTTCGAGAATCCCACCGGCCGCACCTCGCCGCGCGGATGGATGCTCGGACTGGACAACGGGGCGCGTATGCCGGTGTTCAAGGCCGCGCGCAGACTCAGCCGTTCGCCTTCAAACGTGCAGGTGAGTTTTGTCGATGGTGTGCCGCACGTTCTGACGCCGGCCACGATGCACCCTGAGTTCAAGCAGGCCGGGACCGCTCGGGGTGTCGGGATCAAGGGCGAAAACATCAAGTCGAATATCCACACGAACAGAGTGCGCGCCAACATGTGGCGCTATGTTGATTACGATGGCGACGGCGCGCAAGACCTGATCGTCGGCGTCGGCGACTGGACATCCTATGGATGGGATAACGCCTACAATGCCGAGGGCGTCTGGATCAACGAGCCGCTGCGCGGGCTGGTCTATTGGCTGCGCAACCGCGGCACTACGCAGCAGCCCGATTACGCCCCGGCGGAGCTGGTGCTGGCGGCGGGGCAACCGCTAGAGGTGTACGGTTGGCCTTCGCCGAATTTTGCAGACTGGGACGGAGATGGAGACCTTGATCTGCTGTGCGGGGAGTTTCTGGACGGTTTCACCTATTTTGAGAACATCGGCTCGCGCACGCATCCGGAGTATGCGGCGGGGCGTCGTCTGGTGGGCAGCGACGGCTACCCGCTGGTGATGGATTTGCAGATGATCACGCCTACGGCCATTGACTGGGACGGTGACGGCGATCTGGACCTGATCTGCGGCGATGAAGACGGGCGTGTGGCGTTCATCGAGAACACCGGCTCGCTGTGCGCGGATCGCATGCCCCGCTTCCGGCAGCCGCGCTACTTCCGTCAGGAAGCGCAGGATGTGAAGTTCGGCGCGCTGGTGACGCCGTTCGGCTGCGACTGGGACGGCGATGGCGACTGGGATTTGATCTGCGGTAACACGGCCGGGTATATCGCGTTCATCGAGAACCTGAGCGGGAAGGGCGTGGAGCAACCGGTCTGGGCCGAGCCGAAACTGCTGGAGGCCGACGGGAAGGTGCTGCGGGTCATGGCCGGCCCGAACGGCAGCATTCAGGGGCCGTGTGAAGCGAAGTGGGGTTACACCACGCAGACCGTGTGCGACTGGGACGGCGACGGACGACTGGACATCGTGGCGAACTCGATCTTGGGCAAGGTGCACTGGTATCGCAATATCGGCTCGCGCCAGAAGCCGGTTCTGGCCGCCGCGCAGCCGATCGAAGTCGAGTGGGAAGGTGCCCAGCCGGCTTTGGCTTGGGGGTGGATGCGGCCCGAGGGCAAGGCTCTGCTCACGCAGTGGCGCACGACACCGGTCACGGTGGATTGGAACGGCGATGGACTGGTGGATCTCGTGATGTTGGATCAAGAGGGCTACCTCGCCTTTTTTGAGCGGGCCCTGCGCGATGGAGAGCGCGTCCTGCTGCATCCGCGCCGCGTGTTCTGCGACGAGAAGGGCGAGCCGCTCCGCTTCAACCGCAATCGCGCGGGAGGCAGCGGACGCCGCAAGTTGTGCATCACGGATTGGGACGGCGACGGACGGCTGGACATCCTGATCAACTCCAGAAATGCCGAGTGGTGGCGGCAGACCGGGGCCAAGGACGGACGCTTCTTCTTTACGAACATGGGGAACCTCCACATCAAGAACATCGAGGGCCATGACGTCAGCCCGACAGTCGTGGACTTTAATGACGACGGCGTGCCGGACTTCATCGGCGGCGCGGAAGACGGTTACCTCTACTATCTGCGCAACCCGCGCACATCTGCCCGTTCCCGCTAAAATCCTTTTACACATTTGCTCTATTCGGCATATACTATCGTCAACTTTTGATGGGGAAAGAGGGATAAGAATGAATGCCCAGCGCTCAAGCGGAGCGAACGGCAGACGAATTCGAAATCCCACGGGGTTTTTACTTGAGTATTGAAAGATGAAAGTTAAAAAAACGATGCCATCTGTCCTTCAACAGCTTCAGGCACGCGGCGTTACGTTCGTGGTTCCCGAAACCACCCACGTCGCGCCCGATGTCAATCCCGAACGCATCGCGCCGGGTGTGGTCATCCATCCCGGTTGCCGCCTGCGCGGCACGTCCCTTTCCATCGGCCCAGGCTGCGTCATCGGTGCGGAAGCGCCTGCCACGGTTTGTGACTGCCAACTCGGTGCCAACGTGCATCTGGCCGGCGGTTTTTTTGATCGGTCGACTTTTCTAGACGGTTTCAAGGCGGGCAGCGGGGCGCATGTGCGGCCGGGTTGTTTGTTCGAGGAAGAGTCGTCGATCGCGCACAGCGTGGGTGTCAAGCAAACGGTCTTCCTGCCGTGGGTCACGGCTGGCAGTCTGATCAACTTCTGCGATGCGCTGGTGGCTGGCGGCACGGGGCCCAAGGACCATTCGGAAATCGGCTCTTCCTACATCCATTTCAACTTCACCCCGCATCAGGACAAGGCCACCCCCTCGCTGATCGGCGACGTACCCAACGGCGTGCTCCTCAATCAACCGCCGGTTTTTCTGGGCGGGCAAGGCGGAATGGTGGGACCCTGCCGGATCGCCTTCGGCACCGTGCTCCCGGCCGGGCAGATCTGGCGTGGCGACATGACCATACCCAGCCGCCTTGTGGCCAAACCCGGAATCCGCGCGAGTGTGGACTGTGCATTTGATCCGTTGCGTTTCAACAACTTGGCACGTATCCTCCGCAACAATTTGATCTATTGGGGAAACCTTCTGGCTCTTGACGCCTGGTACCGCAATGTGCGCGCGCTCTTCCTACGCGACGACCCTTTTGCGAAGGCCTGCCATGCGGGTGCGCGTCAGCGGCTGGCCGAAATCCTGAGGGATCGCATGATCCGGTTGGAGGAACTCGCCCAAAAGGTCGGACAGAGCCTCAGCCGTCCGGACGCGGCCACGGATGAGAACCGCCGCTTTGTCGAGGCATGGCCCGCCTGGCGGCACGCGCTTGACCGGAAACTCGTCAGCCTGGATACGGAACCGGTCCCTGAAGAGGTCCGCCAAACGTTTTCCGCGTTCACCACCGGCATTCCCTATCTCGATGCGGTCCGCGCCCTGACCGCCGAACACGGACAGACGCTCTCCGCATGGCTTGCCTCTTTCCCTAACGGGCTCGATGCCTGGTGCGAAGCCCTCCACACCTCCGACCCCGTACCCCACCCCCCGGGGATGCCGCGGCATCGGGCCAACGGAGACATCCCGACATGAGCACCCCCCTGCCACGGCATACCCGTGATGAGACGTTTTGCGTTCGCGCATACGAGTGCGGCGTGCGCAACTGCGTGACGCTGTCCTCCTACTGTAACTTCCTGCAGGAGATCGCGGGTAACCATGCGCGCGATTTGGGGCTCGGCATTCAGGCGTTACAGGACGCGGGCTTCACTTGGATGCTGGCGCGTCTCCGTCTGGGCATCCGTCGCTATGCCGCCTGGCGCGAAACGCTGCTGATCCGGACTTGGCCCGCCGGAACACGCGGACGGGCGACCGCCCTCCGCGATTTCGTGTGCCGGGACGAGGCCGGCGACCTGCTGTTGGAGGGCGTAAGCGAATGGCTGTATGTGGACCGCAAAGCCAACCGGATCGTGCGGTTGCCCCCCGATTTTGCCGCGCTGGCCCCGGAAGGCACACCGCGAGTCACGCTGCCGCCTGCGCCGGAACCGCCCGTGCCAGAACCCGCAAGCGCATGGTCCACCACCCTGACCGTCCGCCGCAGTGACCACGATTTCAACAACCATGTGAATCATGCACACTATGTGGCGTGGGCTTTGGAGTGCCTGCCGGATGCCTGGACCGGCACACGTCAGGTCGGCGAACTCGATATCGCCTTCAAGAACGCCGCCATCTGGGGCGACACCATTTTGTCGGAAGCGGCGCAGGCCGGCGACACCGTGTACCACCGCATCCGGCGTCTGTCTGACCAGACCCTTCTGGCAAGCGCCCGAACGGTCTGGCGCACACACGAGAACAACAAGGGAGGAACATGTCCATGAAGCGTATGATGTATTCGTTCATCCTGACCGCGTTGACGGCCGGGACACTTTGGGCCCAAACTCTTTCGACCACGCCAACTTCGCGTGGCGAAGGTTGGGAAAAACGGGTGGCGCGCGATGCCGCGCTCGCCAAACAGGGCGGTTGGGAATTGGTGTTCATCGGCGATTCGATCACCGATTTCTGGCAGAACCGCGGCAAAGCGGTTTGGGAGAAGTACTTCAGCCAATACAAGGCGCTCAATCTGGGCATCAGCGCCGACCGGACCGAACACGTGCTCTGGCGTCTGGACCATGGCGTGCTGGACGGCTACCAGCCCAAACTTTTCGTGGTGATGATCGGCACCAACAACACCGGTCACCGCAAACCAGAGATGGAGAGCACTGCGGACACGGTCGCGGGTATCAAGGCGATTCTGGACAAACTGGGCCAAAAGGCGCCGCACTCCCATGTGCTGCTACTCGCGATCTTCCCGCGCGGGGCCACGGCCCAAGACCCCTGCCGTCTGCGCAACGAGGCGGTGAACGCGCAAATCCAGAAATTCGCGGACAACAAACGCGTGTTCTGGATGAATATCAACGACAAACTCCTCCAGCCTGATGGCACGCTCTCCAAAGAAATCATGCCCGACTTGCTGCATCCGAATGCGAACGGTTATGAGATCTGGGCCGAGGCGATCGCGCCGTTCGTGACGCAGACGCTCCGCACCTCTGTCACTCCCGTGAGCCGCATGCACGAAAGCTGGTGGAAAAACCGTTTTGAGCAGAAGCTGGCCTTGGTCAAACAAGGCGGATGGGAACTGGTCTTCATGGGTGATTCGATCACGCACGGATGGGAAGGCAGCGGCAAGAAAATCTGGGATGAGAAGTTCGGCGCATATAAGGCACTCAACCTCGGCTACGGTGGCGACCGCACCGAGCATGTGCTGTGGCGTCTGGATCATGGCGAACTGGACGGTTACCAGCCCAAACTCTTGGTGCTGATGATCGGCACCAACAACACTGGTCACCGGCCGGAGGTGCGGGAACATCCGGAGGACACGGCCGCCGGCATCAAGGCCATCCTTGGAAAAATCGCAGAGAAATCACCCACTACCCGCGTGGTGCTGATGCCGATCTTTCCCCGCAGTTCTAAGCCGACTAACAGCGCACGCATACGTAACGATAAGGTCAATGCGCTGATCCGGCCTTATGCGGACGGCCAGCGGGTTGTCCTGCTCGACATTAACCAAGACCTGCTGGAGCCGGACGGCACCCTCACAAAAGAGATGATGCCGGACTTTCTGCATCCCAAGGAGAAAGGGTACACCGTGTGGGCCAACGCTCTGGTGCCGCTCCTGAAAACGACCTTCGGAAAGTGATCCGAAACGGATGAACGAAACGGGGCGGCCATTCCGGCAGGAAAGGCCGCCTTGTTTTTGTACCCGCGATGCTAAAAAATCGTGCTCTGCGGACGCCTCGGGGATGCGTCCCCACCAACGAATGAACTTTCCTGGCTACGACCCCATCGGGAGTAGAGTGTTGACCACAGGGAACACAGAGACCGCAGAACATTTTGCCAATGCACTCAACCAGTACAAGCTCGTCTCCAATCCTGTAAATCCTGTTAATCCTGTCTTGTTCTTCCCCGACCTCAACGCTCCCGTCTTCCGCAAAGCGGGAAATGGCGCACAGGTAGGGCGGTTTCCCCGAAACCGCTGCGGACGCCTCGGGGAGGTGTCCCTACCGATCACTTCAGCATTTCGCCGGTTCCACGACCAAGGCCACACTGGTACACGCCTCTGCGGTCAACACCAATACCGGTCCGTCGTGTCCAGCCAGCAGGGCCAGCACGAGATGCAGTACCGTGGAGGCCCCCTGCACCGCGCCGCAGAGCGCCTCGGGCGCGATCACCGGCACATCCGGAACAAGCGCACCCGCCGCGTCCCGCGCAGCGGTGCCATTCACATAGACAGCGACCGGCATACACCCGGCCTGTGCCAGCGCGTCCGCAACCGCTGATTGCGGATCCGTAGCCAACCCGCAGCCGATGATCCGCGCGACCGCATCGCTGCCGCAGGCCACCGCATCCGGAGCACATTCCAGCATCACCGCCGCTGCCGCTTCGCCCGGAACCGCGGCATCCGGCGCACCTTCCGCCAGACGAGTCAGCGAAAGCGCATCCACTCCGCCCGCCACCAACCGTCGCGCTTGTCCGGCACGGATCAAATCGATCGCCTGAACCAGCGCGATCCCGGACGCGGTTTCACGCGAAACGAAATTACCGTGCGGTCCGGTCAAGCCCCACTCTATCGCAGCCAAACTCACCGCCGTGTTCGCATAGGCATGCGGAAACAGGAAGGGCCTCACAAAACGCGGGCCTTTGGCGAGATAATCATCGAAAAACCGTTCGGCTGTGGATAGACACCCCCAAGCGGTTCCCGCCAGTATGCCTGTCTCCTCGTCCGTCGGTTCTCCGGTCTCCCGCCCCGCCGAGTGCAACGCCTCGCCGCAGGCGGCCAAAAAGAGTTCGCTCGCACGGTCCAGATAGGTCTTCCGCGACACGCCGTACTCGGTCAAATCGAACTCCGGTGCCTCACCGACCGGGGACAGCGGCGGCACCCCTTCTGGCGAAAGGCGGGACCACGGGGCGAGGGCCGGTTCGTTTTCACGCAACGCGGCCGCGCACTCGACGACATCCGCGCCCAACGCACTGACCACGCCCATCCCGGTGATCACGACCGCAGCGGGCCGCAACACCGCAGGCGGGCAAAAAGGCTCATCCGGCGCGAGGATCACTGCCGCCGCATTGCATCCACCGAATCCGGCGGAGTTTGAAAGCACGCATCGCACACGCGTCTCGCGTGGAACCGTCACCACATCGAGCGGACACGCCGGATCCTGCCGCGTCAGGTTGCCGGTTGGCGGGATGATCCCATGACTGAGCGTCAATACCGACACCGCGAGTTCCACCGATCCGGCCGCGCCGAGCATATGGCCGAGCGTCCCCTTTACCGAGGTCACCGGTAACGAGGCCACCCGCTGGCCGAAGAGATCGTACACCGCCTCCGTTTCCGTCAAGTCATTGGGTTGGGTACCGGTGCCGTGCAGATTGAGATGGTCTACCCGGTCGGGAGCGAGACCCGCGCGCGCGAGCGCGTCACGCATCACCCGGAACGAACCGGCCCCGCGAAGGGCAGGCGCAGTCATGTGGTGGCCATTGTTCCCCGTGGCCCAACCGGCCAGCACCGCGAGCGGCGTGGCACCGCGCGCCGCGCAGAGATCCGCGCGCTCGATCACCAGCGCGGCAGCCCCTTCAGTGAAGATCGTGCCGTCACGGTCAGCGTCAAAGGGCCTCACCCTCTTCCGGCTCATGGTCCGCAACGAACAGAGGCCACTCCACGCGAAGCGCGAGAGGGCGTCAAACCCCACCACCAGTACACGTTGCGCGCGTCCGGCCGCGATTAGTTCCGCCGCACAGGCGGCGGCGGCGGCACCGGAAGCACATGAGAGCGAAATCGGCAGGCGCAGCCCGCCGAGTGAAAAACCTTCGGCCAGCGCCTCGCAAGCGGTGGCTTGCGCACAATGACGCGCCAGAGCCGCATCGCGGCCTTCCGTGTCCGCAGGGATCAGTGCCCGCTCGCCACGCGTCATGTCCGCGAAGTTGGATGCTGTGACAAGCGCGGTGTCGCCGCGTGCCGCCGCATCCCGCATCAGCCCCGCCTGATCCAATGCCTCACGGCAGGCCTCGGCGGCGAACCGCGTGGCACGCGGCGCGTCCTCGAACCCCGCAGGCGAAACCGGCATTCGAACCACCCCCGCACGCGTACACGGGATGCCGTTCAGATCAAAAAGATCCATCGCGGAGATCGCGCTGTCGCCGCGCAACAGCGCCTGCCACAACACGTTCGTCCCGATGCCGTAGGGGGTGACTGCCCCCAAACCGGAGATCACGACCGGAAGACCGGCATGCTGTTCGGGGTTTTGCGAAGTCGTGTCAGGCTTGGGTGTCATCGGGCTCCTTCTCTTCTTTTCCGGGCACAGGAGAGCAAGTGCAATATCGGACCGCAGGGGTGTCTCACGAAAAATTAAGTATATACCTTATCGGGCCGTTGCGGCAACTGGTTCACCCAATTGGAATTGATGGGCAAAAAACGAGCCGCGCCGCAACTGCGGCACGGCCTGTTTCTTTGGATCACGCTTTCGGGCGCTACACCTTCGTTTTCTTGGCGAAGCTCTCCTCCACAGAGACCGCGACCGCAACAGTCGCGCCGACCATCGGGTTGTTACCCATGCCGAGGAAACCCATCATTTCGACGTGCGCCGGCACGGAGGACGATCCCGCGAACTGCGCATCGGAGTGCATCCGGCCCATGGTGTCGGTCATGCCGTACGAAGCCGGCCCCGCCGCCATGTTGTCGGGATGCAGCGTACGCCCCGTGCCTCCGCCCGAAGCCACGGAGAAATAGCGCTTGCCCTTCTGCACACACTCTTTCTTGTAGGTGCCCGCAACCGGATGCTGGAAGCGCGTGGGGTTGGTGGAGTTACCGGTGATGGAAACATCCACCTTCTCTTGCCACATGATCGCCACACCCTCGCGCACATCGTCCGCACCGTAACACCGTACCGACGCGCGGGGGCCGTCCGAGAACTTCGTCGTCTTCGTGACCTTCAGTTTGCCGGTCGCGTAGTCGAATTTCGTCTCGCAGTAGGTGAAGCCGTTGATGCGGCTGATGATGTAGGCGGCGTCCTTACCCAATCCGTTGAGAATTACCTGCAGCGGCGTGGTGCGGACCTTATTCGCCTTGAGCGCGATGCCGATCGCCCCTTCGGCCGCCGCGAATGACTCATGCCCCGCGAGAAAGCAGAAACAGCGCGTCTCCTCACGCAGCAGCATTGCCGCCAGATTGCCGTGTCCGATCCCGACCTTACGGTCATCCGCCACGGAACCGGGAATACAGAAGGCCTGCAAGCCCTCGCCGATCGCTTCCGCCGCTTCGGCGGCCTTGCCACATCCCTTTTTCAACGCGATGGCCGCGCCCAGCACATACGCCCACTTCGCGTTTTCGAAGCAGATCGGCTGAATCGCGGTGGCGATCTCAACCGGATCGAACCCTCGATCCTGACACAGCTTCCGGGCCGTCTGGAGATCCTTGATCCCGTACTGCTTGCACACGGCGTCGATCTGCTTGATGCGCCGCGCATAACTTTCAAAAAGTGCCATAAGAATAGTCTCCTTTCACCTACTCGTGCCGCGGATCGATGTACTGGACGGCCCCCATCTCCTTGGAGAAACGGCCGTACGTTCCGGTGCACGTTTTCAACGCCTTTTTGGGATCCTCGCCCTTTTTGAGCAGCTCCATCAACGGCCCCAGGCGGACGAACTCGTACCCGATGACTTCCTTGTTCTTGTCGAGCGCCAGCCGACTGACATATCCTTCGGCTATTTCCAGATACCGCACCCCCTTCTGCTTGGTGCCGTACATCGTGCCGATTTGGCTGCGGAGCCCCTTGCCTAAATCCTCGAGACCCGCACCGATCGGCAGGCCCCCCTCGGAAAACGCGCTCTGACTGCGTCCGTAGACGATTTGCAGGAAGAGTTCGC
This sequence comes from Kiritimatiellia bacterium, assembly GCA_033812795.1. GTDB lineage: Bacteria > Verrucomicrobiota > Kiritimatiellia > RFP12 > UBA1067 > JAPXSY01. The sequence goes on from JAPXSY010000031.1 coordinate 31,127, forward strand.
GCATGGCCGTGTTGATGGCATCGCACACGAGATCCGTGTTCATCGCCTCCAGCAACGTTTTGCCCGGCAGGATCTCGGCCGCCATCGCGGCTGAGTGGGTCATCCCCGAACAGCCGAGCGTTTCGATCAGCGCCTCCTGAATCACGCCGTCTTTGACATTCAGCGTCAACTTGCAGGCCCCCTGCTGCGGTGCGCACCAGCCCACACCGTGCGTCAGACCGGAAATATCCTTGACCTCTTTCACCTGTACCCATTTCCCCTCCTCGGGGATCGGGGCCGGTCCATGCTTAGCGCCTTTGGCGACGCAGCACATCTGCTCCACTTCATGGGAGCACGGATACGGACAACTCATCGTGTTCGACCTCCATTGCTGTTCTAAGAAACCGCGTGATGATACCGGAAACGTAAACCGAACACAACGGAAATGCTTCTGATTCGCCACTTGAGTTCCTTCCTGCAGTGGTGTAACGTTGGGGCACCTTGTTTTACGGAGCGGGATACAGGAACAACTCGATGCAACCCATCTATTTCGACAACAACGCCACCACCCGCGTCGCGGATGAAGTGGTGGAAGCGATGAGGCCGTTCTTCAGCGACCTGTACGGCAACCCTTCCAGCATGCATCTCTTTGGCGGACAGATCGCCCGGCATGTTCAGGAGGCGCGCGAAAAGGTGGCGGCCTTTATCGGAGCCGAACCTTCGGAGATCGTATTCACCAGTTGCGGAACGGAGAGCGACAACATGGCGATCCGCGGAAGCGCGGAGTTGCTGGGACCGCAGGCGAAAATCATCACCTCACGGGTGGAACACCCTGCGGTACTCGGACCCTGCCGCCGTTTGCGGGAGATGGGGTTCCGTGAAACCGAACTGCCGGTTGACGGCAGCGGACAGGTGGATTTGGATGCGTTGCGCGACGCGCTTAAGGACGGGACCCCCGCCATCGTGAGCCTCATGTGGGCCAACAACGAAACCGGAGTGGTCTTCCCGATGGAAGAGATCGCCCATATTGTCAAAGCCGCCGGAGCCGTGTTGCACACAGACGCTGTACAGGTCGCGGGCAAGATGCCGATCGATGTGCGGCGGCTTCCGGTGGACATGCTCTCGTTCTCCGGACACAAGTTGCACGCGCCCAAAGGGATCGGCGTGTTTTACCTGCGGCGCGGCACACGCCTCAAGACCTTCATGCTCGGCGGCCATCAGGAAAACGGACGACGGGGCGGCACGGAAAATGTCCCTTACATCGTGGGTCTGGGGAAAGCGGCCGAACTGGCAGCCGCCAACATAGAGGCGGAAAGACGCACCGTGGCCCGGCTACGCGACAAACTGGAGAAGGGCCTGCTCGCCACCTGCCCGGACGCGCGTGTCAACGGCGACCGCGTGAACCGTCTGCCCAACACCACCAACATCAGCTTCGAATATATCGAGGGCGAGGCGCTCCTCTATCACCTCAGTGATCTCGGAATCTGCGCCTCGACCGGTTCGGCTTGCGCGGCCGGCTCGCTCGAACCGTCGCATGTGATCCGCGCGATGGGTGTGCCGTTCACGGCGGTCCACGGCTCGGTGCGCTTTTCACTCAGCCGCTACAACACAGAAGCCGAGGTGGACACCGTTCTCGAACACATGCCGCGCATCGTGCGCAAACTGCGCGACCTCTCGCCCTTCGGCAAAGGCGATACCCTGCCGGTGGAACTGTAGAACGTCGAACGCAGAAAACGAGGAGTGAAAAAACTTCGACGTTGGGCGTTCTGAGTTCGGCGTTCTGAGTTCAAATTTTTTTCAACACGACCTTGATCTCCACGGCTTCGTGCATGTTTTCCGCCGGGATGAAAAAGGTTTTCACCAACCGTTCGGGCAACCATGCCTGCCGCGCTTCTTCAAGGTCGTCGGATGCTTTGATCGTGAAGTCGGCAGCGACCCCCGCCAAAACCTCGATCGCCAGTTTGGCGCACGCCAACGTGCATCTATTGACATTAGAAGCCGTGAGCGTCACCGGCTCGTACCCCTTGGCAGATACGCTGACGCTAAGATTCGGCTCCGGCATTTTGCCTCTATGGAACAACGCTCCGGCCAAATAAAAGTAGTTGAAACAGCCGATACCTTTGCTAAATACAGCCCGCCCGTCTGCACCTGTCTGCTCCGTACAATCCAAAGGATCCCAGTTGTCAGGGATGTGCCCCATGTTTCGCTCTCGCTCGATCGAACCCGATGTGTCGAACATCGCAGTCTGCCGCAAGTTGACCCGCACGTTTTCCATCGGCTTGCCGTCTTCATCCGAAACCGTGACGGCCACGGTCACGCGGTTCCAAGCCGACAGGTTGTTTGTGACGAATGACTTGCCACTCTTGCAAAGCAGCATCAAGGCGCGCTCGGATTCAAAATGCGCCTTTCGCATGCTGGCGACCCAATCGAGTGTGCCGGGCGGAAGCGAAGAGTAGAGATTTGACGGGAACAGCGACTCGATTTCTGCCGGCAGTTTGAATCGCATGATCGTTGCCGATACCGCGATAACTTTTTCCGCCGCCGCGTCCTTCTCGTCTTCTGCGGCCTGTCGTGCTTTCTCCGCATCCTGCCGTGCCCGCTCCGCGGCCTGCCGCGCTTGCTCTGCCTTGAGCAGGCGCGCGCGTGCCTCGTCCGGCGTCTCGCCCTGCAAAAACTGCGCCCAATACCGGTCGTTGCCCGGCTTCTCCTCCTTGATCAGTTTGCCGTCGCCGGAAACCGTCGCGACGAATTCCCCCTTCGGATTGAAAACTGAGTATCGCGTCACACCGTCACGCCCCGTCTTTTTGACGTAATGAGCATGATACCTGTTCGGGAAATAGACCGTCTCTTCAACCTCCGGTTTTTCCGGTATCTTATAGTAGAGTTCTTTAACGGAACGAACCGGCTTCCCTCTTTTATCGTAGGTGTTTTCCGTGATCTGCCACCATTGGCTTCCCTGATGCGATTCTTTGAGATATCTGACCTTGCCTTTGGCTGCGCCCAGTCGGATTCTTTCCGTCTCGGTACGATATCCGTCGGAACGCACAAAAATTTCGCGACCGCTCACCGCATTCGTATATGTGTAATCAACCGGTATGAGGTGGCAGGTGTTGGTGTCCTGCCGTCGATACAGATGACCGATGCCCGGATAAGCGAGATGCATGCTGCCGACACACAAAATTTTGTTTGTGATGGCGAACTCCAAGACGCGCTTGCGCGTCGCCACAGCCTGCGCGGGATCGACATCATAGGTGACCGCAACTTCCGGATGCGGCACTTGTATGGGAGCGGCGTGTGTAAGGTCACCCCAGATCAGCAGTTTCTTTTTTGTGTCCTCCACCAGATAAACCGTGTGTCCCGGTGTGTGGCCGTAGGCTGCAAACGCAACGATATTCTGTAGCAGCGGCGCGGGTTGCCCTACGTCCAGATCCTGCGGGTGAAACAGACGGAGGCGTCCGGCATACGCGTCCGCGATACGTTGCGCTTCCGCCCCCGCCGCTTTCCAGTAATCGAACTCCTTACGGGGAATATACAGAGTGGCATTCGTGAAAACGGGCGCGCCGCCGCGCAACAGACCCCCAATGTGATCGCGGTGCATGTGCGTGATGAGCACCGCGTCGATCTCTACCGGGGACACGCCCGCCGACTTCAGGTTTTCCTCCAGTTTCAGCCCCAACCCTGTGTCCACCAGCACCCTTTTGCCGCCTGTTTTAACCAGAAAAGCGTTGATCGCGTTCGGGACTTCGCCTGCGGGCGCGTAACGTTGCAGCATATCGTCGGTCGCGCCGACCAGCGTTTCTTTGCTGAGCGACTGCTGCCGCTCCGCGAGCGTCGTCACCGTCGCCTCGCCAAGGTCGAACAGAAAGGTGCCGGGCAGCGTGTCCCCGACTGCCGAACAAACAGCAAGCGACGCGATCATGATAGATAAACGCCCGCCCATATTCCCTCCTTTGTCGGGTGCTTGAGAAGCCGAAATATTACAACACGTTCACCTCTGCCTTGCAATGCTGGACGTGGGCGTCCTGCGTTCGGGTAATCGGTTCGTGACAGGGGGCATGCGAGTTGAGAGCGTGTTTTGTGTATGCGCAGTCGGGAGCGCGGGCGTCCCCGCCCGCAACAACGTGTCTTGTGCTTTCTGGTTTTATCCGCAGATTTACACAGATTTCGCAGATTTTTTTGTTCTGCCCGCAGGACGGGAGGGACGAGCGTCTGCTCGTCCGGGCGGCGTTTCACGCCGCCGCCTTTGAACGCCGAACGCCCAACGCCGAACTCAGAACGTCGAAGTGAAAAAACTCCTAA
>JAPXSY010000032.1:0-35250 GCA_033812795.1 Kiritimatiellia bacterium
GGTGTGGAGACGGAGGGCGCGGGCCGGGACGGTTTTCGGGGTTCCGTCCGATCGGCGCGGGTGCCGCTGAAGATGCGCGAACCGGGATCGCGGTTGGCGGAAGGCGCGGGCTGCGGCGGGGGTGTGGAGACGGAGGGCGCGGGCCGGGACTGCTGCCGGGAGACGGATGAGGAGAACGGTTGTGAGACGCGGGGTGCCGGCATGCGGTACGGGGTTTTCGGCGACGGCACATGCGCTGACCGCGGTTGAGCCGCCATTTGGGAGCGCGGTGCTGAGGGACGTGAGGATGATGAAGCGTTACGTCCTGTTTGATAGGAGGATGCGCTTTGTTTGGAAGAGGCAGGCGCGCCACGCGGCCGGCTGCTAGACGAGGAGCGCTCCCGAGCCGATGACGCCAACCCGAACCCCGTTACGGCCATCAAAACAATGAGCCATCTTGTTGTTTTCATGGTGCGCTCCTTTCTTCCCATCCAGCCATTTTCGGTCAAAGGCTCATAATCCGCAGTTTAGGGGCTCGGGGCGGGCCCGTCAAGACCACTTGCACCTCCCCACACGTAAAGATAAACGCCTTATGCCTCTTCGTATTGCCTTCGATCGGCCATATTTTAAACATCCGATTAAAACGGCAAGAAAGAAGCCGTGACGCGGCGAGCAATTATGACCCACTTTGTGAAAACTGTGCCATGACAAGTGTGCCAAAACAAGAAACCGCACCCTTCAGGCCAAATAAATTAAGGAAGGATATTTTTTCTAACCACTTGCAAAAAAACAGGTTATAAATAAAACAGTCCGGATGTCGAAAGGATTTTGGCACACAAGGTGCATTATACCCCGTATCCGCGTATAGGGTGTTCAGTTAGAGCGGATGAAACGGAGCGTAAAATGGCAAAAGTTTTGGGAATTGACTTAGGGACGACCAACTCCTGCATGTCCGTAATGGAAGGCGGCGAGCCGGTCGTGGTTCCGAACGCCGAAGGGATGCGCACGACGCCGTCCATCGTTGCGTTCACCAAGAGTGGCGAGCGTCTGGTGGGCCAGGCGGCCAAGCGGCAGGCGGTGACCAACCCCAAGAACACGGTCTATTCGATCAAGCGGTTCATGGGACGCCGTTATGACGAGATGGCGAATGAGGTCTCGATGGTGCCGTACGAGGTCGTGCGCGCCGCGAACGGCGACGCCCATGTGAAGATCGACGACAAGACCTATTCGCCGCCGGAGATTTCGGCGATGATCTTGCAGAAGCTGAAGGCCGATGCCGAGGCTTATCTTGGGACCACGATCACGCAGGCCGTCATCACGGTGCCGGCGTACTTTAACGACAGCCAGCGCCAGGCCACCAAGGACGCGGGACGCATCGCGGGGCTTGAGGTGCTGCGCATCATCAACGAGCCGACGGCCGCTTCGCTGGCGTACGGTCTGGACAAGAAGAAGGATGAGAAGATCGCGGTCTACGACTTCGGCGGCGGCACGTTCGATATCTCGGTGCTCGACATCGGCGACGGCGTGTTCGAGGTGAAGGCCACCAATGGCGACACCCATCTCGGCGGCGACGATCTCGACCAGGCGGTGATGAACTGGCTGATCGAAGAGTTCCGCAAGGAGAACGGGATCGACCTCTCCAAGGACATGATGGCCCTGCAGCGCCTGAAGGAGGCAGCGGAGAAAGCCAAGTGCGAACTCTCCTCGGCGGCCAACACCGACATCAACCTGCCCTTCATCACGGCGGACGCCAGCGGCCCCAAGCATCTGACGGTCACGCTGACCCGCGCCAAGCTGGAGCAGCTCACTGACGGCTTGATCGAGCGCACGGCGCAGCCTTGCCGCAAGTGCATGAGCGACGCCGATCTCAAGACCGTTGACGAGGTGGTGCTGGTCGGCGGCCAGACGCGCATGCCCAAGTTGCAGGAGAAGGCCAAGGAGCTGTTCGGCAAAGAGCCGCACAAGGGCGTCAACCCCGACGAGGTGGTGGCGGTCGGCGCGGCGATTCAGGGCGGCATCCTCAAGGGCGAGGTCAAGGACGTGCTGTTGCTGGACGTGACCCCGCTGACGCTCGGCATCGAGACGCTCGGCGGCGTGATGACGCCGCTCATCGAGCGCAACACGACCATCCCGACAAAGAAGAGCGAGATCTTCAGCACGGCGGCGGACAACCAGCCGTCGGTCGAGATCCACGTGCTCCAGGGCGAGCGTAAGATGGCCGGTGACAACAAGACGATCGGCAAGTTCCACTTGGACGGGATCCCGCCCGCGCCGCGCGGACGTCCGCAGATCGAGGTAACCTTTGACATTGACGCCAACGGCATCCTGAATGTCAGCGCCAAGGATCTGGGCACCGGCAAAGAGCAGAAGATCACCATCACGGCTTCCAGCGGACTCTCCAAGGAGGAGATCGACCGCATGTGCAGGGACGCCGAAATGCACGCGGCTGAAGACGCCAAGCGGCGCGAGGAGGTCGAGACGCGCAACCAGGCCGAAAACCTTTGCTATCAGGTCGAGAAGCTGCTGAAGGAGAACGCCGAAAAGATTCCGGCTGAGAAAAAGGCCCCGGTCGAGAAGGCGGTAGAGGAACTCAAGGGGGCGCTGAAAGGCGGATCGGTCGAGCAGATCAAGGCCAAACAGGAAGCGCTCAATCAGGCGATGTCTGCTGTGACCGAAGGACTGTACGCGCAACAACCGGGCGGCCAGCCCGGCGGCGAAGCGGGCTTTGACGGCGCTGCGGGCGGTACGGCAACGGAAGATTCCTCCGCCTCGGCGGAGAAGAAGCCGGGCGATGACGGGGTGATCGACGCTGATTACACCATGATGGATGACAACAAGAAAAGCTGATTTTCAATCAACCTTCATAGGGGCGGGTTTGTCTGCCCCCCCCGAACTTAAACCAAAAAGGAGAAAAGACATGACAAAAATTCGTCCGCTCGGCGACCGCGTGTTGGTCGAGCCGCTTGACGTGAAGGAAGTCAACAAGGGCGGGATCATCATTCCCGATTCCGCCAAAGAGAAGCCGATGGAGGGCAAAGTGATCGCCATCGGGAAGAAACGGGACGATGACGGCAAAGAGATTCCGTTTGATGTCAAGGTCGGCGACAAGGTGCTTCTCCCCAAGTACGGCGGCACCGAGATCAAGATCGACGACAAAACCTTCCAGCTCGTCCGCGAAGAGGATTTGTTGGGCGTGATTGTGTAACGCATAATACCGTTTTTTTAAGGAGAAAGAGAGTATGGCTGCGAAACAGATGATGTACACCACGGAAGCCCGCCAGAAGATTCTGAGCGGTATTTCCAAACTCAACAAGGCGGTCGCCTCGACCCTCGGTCCCTCCGGCCGCAACGTGATCCTGGACAAGAAGTTCGGATCGCCCGCCATCACCAAGGACGGCGTGTCGGTCGCCAAGGAGATCGAGCTGCCCTGCCCGTTTGAAAACATGGGCGCCCAGATGGTGCGCGAAGTCGCGAGCAAGACCAGCGACGTGGCGGGTGACGGCACCACGACCGCGACCCTGCTGGCCGAGGCGATCTACCGCGAAGGTCTGAAGAACGTGACCGCCGGCGCGAACCCGATGGCGATCAAGCGCGGCATCGAAAAGGCGACCAAGGCGGTTGTCGACGCGATCGCGAAACAGGCCAAGAAGGTTAAGGATCCCTCCGAAATCGCACAGGTCGCCTCCATTTCCGCCAACGGCGAAGATGAGATCGGCGAGATCATCTCTGACGCGATGGACAAGGTCGGCAAAGACGGCACGATCACCGTGGAAGAGGCCAAGACCCTTGAGACCACGCTGGATGTCGTGGAAGGCATGCAGTTCGACAAGGGCTACCTCTCGCCGTATTTCGTGACGAACGCGGAAGAGATGGAGTGCGTTCTGGAGAATCCCTATATCCTGATCTTCGAGAAGAAGATCTCGAGCCTGAACGACATGCTGCCGCTCTTGCAGAATGTCGCCAAATCCGGTAAGCCGCTGATGATCATCGCCGAGGATGTCGAGGGCGAAGCCCTGGCCACGCTCGTGGTGAACAAGCTGCGCGGCACGTTGCAGGTCTGCGCCGTCAAGGCGCCGGGCTTCGGCGACCGCCGCAAGGCGATGCTTGAGGATATCGCGATCCTGACCGGCGGTCAGATGATCAGCGAGGATCTCGGCATCAAGCTCGAGAACGTCGAGATCAATCAGCTCGGCCGCGCCAAGAAGGTCACGGTCGATAAGGACAACACCACGATCGTCGAGGGCGGCGGCAAGACCAGCGACATTCAGGGACGCGTGGCGCTCATCAAGAAGCAGATTGATGAGACGACGTCGGATTATGACCGCGAGAAGCTCCAGGAGCGTCTGGCGAAGCTCGCCGGCGGCGTGGCGATCATCAAAGTCGGCGCCGCGACCGAAGCCGCGATGAAAGAGAAGAAGGACCGCGTGGACGACGCGCTGCACGCGACCCGCGCTGCGGTGGAAGAGGGCATCGTCGCCGGTGGCGGCGTGGCGCTCATCCGTTGCCAGAAGGCGCTGGATGCGGTTGAGGTTTGCGGCGACGAGAAGGTCGGCGTGAATATCATCCGCAAGGCTCTCGAAGCCCCGTTGCGTCAACTCGTCGAGAACGCCGGTCTGGAAGCCGCGCTGATCGTCGAGAACGTCAAGAACGGCAAGGGCGCCTACGGCTATAACGTGGCGACCGGTCAGTACACGGATCTGGTCAAGGACGGCGTGCTGGATCCGGCCAAGGTCACGCGCAGCGCGCTGCAGAATGCGGCGTCGATCGCGGGCCTGCTGCTGATCACCGAGTGCATGGTCACGGAAATTCCTGAGAAGAAGGAAGCTCCGGCGCCGAACCCGGGCATGGGCGGCATGGACATGTAAGAGACGCAGAGCCGCTGGCGGTTCGCCGTTAGCGGCTCGGCCTTTTCTTTTCACGTGCCACGCCCCGTGCGGCCAAAACCGCGCGGGGCGCGGTTTTTTTGCGCGCCTGCATTTCACGAAGGGCAGCCACAAAAAAAACTGACCGTCACAATCTGTGATGATCAGTGGAAACATGGAGGTGCGAAGCGGAATTGAACCGCTGTACGAGGTTTTGCAGACCTCTGCCTAACCACTCGGCCATCGCACCCTTATGAAAAATTTACTTTTTCATCGCGGCGCGCAGCTTCTGGTTGATCCGCTTGTTGCGGGCTTCCCGGCGCTGGCGCTTCAAACGTTTTCTAAGTTGCTGTCCCATAACGAGCGGTCACTATATCAGGCCGGGTTTTCCCTGTCAACCGCCCGTTTCGAATCGGTTTCTTTTTCCTGAGACAAAATTTCAGATGCGACGCATTGCAGGTTGACAAAACAACAAAAAACGTCATGATCAAGCGTTGTTTTCAGCACGAAAGGATTGGCATGTTTGTCCATATCACCGGTACAGGTTCGTATCTGCCGACGCGCGTGGTCACCAACGCGGAGTTGGCGGAGAAACTGGACACCACAGATGAATGGATTTTTTCGCACACCGGGATCCGGAGTCGGCATCTCGGCGCGGATGACGAAACCACTTCATCCATGGCGATCCAGGCCGGCCGCGCGGCGTTGGAGGCCGCGGGTGTGCGTGCTGAAGAGTTGGGCATGATCGTGGTCGCCACGTCCACATCTGATTATCAGGCTTTCCCCTCGACCGCTTGTCTGGTGCAGCACGCATTGGGTGCGACGCAGGCCGCGGCGTTTGATCTGCAGGCGGCCTGTACCGGGTTCATCTATGCCCTGTGGATGGTTTACGGTCTGATGCAGGTGGATCCCCGGCCTACGCTGGTGATCGGAGCGGAGATGATGTCGCGCATTGTGGATTGGACGGACCGTAATTCCTGTATTCTTTTCGGGGATGCGGCCGGCGCGGTGGTTCTGCAGACCAGCGGGCAGTCCGGCGGAATCCGCGATGCCATCCTGCGCGCCGACGGTTCGGGTGCGGACCTGTTGTACCGTGAAGGGGGGGCGCGGCAACTCGCGACCGGTCCATGGATGCACAATACGCTGTTCATGAAAGGACGGCCTGTTTTCAATTTCGCGGTCAAGGTGTTCGACGAGATCCTCTGCGGGCTGCTCGAACGGTCGGGCCATACGTTCGCCGATCTGGCGTGCGTGATCCCGCATCAAGCGAATGCGCGGATCGTCGAGGCGGTGGCGCGCCGTATGAAGGTGCCATTGGAAACATTCCACATGAACGTCGCGACCACCGGTAACACCTCTGCGGCCTCCGTGCCGGTCGCGCTGGATGACGCGGTCCGTTCCGGTAAGCTTACGGACGGAGGGTTGGTTGTGCTGATCGGGTTCGGCGGCGGCCTGACCTACGGCGGGATTTTGCTCCAGTGGCACGACGTGGCGGGTGGCGTCCCGCCGCAGCGTCCGCATCCGGAGAGTGCTTAGCGTACCCCAAGTGGGAAAAAAAGGAGACCAGTGCTTATGAGCGGGAAAACCAAGGTTGTCATCACCGGTTTGGGCGTGATTTCGCCTGTCGGCAACACGGTGGGGGAGATGTGGGACAATATCCGGAATGGGGTGTCTGGGATCGCACGCACCACCCGGTTCGATCCCTCGCGTGTGGATTCCAAGATTTCGGGTGAAGTGAAGCAGTTCGATATCACCCAGTACGTTGACCCCAAGGAGGCGCGCCGCATGGCGCTCTTCACGCAGTACGCGCTGGCAGCGGCCAGGCAGGCCTGGCAGGATGCCGGATTGGCGGACGGGGGCGCGGATCCGGAGCGCGTGGGGGTGTTTGTCGGGAACGGCATCGGTGGCAAAGAGGTGGATGACGAGGCATATCAGGTGCTGTTCAACCGCGGGCCGGGCCGGCTCTCGCCGATGCTGATTCCCAAACTGATCGCGAATGAGGCTGCCGGAAACATCTCGATCGCGCTCAAGGCCCAGGCCGCCGTGCACACGCTGGTCACGGCCTGCGCGTCGGGCACGGACGCCCTCGGGGTCGCGATGGACATGATTCGCGCCGGACGGGCGGATGTCATGATCGCGGGCGGGACAGAGGCGACGGTCACCGAATATTGTGTGGGCGGGTTCTGTTCAATGAAGGCGCTCAGCACCAAGTACAACGACACGCCTGAAAAGGCCTGCCGCCCCTTTGATGCCGGGCGCGACGGGTTTATCATGGGGGAGGGTTCTGCGATCCTGATTCTGGAGGGCGAGGCGCATGCCCGCGCCCGCGGAGCGCGGATCTACGCGGAACTCGCCGGCTACGGCGCGTCCGGAGACGCCTATCATCTGACCGCGCCCGATCCGGAGGCGGCGGGTGCCATCCGCGCGATCCGTCTTGCCCTGAAAGATGCCGGACTCGCGCCGGATGAGATCGATTACGTCAACGCCCACGGCACTTCCACCCCGTTGAACGATCCCATGGAGACCAAGGCAGTGAAGACGGTGTTCGGTGACCATGCGCGTAAACTGAAGATGTCCTCGACCAAGAGCATGACCGGTCATATGCTGGGTGCCGCAGGCGCGATTGAGGCGCTGATCTGCACGCTGGCCATTCGGGACGGATTCTATCCGCCGACCATCAACTACACGACACCCGATCCGGCGTGCGATCTGGATGTGGTGCCCAATCAGGGGGTGAACGGACCGATTCGCGCGGCCCTTTCCACCTCGCTCGGGTTCGGTGGACACAATGGCGTTCTGGTATTGAAGTCCGTGTAAACGGCAAACGCGGAAGGGGAGGTAAACTCCGTATCCTCTCCGGATCCGTGGCGAAGGGGATGAGCATGAGTAACGAAGAGAAAATAACATGGCAGCAACTCGTGGCGAGCGGCAAGGAATATCCGGGATCAATTGAAGAACTGCTTCCGCACCGGAAACCGTTTCTGTTCGTGGACCGCTTGTTGTATTTCGATCAGCAGAACTATATCGGAGAGATGACCTATGGCGAGGACATGTGGTTTTTTCAGGGTCATTTCCCGGGATACCCCGTTGTGCCGGGCGTTATCCTGGTCGAAACGATGGCGCAGTGCGGGGGCGCGGGGCTGGTTGCCTCCGGTCTGATCCAGAACGGCGTGTTTCTGCTGGTCGGCGTGGACAACGCCAAGTTCAGGCGGCAGGTCCGTCCGGGCGATACGCTGCGGATGGAGGTGGAAAATCGGCGCGTGAATAAGCGCATGGCCGTCCAGCATGGCAAGGCGTATGTGGGAGAAGAACTGGCGGCCGAGGCGGATTTCCGTTGTGTCATGAGGCCTGCCACGGATAACTAGGGACGCATCAGGGAGGCGTCCGCTCGGCAGGGACCGGCGGCGGTTTGCGGGGAAACCGCCCTACCAGCGGGCGAAGACGGCCGCGCTCCCGATTCTTTGCCTGTCCCTGTTTTCATGAAAATTCATGTGTTTCATGATACGAAAATCTGAAACCGTGATGCGTCCGCGTGTTTCCGCCCATAACGCTTGTCAAACGATGAAGCGTCTGCTTAACTGAATCGTTCATTGTAAAGGGGGGAACCGATGTGTCGAGGCGGGGTGGCTGGGCTTTGTTTTTTACTGGGTGTGTGCGGTGCGCTTGCGGCTAACGTGACGCTGCACGTTTCGCCGCAGGGGAAAGACACGTGGAGCGGCACGTTAGCCGCGCCGAACGCGGCGAAGACCGACGGGCCTCTCGCCTCTCTGGGCGGAGCCCGGGATGCGTTGCGGCGGTTGCGCGATGCCGGCACGTTGACGCCGAAGCAGGCGGTCACGGTACGTTTTCAGATCGGCCGTTATGAGCAACGGACCCCGGTTGTTTTCACGAAAGAGGATTCGGGTTCGCCGGAAGCGCCGGTCGTTTTCGAGGCCGCCCCGAACGGGCAGGTGCGGATCACGGGCGGTGTGGCGTTGTGGAAGATGAACACGTTGACCGACACCAATCTGCTGCGGCGGTTGCCGGAGGCCGCGCGCGGCAAGGTCCAGGTGATCTCGTTGCCAGCGCAGGGAGTTTACGAGTACGGCGTGGAACCGGTCGGATCCTCTGCCGGACCTGTGTCCGGCATCCAACTCATCTACGGTGACGAGGTGATGCGGTTGGCGCGCTGGCCCAACGAGGGATTCGTGACCATCGCGGATACGCCGGACGGCAAACAGGGAAACACCTTCACGTATGCGGAGGAGAATCCCTCCCGCTGGATTGACGAGATCGATCCGCGCGGACAGGGGTATTGGGCGCACGACTGGGCGGCTTGCGCGATCGCGTTTGAGCGGATCGACCCGGCAACGAAGACGATCACGCAGAAGGTCCCGGGTAGCCACTACGGATTCCGCAAAGGTGGGCACTGGTTCGGTTATAACCTGCTGTGCGAATTGGATAAGCCGGGCGAGTACTATGTGGACCGGCTGGACGGCAAACTCTACTTTTGGCCCCCCGGGAAATCTGCGAACACCCGTGCCGAAGTGTCGGTAGGGACGCGGCTGATCCAGTTGGACGACGTCGCCCATATGCAGTTTCGGGGGCTGACGTTCGAGAATTGCCGCGGCGAGGCGATCCTGATCAGTCAGGGCGAGTCGGTGAACGTGATCGGTTGCACAATGCGGAACATCGGGCACCGGGCGGTGACGATCCGCGGCGGAAAAACGCATCGGATCGCGGGGTGCGAGATGACGCGTCTGGGCGACGGAGGCATCCAGGTCTCCGGTGGGAATGAGCGGAGCCTCGAGCGCTGCGGACATGTCGTTGACAACAACCATATCCATGATTACGCGCGCTTCAGCATGACCTATGGTGCGGCGGTCCAGCTCTACGGTTGCGGAATCCGGGTTTCGCACAACCTGATTCATAACGGACCGCATGTGGCGGTGCTGTTCAGCGGGCGGGAACAGGTGATGGAGTACAACGAGATCCATAGCATCTGTCTCTCCTCGGGTGAGATGGGCGCGTTTTACGCCGGCCGCGACTGGACGCTGGTCGGGAATGTGATCCACGGCAACTATATCCACGATATCTATAACCCGCGACCGCAGCGCAATCGCGCGATCATGCTGGATGACGGTGCGGCTGGCATCACCATGACGCAGAATCTGATTGTCCGCGTAGCCGAGGGCATCTCGCTCTCGGCGGTGGGTAACGTGATCGACAACAACGTGTTTGTGGATTGCCATCCCGCGATTTCCGGATGGCAGACCTATGAGACGCCGGAGTCGGTCACGCCACCGAAGGGGGTGCATGCGCAAATGCCCGAACGCCTCTTCGCCACGCCGGTGGAGGATCCGCTGTGGAAAGAACGTTATCCTTGGCTGTTGGCCTTCCGTAATGCGGTGCGCGATAAAAAACTCCGTCCGCCGGAAACGCGCACACGGGTCGAGCGCAACGTGATTTGGGGCGGACCGTCCGTGTGGTTGGCGCATTATAAAAAATATCCTCGCACGGTTCATTCCTGGCTGGTCGGCGAAAACAATCTCGCGGGTGCGGATCCGCTTTTTATCGATGCCGCCAAAGGGGATTACCGCCTGCAGTCGGCGTCTCCCGCTTTCAAGCTGGGGTTCCGTCCCCTGCCCATCGAGAAAATGGGGCTTTACGCTAGTCCTGAACGCGCGGTCTGGCCGGTCCGGCACGAAGTGACCCAGGTCTGCACCAATCTGACTTACGTGAAACCGTGAGCGCCGAATGGATCAGGTGAACGCATGACTCGTTTTACAAAGAACTTTTCCGCATGTTGGCGGACCGCTAACCTGATTGCCGTTGCCGGGGTGGTCCTGACTACGGTTGCGGAACTCGAACCGTTGCCCAATCCGCCGGAGTTTGCGCGGCGCGCGACCTTGAGCGAAACCATGCTGCACAATCTGGGTGCGCTCCGTAATTGGGAGGCGGCACACGATGCGCGCGCGGCCGCGCCCGAAGGGCTCGAACTCGGGGTTTGGCATGTGTTGGGGCCGCTAAAACCCGACTCTCCGCTGACGGACAAGATTATCAATGAGTACGGCCTGATCGACCTCACTGTTCCGTTGGAGGATCGGCACGGACGGCACGCCTGGATTCCCTGTCCGCAGTTCAAGGACCATGCGGTCTGTGATCTGACGGCCTTCCGCAATGCGGGACCCGGGGATCGCTTCATCGCGATCCGTCCGGTGACGCTGGCTGAGCGGTGCGATCTGAAGGACGTCATGCTCGATGTGTCCCTGAGCGACGGGTATTCGCAGTGGCATCCGGGACGCAACCGGCGGGATGAACAGGGGACATGGCCGGTGTTGGATGACGGGTATGCGCTGACCATCCGTCCGGGGCCGAACCAGTTCATGATGGTCATCAGACCGGATCGCGACGGCTATCGCCGCTTTTATTTCCGCGTGTTCCGCCGTAACACACAATCTCCGGCCAGCCACAGTTGGCAGCGTTCCCAGCGGCGTCTGGCTCTGATGCGCCGGGCATTGGCCGAGGTTGACGCCGCGCCGCATCAGATTCGAATGGCCGAGTGGGAGGCGTTGGCGTCGGTCTGGGTGCCTCAGGAGTACAACCGGTATCGGTATGCCTGGGTCCCCGGATGTGAGGCGGAGTTCGCTTCAAACCGCTTTGCGACCGCCTGTAACGATGTCCTGGCTGAGATCGCGGGTCGGCTGGCGCGCATGGAGGGCCTCCCGGCGCAGGCGCTGACCCCGTACCGGGAGATGCTGGAAACGTGGGTCGGGCAGGCGCGGAAACCGGAGGCGGCGTGGCGTCGGTCTGATCCCCGTGCGGCGTTTCTGAAAAGTTGTGCCCTGCGTGAACTGATGACCAGCGCGGCAACCGTGATCTCCATACGTCTGGCGGTCGAAGACCATATCCGCATGTTCAAAGATGCCTATCCGCAGGGTCATGCGGCACGGCGGCAAATCGATGCGCGATCCCGGGAAATCGCGGAGGAACTACGCGCCTTCCCGCATAGTGGGCCGGATCTTCCTGAACGTGCCGCCCGACAGTCTGTCGCGCTCGACGCCTTGCGGCAGACCGTGCTGCTCGACACCCCGCTGCTCGCGTTTAACCGGGTGCTGCTGGCCCGCGGTTCGGTCTCTTTCAACAGCAATTGGGGCGGAGCCAATCAGATCGGTGATGAACTCGCCATTCTCTCGCCGGTGGCGCCTAGCGGTAGCGTGACGCGTGTGCACAAGGGAACGGTTTCCGATTTCGATCTGCACTGGGACGGTCAGCGTGTCTTGTTCTCCGACCGCAAGATCCTCTGGGAACTTGACTTGCAGGCACCCGACGACCCGCCGCGCCGGATCACGGACGCGCCGCCCGATGTGTGGCATTATGACGGATGCTATTTGCCGGACGGCGGCTTGCTGGCCGTCTGTAACGCCTGTTATCAGGCTGTGCCCTGCACCGGCGAGGCGAATGTCGGCAACCTGCACCGGATGGATGCCGACGGCCGTAACGAACGCCGGATCGCCTTTGACCAGGATCACAACTGGAACCCCACGGTGATGCATGACGGCCGCGTGCTCTATACGCGCTGGGAGTATGCCGACATACCGCACTATTTCTCACGTTTCCTCATGCGGATGAATCCCGACGGTTCGGGTCAGATGGAGTACTACGGAAGCGGTTCGTACTGGCCCAACGCCATGTACTGGCCGCGTCCGATCCCCGGTGATCCGCACCGCGTGGTCTGCATCGTCTCCGGGCATCACGGGGTCAGCCGGGCAGGGGAGGTGATTCTGCTGGATCCGCGTCAGGGGCGGCACGAGGCATCTGGCGTGGTGCAACGCTTGCCGGGATACGGACAAACCGTGGAGCCGGTGATCAAGGACCAGCTCGTCTCCGATGTCTGGCCGCGTTACGCTGCCCCGTATCCGCTGGCCGAAGGGCCTGCGGCGCTGGGTGCCGGGCGCTACTTTCTGGTGTGCCGCCAACGCAATGCCTTCTCGGGCTGGGATCTCTGCCTGATCGATATTTTCGATAATGTCACGCCCATCAAACATTTTGAAACTCTGCCGAACGGGCAGTTCGTCAACTATATGTCGCCGGTGCCGCTGCGCGCCCGGCCGCAGCCGCCGGTGATCCCGTCGCAATGCAATCCCTCCCGGAAAGACGCAGTGATCTATCTTTCCGACATCTATAGCGGCCAAGGTCTGCGCGGTTATCCACGCGGATCGATCAAAGCGCTGCGCGTCGGCACCCACCACTATCGATACTTTGGCAACGGGTTCACCTATGCCCACGCTTTTGAGGGGGGCTGGGATGTGAAGCGCATTCTTGGCACCGTGCCGGTGCATGAGGACGGTTCGGCTTTTTTCCGGGTTCCCGCCAACACGCCGATCTTCGTTCAGCCGCTGGACGCGGAGGGCAAAGCGCAGCAGCAAATGCGCAGTTGGTATACCGCCATGCCGGGTGAGACCGCCGCCTGCATCGGATGTCACGAGCCGCAGAACTCCGTGCCGCCGGTTCAGCCCAATCTGGCCGCGCGCGGCAAACCCGTTGCCATCACCCCGTGGCAGGGACCGGTTCGCGGTTTTTCGTTCGAACACGAGATCCAGCCGATTCTCAGCCGGCGTTGCGTGGGGTGTCATCAGGACAAGCCGCTGAAGTCCGGGAGCGGGGGGCAAACAACGATGGAGGATTTCCGCGACAAACGGCTGCAACCGCATGATCCCAGTCTGATTCCCCCCAAATGCGAGTGGTGGTGGTGGCTCGGTTCGGCGAATAAGCATCTCAAGGAACCGCCCCTCTGCTTCAGTCCCGCCTACATGCGCTTGCAGAAGTATGTGCGCCGTGCCGGCTTGGAGGCGGATCTCCACCTGCTCGCTCCAGCAGAGTTCGAAGCCGACACCAGCGAGTTGGTGCAGCGGCTTAAGAAAGGGCATCACGGGGTTACATTGACGCAAGAGGAGTGGGAAGCCCTCTACACGTGGATCGACTTCAATGTCCCGTACTGCGGCACATGGCGTGAGTCCAATCTGCCGCCGAACGAGAAACATGTGCGCATGCGCGCTGAGTACAAAAAACGGTATGCCGGATTGGAAGACCGTGATGAGGAGGGGGTTCCGCTTCCGCCGATTCCGCGCTTTGAGCCGCCGTCCGCTCCGGTCGCGAAAACGACGGCCGCGCCGCAGGTCGATGGCTGGCCAATGAATGCCGGACAGGCTACGGCCGCGCAACGGGCCGCCGGTGAACCGGAACTGACTCTGGATCTGGGCGGGGGGATCAGCATGCGTTTCGCACTTATCCCCGCCGGAACGTTCGTGATGGGGCGTGCCGACGGGTTCGCGGATGAGGCGCCACGGCATGCGGTGGCGATCGACAAACCGTTCTATCTCGGCGTTTGGGAGGTCACCTGTGAACAGTATGCCCGGTTCAATGCCCGGCATGAGAGCGGGTACATCGAGGGGCGTAACAAAGACCGCACGACGCGCGGCACGTTCATCGGATCGCCGCGTCATCCCGTGGTGCGCATCTCTTGGCGCGAGGCGATGGCGTTCTGCGCCTGGCTCTCGCGGGTCAGCGGACGAACTTGTACTCTCCCCACCGAAGCGCAGTGGGAGTGGGCCTGCCGCGCTGGCAGCGATGCCGACTTTGCCTTCGGACCCGCACTCGCCAACCATCAGGCCAATCTGGCGGATGAAGGCATCCGCGACTGGAACTACGGCCGGGCGCAGACAGGGTATCAAGACGGCGCGCGGTTCAGTGCGCCGGTTGGCCGGTATAAGCCGAACGTCTGGGGACTTTATGACATGCACGGCAATGTCGCCGAGTGGACGCGCAGCGCGTATCGGCCCTATCCGTGCGACCCCTCGGGGGATGAGGACGAAGCGGGGCTAAAGGTCGTGCGCGGCGGCTCGTGGAACGACACGATGGCTTTTGCCGGTTCCGCCTCGCGCTGGCGATACGCGGCTTGGCAACCGGTGTATCAGGTCGGGTTCCGGGTGTTGGTCGTCCCCTGAGCGGAATCAGAGTGCGCAGGGAACATTCGCGGGCTGCGCCCGTATGCGGATCATGGATGTGCTGTGATTGAGTTTAAAAAAATCGGTGTGCGGTACGGTACGCAGAGCGTGCTGGAAGAGGTGAGTTTCCGCGTGAATCCGGGTGAACGGGTCGGGATTGTCGGCCCCAACGGATCGGGCAAATCCACACTCTTCCGGCTGATTCTGGGGGAGGCCGACGCGGATGCCGGTGAGGTGATCACCGAGGGCACACCCCGCATCGGGCATATCCGGCAGCATCTCGCGGCGGATCACGAAGACGAAACGTTGCTGGCGTACGCCTTGCGCGGGATTCCCGGCCTGACCGAGATGGAAGAGGAGATCCACGCGCTGCAGAACCAGTTGGCCGGAGCGGAGGACGAGGAGACGCGCAACCGCCTGTTGCGTCAACTGGGTGACGTCCAGACCGAGTTCGAGCATCTCGGCGGATACGAGATGGAGACCCGCGTCAAGGTCTCGCTCGGCGGTCTGGGTTTTGATGCGTCGGAGTTCGATAAACCGTTCAAGCACTTCAGCGGCGGCTGGCAGATGCGCGCCGAACTTTCGCGCGTGCTGGCTTCCCATCCTGACCTGCTGTTGCTGGATGAGCCTTCGAACTATCTCGACCTGCCGGCGGTGGAGTGGTTGCAGCGTTTTCTGGCGGGGTACGACGGCACCCTGATGCTGATCTCGCACGACCGGTATCTGTTGCGCACCCTGACTTCGGTCACGGTGGAGGTGGATGCCAACACCGCCACGCGATACAACGGCGATCTCGATTTCTATCTGCGCGAGCGTGAGGCGCGTCACGCTAATCTGCTGGCCGCCAAGGCCAACCAGGATCGGCGGATCGAACAACTCGAACGTTTTGTCGACCGCTTCAAAGCACAGGCTTCCAAAGCCGCGCAAGCGCAAAGCCGGATGAAGATGATCGAAAAAATCGAGGCGGTGGCGGTCAAGGTGCCCAAACGCAGTCTGGCTGCGGGATATCTGCGACTCGCGCCCGCTCCGCATTCCGGTGCGGAGGTCGCCCGGTTGGAACATGTGGATTTCGCATATGATCCCGGCCGTCCGGTATTGCGGGATGTGAACCTCAGCATTGCGCGGGGCGACAAAATCGCGATTGTCGGCTATAACGGCATGGGCAAAACCACGCTGCTGCGAATCCTCGCCGGTCTGCGTGTCCCCACCGCTGGCGTGTGTGTCTTGGGCCACAAGGTTCAACCCGGTTACCTGTCGCAGGATTTTTCCGAAACGGTGCCGCCGGACGTCTCGGTGTACGAGTGCGCCAAGCGGTGCGCGCCGGATACTCCGGAAAAGGTGATCCGGGCGCAGTTGGGCGCATTCGGTTTCTCGGCCGACGATATCGGAAAGCTGGCTGGCGTGCTCAGCGGCGGCGAAAAAATCCGGCTCGCGTTCCTGCGTCTCTTTCTTGCGCCGCCCAATCTTATGCTGCTTGACGAGCCGACCACGCACTTGGATCTGGAAGGGCGCGCCACACTGGAAAAGGCGCTTCGCGCTTACAACGGCACGGTCTGCCTTGTCAGCCATGACGTCGAATTTGTGCGCAACACGGTCACATCGATCATCGAAATCACGCCGGCCGGTGTGCGCCGTTTTCCCGGCGGGTATACCTATTACCGCGAGAAGATCGCGACCGAGAGTCGGAACACGGGCAACGTTTCCCGGTCGGTTCCCGTCGAACAGGCAACGACCGACGAACCCGTTACGCACGCGCGCGACGCGCGGCGCGCCCGGGCGCAGGCTCGCAGCAAGTATCAGGCCGCCATCCGCACGTTAAAAGAACGGGTCGCCCGGACCGAGGCGCGCATCACGGATTTGGAGGCGGAACTGGAAACGCTTTCCGCCTGTCTCTTCAATCCCACACCCGAGACCGATTTCGCCGCCACCAACAAACGACTAAAACGAGTGCAAGACCAGCTTAGTGTGTTTTCCGAGGAGTGGGAACGCGATGCGACGGAACTCGACCGCCTGCAACGCGAACAGCAGGCGGCGGTTTCCGGCACGTGATCTTCGAAGCGGCAGACAGAAGACGGGAGACACGAGACCGTAGGCGTCCCCGCCGATGCCGGTCATTGCTTGATTGGTGTGATCCGCAACAGCAGCACGCCGTGGCCGGGGAGGGTGGTCTTGAAGGAGGCGTCGGCAAAGGTGCCGAGGTCACGTTGACGCCAAAGATCCCGTAATTGCTGCGGGCCGGTGAGGCCGAGCGTAGTAAGATCCAGGGTCACGGGGGCGGTCAACATGCCGCGGTTGATGATTCCCGCGGCCAGACTGCCGTCCTCCAGAGGTTTGGCCCAGACCTCTTGCGCGTCAGTGCGTTGCACACGGACGGCTTGGCGTCCAAGCGGATCCTGATTGACCTCCAAAACCTCATCATTGGTCAGCAGGTTGAGGGTAAAAGCGTCCAGGCGCGTCAGATCGCATCCGATCAGCAGCGGCGCGCTGAGCAGGCACCAGAGTGAGACATGCGTATATTGCTCGTTGGGTGTCAGGCGTGAAGGACGGGGCGAGCCCCAGCCAACCGTTCCCACCACCAGCATATCGGGATCATTCCAGTTTCCCGGCCCGGCAAAAAGCTCCAGCCCGACTTGGGCTTCCGCGATCTGGCTGATACTCGACCACGTATCCGTGATGTCTTGGGTGGTGCGCCAGCAATGACCGCCTGCCTTATCCCCCCAAGCGGAGACGTGCCCGATCCCGTATTGGCAGAGACTAAACAGGATGTCGCGCGGTTGTTTGCGCAGGGCGGCACCCATGAGCAGGAAAGGCCGCATCTGTTCCGCCAGCGTGTCATCCGCCGCGATCTGCGCATAACTGCACCAATCGTATTTCAGATAGTCGAACCCCCACTCGGCAATCGTTTGCGCGTCGCGTGCCTCATGCCCTAAACTGCCGACGCACCCGCCGCAGGTCAGCGGCCCCGGCGAGGAGTACAGTCCGATCTTGAGTCCCAGTCCGTGCACGTACTGCACCAGGCCGCGCATGTCGGGAAAACGCCGGTTGGGCAGAATACGCCCCGAGGGATCACGACCGGGTCCCATCAACGCGGTATCCTCTCGTTCTCCGGGACAGGTCTGCCAATAGTCGTCGATGTTAATGTACGCCCATCCGTGATCGGCGAGTCCGCTGCTCACCATGGCCTCGGCCGCCTGACGGATTTTAGCGTCCGAGACGGTATGCGCGAAAACGTTCCATGCGTTCCATCCCAGGGGCGGGGTGAGGGCCAGACGTTCGCCGACCTCCAGATGCCAGATCCGCTCCGTGCGGCCGCGCGCGTTTTCCGCGGCCAGGGTAATCGCATACGAGCCGGGGCGCGTGACCGCGCCTGTGAGCAGACCGGTTGTTGAATCCAGCGACACGCCGGGCGGCAGGTCGCGTGCCGCGAACCGGATGGGTTTCTCGCCGGTGGCGGGAATGCGGAACAGGAGCGGGCTGCCGGGTCGGACACCGAAACGGCGCGGTCCGCGAAGGAGCGGTTCAAGAGGGGGCGCCGGTGTGAGGATGCCCATCTGTTCGGTTGGCGGAGCCGGCAGGGGGGTCAGCGAAGCTCCCTGCTTCAGCGTGAAAAACGCTTCGCACCAATCAGCGTGGTCGCGGGCATCACCGTCCCCGGCGTCGGAAACGTGCAACGTCACCACCTGCGCCCCGGTGAGGTCGGCGCGGAGCAAAAAGGCGGGCTCCCGCGCCCTCCGGATGCCACTGTCCGCAACCCGCCGTCCGTCCGCGTACACACGGAAAATCACCGATCCTTTGCCGCGGATCAACTCCTCGTCATCGACACCGACCCATGCCTGAAACGCGAGCGCGCCGCCGCGCGCCTCCAGACTCAACCAGCTTTCGGCATGTGTGCCGACACCGCGCTCAAAGCGCTTGCGCGCGATTTTGAACGGGTTGCCGCCTACTGTGCGACCGGCTTGGGGCGGTTCCCCTGCGCTGGTCATCGAACTGAGGTCAAGCGTATCCAGCCAGAGGATGGTCTCGTCCGCGCCCAGTAGCCGGGCGGACGAGAGCGTCAACATGCAAAGAAGCGGGATATAGGTGGCGGGACGATGGGAAAGAGAAAAGCGCATGATGAACTCCTTTCATAGAAGGTATCCTATTATAGAACGTTTTTCCAGTTCGCTCTTGTCTGGAGCGGTCTTTTTTTTGTATTGTTCCACCATACATAAGGAGGAAAAAATGGGGAGAAGTCTGGTTGCGGTATGGGTGCTGGTTTGCGGGGCCTGCTGGGCACAAGGGGGGGCCGCGCAAGATCCGTTGAAGGTGACACGGGAAGAGGTGCGGGCGCGTCTGGAGCGGCTTCCCGCCACGCACCCGCGGCTGTTCATCAATCGGGCGGACGCGTTTAAATCGATCGCCAGCGAGAGCGGAACCCCTTCGGTGGCAGGGGTGATCCGTGATTGGATCATCCGGGAAGCCGATGCGGTCTTGCCGCAGAAACCGACCGTCCGCAAGCAAGAGGGGTTCCGGATGCAGGGCCAGAGTCAGGTGCAGAAACGGGTCGGGCTGTTGGCAACCGCATACCTCTTCACCGGGAAGGCTGCTTACGTGGAGCGGGCGAAGGAGGAAATGTTGGCCGCGGCCGCTTTCAGCGATTGGAACCCGAAGCATTTTCTGGACACGGCCACCATGACCTTGGGCTTGGCGCTGGGGTACGACTGGCTTTACGACGCGCTGGATCCGGACACGCGAGCGACCGTGGCCGGAGCGATCCGGGATCAAGGCCTGAAACAAGCGTTGGCGCGGAAGTATTTCTGGACGGAGGGGAACAACAACTGGACTCAGGTGTGCTGGAGCGGTATGGTTGCGGGGGCGCTCGCGATCCACGATCAGGAGCCTGAACTTGCGTTGTCGATCATTCATAAAGCGGTGACGTCGGTTCCCTACTCCATCCGGCCTTATGCCCCGAAAGGAAGTTACCCGGAAGGGCCGGGATACTGGAGCTATGGCACGACGTATTACGTGATCATGCTGGATCTGCTGACTCAGGCTCTCGGCACGGATTTCGGTCTGTATGATTTGCCGGGGTTCCCGCAGACCGGAGAGTACATCAATCTGGTGACAGGCCCCAGCGGGCGGTTCTACAACTATGCGGACGGCGGTGATGGCCGATCCCATCTGCTCGCGTTGTGGTGGCTGGCGCGCCGAAGCGGCCGTTTCGATTGGCTTACGCGGGAGGTTGCCGACCTGCGGGAGGCGCTCCGGCTCAACAATCCCGACAAGACCGGGTTGCGGCAGATCGCGTTGCCCGCGCTGCTCTTGCTCTGGGCACGGGAAATCGACGAACATCAGCTTACGAGCCGCATGCCGCTCCACTGGTCGAGTGGAGGGCATGTGCCGCTTGTGGTGTTGCGTACAGCCTGGGCGGATCCCAATGCCGGATATCTGGCCACGAAAGGCGGGCCTGCCTCACAAAACCACGGCCACATGGATGCGGGGTCGTTCATCTACGAGGCGGATGGGGTGCGTTGGGCGGTTGACTTGGGGGCACAGAGGTATTATTCGATCGAGAAGTTGGGAATGAGCCTGTGGAATTCAAAACAGGATTCGGATCGGTGGAAGGTGTTCAGGCTGAACAGCGCGAGTCACAATCTTATCACGATCGACGGGCAGCCGCATGTGGTGGGCGGATCAGGCAGCGTGGCGCACTTCAGCGACAATCCGGAACGGCCCCACGCGGTGCTTGATCTGAGCCCGGTCTACGCCGGGCAAGCGGAACGGGTTTGGCGCGCGTGCGCGTTACTGCCCTCCCGTACCGGGGTGATTCAAGATCGCCTCAAGGGGGTCCGTGCAGGGGCCGCGGTCCGTTGGGCCATGGTGACGCAGGCCACAGGCTGCCAGACAGTGGGACAGGATATGGTGCTGACGCACTCTGGCAAAAGCCTGACCGTGCGGGTGGTGCATCCGGCGGAGGTGAGATGGCGGGTGATCGATCTTGCCGAACCGCCGAATCCATGGGATGTCGCCAATCCGGGGGCGCGCATGATCGCCTTTGAGGTGACTGCGCCTCAGGACGGCCGGGTTGAAACGCGGGTCGTGCTCTTGCCGGGCGGGACCGCGCCGGTGGAAGAGCTGCCGGATCTGATCACGCTGTCCGGTTTGTGAGCCACGGGACGAAAAAATGGGGACCCGGCCTGTGGCATCCCAATCGCTATCGGGATTGCGGAGAGGGAGCCGCTATAGTAAACTTATTTCATGAATGAATCAGCATGGAAAGCGGTGGAAACCGAGGTGGCGGCGACGCGCGCGACGCATCTGCGGGATTGGTTTGCCAAGGATCCCAAACGGGCGGAACGGTTCACGGTGCGCGCTGCCGGATGGACGCTGGACTATTCTAAAAACCTCATTACGCCTGCGCTGATGCGTCGTCTGGTGGAGCTGGCCGAAGCCAGTGGGTTGCGGAAAGAGATCGAAGCCATGTTCTCGGGTGAGCTGATCAACAAAACCGAGAACCGTGCGGTGTTGCATACGGCCCTCCGCAACAAAGCTGACTGTCCGGTGTATGTCCAGGGGCAGGATGTGATGCCCAAGGTGACGGCGGTGTTGGACGCCATGTCGGGTTTTGCGGAACGCGTGCGCAAGGGCAAGTGGCTCGGCCACACCGGTAAACGCATCCGGTATGTCGTCAACCTCGGGATCGGGGGGTCGGATTTGGGTCCGGCCATGGCGTGCCAGGCGCTGAAACCTTTTGCCAAGCGTTCGCTGGAGATGCATTTTGTCTCGAATGTGGACGCGACCCATTTGGCGGAGACGCTGCGGAAGGTCAAGGCTGAGCAGACGTTGTTCATCGTGGCGTCGAAGACGTTCACGACGCAGGAGACCATGACCAACGCGATGAGCGCGCGGGCGTGGCTGGTGGAACGGCTCGGCAGTGAAACCGCGGTGGCCAAACACTTTGCCGCGGTTTCCACCGATGCGAAACGGATGACGGAGTTCGGCATCGATCCTGAGAACAGGTTCGGGTTTTGGGATTGGGTGGGGGGACGCTACTCGCTACCCTCAGCGGTCGGGTTACCGCTCATGATCGCGATCGGCCCCCGTCTTTTCCGGAAGATGCTCAAGGGGTTTCACGCGATGGACCGGCATTTCGCGACGGCACCGTTCAGTCGGAACATGCCGGTGATTCTGGGTTTGCTGGGGGTGCTCTACGTGAACGGGTATGGCACGGAGAGTTACGCTGTGTTGCCGTATGACCAGTACCTTGCCCGGCTGGCGGCCTATCTGCAGCAGCTCGACATGGAGAGTAACGGAAAATCGGTGGATCGTCAGGGACGCCGGGTTGGATACTCGACCGGCCCGGTCGTTTGGGGTGAGCCCGGAACCAACGGGCAGCACGCCTTCTATCAACTCATCCATCAGGGCACGCGACTGATCCCCTGCGATTTCATCGGGTTCTGCCGCTCGCACAATCCGTTGGGCGACCACCATGACAAACTGATGGCGAATTTTTTCGCGCAGACCGAGGCGTTGGCGTTCGGCAAAACCGCGGACGCCTGCCGCGCCGAGGGGGTTCCGGAAACGTTGGTGCCGCACAAAACCTTTGAGGGGAACCATCCGACCAACACGCTGCTGGCTGACGCGCTGACGCCCGAGACGTTCGGCGCGTTGATCGCGCTCTATGAGCACAAGGTCTTCACGCAGGGTATCATTTGGAACATTTTCTCGTTTGACCAGTGGGGGGTGGAACTGGGCAAGGTCCTGGCTTCCAAAGTGTTGCTCGAATTGACCGCGAGCGAAGCCCCCGTGCTGCGCCACGATGCGTCGACGAACGCGCTGATCGCCCGCTACCGCGCGGTGCGGGGGAGGTCGTGATGCCGGTACGTTTCGAGCCGACCGAATTGGACGGGGTGATCCTGTGTGTCCCGCAGGTGTTCCGCGATGCGCGCGGATTTTTCCTCGAAACCTATCACGCGGCGCAATATCGGGAGGGCGGGGTCTGTGACACGTTCGTGCAGGACAACCGTTCCCGTTCGGTGCGCGGCGTGTTGCGGGGGTTGCACTATCAGCTTCACAAACCGCAGGCGAAACTGGTTTCGTGTCTGCGGGGGGAGATCTTCGATGTGGCGGTCGACATCCGCCGGGGATCGCCGACCTTCGGGCGCTGGTCAGCTGCAGTGCTCACGGAGGAGAATCATCATCAGCTCTACATCCCGGCAGGGTTTGCGCACGGGTTCTGCGTGCTTTCGGAGGGTGCCGAGATTGCGTACAAATGTTCGGAGTTCTACGATCCGGGCGATGACCGGGGTATCCGCTGGGATGATCCGGATGTGCGTGTCGACTGGCCCATTCAGGATCCGGTCCTCTCGGCGAAAGACGCGGCGCAACCCCTGTTGGCGGATGCCGAACTGCCGGAATGGCAACCTGCGGGAGTGGTGGTCTGAACCGGCAGGGGG
Organism: Kiritimatiellia bacterium; assembly: GCA_033812795.1. Classification (GTDB taxonomy): domain Bacteria; phylum Verrucomicrobiota; class Kiritimatiellia; order RFP12; family UBA1067; genus JAPXSY01. The sequence goes on from JAPXSY010000032.1 coordinate 23,263, forward strand.
GAGGGAAGATTTGCATGTCGGATACAACGCAACAGCGTGAGTGGGGTGAACAGCCCTTGGCCCGGATCTTGTCAGAGGCCGGACTCACACCGCATGATCTGGTCACGGCGTCAGAGGTGCCGATGACGCATAAAATGGTCGCGCGCGCCTGTAAAGGACGTTGGCTGACGCCGAACACGCGCAGGATTGTGGTCGCGGCCCTCAACCGGGCAACAGGGCGGGAGTACACGCCTTCCGACCTGTTCACGTACGGGTGACTGCTCTTTTTTACAGACGGGCCTGCACGAAGTCGCGCAACGCTGCCACCGAGATGAAGTTGCGGACATCAAAGTCGCTGTCTTCGATCACGATGCCGAACGCTTCCTCCAGCCCGACCACGAGTTCAAGCAGACAGACGGAGTCAACCCCGTAGGCGTCAATCAGCGAGGCGTTCGTGTCGATCTCCTCTGCCGTGACGTTCAGGAACAGCCGCCCGACAATCATCTCTTTCAGTTTGGCTTCAAGGGTGTTCGTGTCCACTTGTCCCCCCCTGTCCATGGGTTCACCGACGCGCGGAGCGAACCATGTCCGTCCGCGGCCGGTGTGCCCCCTGTTTCCAATTAAGGCTGTTGTGGCGCCCGCAGTTTCGCCTCGATCCGGTTGAGGCGTTCAGCAAGGTCGAACGCCGAGCGCTGCGCCGCTTTTTTATTCATCACCTGCAGGATGATTGAGAGGACCAGCAGTCCGATGATCACGACCACATGCAGGAATGAGACCCCGCTGTTCGGAAGTTCGGGCATGTCAGGTTCCGGTGCGGGTGCGGGAGCAGGTTTGGCGGCGGCACGCGGAGCGGGTTTCTTGAGCGTGATCTCCTTCTGGCCCGCGTCGGGAGAAGCCGCCGGGGCGTCAACCGGTTTGGCGGCCGGTTCTGCAGCAGGTTCGGGTTTAACCGGAGCCGCATCCGGAGTCGCATCCGGAGTCGCGGTTTTGGCGGGAGCCTGCGCCTCAGTCGGGGCGGTAGGTTTAGCCGCGGCCGGGGGTTCGGATGAGGTGGCTGCGGGAGCGGGGGTCGGGGCTTTGTCAGCGGCTGCGGGGGCTGGGGCAGGGGCGGAAGACTCTGGCGCCTTCGCTTTGCCGGCCTCCGAATCCACGACAAAGGCGTTCCCGCATTTGGGGCATTTCTGGTTGATCGGTTTCCCGAAATCAAAGATTGCGAGTTTGGCTTCGCATTTTGAGCACTGTATGATGCGTTTCATTCGAGGTCTCCTTTTAAGTAGTGGGTTTAGTGTATTCGTTCCCGTCCGGTCGGGCAAGCCGGAGATTCAGCCCGCCGCTTCGGACGCGTGCCGGAGGACGTTACTGGACCGGCGCGGATTTCGGGCGTGGCGGCGTGGGAAAGACACCCTTGAGCGCGTTTTCACACAGAGCGCGCGTATCCTGCGGAAAATCATTTTTGATGATCCACTTGAGAAACCCCGGGTCGTCTTTGGCCAGATCCCGCAGTTTGGCCCCTTTCTTCTTGCCGAAATTGATGACCACCTCATCCTCGATCCAACGCAGGCGTCCGGAGCGATCCGCATTAAAGGGGTCGATCGGATTCAGGAGCTTGTCGAGCGCTTCCATCTCGCGCGGCAGGTCGTCATAGCGGGCGAACTGGCCGCGCAAGACGTCGAGCGTGGCGCGCACATCTGCTTCGGCACCGTGCGCGTCCGCATGCGAGCGTCCGCAGTAGAAGGTCAGGGCTGCCGAGAGGTCACGCGGTTCCTTGGTGTGGAAAATGCGCTGCGCGTCCAGAAGGCGTCGCGAAAGGGCATCGAACGGGATACCGACCCGGGCGAACTCTTCAGACAACATGGGGATGTCGAAGCGGCCGGCATTAAACCCCGCCAGATCGGAATCGCCGAAAAAGGCGAGGATTTCCTGCGCCTTATCCTTGAATTCCGGCTGGTCTTTGACGTGTTCGTCGGTGATCCCGTGAATCGCCGTGGTCTCGATCGGAATCGGAACACCGGGATTCAGCAGCCAGTACCCTTCGGTCTCCGTGCCGTCGGGATCCAGACGGATAGCGGCCAATTCGATGATCCGGTCGGAGCGGGGGCTGGTTCCGGTGGCTTCGATATCGAAAACGACGAGGGGACGATCAAGCTGGAGGGGGAACATACGGGTCTTTCTTGGGTTGGTTTTTCGGTTTCTTTGCGGAATAAAACGGGTCAGGGAGAAGATGGCGACGGGAAGATCGCGTCAAAGTCGACCCACTCCGGCCGACGGGGCAACACATCTTTCGCGCTCATGGCGGCTTTCAACTCGGCGGCGGAGTCCGCGTCATCCCACCAGTATCCCAGCAACGACCGTTCGTCGCCGAATTTCGCGAGCACGGTGTCCGGCACGCCGAACCGGTTCCAATACAGCAGGCGCGTGGAGTTGATGTTCCAAAGCAGGACATACGGGACCGCCGCAGCCACGCGCGCGTCAATCTCGCGGTTGATGGCATTACGCTCGGTGATGCTGAAAAGGGTTTTCTGTTTTTCGATGAGGGCGTCGACCTGCGGGTCCTTGAATCCGGTCAGATTGTTGCCGGAAGGCCGATCCGCCTCTTTGGAGTGCCACATGCTCTCCGGGTCGCGGAAGAGGGAGCCGCCCCAGGCGGCCCAGGTGATGTCGAAGCGGTACTCATCCATGTCCCGCATCCAAGAGGCGAAATCCTTGCGTTCGATTTTCATCTCGATGCCGGCCTCGCGAAAGGTCGTGGCACAGACGGCGAGGAATTTATCGGTGCCGCCGTCGCGTGTGAGGAAGGTGAAGCGCAGTGGCCGTCCGTCCTTCTCCAAAACGCCTGTCTGCGGGTTGGGGCGGTACCCGGCCTCGCGCAGCAGTGCCTTGGCGCGGGGCGGGTCGAACGCGAAGACGGGGTTGGTGCAGGGGTGGGCGTCGTCGTACAGGTCCTCGAAGTACGATCGGTGCAGAAAGTAGGCGTTGAACATCATGGTGCGGTTCATGGTCTCGCGGTCCACCAGATGGGCGAGCGCCTGGCGCACGCGCAGATCATCGAAAGGCGGACGACGCATGTTCATGGCGAACCCCTGGAATCCGATGGGGTTGTGGTTGCGCACACGGCATTTGACAATCCAGTTCTTGTCAAACTTCTCACCGATCGTCTCGTTGGCCCAGATACGCGCCGCATAGATGGCGTACACGTCCACCAAGCCCTTTTTGAAGGCTTCAAAGGCGTTTCCGGTGTCCGAGTAGTAACGGAAAATGAGCGTGTCGAAATTCATCGTGTGGCGGGTGGCGGGACGCGCGTCCGCCCACCAGTCGCGCCGGCGCCGCATGCGGATCTCGATCTGCTCCCGCACAGCGTCCAGCACGTACGGCCCGGAAACCACGGGACGGTCGAAGTCAATGCGGTTGAAATCCTGTTCCGCCAGGGCGTGTCGCGGCAGGATCTCGAACGAGCCGAGGGCCAGCAGATTACGCCAGTGGCTTTCGCGCGCGCGGAACCGCACGGTGCGCGGTCCTAAAAGCTCCGGAGAATCGAAGATGCCAAGCGCGACTTTGGATGCTCCGGTGGCGTGGCGGGGGTCCATGATCTGGTCAAAGGTCCACTTCACGTCCGCTGCGGTGACCGGTGCTCCGTCACTCCACCGGGCCGCAGGATCCAGCTCGAAGGTGTAACACCGTTTGTCGTCGGAAAGGGTCCAGCGGCAGGCCAGCCACGGGGTGAATTCGGTGGTGACCGGATCGGTTGCCAGAAGCGTTTCATACATCAGGCCGAAAACCTGCCGGGTGTAGGTGTTGGAATCGATGTAGGCGTTGAGGCTTTTTGGGGGCTGGAAGGCGGCGAAGCGCAACATGCCGCCCGGAACCGCGTACGGGCTGGCCAGCGGATCCGGCTTTTCGACCCACCCCGGTTTCGGATACGCGTCATCCGACCGCGAAACGAGCGCGGCGGAGAGCAGAATCAGCATGGGGTATGGAAAACGCATGTTCAAAATCAAAGGTGCCGGCAAGGCGGGGATTCCCCCCGCCTTGCCGCCCGTCAGTAGGGTGTCCGGATCTCAGCCGTTGCGTTTTTCGAAATCCTTCATGAATGCGGCCAGCGCTTCGATGCCCGCAACCGGGAAGGCGTTGTAGATCGATGCGCGGATTCCGCCGACGGAACGGTGGCCTTTGAGCTGTTTCATGCCGGCTTCCGCTGCCTGCTTGATGAAAAGCGTCTCCAGCTCCTCGGTGGGCAGGCGGAAGGTGACATTCATGTCCGACCGGTATTCGCGTTTCGCGGTGCCGCGGTAGAAGCCGGAGGCGTCGATGACATCGTAGAGCTGCTGCGCCTTGTCGCGGTTCACTTTGCAAAGGTTCTCCAGTCCCTGTTTTTTGATCCAGCGGGTGACCAGGCAGAGCATGTAGATACTGAAACACGGCGGGGTGTTGTACAGCGAAAGGTTCTCGATGTGCGTCTGGTAGCGCAGCAGGGTTGGCAGCGCGATGCTGCCCTGTTCCGCAAAATCCTTGCGGATCACGACCAAGGTGACGCCGGAGGGACCGAGGTTTTTCTGGGCTCCGGCATAGATCATCGCAAAGCGGCTGTAATCAAGCGGGCGGGAGAGGATGTCGGAAGACATGTCCGCCACGAGCGGTGATCCGGTTTCCGGTATGGTCTTGAACTGCGCCCCGGAGATGGTCTCGTTCGTTGTGATGTGACTGTAGGCCGCGCCGGGGGTCCACTTCATCTCGCTCTCGTCAGGCATCCGGGTGGGGATGTCCTTCTGGCAATCGGCGGCAAGGTTCACATTGCCGATCAGGCGGGCTTGCTTGACTGCCGCGGCGCCCCAGGAACCGGCGTTCACGTAGTCGGCGGTGCGTCCTTCGCCCAGAAAGTTCATCGGCAGCATGGCGAACTGGAAACTGGCGCCTCCCTGCATGAACAGGACCGCGTAGTCGTCGTTCAGCCCCATCAGTTCGCGGATGTTGGCGGCCGCCTCGCTGTGGACGGCATCGTACTCTTTGCCCCGATGGGACATTTCCATAATCGACATGCCGGAACCCTTGTAATCCACCAGTTCGGCTTGAGCCTCCTGCAAGACCTCCAGCGGCATGATGGCCGGACCCGCACTGAAATTATACACGCGCGCCATAACTCTCTCCTTCCGTTTTCGGCACTGAGATGCGAACATCCGTCCACATTCTCCTGCTTCAATTCGGCGATTATCATGCCTTCACATGCCGGAGTTGTCAATCCGGCAAAAGTCCCGTTCCCGCGCGACAAAATACGGACTTGTCGGACTGGAGGGCTTGACTCTCTCTCTGGGAACACGGAGAATGGGGCATTTCACGATGTGGTAGGAGTCGAAACGATGCGAGTGATCGGTGTAATCCCTTCGCGGTGGGGATCGACCCGGTTTCCGGGAAAAAGCCTGCACCCCCTTTGCGGTAAACCGCTGATCCAATGGGTGGTGGAGGCGGCAACGCGTGCGACGTTGCTGGATGAGGTGCTGGTCGCCACGGATGACGAGCGGATCGCGCGCGCGGCGGAGGGCTTCGCCGCGGTGGTGATGACGCGGCCGGACCATCCGTCCGGCACGGACCGGGTGGCAGAGGCGGCGCGTGCGGCGGAGGACGACATTGTGGTGAATATCCAAGGCGACGAACCGCTCATCGACCCGGATCTGATCGACGCGCTGGTGCGCCGTCTGCGGGACGACCCCGGCTGGGCGATGGCGACGGCCGCGAGCCCGATCCGGTCTCTCACGGAACTGGAGTCGCGGAATGTGGTGAAGGTGGTGGTGGCCCATGATGGCGGCGCACTCTATTTTTCGCGGTTGCCCATCCCGTGCCGGCGCGATGGCGAACCGGACTTGGCCTCGGGACTCTATCTTCATCATGTGGGGCTTTACGCCTATCGCGGCGCGTTTCTCCGGCGTCTGGTCACGGAACCGCCGTGCGCCTTGGAGCAATGCGAGAGTCTGGAGCAGTTGCGTGCCCTGTACCTGGGGGGGCGCATCGCGGTGATTCTGACCGGGGAGCAGGGTTTGGGGATTGACACCCCCGCGGATGCGGTGGCGGTGGAGGCGATTCTCAAGGAGCGAGGACAAGCGCAACAGTAAGGAGCGGATGTATGGGGAGGGTAAGTCGGGTTAAGGCGGGATGTGTGACGTTCGGGGCACCGGAGCTGGCAATCATTGCCGGCCCGTGCGTGATCGAATCGGCTGAAGCCACAATCGGATTGGCGGCGAAACTGGTCCGCCTCGCGAGCGAACTGGAGATGCCGCTGGTCTTCAAAGCCTCGTTCGACAAGGCGAACCGCACGTCGGGTGACGCCTACCGGGGGCCGGGGCTGATCGAGGGTTTGGCGATTTTGCGGGAGGTGCGCGACCGGTTCCGGGTGCCGGTCCTGACCGACATTCACGAGCCGGGGCAGGCGGCGGCAGTGGCGGAGGTGGCGGACATCTTGCAGATTCCGGCCTTTCTCTGTCGGCAGACCGACCTGGTGATCGCGGCCGCGGAGACCGGCAGGGTGGTGAACGTCAAGAAAGGGCAGTTTCTCGCACCGGAGGATATGGTGAATGTGATCGACAAGATCACCGGCACCGGCAACCGCCGGATCCTTCTCACCGAACGCGGGGCGAGTTTCGGGTATCACAACCTGGTGGCGGACATGCGCAGTCTGTTGATCATGCGCGAATTCGGTTATCCGGTGATTTTCGACGCCACGCACAGCGTGCAGCGTCCCGGCGGCGCGGGTAAGATGAGCGGCGGGGACGGGCGCTGGGCTCCGGCCCTGGCGCGCGCGGCGGTGGCCACGGGCGTGGACGGGGTGTTCATGGAGACCCATGTCAATCCGGCTGAGGCGCTCTCGGACAAGGCGAACGCGATCGCTTTCCGGGATTTGAAAGCGGTGTGGCGCACATTGAAGGGCATACATGGTCTGGTACGTTAATCCTTTGCGGCGCGCGGCGCGGCGGTTGCTGTTCCTCTGGGCCTGTCTGTTGTTGGGACGGGTCGAGGCCGCCCGTTTCGTTGATCCGGAGACGGACCGCTGGTTTGCGCGACACGGCGATGATCTTTGGCGCCCGCTTGCGGCGCGTTGGGACGAGGTCAAGGCGGCGATGACCTCGCCGGCGAAGAAGCTTTCGATCCCGCTGGAATATCACGTGAACGGGCGGGCCAAAGCGCTCTTGCGCGCCGATCAGGCGCAAATCTTCCCGGACGGGATGATTTTTGCCGAGAAGGTGCGCGTCGAGATGTTCAGCGAGACCGGGAAACCGGATGGCTTGTTGACGGCCGAGGGGTGCCTTTTCGACCGCACGGCCCGGCACGGGTATTGCCGGGGGCGGGTCCGTGTGGAAAAGGGGGGCGACCGGCTGCAGGGTGTGGGTATGTACTTTTCAACCGAGCGCCAATGTATTAAGATTCTGGGTGATTGCGAGATTCGGACACATCGCATACGCAATAACTTCGGGAGGCTCAAGTGAGAAGGATGTTTGGTATTGTCGGCTGGGTCGTGGTCCTGTTGATCTGCCGGGCCGCATGGGGTGAGGTTCGGACGAACAGGGCGGCACGCGCCGCGAGCCTGTTGGTGGGAGATTCGACTGGCGCACCGGAACGCGAGGCGGTGATCACGGCTGAACGGATCGAGTTCGATAACAAAGAGGGCGTGATCCTGTTTGACGAGAAGGTGCTGGTGGATGACGAGCAGTTTATCATGCGGTCAGACCGGCTGCTGGTGTTCATGGAGGGTACCAACGATGTGCAGCAGATCATGGCGGTCGGACGGGTGAGCATCACGAACGCGAACCGGTCGGCTAGTTGCGACAAGGCCGTGTACACCAAAAAGGACGGTCAGATTGTGATGACCGGTAATGCGCGGCTGATGCGGCAGGGAGATGAGGGGGGGGAGGTCACGGGTAACCGGATCACCTTCTGGCTTGATGACGAGCGGATGGAAGTCTCGCCCGGGCGCGTGGTGCTTCCGCCCGGCACGTTTAAGCGGATGGACACGAAGCGGCTCCCCTAAGGGAATGAGACGGGACATGGAAGACGTTGTCGAAAACGGAGAGACGCGCATACCGGACATTCAGGCCATCGAGTTGGTCAAGCAGTATGGTTCGCGTACGGTGGTCAACGGCGTCTCGCTGCATGCGAGTTGCGGGGAGATCGTGGGGTTGCTCGGCCCGAACGGTGCGGGCAAGACCACGACGTTCTATATGGTGGTGGGGCTGGTACGGCCCAACGCCGGCGAGATCGTGTTCCGCGGCGAGCCGATCACGCGGATGCCGGTGTACCGCCGCGCGCGCCTGGGCCTGGGGTACCTCGCTCAGGAGGCGTCCATCTTCCGCAAGCTGACGGTGGAGGAGAACGTGCTGGCGATTCTGGAGACCCTGCCTCTCTCGCGCGCCGAACGTGCGGCCCGCGCCGAGGAACTGCTGGCGAGCCTGAGCCTCACCAAGGTCGCCCGGCAGCGGGCCTACACGCTCAGTGGCGGCGAACGGCGCAAGCTCGAGATCGCGCGCGCGCTGGTGCGCAAGCCTGCGATTCTGATGCTGGACGAGCCGTTCAGCGGAGTGGACCCGTTGGCGGTGCATGATATCCAGGAGATTGTGAGAGGGCTGCGCGACAAGGGGCTCGGCATTATCGTGACGGATCACAACGTGCGCGAGACGCTCTCGATTGTGGACCGCGCCTACCTCGTGTATGATGGCCAGATTTTATGTGAGGGCCCGAGTTCGTTCCTTGTGCAGGACGAGACGGCGCGTCGGTTGTATCTCGGCAAACACTTTAGGATGTGACAAAACAAAACGCCTGCGCGACGGCGGGCACAAAGGAAAGGAAGAGGGTTTATGGTAATTGAAGTGACGGTCCGAAACAAGCAGGCCTCCCCGGATGTGAAAAAGTATGCCGAGAAGCGCGCGCTCAAACTGTTCGAGACGTTTCCGCGGGTGGAGAGCGTGCGTGTGGTCATCGATGTGCAGCGTAACCTGTATGAGGCCGAATTCGTCGTGCAGCAGAAGGGGCTGACGGCGGTCGGTGTCAAAGGGCATGCGTCCAGCGCGAGAGCGGTGATTGATGTCGCGGCCGCACGTGTCGAGAAACAGTTGCGGAAAACGTTGTCTAAGCGCATTAAGGCGAATGTCCGGAAAGCCGCCAAAGTGTAATGGCCAAAAGCAGACAGAGCAAGGTCCGGCAATCGAAGGTCACGGTCGGCCAGTTTCTCACGAGCGGCCGTGACCGGTTGAATCTGGAACTGGTCTCCGGGGCGCGCGGTCTCGAACGGGTGATTGTCGAGCCCGTGACCCATCGCCCCGGTTTGGCACTGTCCGGTTTTTTCGGGCATTTCGCGCGGAAGCACATTCAGGTGGTGGGGATGGCGGAGCATGCCTATCTCTCCTCCCTGCCGGAGGCGCTGCGTGTGCAGCGCTTTGAAAAATTGTTCGCCCACAAGATCCCCTGCATGGTGTTCACCCGCGGCAAACGGGTCTTTCCCGAAGTGTTGCGCGTGTCAGAGCGCGACGGGGTGGCGGTGTTGCGCTCCGGGATGGTGACGCGGTTTTTTATCCATGCCGCCACCTTCGTGCTGGAGGGTCTGTCTGCGCCGCGCTGTAAAGTGCACGGCACGATGCTGGAGGTGGCCGGGGTCGGCGTGCTCATCGAGGGCGCGGCCGGTTTGGGCAAAAGCGAGACTGCGCTGGGTCTGGTCAAACGGGGCCACGCGCTGGTGGCCGATGACCTGACGATGCTGCGGCGTGACAGCAACAACCATCTGATCGGGTCCGCTATGGAGGTGACGCAGTATTACATGGAGATCCGTGGTATCGGCATCATCCATGTGCCCTCGATCTTCGGTGTGGCGGCGGTGCGCGGTGAGAAACAACTGGATCTGGTGGTGACGCTCAAGCGGCAGGGCGAGGCGGATGCCGAACTCGACCGCACAGGTACGGAGTCGATGCGGCGGACGTTTCTCGGAATCACCGTGCCGCAGTTGGTGATCCCGGTCGCACCGGGACGGGATCTGGTCAATCTGGTGGAGACCGCGGCGCAGGAGCATAAGCTTCGGCTTTCGGGGTTTGTTGCGGTTCGCGAACTGGATGCGCGGATCAAACGGCATCATGCCGGCGGGGAGGGGTAGATCGTGGGAAAAAAGGATACCGATGCGGAGACACGGGAGTTTGTCCTGCTGAACAAATACGGCATGCATGTTCGTCCGGCCGGACTTTTCGCCAAAGTGGCCTCGCGCTTTAACGCCGAGGTTGAGGTGGAGAAAGACGGGAATGTCGTGTCCGGCAAGAGCATCATGGCGTTGATGACGTTGGAGGCGGTCTGTGGCACGGTCCTGCGCGTAACGGCCCACGGTCCCCAGAGGCGTGAGGCGCTCGATGAGTTGGAGTCGCTGGTTGCCCGCAAATTCGATATCCCTGATGAGCAATGATTCGGATCATCTGACGCCCTCGCGCAACGAGGCGCGTGTTCTGACCGGCCTGGCCGCCTCGCGCGGCTTTGTCGCGGGGCCGGCTTTTCTGTTCCGAACCACGACGACCGAGCAGGTGCCGGAATACGGGATCCGTCCCGAACAGGTGCCCCATGAACTGGCGCGCTTGGCCGATGCGTTCACGTTGACGCGGGCGCAGATCCGTTCGCTCGCGCTTGAACTCAGCAAACGGATTCGCGGAGACGAGGCCACCCTCTTCGACGGGCATCTGATGATTCTCGACGACCCTTCTTTCATCGGCTCCTGTAAGGAGAAGATCACCACGAAACAGGTGAACGCGGAGTCGGCGGTGAACAGTGTGGCGGAACGGTATGCCTCCATCTTCGCCGCCATGGACGATGCGTATCTCAAGGAGCGTTCCCAAGACATCGGGGACATCGCGAAGCGGATTCTGCGGAACCTTTTGGGCGGGGCCGACCCTCTGGCGGTGCGCGTGGAGAAGCCCTGCATCGTGGTGGCGGATGAACTCTCCCCGTCCGAGACGATTTCGCTGCCGCGGAACTTAATCCTCGGATTTGCGACAGACCGCGGCAGCAACACCTCCCACGTATCGCTGTTGGCGCGTGCGCTGGGTATCCCGGCGGTGGTCGGACTCGGTTCGATCTCTGAACAGGTGCGGACCGGCGATGCGCTGCTGCTGGACGGGACCAGCGGCAAGGTTATCCTCAACCCGGGCCAACAGGAGCGCCTCGCTTTTGAAAAAATGGTGGCCCGTTCCCGGACGCTGGACGAGAAGATCGAGGAGGGAAAATGCCTGCCCGGCGCCACTTCCGACGCCCACCGGATTCCGATGCTGGCGAATATCGATCCCGGCACGCCGCTTACCGATCTCTATGCGGTGGGGGCCGAGGGGGTCGGTCTCTACCGTTCCGAATACCTGTGGCTGACCTACGATCAGGAGCCGACCGAAGAGGAGCAGACCCGCGCCTACACGAATGTGGCCCGCGTGTTCCCCGACGGGCAACCGGTCACGATCCGTGTGCTGGATTTGGGCGGCGACAAGATGCCGCACTATACGGGTGCGTTGTATAAGGAGGCCAACCCTTTCCTCGGCAACCGCTCGATCCGGTATCTGCTCAGCCATCCCGAGGTCTTCCGGCGGCAGTTGCGCGCGATTTTGCGCGCGAGCGCGCATGGGAACGTGCAACTCATGTATCCCATGGTGGCGACCATCGAGGAGGTGCGCGCCGCGAACCTCGAAGTGCGTGCCTGCATGAGTGCGTTGCGGGCTGAGGGGATTCCCTTCAACGAGACGATCCGGCGCGGCGTGATGATTGAGACCCCCGCAGCGGCGCTGATCGCCGACGCCTTGGCCGCGGAGTGCGAGTTTCTGTCGATCGGCACCAATGACCTGATTCAGTACACGTTGGCGGTGGACCGGGTGAATGAGACGGTTGCCCGACTCTACCAGCCAACCCATCCGGCAGTCCTCCGTCTGATCGATCTGACCGTCTGCGCCGGCCGCGCGCGCGGGATTCCGGTGTCGGTCTGCGGTGAGACGGCCGCGGATCCCGTCATGGCCGTGCTGC
>JAPXSY010000033.1:0-34207 GCA_033812795.1 Kiritimatiellia bacterium
CATGCGGGCGGTCCGGCGGGGGCTGGAGGAGACGGATGAGCGCGCGGAGTTCGCGCAGATCCTCGCGGGGCTCAAGAGGCGCGGGGTGATCACGCAGGATGACATCGAGCGTCTGGAGCGGGACGGGACCAAGGAGGTGCGGCATGCGTAACATGTCATTCTCGCTGACGACCGCACAGGTACGCGCGCAGACGAAGGATGTCACGCGGCGTATCGGGTGGGCTGATCTAAAGCCGGGTGAAAGGCTCATGGCGATCGAGAAAGGCCAGGGCCTCAAGAAGGGTGAGAAGGTGCGGCGGATTACCGTGATCGAATGCGTCAGCAACAGGAAGGAAATGCTCTGCGCGATCACGCCGCATGAGGTGCTGCGCGAAGGCTTTCCCGACATGTCTCCGGCTGATTTTGTGGAGATGTTCTGCAGGGCCAATAAATGCGGACCGCGTGATTACGTAAACCGTATAGAGTTCCGTTATGTGGAGGTGCGGCATGGGTGAGGCGAAGCGCAGAGGGGCATTCGGTGAGCGCCGGGCGGCGGCGCGGATCAGAGACGGATATGGCAGAACGATCAACGCCGAACGTCCGCCTTCCAGTCAGACAGAGGAAAGGCTGGCCTGTTTTCTGGAGTGGGCGCTGGTGATCGGGATCGCTGTGCTGACGGCGGTGGCGGCATTGGCCGTCGGGCGGCAGGCGGCGCGGGCGTGGCGGGAGCGGGGGCGGCGCCCGCCGGAGGCCGCGCTTTATGAAATGAACTGGCGGCGGGGCATCTACGGCGACGAGCTTTGCGGCTTCACCCGGGAGGGCGGCTTGTGACGGACCTTCCCGGCCAGCTCACGCTTTTCCCGCACCTTGACCGGCCGTCCGCCGGCGCGGCGGCCACCGACCCCCGGGCGGACGCCGTGCGGGCGCTGAACGAAGGTCTGCCGGACAAGAGCACGGTTTCCGTGCCGGAGGCCGCCAAGATCATGCACTGCTGCCGGCGCACGGTGGAGAACTGGATCGCGGACGGCACGCTGCTGGCGACCTACGCCAACCGCAGTGACGAGGCCCGGCGCAAGCACGCCCGCATCATCGTGCGGGCAGGTCGCGAGTACGACCCGCGGCGGACACGATTTCTGACGCTCGCGGAGCTGCGCATACGGCGCAGCAACGTGGGCGGCAACTAAACGCGCCTGCAAGGCGCTTGCAAGGAGGACCAGACAAATGAGCAGGATGACGACGATCAACATCGAATGCAGCGAGCAGGCGGCGGAGGCGCTGCGGCCGCTGTTCGCGGAAATGGCGCGCGCCTACGAGAGGGCTGCCGCCGGCCAGGCCAAACAGAAGGAGAGTGTCCCGGCGGGGCATGTCCGCAACGCGAAAGGGTGGCTGATGCCCGTCGCGAGCGTGAAGCAGCAGGACCTGCTCGAGGACGCGCTCGTCGACCGCTGCCACCTGATGATGGCGGCGGTCGCCGAGGGGTGCCGGATGATGCGCCTCGGCACGCACAGCGAGTGCGACGCGCTGATCGGCATGATCGTGGAGGACGCGGGCGGCGACGGCGCGACCCAGGTCGGCAAGGCCACGCTCCAGAACATCGGCGCGACGCGCCGGATCATGATCGACCGGCGCGACACGCTGGCGTTCGGCGCGGAGGTCACGGCGGCGCGCGACAAGGTCATGGCCTGCGTGCGCAAGTGGAGCGACGGCGCGAACCCGCACCTGGTGGCGCTGGCCAACGCGGCCTTCCAGGCGAACGGCAACGGCGACCTGAGCGTGTCGAAGGTGGCGTCGCTCTGGCGCATGGAGTGCGACGACCCCGAGTGGCAGGACGCCATGACGGCCCTCAAGGATTCGCTGCGCGTGGCGGGCCAGACGACCTACATCCGCATGCACGAGCGCCAGGACCCCGACGGGAAATGGGAGCTGATCGAAGCGAAAGTGTAACGGAACAACAACAACCGGAAAGAGACCTGAGAATGAAAAAGACGAACGAGGACGCAGTGGTAGTGGCGGCGGATGCGCGGCCGGTGGATGTGACCGCGATGAAGACGATCATCGGCGAAGACCTGAACCGGGCGGAGGTGGGCGTGTTCTGCATGCTGCGCGCGGGCGTGGGGCTGCTGGTCTACAAGGAGCTGAGCGAGCACGGGGAGTGGGAGGACCGGCTGCTGGAGCTGGGAAAGGGAAAATCACCGCGCACCCTCCAGATATACATGAAGCAGGCGCGGACGCTGTGCGAGCAGTACGGGATCACCCCCGCGCAGGCGTGGGACGAGGCGCGGCACATCGACGCCTCGCAGGTGACGGAGCTGCTCCTGGCCGCGCCAGGCGAGCCGCGCCAGATCGGCGCCGGGGAACAGCCAGCCGAAGATCCGCCCGCCAAGAAAGGGCGCAAGGCCAAGAAGAGCAAGCCTGCCTCCGGCCCTGACATGCCGACGCAGACATTCGCCCAGATGCTGCTGGACTTCATGGAGCAGCGGAAACGCGCCAAGGCCAAGGACATTGAACCTAAAAAACCGCTGACCAAGAAAGAAAAGATAGAGACGGCCATCGCCGAGGCCTTCCGCGTGGTGAACCTCACGGCGGACTGGGTCGCGGACGGGACATGGGCGCTGCTCCCTGACGAGGAGCTGGAAAGCACGATGGCGGGTCTGCGGGCGGCCGCGGACAAGATCCGCGACGAGTTCCGGAACCGCAGGGCGAAGATCTGAGGGGGGTGAGATCATGGCGACAACCGTGCTTAGTGTCCGCATGCAGAGCCCAGAGTTCGCGGCGCTCCCGAGCGAGGAGCGCGCGAGCGTGCTTGTCTGGGAGGATGTCATGCGGCAGATCGACGCGGCCGGCAACAAGCTGGCCATGTGCAGGGAGTGGGCGCAGCGCAACGGGCACCGGCGCGGGTGGAGCGCCGACAGGATCAGGGCGAAGTACTACGGCTGGGTGGCGAGCGGCCGCGCGTGGACGTTCCTGGTGGACTGGGCGCGCGTCCCCAGGACGCCCGCGCCGGAGCGCCGCGGACTGGCGTCTGCCTTCAAGCGCTACTGCGAAGAGAACCAGCGGGCGAGCAAACCCGCGTGGCGGGCGATGCTGCGCGACCTGCGGCGCGGCGTCCACATCCCCGGCGTCGGGACATGGCGCGACGTGTGGGCCGGGCAATTCCCGGGCGAGACGATCCCGGAGCGCTGCCCGTCTGACTGGATACCGCGCGGATGGCGCTACAGCAACATGATCCGCAAGTACAAGAGCACGAAGTTCGAGCTGGTGGCGATGCGCAAGGGCGCTGCGGCGGCGCGGCAGTTCGCGCCGGCCGTGTACTCCACGCGGGTGGGGCTGCTGCCGGGGCAAATCTACCAGTTCGACGACATGTGGCATGACGTGAAGATCGCCGTGCCCGGCGTCAACCGCAAGCTGCTGCGCCCGCTGGAGTTCGCCTGCGTCGATGTCGCGAGCACGTACAAGGCCGGGTGGGGCATCAAGCCGCAGATCCAGCGCGAGGACGGCAGCCGCGAGGGATTGGCAGCCGGCCAGTTCAAAGCGCTGGTCGCGCATATCCTCTGCAACGTCGGCTGGCATCCGGACGGCTGCCAGATGGTGATCGAGCACGGCACGGCCAGTCTGAACGATGCGGATCAGGCGCTGGTCACACGTCTCACAGACGGGGCGGTTACGTTCCGCACGTCCGGCATCCTTGGCGGACAGGTCTTGCGCGGGATGTTCAGGGGGCAGGGACGCGGCAACTTCAAGGTCAAAGCGCTGATAGAGGGCAGCCACCGCCAGCCGCACTATGAGGCGGCGAGCCTTCCGGCCCAGACGGGCGGTCTTTCGCGCGTTGATGAGCCTGAGCAGATGTACGGGCTTGACCGATACGCCGACCGTGTGCTCGCGGCATGGGATCGCGTCCCGGAAGAGCAGCGCAACTTGCTGTGGTTCGGTGGCGCGCTGACGCTTTCGGCGTACACGCGCATCATTGCGGACATCTACGACGCGATCTACACGCGCACCGATCACGACATCGAGGGATGGGAGCAGAACGAATGGATGCTCCTGCAGTGGAGCGTGGACGGCCACAGCCACTGGTACACGGTTGACGACATCCCGAAGCTCGATCCAGAGATGCAGCAGATCGGGCGTATCGCGCTGAATAAACCGGGTCTGACGCGGTTGCGTCGCATGAGCCCGCATGAGGTCTGGGAACGGCACAAGGACGGGCTGAAAAGGCTCCCGCACTGGGCGGTCGTTGATTTCCTGGGCGACGAGTGCTTCCGCCGTGTGCGCGTTGGCCACGACGGGCTGATCGCGTTTCAGGATCGCGACCTGACCGGCTCAGCGGTCAAGCTGCGTTTCGCAGGCGCGGTAATGCAGCCAGACGGCACCGGTTGCCGTCTCGCTCCGGGCGCGGAATACGGGCTTTACGTGCTGCCTCACGATCTCACCAAGGCTGTGATCGTCGAGGCCGGTACGCGGGCTGTGCTCGGCATTGCGCCGGCATGGTCGGCGGTCGATCCGCTCAATGCCGCCCAGGTCGCTGTAATGCAGGAGGCGCAGGCCAAGATGATCGCGCTCCAGTCTCAGGGTGTACGCGAGCGCCATGCCGAGCGCGGCGACGAGCTGGTGGTCAGGCGCGAAGAGAACGATTTGCTGCTGGCAGGCCTCACAGAGCCGCGTCGGCAGAAGACCAAGAAACAGGCTAAACAGAAAAAGCAGGCGGCGGGACAGGCAATGCGTGCCCTTGCGGGTATGCGTTCCGACGTCAATGAAAGCGAGGTAGAAGATGAGTGGTAATATGGCGCGGGCGAATTATGACACGGATGTACGTGAAGCGTTGCAGGCGTTCCAGGACAAGAACGGCCTCACGCTCAAACAGCTCGGGGCGCGTCTCGGAAAGAATGAGGGGTTCGTCTCGAAGTACCTTAACGGTGTCGGAGAGGGAAACATTGCAGCGTTTGAAAAGCGCGTCAAGGACATGCTGGAGCGCGAGTCGCGCAAGCGCACATGGGAGAGCGTGTACTTCCACACGGACGCGGTGGAAGCGTGCTACACGGTCTTTGATTTGGTGCGCGAAGCAAGCGACATAGGTTTGATCACGAGCGAGGCCGGAATTGGTAAAAGCATGGCCGTGCACCAATACATGATCGAGCACAAGACCGTGATCGGCTTCACCGCCATCGAGGGGAGCGGCAGCCAATACGATGTGCAGCGCGGCATTGCCAGTTGCCTCGATATGCGCAAGTTCAACCCGAGGTCATGCCGCCTTTCGGATTACCTGCGCGAAAAGCTCGCAGGGTCAGAGCGTCTGGTGATCATTGATAACGCGCAGCGCATTTTCCTCTCCGGTCTGCGGTGGATCATGGATTTCCACGACGCGACCGGTGTCTCGTTTTGCCTGGTCGGCAACCCAGATGTCATGGAACGCCTGGAGGGGCGCGACCAGCTCGTTTCGCGGATCGGCATAAAGAAAGACATCACAAGTGCGCTCGGAAATGAAAAGTGGATTGATGACGCAGCCGACCGCATGGTCGCGGCGATGTGGCCGAAGGCCGCATCAGAGATCGCGATCCTCGCACACGAGGCCGCGCGGAAATCTGGGCACTTACGCACATTGAACAAGCAGCTTCGCATCGCGATCAGGCTCTGCGAGACAGACATGTACCGTAACCGTTATGCCAAGTCATTCGTGGTCGCACGCGACCTGATCGGCGCAGGCGACGACGAGGATTGATAGAGGCAGCGATGTTTTAGCGGAGTTGCAGCCCCGCCAAACGAAACAGCGTTCAGCCCGCTATAACCGATGCCGCGCACCGCTGCCAGTGGCAGATTGAGATTGCGTGGTTATTATCTCACAAGAGGTGACATGTGAAAAGTCCCTTGGCATACATGGGCGGTAAGAGCCGCATGGTTAAAACCATAGTCCCGATGATCCACAAAATCCCGCATACGTGCTATTGCGAGCCGTTCTGCGGAGCCGCGTGGGTGTTATTCGGTAAGGATCCGGATGTGTCAGAGTGCGAAGTTATAAACGATGCGGACGGCGAGTTGGTGTCATTATGGAGCGGCCCGAGACGCTGACAGACCTTGAGCGCGCGGCTAGGTACTACTACCTTCAGAGGCTTTCGTTTGGTGGGAAAGTCAAGGGCCGCACATTCGGCTACAGCGCGACATCCGCGCCCAAGTTGGACATAGGCTCAATCCAATCTGATCTGCTGGATGTTCACATGCGTCTCGCCCGTGTGACGATTGAGCACCTCGACGGCATGGATTGCATCCGACGCTACGATCGCAAGGAGTCGCTGTTCTTCATCGACCCACCATACCTTGACGTGACCGGTTACGAGGTGCCGTTTCCAAAGGATCGTTACAATGAACTGGCCGAACTTCTGTCCAGCGTAAAGGGCCGGTTTATTCTCACACTTAACAACCACCCGCAGATCCGCGAAACGTTTAAGCGTTTCAAGATATCAGAGGTTCAGACGAGTTACTCGACCGGCCTCGAAGCGAAGCAACGTGTGACGGAACTGCTCATAACAAACAGGTGATCTATGCTCACACCAGCACAGCGGACTAAGTTTTTTCAACTCGCCAGAAAAGCCTGGGCAACGGTCTCCCCAGACAGCCCTTTCGACGATTGGCGCAAACAGATCATGATCGATGCCGGTTATTCCCCATCTGTATCTCAAGTCGATCATGTATGGGGCTACGAGAATCTTATGCTGCGTTTCGCCGTGCTGGCTTACGACGACTCCGCAATAGGGTATTGGAGCGCATGCGTCGAGCGTCGTCTCAGGTGGGTTTTGAAGGGCCTTGCAACCGACTTGCAATATCTCCAGACGACCGGCGTCGGAGAGGAGTACATTGCCGGGATCTATGCCCAGGCCGGCATGTTGCCAGCCGATTTTGAGGACGCCCCTGTCCAGCACCTGTGGTGTTGCCTGCAGATCCTCGATACGCGCATTCGCAGTCTGTGTAAGCGCGACGGGATCGCGCTGCACTTGCTTCCTACCGCAGGCCCCCCGTGGCAATTCCGTGGCGTTCGCGCGGCCCGCTACGCCGCGTTTGTGGCGCTTTCCGCTGACAGGGCTAGGCGTGATGCCGGTCTACCCACCGACGCGACAGCGGAACCTTCTGGTGCGCCTGTGCGCGATGTTGCAGCCACTGCCTGATTTGTGTGTCAAACATAGGGCACTCCGCCCCGTTTTAGCCTCGATCTGTGTCACACCAGATCGAGGGCTTTTTTCTGCGTAAGTCGTTGATTTTCCGTGTCTTGCCGCGTTTTTCCGCGTTGTGTCAGAGCGGCTCGTGGTGCACGAGCACGAATGCGCTTTTCCTCGGCCTTTGCACTTCCGAGAGAAGCCGCCGACTCCTGCTCGAATCGAAAGACCATCCTGATCCTGCTGTCAGAGACAGTGTGCGTCTTGCTTTGGCGCGGCGCGGCGACAGCGACTATGCAAGACAGTTCATTCAGCAGTATCAGGCCAGCCCGATCAGCCGCAAGCTGACAGTCGCACTCGCCAAGGATCGCGAGGCAACAAAAACGGTTCGTCGCCTCGAGTATATTGGGACGCCGGATGCTTTGACGGCTTTGTTCGATGGGGCTGCATCGCATGCGCTTGCCGAGGAGCCGTTCTCTGGATCAAACAGGGTCATTGTTCACAGTACTACGTTGCAGAACTTTCGTGACTTCATGACTGCTCTGGGAGTCAGCATTCCCGACACGGTGTCAACCGGACGCGAACTAGCAAACTGGTGGAAAGAGAACCGAGAGCGCCTTGTCGCGCTGATGCGGCAGAAGGAATCAACACTTCCTCGGATCAGAGGAACACGCTTCGGTATAGGCTATTTATAAAGTGGACTGTCAATCGCAACTCAAGTGAGGTAGAAAAGACAGAAAAATGAAATTACGAACACATGTTTTCGGCGGTATGGTGCTTCTTGCATGCAGTCTTCATCTGTTTGCAGAGGTAGAAAATGACTCCATACAGTACATTGACGCGAAAAGTGTTCCGGTGATTCGCTTAAATGATGAGCGCCAGAAACCCTTTGCGGAACTTTGGGACAAATACAAGGCTTCTTCATCGGCCGCGTATAGGCGCGTGATCGTATCCTTGATGACAGAACGTGAAAACATGGAGGTCACCGATTCTATTGATTGTGAGATCTGCTCTTCTTTTGCAGAGAACCAGACTGCTGACGCGGCTTTGCTCCTCGGGATGTGTAATAGCGGTCGCAGTAGAGACTTGCTCAGGCAACACACGGAGGCAACGGACACAGAACTTGCTGAGGCATGTCGGTTGGGACTCGCCCGGAGGGGCGACAAAGCGGCAGAAGCCCTTTTCATTGAGAAGTATGTAGAACAGTCAGGAGGACAGGCAAAAGGAACAGACAGAAACCAGACAGATGCGCTCATAGAGTCGATTTGCAGGCTTGAATATATCGGCAGTGTAGATGCCATTCTTACAGTGTTCGACAGTGTGGGGCTGGATGCAATGTCCTCTGCTGACGGCGTAACCGTGGAGAGAGACACGGCGGCCAACATGCGCGCTTTCCTTGCTCAGGTTGGTGCGCCTGTTCCTCCGGCCTCGAGCGGGAAGGAACTCAAACAATGGTGGGACGAGAATCGAGGCGCTGTTAGCAAGGTCCTTCGCGATAAGAAAGACCTGCCACGACTGAAGATGTCGAGAGTTATCAAGTCCAGTCGTTGAGAGTCTGACCGTCACGGGGTATTGGCGGTAATCGGGGACAGCCCTTGAAAGTTACGAATAAACGAATACAACGTCAGTGACGGCGTGGCGCCTGACTACGCCTATTCAAATTGTGGACGATTCACCTATCCGTAAGAAAGGAAAAAGACCATGCGATGTTTTATTGTGACGACACTTCTATCCTGCGCCGTTTTCACGTCTGCCGTTGCACAGACCGACTGCATTCGTTTGACGGAGACAAACCTTATCGCCTTCTGTGCCGACAATTGCGAGATCGCCGCACACGTTAAAGTGGCGAGCCTAGCATTCGTCCGTAAACCAAAAGAGCCCAATGTTATCGACCTCTCGGTCTTTGGAAGACTTATGACACTTGAAGTCAAGAGTGTGTATTCGCGCGTGGAGGCCGGAATGCATTTTCCGACAAACATTTATTTCTTTCGAAGCGGCGCAGTCGGAGGAAGCTTTCTTGATCCGGTTCTGGAGGTCGGGCGTGAGTATCTTGTGTTCCTCAAAGAGGACAAAGTGCCGGATATCGTGCGGGATGGAACCGTGACCGATCCGCCCTTGCCCGCAACAAACTACTTTTCCCATGTCCATCTTCCGCAAAGGCAGTTAGTGCAGGCGTTTCCCCGTAAGCCATACATGGCAATTCCAGATGCGGGCACACTGTCAACCCTCGAAAAGCACCTGTCCGAGGCAGCGGGACTGAATGTCCGGCGGCTCACGGAATCTCGCAAAGCCGATGAAAACACCGCCGCCAGCGGCACACCGTAATGCGGCGGAACTCGATTCCCTGTCACAACGCAGTTCCAGTTGTCTGGGAGAAACCAAGAGACGGCAAGTTTTCCGATCAAAATAGGAAAGGGGAAAGGCAGCGCAAGGGTTTTGTCTGTAAATTCGTCAAGCGGGTCATACCGGCATGCCCTCCATGCTGAGATAGATTCTCCCTGTCTCCCATTCCTCGCTGATCTCTGACAGCACGGTTGACACGAGCCTGAGCAGCGAGGCCTCGTTGGGGAAGAGCCCCGCGACCCCGCCCCACCCTCCGCACCGCCCCCTTCTCCCTTTCCGTCCTCTCCTCCCAGCCCGTCCCCTCAGACAGGACAGAGTCCAGTTTTGTTTTCACCGCGACACGATGACGGTTCCGGATTGCATGTGAACCGCCGGATGCCGTATGCTGTCTTTTTCCGGAGCGAAACATGAGCGATAAAAAAGTGTCTATGGCGGATTTCGAATCGTTGCTCAACGCGCAGTTGAGTACGTACCGCAAAGGGTTCAACCCCGGCGACCGGGTGCGCGGCACGGTCAGCAACATCACGACCCAGTATGTGACGCTGGACGTGAATGCGAAACGCGAGGGGCTGGTGCCGCTCGCGGACATGACTCTGGAGGATGGAACCCTGCGCTGCAAGGTCGGTGACACCGTCGAGGTGATCTTCGCGGGCATGCAGAACGGCGCGTTCCTCTTCTCGGGCGGCATGAATGCCAAGCAGGTGGTCGACCGGTCGCTGGCGGATGCCTACGCGCGGCAGATGCCGGTGGAGGGGCGGGTCGAGAAGGAGATCAACGGCGGGTACGAGGTCACGGTCGCGGGGAAACGCGCCTTTTGTCCCTTTTCGCAAATCAGCCTGTTCCGTCAGGAGGGGGCTGAGTACATCGGCCATACCTTCAACTTCCTCATCACGGAATACAGTGAGGATGACCGCGGCACGAACGTGATCGTCAGCCGCCGCACGCTGCTGGAGAAAGAACGTGAGGCGCAGCGCGAGGAGCTGATCGAGGACCTGTATGTCGGCATGATCGCCACGGGAACGGTCACGCGTCTTGTCGAGTTCGGCGTATTCGTGGACCTCGGCGGCGCCGAGGGGCTGATCCCGCTCAAGGAAATCGCCTGGAGCCGCGACGTGAAGCCCGAGGATGTGGTGAAGGTCGGCGACAAGGTGGATGTGCAGATCAAGGACCTCGACTGGGACCGCAACCGCATCTCGCTCAGCCTGCGCGGCGCGCAGGGCGACCCGTGGGACGATGCGGTCGCACGGTTCACACCGGGCACGACATTCATCGGCAAGATCACCAAACTTGAACCGTTCGGCGCGTTCGCGCAGCTCATCCCAGGCGTCGAAGGCCTGATCCCGATCGGCCGGCTCGGCGGCGGACGCCGCCTCATGTCCGCCCGCGAGGCGGTCACCGAAGGTCAAGAACTGTTGTTGCAGGTGGACAGCGTCGATCTCGAACGCCGTCGTTTCAGCCTGAGGCCGGTCGACGAGCGCGTCAAGGCGCTCAAGCCCGGTGAGCTGGCAGAGGGTGTCAAGGTCGAGGGCATCGTGGAGTCGATCCAACCGTTCGGCCTGTTCGTCCGCCTCTCCGAAGAGAAGACCGGACTGCTGCACATCAGTGAGACCGACATCCCTAAGGGCGGGAACCCGGCCGCCAAGCTGGAGCGGATGTTCCCGCCGTCCAGCAAGATCGAAGTGGTGATCAAGGCCGTTGAAGGCGACCGCATTTCGCTCACGCTTCCCGCCAAGTGGGAAACCCGCGGCGGTGATGAAGAGGGCAACGATGTTTCAGCCTGGCTCGCTAACAACAAAGATAGCAGTACGCTGGGTTCGCTCGGCGATGCGTTCGCCGGATTGAAGCCGTAAGGAAAGCGCCTGACGGCACGATTGCGAACGGATCGGGACGTGAGCGCTTGACGCAATCGGTTTTGTCGATCGGTTTGTGCTGGCAACCAAAATAACGGTCCGATAAACTTTAATTCACGATGACCGGGTTTTTGGACAAGGGGCTTTTGGTTTTGCAGTCCCCCGCGAAACGCGTGCGCGCGGAAGTGGCCGTGGAAACGGTCTGGATCGGCACAACCGTCTATCCCGAATGCCCCGTGTGGCGCGTGTGGTACGACGGGCGCCCAGTCGTGGACATCTCGACCGCAGGGCTCACGACCGAAACGGGACCTCTGGCGTACGGAATGCGCTGGGTGAAGTCGACACGGCACCGGCCACAGACCGGCATCGGGCCGGGCCGCGAGATCCGGGCACGGTTCGCGGATCGCGGCGGACGTGAACTGGAGTTGATGCTGCGCGTGACCGACCTGAGCGCATGCTGCGCGGTACGGCAACCGCGCAAACGGAAACAGGCCAGCGTAGACCTTTCAGTCACACGTTTTCCAAAAGGATCGGTGCTGCTGGAAAACAAGGGAATGCCCAACGCTCGACCGGAGGAACCCCAGGTGCGCTTCGTGCCCAGCGGCAAGCTGGTTGCCTTCTGGCGGCACGGGCTGGAGCAGCACCTCGTTTTCTTTGACCGTCCGGGTGACCTCGCGGTGTGCCGGTTCGGAGCGCTGACGCGCATCGAAACGTTGCGCGTCGCAGATGGGCGGCAAGGCTGCGGGCATCTGTTCCTGACGGTGCCTTTCACCAAGGCCCCTTTGCCAGCGCCGACTTTCGGCGATGCCGTGACGCCCGCGTACCGCGCGGCGTTCGAGATGATTTTGGGCCGTGGCGGGACAAGCGATGATTTCCATGTGATGCGTGGAGAACCCGGCGAGTTCGCCGTGGCCGCACGGCGGCAGGGCGGCATGTGGCAGATCGCGGGCGTCACCGCCGAAACGCGGACGCTGACTGTGCGCTTCGAAGACCTGTGGCTGCGGATGCCGCCCGCGCTGCGGATGCTGCGCTACACGGTGGAACTCCTGCGCGACCCGACCCGGGACGAAGCGGGCGACCGCATCGAGGAGACGTTCACTGGCCAGGCGCCGGATGTGCGGGTGGCACTGGATCTGGCCACAAACGGCGGCTTTTTGCTCACCTTCCGACCTGAAGAAGGCGATCCTGCAAGAGCATTTGGCCGGGAAGATACCGCTATCCGGTTCACGGTGAACGAGAGCGGTTGATTTTTGAGCGTAAATTGTGTGTAATCCCCTCAGGGACGAAAGGAGGTCAAAGATGGTGAAACAATTCACCACGGGTTCAATTGCAGTGCTGATGTCGTTCCCCGCCCTCGCAGGGATGATATACCACTGGAACGGACCGTCCGATGCCGATCGGTCTGGTGCATGGGAGGCCGCCTCGAATTGGGTCGTGAACGGAGCGCCTGCAACATCCTATCCGGGCGAGAATGCTACTGATGACCATGCATACTTTACCAACGGAACATACACCGTAACGCTTGCCTCCGACAAGACGCTGGCCGTGGTTGAGCGTTCGAAAAAAAACGAAGACGGCGCTGCCGTCGATTATGGCACATGCACGCTTGACCTCAATGGCCACACGCTCACCGCTTCGCAGCGCATCGACTGCTCAATCCGCACCTATCAGTTTCAGGGCGGTCATCCGGGACACGGCAGCACCCTCGTGTTCACGAACGGCGAGGTGCGTTGCGATGCCGAAGTAGAGACCGCCAGCAATGGTTCAGACAACGCCTATGCCACGGCCTCCGGCGTGGGAATCGGACTGCCGTGGGCGGGCTGGTCGGATCGAATCCGCGGAGTTCTTAATTTTCGCGGGGTGACTGCGGTTTTCAATCAGGTCATGGTGAATTCCTCTCAGGGCGGAATCCGAATCGAGGACGGCGCAACGTTTACGGCCACTGGACGGTTTACAGTCAATGGCTCTGCATCAAAGAACAATGGGCGCGCGCTTGTGGTGCGTGGCGAGGGCACGACTTTCACAGCCGATCATATCTATTGCGCCGGCCATATAGGCGTGACCAATCTCTTTGAAAACAGGTCTGTCGCCAATATCGGTTACCTCGTCACGGGCGTCGATCAATCCGAACAGGATGACGGAGGTTATTATGTCGTACATTCCGGCGCGACGTTGAACATTACCTCGCAACAGAGCAACCGGGCCATTTACTGTCATCAATCCCGCGTGGCGCGGCAGCACTTCATCGCGACCGGCGAGGGGACTACGGTGAACGTGACCTATGAGGGAACGTCAAAGGGACAACCGTCGATCGGCATTGGATCCGTCGAGAGCTCGCCGTATCAGCATACATTCGAGGTCTCCGACGGGGCCGTTTTCACGGCCGGAGCGAAATCGGTCATGCTCATCGGGTCGGACACCGGCGACAAGATGCTCACGGTTGACGACGCGACGCTATCGGTCGGTTACCTGATGTGCGGAACGACCTATTGGTACAAAGAGGACGGCATCAACAAACTCGGACTCGGGTCAAACAACACGGTTCGCGTTTCCGGTCGTCGCGCGAAGTTGGAGGTGAAGGGCGAGGGCTCGTATTCGAATGGCGCATCCGGCGGTGAAGGCGCCATGAACCTAAACTTCAATGCATTGCTCGAGATTTCGGTCCCTCAGGAGGGGTTTGCCGAGACACCGATTCAGGTAACGGATGCGAAGCTTTGCACGAAATCACCGACCATCAGCGCCTATGCCGACAATCCCGGTTGTCGCATGATGATTCATGCAAAGGATTGGATTAAAAAACACAAGGGCGAGGAACAACCCCTCATCAGCACAGCGCAGGATTCGACGTTGGCCTTCGCTGTTATGACCAACCATGTCACGTTCGGCGACATTGAAGACGAGACCCTGCGTCCGACGTTCCGCATTGACAAGAACGGTACGGCGACATCGCTTGTCCTGATTGCTCCGCCAGAGCGAGGCCTAGGGATCATGCTCAAATGATGCAGCGGCATGGGTTGGGTCTGTCGGCAGGCGGCTGACGCCTGCTGAATGTCCACGACGGAAGATTACGCGGCATGTTGTTCTTGCGAAAGACATTCTTTTCATTTTTGACCGCACTAACGGTCGGCGTTGCCTGCGCATCGGATGCCGCACGGCCGACGCTTCCTGCATTTTGGCCAACCTCCCTGACAAACCATGTTCTCTGGTCGCGTTGTGCTGCGTCGCCATTTGACGAGGCAACGTTGCCGACAAATCGCTTGACCGGGCATGGAGGGCTGTACGACCTTGTGCATCCCCGGACTTTTGCGCTCTGGTTCCGAATGGATACGATTCCCGATGACCACAACTACTTTTTGTCGATTAGCGGACAGATCGGTCCGAAGACGTGGGCCTTTGTCAATGTCCACCAGCGCAAGGTCTATTGCTGGGGCGGTGAGTTCCGGGACAAAGACGGGAAGATGCCGTACAACCGCGGGCTCAAGACGCAGGCCTACCACATTCCCGGCAACGGCAACAACGACCGTTGCGACATTTCTGATTTCTTTGAACAGTGCCCGACAGGACGTTGGCATCAAATCGTCTTGAGTTCGACGCGTAACGCCGCGAATTTCTACCTGAACGGGAAGCAGTTCTCATCGATCACGCACGCGAAGCCGATAACGTCTGAGGCAAATCTCCGTAACTTTGGGTTTGCGCGGGACGGGGATGTACGTGTTGACGGTGCCGTTGTCTTCGAGGGTGCGCTTTCAGCCGACCAGATCGGTGCTGCCTATCGTCGCGGACGGAAATTTCTGGAAAGGAAAGAAGACATGAAACAGATGTTCATGGCCTTGTCGCTCGGGGCCGTTGTGACTTCGGCAACAGCCGTTGCCGAAACCAGGGAAACCGATCAGGCGGCGAAGACCGTATTTGCCGTTCCTGTAACGGAAACGGAGCCGTCGATGACGGCGTTTAATCCGACTGAGTGGCGTGACGCTGTGAAGTTTCCCGCGTTTCACGTCTTCCGCACGGAAGGCTGCGCAGAGTCGCGCCGTGCCGAGATGTATGTGACGGTGAGCACGGGCGCTTTCCACTCGGCAATTGTCACCGAGTGCGCACCGGACGGTTCGCTGATGTTATCCGGCAAGAAAGACGTGTCGGTCATGCAGGATGACGTGGTCGAGTTGTTCCTGTGTGACGACGCAAATGATATAACCTATCAGGTCATGGCCGCGTCGGATGGCCGTGTGTGTTATAACGCGAAAACCTACCAGAAGCATCAGCCGCCCGTGGACTGGAAGCGCTTCGTACGCATCAAAAATCTCCGCGTTGGGAAGGACTGGATTGTGCTCATGCGCATCGATTCCGCGATTGGTGCGCGCAAGACGACCGAGGGCGAATGGTCGCTTGGCGGCGCGCGCGACTGGCAACGTCCTTTTCACTTCACGTGTGCGCCGACCTGGTCCTACGGCGGAGCGAAGATGCGCTTTGCCAAGGGGAATCCGGCCGTGCAATTCACGTTTACGGAACCGCCCTACAACAAGAACACCATCACGGGGCGGCTGACGGTGCGCAATACGGCTGACAGGCCGAAGAAGTACAAAGCTGTATTGCGCGTTCCTTCGGACGGCATGCCCGAGGACACGGTCGAGAAGACGCTCGATATCGCTCCGGGTGAGACATCCGAACTCACGATCGATTCCGGCTCCATCAAGATTTCCAACGTGCGCTACGAGTTCCACATCGAGGTGTCGGATGAATCGGGCTATCTTTACCGTCAGGGGTTCAACTGGCGCAAGCCGTTCAACGAACCCATCTGGGATGTGTCCGACAAACCGCCGCTGCCATTCGATTTCATGTTCGCGTTTTATCCGACGGGTTCCAAGTTGCGCCTGACGACGGTTGTCCGCGCAACGAAGAATGTTCCCGAGAACGTGACATATGCCGTCCGCGAAGCGACGTCCGGCAAAGATGTCGCCCGGGTGGACGTCCCCGCAAAAGACGGGGTTGAAACCTGGATACAACTTCCTGAACTCGACGGCGACTACGTGATCGGGCAGATCGCCGGCAAGACTGTCGAGAAGAAGACATTCGAGCGCCATCGTTTCGTGTGGGAGGGCAACTCTCTCGGCAAATCCCGCAAGGTCTATGCGCCGTTTACGCCGATTGATGTTGACGGGAAGGTGCTTAAGACGGTTCTTCGCGAGCATTCGCTTGGTGAGAACGGGCTTCCGGCGCAAATCAAGGCCGACGGACGTGACCTGATGGCCGCTCCGATCCGTCTTGTCGCCAACGGCAAGGAGGTGACGGCGTCGCTTTCGTTCGTCGAGAAGTCTGACGATCGCGTCATCACGAAGAGCACGCTCAAGGGCGAGCGTTTCGTTGGCGAAGCGATCGCAACGTGGGAATACGACGGCTGTCTCAAGTACGAACTCCTCCTCAAAGAGGGAACGCTCAACGATTTGACGTTGGAAATGCCATTCAAGGACGCGGAAGCAACCTGTCTGCATGCCTTGGGCGTGATGCGCGCAACAGATACGCTCCGCCTGCCTGCGCGGGAAGGCGTCATTTGGGACACAACGCATCTTAAGACGCTTGTGTTGGCGAATTTTGCGAATTATGTCTTCATCGGTAATGCTTTCCGGGGACTCGCTTACTGGGCCGAAAACGATAAAGGCTGGGGGTGGGACCGCTCGACAGCAAATACCGACGTCGTGCGCAAGGGCGAGGTCGTGACGGCGCGGCTCCATCTCGTCAACAAGACGACGTCGATTAACGAACCCCGTCGCATCCTCCTAGGCTTCCAGGCGGGCCCCGTCAAACCCGCCCGACCGCTGTGGAAAGGCCTCCCGGCCAAAGGACGTATGCTCTGGACCGACTGCCGCTGGATCGGGGGGCCCGGTGACTGCGGCAGCCACGCGCCATTCGACAAGGACATCCGCTTCTTCGAGTTTATCCGGGACATCTTCCTGCCGGGACATCCGAAACCCGATAAAGCGTTCAAGGACGAACTTCATGCCAAAGTCGATGCCGTCCTCAAGGACTATCGCGGCGGCAAGGTGTACGCTAAAAAGTTGAAATGGTCGATTGACTGGTTGCCGAGCCACTGGCGCGCTGACGGCAAGCAGGAGCGCCCCGTCTTCTACTACAACCGCGCGGTCTGGAACCATCTCGAGGAGTTCCGCACGTACATGAACGAATGGTCGAGCGAGAACACCTGCGAGCGCGGACAAAAGCCCTGCGTCGACGAGGTTAACGTGACCATGGTCGACACGTTCCTCGATTTCGTGCTCTACTACTACAAGCTCTCATTCGACTACGGCAACGCCGGCGTCTATTGCGACAACTACTATCCGCGACCCACTTGGAATCTCGCCTATCCCGAAGCGTACCGCGATCCCGAATCCGGCAAGATCGTCGGCGCAGCGGCCATCTGGACGATGCGCGAACACGCCAAGCGCGTCTTCGTGATGATGAATGAGCGTTCGGATATCGAGCCGTTCTTCTATCCGCACATGACGTCCGCGCAAATCCTGCCGCTGATGGGCTTTGCGCAGGCACAGCTCGACTGGGAAGACAAGGGCGGCATGGGCCCCGTCCAAACGCGCTTCTCGCCGGAGTTTGTCCAGATGGTCTCGTCCGGTCTCATCGTCGGCGCATGCCCTGAGCTTTTGTCAGACCGTGGTGTGCCGAAGGTTGACAAGGAGTTCGTTGCGCGCACCTACTGCGCTGTACCGCTCGTACACGGCATCCCGTACGGTGGCAATCCGAAGCTGGCACCGTGGGCGAATTACCTCCGTGACGACTATTGTCGGAACCAGAAACTCGACCTTCACCGCTACTTTGATGACGGTGATCCGGTCGTCAAGGTCTCGGATCCGGACGTGAAGTGGTGCCTGTACCGTATTCCAGACGGCAAGACGGCGATCCTCTTCGTGAGCTATGCCGACAGACCGCTCACATGTACGTTTGAAGTCGCCGACTCGCTCGGGCTTAAAGGCAAAAAGATTACCGACCTTGATACGAAGGCGTCGGGTTCGCACACGCTTCATTTCAAGCGCGGCTACGAAATTATCTGCCTTGAGTTTGAACCCAAAAGGAGCAATTGAACGGGTAGAATTATAGCAAAGCCCCGCAAACATTGGGTTTTGACGTATTGAGATGCGGGCGGCGCCCGCAATCTCAAAGGCTGTGAGACTGTGAGGCTGTTAGGCTGTGAGGCGGTGGTATTCCGTGGTTAAATGATCGATCCCGATCCCGATAGCGATCCCGACCCCGATTTGGATGAAACCTTGAAACCAAAGAGAGTTGAAGGTTCAACTGCTCTTTTTAGGTTAAGCAATCGATCCCGATAGCGATCCCGATTTGGATGAAACCATGAAAAACATGAAACTTCATGAAAATCAGGAATTCCCCCTGGCGTTCCAAAAAAACCCGAGCGATGCTCCAAAAAATCTGCGTAATCTGTGTAAATCTGTGGATAAAAACCCGAGCAGTGCCATCCCGTGAGTTCATGGTAAACAGTCGATCCCGATAGCGACCCCGACCCCGATTTGGATGAAACCTTGAAACCTTGAAACCTTGAAACCCCGAAACCCTGAAACCCACGAAAGTGTCCCGTGGTAAAACAGTCGATCCCGATAGCGATCCCGATCCCGATCCCGATTTGGATGAAACCATGAAACCTTGAAACCTGAAACCAAAGAGAGTTGAAGGTTCAACTGCTCTTTTTGGTTTAAATGATGAATACGGATGGCCGATCCGGCACGATGAGTGTGCCCAAACCGCGCTATCTGCCCTTGCGCCGGCGTCCGGATTTCGCCGGGCGCGGTTCCCCGCGCGGACGCCGCCCTGCCGTATCGGACTGGCGTCCGCGTTTCTCCCCGGCAGATCGCCGCGCACCGCCTTTGCGCGGCTGCTCCGTTCCATCGCCGCGCTCCCCGGACGCCTCCCCGCCGACCAGCATGAAATCAGCGTGGCGCTGATTGAAGTCGACAGACGCCACCTGCACCTGTAGCACGGTTCCGACACGGTAAACCGTCTGACCCGCGCTCAGGCTTTCGTTCGCAGGATTAAAGCGGACAAACTGCCGGGAGAGGTTGGAGATGTGGACCAAGCCGCCCAGAGCTAACCCGGGGATATCGATGAACACCCCGTAGTTGGTGCACTTCACCACGACGGCGCGGTACGGGATCGGCTTCCGCTCGTCCAGTTGCTGCTGGAGAAAACGGAACTTTTTGATCTCGATCAGTTGGCGGGAGGCGTCATCCGCGACCTGTTCGCGCTCTGTCGCCAGAAACGCGGTCTGCACCAATTCGTGCTGCGGCATTCGTCCGCCCTTGCCGTCCAGAAAATCGGCGAGTTGCCGGTGCAGGAGTAGATCGGGATACCGCCGGATCGGCGAGGTAAAGTGCGCATAGTACGTTTTGGCCAATCCGAAATGGCCGATCTTTTCGGCGGAGTAGACGGCGCGCTTCATACTGCGCAGCACCATCATGTGGGCGTGATAGCGTAGCGGGTGTTCCCGCGTATCCGTCAGAAACCGGGCAAGATGCTTGGGGTTTGAAAGATCCCCGGGGCGGAAACCGAGGATCGCCAGACTGGCCTGCAACTCTTCGAGTTTCTCTCCGTCCGGCGGCTCATGCAGCCGCGCCAGAATTTTGATGCCGCGTGTCCACAATTCGGTCGCGACCGCCTCATTGGCCGCGATCATGCACTCCTCGATAAGCTGATGGGACGCATCGTAGGGGCGCGTCACCAGACCGGTCATGCGCGCCTGTTCGTCCAGCACCACCTCGACCTCGGGCACCTCCAAATCCAACGCCGCCATGGAGAACCGCCGCGCGCGTAATTGCTCAGCCAGCCGTCGCGCGCCTTTCAGGAGCGCACGGGCCGGTTTGGGCACAGAGGCCAGCCCTTTCGGTTTCCGGTCCGAAAGGATATCCATGGCCTGCTCATAACTCAACCGCAGTTTGGAGCGGATCCGCGTTTTGGCGAAACGGCGGGCGACCATGCGGCCCGAGGCGTCGAAGGTCATGAACGCCGAAAAGGTAAGCCGGTCCTCATCCGGCCGCAGACTGCACACGCCGTTGGAAAGCTGTTCCGGCAGCATGGGGATCACCTTGTCCACCAGATACACGCTGGTTCCGCGTTCACGCGCCTCCCGGTCCAGCGGTGCCCCCGGCCGGACGAAATGGCTGACATCCGCGATGTGGACCCCCAGCACCCGGTTGCCGTGTTCGTCGCTCTCCAACGAGACGGCATCGTCGAAGTCACGCGCCGTGGCGGGATCCACCGTGATGATGTAGCGCGAGCGCAGATCCTCGCGTTTTCCGGGGCGGCTCAGACGCCGCGCCACTTTTTCCGCTTCGTCGATCACCTCGGGCGGAAACTCTTCGGGCAGGTCAAACTGCTTCATCACCACCAACGTGTCGAGCGACGGCTTATCCGCGGGCCCGATCACGTCCACAATCTCCCCCTCGGGTGCGACGTACCGGTTTTTCCAGTCCGTGAAGCGCACCACCACACGATCGCCCTCCCGGGCACCGTTGGCAGCGGGAACATAAAAATTCTTACGGTACACCGGGTTCAGCGGCACCACATGGAGAAAGCGTCCGGTCGTCATCAGCGTGCCCACGATATCCCGCTTCGACCGCTCGACGATCCGGATGACCTTGCCCTTCCGTTCAACGCCGTTGCGGTAGAGACGGATCGTCACGAGATCACCGGGTAGCGCAGTGCCAAGGTCTTCGGATTCGACCCAGATGCTTTTTCCCGACTCGCGTTCCGTGACGTACCCCGCGCCGTTCCGCACTGTGCGCAACGGGCCTGTGACCAGATCCGCCTGTTTACCGAGCGTGTAGGCGTTACCGCGGCGGATCTGCACGATCACGCCATCACGAACCATCTCGCCCAGCCGGTCGTGGAGTCGATTGATCTGCTTGCCTCGCAACCCCAGAGTCCGGCTGATCTCCTTGGCTGTCCAAGCCCGTTCCGGCCCGGATTCGAACAAGTCTTGAATGGCGGCTTTCTCTTTGTCGAATTTGTTCATCGGAGTCAGTGTACCTGATCCGCCGCACCCGCGTCTGTAGAAAAAACATGCGTCACTACAGGGCGCCGACCGCGAGGCGCGTCAGGGCGGCGGTATAGAGCCGTCCGCCGACACGTTCCCATTGATCGCGCGCGCCGGCCTGATGGTGCGCAATCATCTGACGGGAAACCCGTGCGGCCTGTTCCGCCGCACCGGCTGCGGCGAACGCCAACGTTTTGGCATAATCCCGATAACAATCCGCAACATCCTCCGGTTCGGCCGGATTCAGCCGACCCGCAACCTGTCTGCCCAAGTCAGCCAAGCCGGCATAGGCACCGCCCGCTGTGATCAGAGTGTGGGCGGTTAGCGCGTCCAGACACTCCGACGGGTTGCGCGTCCCCCGGTGATACGCCACATGTCCGTCCTCGCGCAGTGTGCCGCGCAGCCAGCGCAACCCTTTACGCAGCGGGATTTCCGCCTCCGCGAATCCGATCCGCCGCATCTCCGCCAACGCGCGCACCTGCCACGAGGTCAGAGCGGCGTTCCCGTCGGAGCCGGGTTCGTAATCCCAACCGCCCTCGACCGTTTGGCTGGCGCGGCTGAAGGCCAGCGCACGCTCCAAAACCGGTTTCAGGCCGGGCCTGTCGGAAGCCAGCGCGGCCAGCGCGAAGGTCGTCATGGCATGGTTGTAATACCGCTCGCGTCCGTTGCCGCCAAAGGCACCGTCCTCATTCTGGAGGGCGGCGAGCGCCTTGCACGCGCGCCCGATTGGGTCGGCGTACTTTCGTCCATCCGCACGGTCGAGCGCCAGGGCGGAGAGGGCGGTCAGCGCGGGACGGTAAGCCTCGGCGCCGCCATGTCGGGCGGGCTGCCATGTGCCGTCCGCTTCCTGCGCTGCGGCGATCCAGCACGATCCGTCGTCCGCCTGCGCGTCGCGCACAGCCGGGACGCCGAAACGAAGGTAGAGCGCGACCAGCGCGAGCGTCGCGACCAGCACGGCCGCGACCCGCCACAGCTTGGGCGCACGGAAAGGCGGACGGGAGTGTTCCGTGTTCACAGCACGCAGGATCCGTTCCGTCAGGTCGGCCGACGGTTCGCGTTCCGGCAGTTGACGCAGACGTTCCGCGACAGCGCGGAGCCCGCTCGCCTCCGCAGGCGGCAACGCAGCCAAATGTGCGGCGAGATTCATGGTTTCTCCTCCCAATGCGCCCGCAATCGCGCGAGCGCGGTAAACATGCGCGACTTGACGGTCCCCACCGGGATTTTCAGAATCGCCGCGATTTCCGCGTACGGCAGATCCTGATAGACACCGAGTTCGACCACCTGCCGGAGACCCTCGGGCAATCCGGCCAGCGCCTGCGCCAAATCCAGACCACCCGACGCGCCCGCGTCGGCCGCAACCGGCGCAGCGTATTCCGGGTGGGGCTCCGCCGCCAGACCTTTGGCCAGCCGTTCTTGACGCTTGCGCCGACGCAACTCATCAACCCACACCTGCCGCGCGAGCAGAAAGAGAAAGGTTGTGAACTTCGCGGTCGGCCGATAGCGGTTACGGTAACGGTATAGCCTCAGGAAAGTCTGCTGAACCAAATCCTCACAATCATATTGAACGCCGGTACGCGTGAAATAGTTCAGGAGCTTTTTCTGATGCCGACGGACCAGCACCGCAAAGGCTTCGTTGTCTCCGGCGCCCGCCTGCAGCATGAGGGCGGCATCTTCCATCTCTTCCCGTTGCCCGTATGCGCTCATACGCCCCTATCCGTCGGGACCGGTGATATTTTTCAGCAGCGGGGCGAGCCACCGTGCGGTCAGCGATTGTTCCGTCAACCGGACGCGCTCCTCCTCTTTAGGATTGAGCAGTCCCCAAGCCACGAAGGCCGCGACCACCACCAGCGCCTTGATGCCGCCGATGATGCCGCCCAGAATGCCGTCAAACGGCTGGGCAATGGCCAGGCGGATGAGTTCGGTGAGCAGATAACTCAATCCGAACCAGATCGCGATGCAGAGCACCGCCATCAAAATAAAGGTGACCAGACGTCCGGCATAGGGGTTGGCGCCGAACACCGGCGAGGCGAGCACCAGGTTGGCGATCGGGCGGAATCCGAAATACCCGACCGCGGCGGCGGTCACGGTTCCCACCAGACGTCCCATCTCACCGGAACAGCCCCGCACAAACCCGCGGATCACCAGAAAGGCCACACCGGCAAACGCCAAATAGTCCCAAACGCCCGCCCCTTTGAGGATTGAGATCATAACACCGTCCCGTCCGCCTGCCGTACCCGTGTACTCATCGGGCCGGCAGCGACCGCACCCACTGTTCGTACGCGCGCCGCCCCTTCGCGTTCGGATGCATCAGCGAGAGGGTATACTCACCGTACGCGCGCGCCTCGGACAACCTTCCCTCCGCATGCCGGATCCGCGCCATCAATTCAGCGCTGGCGACTTGAAAGGGGCTGCGCGCGATCGCGCGGTCCAACAGCTTCCCCGCCTCGACGTAGCGTTTCAATTGGAAAGCCAGTTCAGCGGCCTGATGATAGCTGTCCTGATGATCGGGGTTGATCTGCGCGGCACGCCGAAAGGCCTCCATGGCCTCGGCGCGCCGACCTTGAGCCTTGTATGCCATGGCCAGCCCGTACGCCGCGCTGAACGTCAGAGGATCGGCGGCCAGCGCGTCACGGAAGGCCTTGACCGCCTTGGCCGACTGCCGGTCGGCATGCAGCCGGGCGCCCTCCTGAAGCAGGCGTGCCGCAGTAGCCGGATCGCGCCGCACACCTTCGCTCGCCTCCTCCCGGATCCGGGTGAGGTTGAGGCGCAGCCGTTTGATGTTGTTCTCCGCTTTTTCGACATGGCGGTCATCCCGGTCAGCCAGCCTCACATACAGTTCGAACTGATCCAGCGCCTCTTCCCGCAGGTTGAAGGCATCGCGGTAGAGACTGGCGAGATTGTAGTACGCCGGAGCGTAGGCGCGGTGGGCCTGCTGCGCGCGGATCAGATAAAGACGCGCGAGATCATTCCGGTTACGCCCCATCTCGGTCAAACCGAGCGCGGTCAGGATCCGGGCCCGCTCCTCCGGTGCCTCGGTCACAGCGAGAGCCTCGTCGAAACAGGTCTGCGCCTTGGCCAGATCATTCTGCAGATAAGCGATCTGCCCCAGACAGACTTTGGACGCGGCATGACCCGGTGCCAACTCCAGCGCCGCCGCGAAGGCCGCCTGCGCCGGTTCGATTTCCCCCTGATGCAGATGCGCGAGCCCCAGATGATAGTACAACGGAACGGATCCGGTGAGCCGCTTGCCAGCCCGGTTCAGATGCGTGACCGCTGCCGCGTAATTCTTCTCTTTGTACGCGGCCAGCCCCTGCTTCAAAGCTTTCTGCCCGGAATCGGTGCCGCACCCGAGTCCTGCGCCGAACCAAACCAAAACGAGCAGCCATACTGTGCGAATCATAACGGACCACCTCACCACGCCCCGCAGCCGCCACCCGACGACCGGACCGGGAACAGTAAAACCGTTTGTATATTACCGAAGACGCCGTTGCGCCGCAATCACGGAAACGGGTTCCAGAACAAAACCGTAGCTGTATTCGCGTCCGGGCGAGAGTTGGTGTTCGGGCCAAGGACGCGCCCCCCAACTGTTCTCGCCGGCCAAACCCATCTGTCCGTAATCCAGATTCACCACCCCGTTACCGCTGGCCGTGAGTTCCCAGGGGTGTTTGCGCGTTTCGAGTTCACGCGTCGTGTAGAGCCGCGCGCTGAAATTGATTTTGGGATCGCCTGTGACCCGGATCCCCTTGCCTGCCGCATCCGTGAAGGTCACCCAAAAGGTATCCGTGCGGTTGCCGCTCTCCTGGGGCTCGACATACGGAAAGAAGAGATCGGCCAGAGAACAGGTGTACAAGCCGAAAAAGGCCGAAGCTTGGCGATCAGCATAACATTCGTGGGGTCCGCGCCCGAGCCACGTCACCCGGTCATACGCGAGCGGGATCTGCAGCGTCATCCCCACACGCGGCAACGATGGCAGGTTCACGCCCGCAGGCGTCACCTTGAACGCCACGCGGATCTGCCCCGCCGGGGTGAACGAGTAATGGAGTGTGCCGGAAGTCGCGCCCGCTGAGGGAAAGGCCAGACGAACCAGAATGCGCCAGTTGCCGTCCACCTCCTGCCGGAGACTGACGCCGCGAACCTCGCGCCGCGCCGCCGCATCGCGCCAGATCGCATGGCGCGCCGCCATCTGATTGCCGCGGTCGTTGTCGGTCGGCGCCCTCCAGAAATCCGGCTCCAGCGGCGACAGGATCTGCTCCTCACCGCACACCCGCCACGAGAGAATCGACCCCGTGGCCTTGCTGATCCGCACGTCAAAGTCCTGTCCCGTCGCGGTGACCTCCCGGTCCGTCTCCTCCAGCCGCACCGGCGCACGTCCCGCGGTCGCGGTCATCAGGGTCGGCTGCACCTCGGCGGGCACCACCACCTGATCGCGCGCCACCTCGAAGCCCTTCTCCGCCCAAGGGGTGTCGCTGAGCGTCAGGAACCGGAAATTCCAAGTGCTGACCCGCGCGGCGTAAACCGGGCGGCGCACCATAGAGAGCGGCAGAGCGAAATCCAGCGATCCCCGAGGCGGCACATCGAGTCGCCCGAGACTCCCGCTGTCGATCACCTCGCCGTTCTCCTCGTACGTCCACCGGCACGCCACCTCCCGCAGCGACGTGAAGAACGCCTTGTTGTGGACCGTAAAAAGCCCGCGCGTCACATCGCGCGCCGTCACCGAGACGTTCTGATAAACGTGCCGCACCTCCGCCAGTTGCGGCGTGGGCCGCCGGTCCGCCTGCACCAATCCGTTACAGTTGAAGTTGTCGTCGTTCGGAAAATCCCCGTAATCGCCGCCGTATGCCCAAAAATACGTCTCCTCGCCATGCCGCACACGCTCAGGGGGCAACGGCTTGCGCAGGGCCTGATCCGCGAAATCCCAGATGAACCCGCCTTGCAGCGAGGGGTAGGACTCGATCACCCGCCAGTACTCGGCGAGATTCCCGCTGGAATTGCCCATAGCATGCGAATACTCGCACAGGATAAAGGGCCTCTCCGTATCGGTTCGCTGACCGTAGGCCTCCAGATCCCGCACACGCGTATACATGGTGTTTTCAAAATCGCGCGGCCCGTTGCGCTGATTCTGGATCGGCCGTCCCGGATCGCGCGCCCGGATCAGGGCGTAGGCCTCCGCAAAGAAATCGGAATCCACCTCGTTCTCGTTGCCGAGGGACCAGATGATGACTGAGGGATGATTCTTGTCGCGTTCGACCATGCCCATCTGCCGATCCAGCGCTGCCGCGCGGTAGGAGGGGTCAACCACGGGATTACGCGGTGTGTTGGCCAACCCGTGCGTTTCCAAATTGGCCTCGTCCATCACATACAGCCCGTACGCATCGCACAGGTCGTACCAACGCGGGTCATTGGGATAGTGGCTGGTCCGGACCGCGTTGATGTTATGCCGCTTCATCAGTGTGATGTCCTGAATCATGCGCTCCCGCGGTACCGCGTACCCGTGGTCCGGATCCATCTCATGGCGGTTCACGCCTTTGAACAGCACGGGCTGGCCGTTCACCCGGAGCTGCCCGCGATCCCATTCAACCTGCCGGAACCCGACGCGCTGCGGGATCGTCTGCAGAATCCGTCCGCGCGCGTCGCGCAAAGTCACTACCAGAGTATAGAGGTTGGGTTGTTCCGCCGACCACAAACGCGGTGTCACCACCGGCAGGTTGAGGCGGAATCCCGCACCGGCTGCCTCCGCCACGCCATGCGCCACGGTCCGGTTCCAGAAACCGTTCCGGAACCGGTAGGCGAACAACGCCGCCTCCAGACGCGCGTCCGTGTCGCCGCCCTCCGCGATCTCCGCCTCAACCGTCAGATTCCAAGTCCCTGCAAACTCCCCCGCCACTGCCGGCAGAGTCCGCACAAACACATCCCGCACATGGGTTTTGGGAACGGACCAGAGGTAGACCGGGCGGCAGAGACCCGACAAACGCCAGAAATCCTGATCCTCCATGTAGGAGCCGTCGCACAGGCGGTATACTTCCACCGCCAGCGTGTTCACCCCCGCCCGGAGCGCGGCCGTCACGTTGAACGTCGCGCCCTGACGCCCATCCTCCGCATACCCCAGTTTCGCGCCGTTGAGCCATACGGCCATGGCCGAGGCGAAGCCGTCAAACCGCAGATACACGGTGCGTCCCTCCCAATCCTCCGGCAGGGTGAACGTGCGGCGGTAGGAGGTCACCGCATTGCGCTCGCGGTGGGTGGTGTACCGCGAATCCGGCTCGCCCAACACGAACGGGGGGTCAACCTTGAAGTAGTAGCCGATGTTTTTATAGAGCGGCGTTCCCAGTCCCGCGAGTTCCACGCATCCCGGCACCGTCAGATCGCGCCAACCGCCATCCGGATAGTCCGGCTGCTGAAACCCCTGGGGCCGCTGGTCCGGATGCGGTACCCAATGGCCTTTCCACACGCCGTCGAGCGAGAGAAAGAAAGGGGACTCCTCGCGTGCCGTAGCGTCACGCGCCGCACGGATGGAGTCGAAGACCCACATCGTGGCCGCCGGTTTTTCCGTGCCGACCCGGAACACGAGCGGATTCTCCCAATCGGGACGCTTCGCATAAACGGCCGGATTGTAGGCCGCGCAGGGCCGTAGGCGACCCGTCAGCGTGAAGAGCGTCTCCACCAAATCGACCTGTGCGCCCGCGTCGCCTGTGGTCACCAGCCGTACCTGTCCCGCCTCTTCGATGGGGATGTCGAAGGCCCGGGCCGGCTCACCGCACCGCATGGTGCCGCTGCTCCACAATACCCGATCCCCCGCATAGAGCATGCAGACCGCGCTTCCGTCCGCGCCAGCGTCGTCCACACCGACTTTCCCGGCAAAGCGCGCGGCCGAACCCCGGAGCACACACAGTTCCGAAGGCACCCGCATCCCGAGGCCTTCCGCATACATGACACCCGCCACCCGCAACGGCAGAGAGGTCACCGCCGCGCCATCGGGTGTCACAAACGATGCGTCCAGCGTGGAGAGCCAGGCTTTCGGCCAGTTCAGCGGTTCCCGCGCGCGCGGCTTACGCGAACCGTCCGTCACCCACCGCGCGTTCAGCCAATCGGCATGATCCCCGGCCGTACCGTCCCGCCACGGATCCACACGCAGCAGGAGCGTGGTGAACGCTGACACCTCCACCTCCACCGGTACCGGCCGGTCGCCGCGCCGCATCGGCGTGCTCTGCCACAGCAGGCGCCCATCGCCGATCACTTGGAAAACGAGGCGCTTGTCCGGTTGATCACTGGTATCGTCGACCGCCACCTCGGCGAGAAACCGGCGCGCCCCGTTCAACTCGACATAGAGCTCGGAAGGCGAACAGGTCGCCATTCCGTTGGTGTAGCTCCGTCCCGCCACCTGCAACCGCGCGCCGAAGAGGTTGAAATCCCGCGTCGCCTCTTTCCAGCCCTGACGGGTCTTCGAGATGTCGAGATCCGTCAGGTACACCTCATCCGCACCTGCCCCCGCGCCCAGCAACAACACGACCGCAATCCCGATCCCCCAACGTCGTCTCATCCCCTGCTCCCTTTCCGCGATACCGTTTCCTTCCGCGTCGCACCGCGTCCGCTATCCATTACCGTACTGTAGATCAACCCCCTCTTGTGCGGCAAGGGACCTTTTGGCAACCGGTTGGTGGCGCAAGTGCGCGGAACTCATGCGGCCTGAGTGTCCGGAGACACAGGTTTATCCTCCGAGCGGCAGAAGAGAGCGAAAATAAGCAGCAACACTGCGGAGAGGATCATGGAGACGAGCCAAATCCGGCTCCAGTTGCTGTGGACAACCCCGTCCGCTCCCGTTGTGGTCACGCGCAGCCCGTCGATCAACGCACGGTTGACGAAGTTGGCAAAGAACGTGCCGAGACCAAACGCGGCGAAGTTGATGAATCCCTGCGCCTGCGCCCGCATCGCCCCGTCCGCCCGGGAATCAACATAGATCTGCCCCCCCACGTAAAAGAATCCGAAGATGAGCCCGTGGATCAGGATCCCGCTGTATATCCCCACGGGGCCACCCAACCAGAAAAAGACATAACGCAGAAACAGCGCGGCCAACCCGATCATCATCGCATTTTTCGCGCCGATTTTCTTGATGGTCGAAGCGAGCGCCAGCGTGAAAAAGATCTCGCTGTACTGTCCGAAACTCATGGACAGGGTGGGGTTCTTGAACCCCGAGTCCGCCAGGAATTCGCCCCCGTACCCGAAATAGAGAGAGAAGGGGACCTTTGAGAAGAACATGATCGCGATGAACAGCGCGAAACTGGGATCCCGCAGCATGGAGATGGCGCGGAGCCCGAGGACATCCACCAGACTCATAGGCTGACCACGCGCCTTTGGCGGCGTGTTCGGCACCAACAAGGCCAAGAGACCGGCCACCAGCACCGTCGCCGCGCCGCAATAGAACATCAGCGGCGTGCCGTTGACCTTGACCCCGATCCAGTCGCCCACCACGCTGAAGGCGGCAGCGGCGATCCAGCCGATCACGCCGAAAACGCGGATCTGCAGAAACACCGGGGGGGAGCAGTGCGAGAAGATGATGTAGTTGATCGTGCTCCAGGTGGGCATGTAAAACACCATGGTCACGGTCAGGATGATCAGCAGCGGCAGCGGCTTCGTCTGTAGTCCGGCGCAAACCAATCCGACGGCCGACACCACATTCAGAAACGCCATGACCTTCTGCGCGGCGAAAAACCGGTCGGTGACCATGCCGACAAACGGGGAGGCCAGCGTCCCGATCGCCATGGCGCTGACCATCCAAGCCAGCATGGAGCCTTGAGCGCCCATGCTTTTGGCGTATGGGACAAGGGTGATGAACCAGACCGGCAGAGCCATGTACTGCAAAAAATACAATGCGCTCAAAACCACCCGCGTCCTTAACGAAGCCTGCTGTTGTTCAGACATCCTTCCCTCCTTTTATCGTTTCGGCACACCCGTTGCCGAAGCACACCCCGGAACAAACGGGAACAGCCAGCCCACCTCATCAGCTGTCGGCTGATACCCATACTCACTAAGCTCATAGACCTCGATAAAGCCGATCTCCTTCGCCCTTTCCTTGCCATAAACCTCCGTCAGGCGGGCACGGAACCGAACGGCATCGGCCGCTTTGCGCGGGAGCATCCAGTACGTCTTGAGGAACTCCTTGCGCCCCTCCAAAGAGGTGGGAACCGGCTCGGCAATCCCCTTATCGAAAACCAGCCACTCGAAAAACTGCGACTCGTGTGAACAGAGGGCCGTGAGCAACTGATCCATCTCGTCCTCGATATCGACAACGATGTCCGGCCGGATCTCCGACGGCTGAGTGAATGCGTCGCGCAGGAAATAGATCGCGGGCTTGACTGCCGGAATGGGCGTTTCCGGGCACCAAAGCGGCACCCCCAGCAGATAGGCCGAGTCCATCACCAAGGTTCCGACCGCCCTGTGGTCGGCATGGTAGTCGCACGTGCGGTGTGTAATAACCAAGTGCGGCGCGAACTCTCGGATAAAACGCGTCACCTCTTTACGCATCTCGAGCGTCACTTCCAGTTCGCAGTCGTGGTGATTGAGGACCCGGTACTCGTCGACACCCAAGATCTCCTTCGACCGCTGTGCCTCCTGATACCGCCGCGCGGCGAGTGCCTCCGACGACATCGTCATGTGCCCCTTGTCTCCGTTGCACATTGAGACGAGCTTCACCGTTGCCCCGACCTTCACAAAGTTCAGGGCCAAGCCTCCGCCCGTAATGTCGGGGTCATCCGGATGCGCCCCGATGATCATCACCCGCAAATCTTGCGGTTTGACTTTATCCATGTCCCACCTCGATTACCGCGTTTCGCTTTTTCAATATGCTTCAAGCCGACGCACTGCGGTCGTTATGGCCGCCACCCGCTCTTGCAGACTGTTCGCTTCGTATTCAATCGCCAACGCTCCGTCATACCCCTCATCTTCCAATGCCTTTAAAAAAGCGAAGGCATTGACCTCTCCATCCCCCCAGAACGTCTTACGTCCCCATGTCCCGGGAGTGGCGGTTCTTATCCCATCTTTGATGTGGATATGGCGGACCCACGGCGCCAGTCGCCGGAAAGCCCCGATCGGCTCATCCTTGTCGTATAGAATGAGATTGGCGGGATCAAAGTTCAGCAACACATTAGGATGGTTCAGCGTTTCCACAAAGCGCTGCAAATCCTCGGCGGTTTCCTGCCCGGTCTCCATCAGCAGCGACACGCCGGCCTCGCCCGCGCGATCACCCAGATACCGCACCCGGTCATAAAATTTCTTGGCGTAGGCGGTGTCCGTGTGATCAAGAAAACCGACGTGCATCATGATATACGGTGAACCCAGCTCCGCCGTGATCTTCGCGGCTTTTCCGAAGGCCTCGCCACTGGCGGGCCAGTGCTCATCCGGCGCGATGCCGCCTGTCCGCCGGATCGTATCGAGCGTTGAATAATCCTCGTATGTGTAATTCATCATGCCGGCTGTGATTGTCCAGCCTTGCCGACGCACAGCATCCAGATAAGCTTCTCCATCGGGCGCGAGCGCTGGGGCAATGGCCAGATTCATGTGCTCTAGCCCTAAAGCGGTCATCACCAAACCGATCTCCTCAACACCGGTCTTCAAGGACCAACTGCAAATCCCGATCGGCCATTTTTTGCACTGTCTCATCGCATACCCCCTTCCATCGTTCAAGACACTAAACGATCTGCACCGGCTTCTTGCCCCTCGCGGAAAGCTTTTCGGCATCGACAATCTTTACCGAATCGCGGCATGCCTCCGGGGTGGTCACCGCCTCGACCGGAAGGCCCTTCAATTTGTCCACGAACCAGTTGATCTCGTTCTGATACGAATCCGTAGAAACCGGCAACTCCGGCACAAACGGCCCGCCATCCATCGGATACAGGCAGAACTCCGGCTGACGGTTGGTGGCCATGACCAGTGAGGCCCGCTCAAAGGCGATTTGGAAACCGCGCTCAAACCCAAAGCTCTTCGCCATACCCCATCCGCCATCCGCCACAACGGATGGCCCGCCGACATCATACAACGTGGAAAT
The DNA here is from genome assembly GCA_033812795.1 of Kiritimatiellia bacterium. Taxonomy (GTDB): domain Bacteria; phylum Verrucomicrobiota; class Kiritimatiellia; order RFP12; family UBA1067; genus JAPXSY01. The sequence goes on from JAPXSY010000033.1 coordinate 32,404, forward strand.
GTGGATCATGGTGCCATCACTGTCATAATACGCGGAGCTGGTCACCGCCGCCGGCATGCCGAACAGGAAGTGAACCATATCGGTATCGTGAATGTGCAGATCCAATGCCACCCCGCCACTGCGCGACTCGTCAAAGAACCAGCTCTTGCCGCCGTCACGCGTCCAGCCGGGCGCTTGGCTGTACCGCCCGAAGCGCGCGGCGATCACGCGGCCATACTCACCGCTTTCGATCAAGCGCTTGGCATACACATATTCGCCGCGGAAGCGCAGACACTGGCCGATCATCAACTCCGTGCCTTGCGGCGCGGCGCGCCAGGCCGCAAGCAACTCGTCGCACGCCGCGGCATCAAGCGCCATCGGCTTCTCGCAAAGCACATGGATCCCCTTGGACAACGCCAACGCGGCGGTCGAGACATGCAGAAACGTCGGCAGGGTGATGTCCACCGCATCCGGCCGGGCCTGATCCAGCATGGTCGCGAAGTCGTCATACAAGACAGCGTCGCCATAATCGCACGACATATCGGCACCCTGAACGTTTCCGGCCGCGGCGGCGGACTGCTCGAACTGTCGGCGATCCTGATCGCACAACGCCACCACCTGCACCCCGGGCACTTTTTTCCAGCACCCGTAGTGCATCCGACCCATGAAACCGAAACCCGCAATCGCTACTTTGATCATACTGCCTGCTCTTTCGTTATCCCTTATCGCTCAAACGCTTCGCGTCAACCGTTGAACAGAAGACTTCTGCCTGTTTGGACACGACACGCATCCGCATCAGCCCTCAAGCGTCCACGGCGCGCGGTACGCCACACCCAGCATCGCGTCCGCCTCGGGATCGTTCACGAAGCGTTCGGCGCGGGGATTCCACTTCAGGTCCTTCCTGCCCAGACGCAAGCCGATGTTGGCCAGATGCGCGATGGTGATGGTCCGGTGCCCCGTCTCGCAGGGGGAGATCACCGGCCTGCCGGTCAGGATGCCCTCGATGAAGTTGCGCTCGTGGTTGCTGCTCACATAGAGCTTCACCTCGCCGTCACGCGGCTTCTCGCGGATCAGATCGAACGGCTTGGTCTCCAGCTTGCCGCCGCAAATGTACAACTCACGGCCGTTCTCGCCGAAATAGCGCAGGAACCGTGACGGGTTCTCGCCGAAGTCCGTGGAGGTGTGCACGCGCGTGCCGTCCTCGTACACGATCTCGAAGCTGAACCTGGAGGCCACGTTGTAGAGGCTGTCCGGCTTGTCCATCTCGCCCCGGATGTTCTCGATCGCGACCGGGCCCGACTCGTCCATGCCCAGCGACCACTGCAGGATGTCGATGAAGTGCGCGCCGTGGTCGGTCACCATGCCGCCGCCGTACTGGAAGTTGAAGCGCCACTGCATGGGCAGGTGCAGCTTGGGGATGTAGGGGCTTTGCGGCGCGGGCCCCAGCCACAGGTCGAAGTCGACGTACGCAGGCGGCCGTGTCAGCGGCCGCTCGCTGAGCTGCTCCGCGGTCTTGCCCCAGGCCGGCATGCCGCCGGGAAGCCCGAGCTGGATCCGCTGCAGCTTGCCCAACCGCCGGTTGCGGATCAACTCGGCCGCTCTGCGTTGGTTCGGGTCACTGGAGCGTCCCTGCGCCCCGGTCTGAAAGACCACGCCGTGTTTTTTCACCGCCTCGCACAACGCGCGGCCCTCCGCCACGCTGTTCGCCAGCGGCTTCTGACCGAAGATGTGCTTGCCCTTGCGCGCGGCCATGATGCCGATCAACGCGTGCCAATGGTCCGGCGTGGCCACGCACACCGCGTCCAGATCCTTGTCCTCCAGCATC
>JAPXSY010000034.1:0-33208 GCA_033812795.1 Kiritimatiellia bacterium
GGTAAAAGACCCTCACTTTCTGGCGAAAATAGCTCAGTTGGTTAGAGCGGCAGATTGTGGTTCTGCGGGTCGCGGGTTCGAGTCCCGTTTTTCGCCCCATTTTAGCCCCGATAAAACTCCGGTTTTATTGGGGTTTTTGCTTTGTTAAGGCAATACTCGGCTTCCCCTCCCGCCAATTTCCTAACGCGGGCGGAGCCCGCAACCCAATTAATTTAGCAGCCTCAGAGGCGAATGAGGATAACGGGTGCCTCCGGACGGAGAGAAGCGGGGAGGGGTGTGACGTGGGGCGGGCTGACGCTGCCTGCGGACGCGTTTCGGCCGGTCACGAATGCGGCGGCTGAAACAGGTTAAGGCTGCCGATGTTGCTTACGCCACGATATGGGAGAAATCCCGTGCGCTTGGGTAAACGTGTGCACGAAATAAGTCGCTGAAGCAAAACCTGAACGCTCGGCGATTTGCGCGGTTTTCAGATCGGTGTTCTCGAGAAGTCTTCGCGCCTCTTCCATGCGCGCGGCGGCGATTTCCTTCTGCACGGTTATGTTTAGTACTTTCCGGAAAGTCCTGTTCACGGTCGTGTGCGAGAGACCGAGATGCTTGAAAACATCATCGGCGGTGAGTTGATCGCTAACGCGTTTACGCATGTAAACGAGGGCATCGGAAAGCCAAGGTGGATCAATGGGATAAACTTCCGTGGAGGCGCGTCCGATGACTCGGTTGGGGTTCACTTGCCGGATCAGGGTCTTTTTGCGGAAGTCCGGGTCATTCATCATCTCGACCAATGTCCGCGCGGCCTCGCGCCCGATCGCTGGTGTGTCTGGGTCGATGCTCGATATCATGGGGTTGGAAAAACCGCACACGATGACGTCGTTGTCGAGTCCGAGGATCGCAATGTCATGAGGGACATGGATATCGCATTCTTTGCAAACCTGCAGCAACTGCCAGGCACGAAGGTCATTCGGACAGAACACCGCCACCGGTTTCGGCAATAGCCCGATCCACTTCGCCAGCGCCTTCGCATCCGGTGCGCGATTGAGTTGCTCGTTGATCAGAACCGTGCTGTCGAATTCGTACTTGGCTCTGGCGTCCGGTTGATAACTGTGGCAGCGGTGCCCTTTTGCGGCCAGCGCCCGCTGGAAGGCACGGGAACAGTAGTTCGAAAAACGTCCGCCGGCAAAGCCGCAGAAGGCGAAATTCTTGAATTTTCGCTCTAGGAAGTGCTCTGCCGCGAGCCGCCCGATGCGGGAGTGGTTGGTCTTGACGATGGCGAACCCCGGGCGCGGCTTGTCATAGTACATGTCGACGATCGGCTTCTTAAGTGCGGCAAGGGTCGCCGCCATCTCATCGGACATGACGCGGGCGATGAATCCGTCATACGATTTGAGTTCGGATTTGCGTTTAAGCGTCTCCGGGGTGATGAAAAAGGGGATAAAGCCTTCATGGGAACAAGCGAAATCGGTAATCCCCTTGCAGAGGTCGCGCCCGAACTCGCGGGTCAGTTCAACAAGGACCCCGACTCTCTTGGCCTTACTATCTGTCATAGCGATGCAAGCATAGCAAATTCAGAGACAACTAAGGGACAGGTAATTTGAACCTTTGGCACGAACGGATTCTGCATGCCCAGCAAGGCCAGCACGGCAAAGATCAAATTTCTCTTTTCGGTCGCTTTGTCAATCGCGCGTTCCAGCGCACAGTAATCGGGTTGGTGACAGGAGGCATGCGAGTTTAGTGCGTGGTTTGTGTATGCGCAGTCGGGAGCGCGGGCGTCCCCGCCCGCTCTGTGAAAGGCCGATTGATATCCCGATGCGCGGTTTGGTTCCCAAGGGAAGTATGCGCATCAGCCTTTCGCAAGGCACGCTGTTGCGGGCGGGGACGCCCGCGCTCCCGACTCTTTGCTCTCCTTTTCACCGGAAACGCATGATCTTCGCACACTCCACCCCTGTCACTGACCGACTACCCGTGTTGCAAATATTTAAGCGATAGTTGCATATTTTTCAATTGAGATTTTTAGAGGCTTTTCGTACGTTGTTTTCGCGGTCTATTCTGGTAGGAAAAGAAGGAGCAGAAAAATGCAACTGAATATGCTTGGAAAATGGATCTGTGCGTTATCAGTGGCGGTGACGTTTTCTGTCTGTGGTTCAACCTGGACGGGCGGCGGAGCGGCAGGCGATTGGAATGACTCCAGCAACTGGGACGGAGGCGTTCCGGTTGCGGACAGTCTGGCCGACTTCACCGGCGATGTCGTGATATCAAGTGCTTTTTCTTTGCCGGGGAAGGTGACGATCCGCGTCGCGGCGAATAAGCGGGTCGACTTCAATGGCGTCATTTCCGGAACCGGCCCTCTTGTCGTTGGCGAAAAGGGTAGCGCATCGAACTACGGCAGCGTCTATTTCAACGCCACGAACGCCTTTCACGGGTAATCTCGAGGTTCTGCATGGATTTGTCTATGGGACGGTGGACAATGCCTTCGGCGCCGCGGATGCGGGCCGGATTATGGTCAATCCGGACCAAACCGCAGTTAGCCGGACTCAACTTTATTATAAAGGCATTCGTTCTCTTCGCACACTGGAATTTACTCTAGTCGATCAGAAGACGGTGACGTTCGACGGAGTCACGACGGTGGGGACGATCGTCAAAAAGGGCAATTTCCGCGGGACGATCAATGGCAAGCTCTTTGTCACGGGCGCGTCGAATTTGGATTCGCTCTTGCTGTTTTCTTTCGCGGAAGGGGCCGAACTTGTCTTTACCAACAACCCGTCCGTCCTCCTGCCGTACGTGTATACACACAAGGGGAAGGTGATTCTGGCGAGTGTCAGCAATACGGTGAACAGATGCACGTCTGGACCGTATGCGCCGATGGGGTATGCCGGGTCGCGTATTGCCTTCACCCTCCGCTGTGACGTGAACGGGGCGATTACGGAGAGTTCCGCTTTGTGTTTCGAAGCCACTGATAATACTTTTTACCCGGGATACAGTAAATTGGATCTCAATGGCACGACGCAGAGCGTTCGCCGTCTGACGACCTACAAGGATCCCTCCTGGGACAAGTGGAATGACGTGACGCGGCTGGGTCGTGTGACGAGCTCCGTCGGCGGTCTCATTACCGTAAATGACGGTGTGGATTTCATCAACCGGAATGTTTTCGAAGGTACAGCGTCGCTTGAGATGAAGCTGGCGTCGGGTATCACCGGCACACTGCTGGCGAAAAGCACTTCTTCCGGCGAGCTGATCGCGACGTCGGGAACGACGGTCTTGACGAATGGGGCGCAGTGGGTCGGCACGGTGCGCGTTGGAAACGGTGCCGTCCTCAAGACCTGCTCGGCGGACGCTTTCTCCAATGGCGTGGCCAGGATTTTTCTGGAAGGCGGCACGCTTGAACTCGCCGAGGGTTCCTATTCGGTCAAGGAGTTGCGGGATGCCACGGGGACGTCTCTGGCATTCGGGTGGTATGCCGCCACTGCCTCGGGTGAGATAAAGGCCTGCGAAGGCCTTTCTGGCGCGGGCGTGATCTTCGTCGCTCCGCCGGATGATCCGCCGGAACAGGCGTGGACATGGTGCGGCGGAGGTGTTGACGATAAGGTGACGACGCTCGGGAACTGGAAGAACGCCACCGAGCTTCCGGACTTCGGCTATACGGGCAATGTCTTTTCCTTCCCGTCGAATGCGACCGTTGAGCTGGATGTTCCCGTGAACGCCAAGTCGCTTGTTTTCGATGAAGATGCGTCCGGGACGGTCGAATTCACGTCGACGCCGGAAGCGAACGGTCGGCTGATGCTGGCCAACGGAGTTATCGACATCCGTCCGGGGACGTCCGACCGCGTCAAGAAGATTGTCTTCAAGTCGCCTTTCAAATTCGGTGGCGATCTCGCCGCCTCGGTGCCGAAGGGGAGTTCGCTTTCGTTTGAATCGTCGTTCGATTCGGCCGGCGGGGCGTCCTTCGAGAAGACGGGGTATGGCGAACTGCGGATTACCGGGAACGCCAATAAGATTTATGGCGACGTTACGGTTCGCACGGGCCATACGTACCTCACGGGCCTCGATCCGCTGGGCGGAACCGGTGCGCTGTATATCTATCCGGAGGCCGAAAAGCACAAGGAGACGGCTCTCTACCTTAGCAACGCTGTTGTGAACCGTCCCGTGTCACGCATCAATCCGGATGGGCACAACCAACTTTATGCGCTGGCAAGCACAACGAACGTTCTGGCCGGTCTGGTCAGCCTGCAGAACGGTTTTTTCACATTTACTGTTCAGTCGAAGGCGCGGCTGGACTTTGCCGGTGATTTCATGCTGATCACCCAACGGTTGTTGTATCCGAGTCTGGTCGATGACGCGTCTGAAGTGCGTTTTACCTCGCCGCACCTGAATGACAACGATGCGGTTCTCTACGGAGCTTCGAGCGAGCTCAACAACTACGCCCGGTTTGTCCTGGGGGTTTCCGGCAGCAAGTTCGCCACGGATTATAACTTCAAGATCTGCTGCACGCATGTCTATTCGGCGCCGAATGTGTTTTCGAATGCCGTGCCGATTCAGATCGTCTCCCCCAAGGCGCGTGTGGATCTCGGCGGTTGGCGTCAGGCGGTCGCGAACTGCTGCTGTGAGGGCGTCTTGACGGACGGTGTTCTGACGGCATGTGGAGGCGACGTGTCGGCCGCGAACGGGGGCACGATCTTCGGCGCGAGCGGGTCGAAGCTCGTTTTGACGGACGCAATCCCTTGCCAGGGAACGTCGAATGCCGATACGGGCATCATGCCGGTCTTCGGCGGGGCGGCGTCGGTCGAACGGGCCGGTGCAGGCACAAATACGTTCCGGCGGGCCAACATATCGACGGGCGAGGTGTCTGTCGTGGCCGGACGTCTCGTCTTTGCGGCGGCCGGTGACCAATGGGATTTCTGGCAGAAGGTGAACAATGTTTGGACGCGGTATCCGCAGACAAGCGCGACGGCCGGGACCTGGGCGGGCAAGAAGGCGACGGTTTCCGGCGGTGAGCTGGTGATCGGTCATTCGTATGCATTTCCGAAGGATGCCGAGTTCTATCTCGAAGGGGGCACGCTGGAGCTCGCCTCGGGAGTCGTGCAGCAAATCGGCTCTTTGTGGCTGAAAAAGAACGGAGACTGGGTGAAGTGTACGGACGGTTTTTATGGCTCGGCGACCAATCTCTCCGTGCCGCCGGAAAACCGTCTGGCGCTCATCACGGGTGATGGCACGCTGTTGGCAGGCAGGGTGGGATTGGCGATCATCCTCAAGTGAGGATGCCGGTTGCTGACAGGGATGGGCAAAGATCTTGCGTGCCTGACGAAAAAGGGAGCAGCGAGTCGGGAACGGCTCGACTCGCATGCCTCCCTGTCACGAACCGAACGCAGGGGATGAACAGGAGATGAAGGTCAAGCGTCGGGAATTTATGGGATCGGCCGCGGCATTTTTTGCGGCCTTGGGGCTTGATGCGTCTGCCGCGCTTTCCGCTGCGCGGGAAAGGCCTTTTGCCGCGGCGGATTACGAAACATTTCGGAAATCGCTCCGCGCATTCTATCCGGACGAGTGCCACGGCAAGTGCCGCGATCCGCGCCAAGTTGCGTCGGTCCGGATGATTGGCAATGAACTGGATGCCTACGTGGCGGCTCATCCCGATTGCGATGTGCTGGATATCCGGCGCGAGTCATACCTTGCGATGCGGCGGCATTTCGTGCCGTACATTCTGCCTGGATCGCCTTTCTACTGCGAAGCGGGCGTAAACGGCGGATGGTGTGTCTGGCAGGGCGCGGAATCCGTTCCCGGGCGTCACATCAATCGAATCTGCCGTGGGTGGCTTGAGGAGCGGTATATTCCACGGGAGGCCTTTGCGCGCTTGCGCGCGAGGAGACGCGGATGTCTTATGTTAACGGGCGATTTCGTCGACGACATGCATCATATTCCGCCGTTCCATACGATTTTCACCAAAGGCTTTCGCGGCGTTCGTCGAGAAGTGGAGACCGCGCTGGCATCCTGTCCGGCGGAAGATGCCTCCGGGCGTAAGGGGCTTGAAGTGGCGCTTGTCGGGCTGGATACGGTGCATGAGATCCAGCTTGCTTTTGTGCGCGAGGCCGAGAGACAGTTGGCGGCCGTCGGCCTGTCTGCGGAAGACCGTTTGAGACTGGAACGGATTGCCGTCGCGGCTCGTCGGTGCCCGTGGGAGCCGCCGCGCGATTTCTACGAGGGATTGAACACCCTTTGGTTCGTCCGGGAGATCCTCGGGTACGTCGAGGGAACGCTCAATTTTTCCCTCGGGCGTCCCGATGCATGGCTGATCGACTTCTATCGGCGCGATCTTGCCGCCGGACGGCTAACGGAGCCGGAGGCGCGCGATCTCATCGCCCGTTTTCTTGTCATGGCCGACTGTCATCTCGATACACGGCTGGAGATCGACGGCTATTCGGATCAGGAGGCGGAAATCCCCCTGACGCTCGGGGGCTGCGATGCGGAGGGACGTCCTGTCTACAACGAATTGACGGCTGCGTTCCTGGACGCGCATATCGGGCTCGACCTTGTGTTCCCAAAGCTTCATTGCAGGATTTCAGAGAAGTCGCCCCAAGAATATCTCGAGAAGATCGGCGCGATGCTGATGCGCGGGCATGCGGTGTTTGCCGTCTTCAACGACGACCGGCACATTCCGAACTTCATGGCCTTGGGATATCCCGTGGCGCGCGCCCGCGATTATGTTTGCTGCGGTTGCTGGGACGGCAATGTCGACAGTGACACAAACCTTGACACGGCCAATTACATGTCGGTTGCGCGTATCCTCGAGTTGACGATCTACCGTGATCCGAATTTTGAGCGGGAGGCGCGGATCACGATTGATCTGGTTGACGACGCGACAAGCTTCGAACAGGTGCGCGATATCGTTTACCACAACTTCATTCGTTTTCTGCGGGACGTTCTTGCCGACTATACGCGGTATGGCGGCGAAAACGTCCATGTGTCGGCGCGGCCGGTCTATTCTTCGTGTCTGACGGGTTGCGTGGCGGCGCGGCGTGACGCTCTGGCGGGCGGAGCGGCTTTCAGTCCGCGTATCATCACTCTCGCCTTCTTGGGGAACGTCGTGGATTCGCTTTGCGCAATACGAAAGATCTGTTTCGAGGATCGTATGGCCACGCTGCCCGACTTTTTGGCCGCCGTCAGGTCGAACTGGAAGTGTCCGGGAGGCGAGGCGTTGCGTCAGGCAGTATTGGCGGCACCGTATTGGGGCGACAACAGCGAAGCGTCGAACGGACTGATGCGATACTGGATCGACTCCGTGTCGGAGGACATCCGAGACTTGAAAAACGAAAAGGGCGGACCGTATGTGCTTGCCTGCTGGATATACCGGGAATTCCTGCTCTGGGGGCTGAAGATGCGGGCAACGCCGGATGGCCGTTATGACGGTGACCGCTTGGCGCAAGGGTTCGCGCCAAGTGAATACCGGTGCAAAGCGGGTGTCACGACGGTGTTCAACGCCATCGGCTCTCTTGACCATTCGCGGCTTTATGCGTCAAATGCCAACCTTGCTTTCGAAAAGTCGGCGATGAACGCAGAACTGTTCGCGGCCGTGTTCAGGGTCGCATGTCGCAAAGGGATGCACCTTCTCCAGCCGAATTGCTATTCCGTTGAAGATCTTTTGGACGCACAAGTCCATCCGGAGCGGCACCAAAACATCATGATCAAGGTGTGCGGATTCTCCGCGCGTTTCGTGGCGCTCTCGAAACGCTGGCAGGACGAGGTGATCCAGCGCCATCGCCTACATTGAGGGAACACCGGATGAAATGTGCCATCGTTTTCAACATCGAGAAGTTCGCCACGCATGACGGCCCCGGCATCCGCACTGTGGTTTTTCTCAAAGGCTGTCCATTGCGGTGCATGTGGTGCCACAGTCCCGAAAGCTGGAGCTTTGAGGTGGAACGCTATCCGGACGGCGAGGTCATCGGACGGGAGATGTCGTCGGAAGACGTGCTCGCCGAAGTGCTCAAGGACAAGGACTTCTACGACGTGTCCGGCGGCGGCCTCACCGTGTCCGGCGGCGAGCCGCTGGCCCGGCCCGCGTTTCTCGCGGAACTCCTCGGCAAGGCCAAGGCGGCAGGGCTCCATACGGCGGTGGAGACGAGCGGGGCCGCGACGGAGAAGGTCTTTGAGCCCTTGCTGCCGCTTGTGGATCTGTGGCTCTGGGACGTGAAAAAACTGGATGCCGACAAGCACTTCACGTACACCAAGAGGCCTCTCGCGCAGATTTTGGCGAACCTGCGCCGTGTCAACGACGCACTCGCCGCAGAGTCTCCGCGGAAACGCTCGATCGTGTTGCGCTGCCCGATGATTCCCGGCATCAACGACGGGGCGAAGGACATCGAGGCCGTCGGGCGGCTCGCGGATTCGCTGTCCGCCGTCATTGAATTGCACGTCGCGCCGTATATTCCCTACGGCATCGACAAGGCGCGCCGTCTGGGGCTGAAGGTTTACGAGGCGCCGCAACCGCCGCCCGAATACGGTCGGCGGATCGTTGCCGCGTTGACCCGCCACACCGCCAAGCCGGTCCGCCTGCCGTGACGATCCGGCTGGTTCCGCATACGAGGTGCCGGTCAGGGGGCGCGGCATGTTAACGGTCTCTCCTACAGGAGGTAAGTGCATGACGGTACGTAAAATCGGCACAACGCTGATCGCGATGATAATCGGATCGGTTTTGGCGGACGAGATGTTGGAAAACGAACTGGTCTCGCTGACTTTTGACGGGCAGGGTTGCCTTACGTCGATCAGGGAGCGCCAGAGCGGCCGCGAGCTTGTCCGCGAAAAATCGCCTTTCGTGTCGGTTGTGAACGCCGAGGGAAAGATGCTCGTGCCGACATCATGTGCGAAGGATGCCAAAGGGAACCTGTGTTTCGGCTTCGCTGAGGCTGGCGAGATGGTGTTGGCGGTGCGCCCGTTTTCGGGAGGCTGGTCGCTTGGCGTCGAACGGCAGACCGTACAGGATGCGCAGGAGATTCATATCGGCAGGGTGCACCCCGACTGCTTGAAATATCAGGGGCATATGGTGAACGCCTACTCGGATGAACGGTCGTTCGTCTGCGTGCGCGCCTATGACGTCGGAGCTTCGTTCCGTTGTGCCGAAGGCCTGGTGGAGGCGTCCGTAAAGACGTCGGCGCGTCCGCTGACAGGCGCGCGCTTCGGGTTTGCGGCGGGCCCGCGTTCGGCGGCGATACCTGCGCTGCGCGCGATGACGATTGACGCGGACGTGCCCTGCAGCGACAGGGGCGGCGCGTGGGCGCTTGGTGCGGAAGCGTGTCGGCGCTCGTATTGGATGGCCTGGGGGATCGGTCCATTTACGATCGACGATGAGATCGAACAATGTAGACGCGGTGGCTTCGGCACGCTGCATTTCGATCACTTCTTCAAATCCTACGGGAGTTATGAGCTGCCCGGCGACGGCTCTGGCCGTGACGGGATGACGCTTCTGAAGGAGATGATCGCCAAGGCTCATGACACGGGGCTTCATTGTGACTTTCATTCGCTCTGCGCCTGTGTCGCGCGCAACGATCCCATCGCGACGCCGGAGTGTCAGGACGGACTCATGGTGACGGCGGCGTACACGCTCGGTGCCGACCTGGAGGCCGCCACGAACGTGACAACGCTCGTTGTCAACGAAAAGCCGGTTGATTGTCACGAATTCGAGACAACCGCCTGGGGGAGGTCGAACACCTTGAAGATCGGCACGGAACTGGTGACGTATACCGGCCGTTCAACGGAGGCCCCGTGGACGTTCACGGGTGTCACGCGCGGGGCATTCGGCACAACGGTCAAGCAGCACGCAAAGGGCACAAAGGTCGAGTACCTCTTTAATTGCTTTAGTTGCTTCCAGATTGACGCCGACAGCGAATTGGCCAAGCGCGCGTGGGAACTTCAGGGTAAACTTTTCGGTGCGGGTTTTGACAACTACTACCTTGACGGCGCCGATTGCATTCGTGACAAGCGCAAGACCGACAAGTTCGTGCGCGAACTCTACAAAGCCGCGCAGGCCAACGGCAAAACGCCGCTTTTCGAGGACAGCCTGTGGACGTCGGCGGCCTGGTGGTTCCATTCGCGCATCGGTGCCAACGACTATGTGCGATGGGGTTCCAAGCGCTCTCTCGACCGCCGCTTCGAACGGCTTGTCAGTCAAGCGCGTGACGCCAACTTCATCGAGCCGGAAATGGGGTGGTGGGCGACATTGCAGGGAAACGGGGCCCAGGGAAATCCCTACCGTATTGACGAACACGAATACTTCGGCCGCAAGTGCGCAGCCTATGACGCCGCGATGAGCGTCCTGCCGGGAAACGCCTACCCCGCCAGATACATGGTGGCGCGCAACATCCATCGTTATGTGACCGTGATCGGATGGTATGAACGGTTTCGGCTGGCGTATGCCTTCAATGACGAGACCCTTGCGAAGTTCCGCGTCAAACGCGACGAATATCGGTTGCGGCAGGATACGGATGGCGTCTGGAAGGTACGCCCGCTTGACTTCTTTCATCATCGCGTGACAGGACCGGACGCGCGCGCATGGAGGATTGACTCGAAGGAACGGCGTGAAGCGACGTTGCGCATCGAGGCGTTGTTGACATGCAAGCCGTGGGATGATCCCGAGGCGAAAGTTTTGCTTGATCCGGCTTGTGCCGCCACCTTCGAGAAATCCGCTGCCAAGGGTGTGACGGTCGAATGTGCGAACTCTCAGGATTCCGAACGTGGTCATGTGGTGACGATAACGGCAAACAACGCCAACGCCACGTCACGCGGTGCTTGGTCGTGTGTGGCGCGTGTCTGGCCGAAGCCGCCCGTCGGCCAGCCGCCTGTCTATGGCGATTGCAGCAGTTCGCGCGGGTTCGGGCTGTGGGTGCGGGGCGATGGTTCGGGTGCGCTCTTGAACGTACAACTCATGGGGGCGAAAGGGGCCGGAAGCGGACCGAAGAGCGAACACTATCAGAGGCTCGACTTTACTGGCTGGCGTTATTTGGAGTTCAACCGCCGTGAACGGGATTCGGGTGCGGCGAGTGACTTCGTCTGGCCCTATGTGGAAAAAAATTCTTCGATCGATTATTCGCTTGAGCGCGTGAGTGTTTCAAAGCTGCAGGCGGTGAATCTCTATTTGAACGAGATCCCGGCCGGCGGCAAAACTGAGGTGTCAGTGAGTGCTGTCAAGCTGTTGCCCGAGCGTAAGCAAGTGACCTATTCCGGATTGGCTGTCACGTTGAACGGCACTCGCTATGCCTGTCCGTTTGCACTGGAACCGACCGACTTTGCCGAGATGGAAGACGGCTGTTGGACCCGGTACGATGCGAGCGCTAATCCGTTGGAACGGGCACCGGCAGACCTTGCCGAACTCAGGGCCGGCACGAATGAACTTACTTTCGAGGGTAACGGCGGTGAAGGCGTGAACGTCCGCGCAGAAGTCAATATCCTTGCGCTTGGCGAGCCTGCGGCGGCTCTGAAGCCGACGGTTAACGCCGCGGCGCACGAGACTCTCGCCTACGAGGCCGTTGAACCGGCGACGTGGGCGCCTTCCAAGGGTTTTGAGAAGATACCGGACCTCGTGACCCGTCCGGGTGAGAAGGCTGCTCTTTCCTTTGAGGTCTACGGTCCGACAGCCCCGTTTACGCTGGTTGTCGGCGATGAGGCGCGTCGGTTCGACTGCACGTTGTCCCCCAAAGAGTATCTCGTCTGCCGCGATGGCGAGCACTGGCAACTGAAACGCCGCGGCGAGAAGCCTTGTATCGTTGCTTCAGGAAAGATCCGTCCGTTTGCTCCGTTCACCGGCTCTCGAAAAGTTGCCTTTTCGAGTGATGATCCGGAACAGGCGAATGTCTTCTTGATCTTTGCAAAGCACTACCGTTGATTTTTGTTGCAGATATTTAAGCGGTTATTGCAGATTTTACAATTGAAGGCTTCAAAGGCTTTTCTTAAATTATAGTTAAGCAAAGGAGAGATTATGTCTGTGATAAGCATGGAAATCGGAAGGAAACAGTGGGTGTTTGCGGACGGCGATCTGCCGCCGCGGGGCGATTCGGAGCCGTTCGGACACGAGGCGCTGATGATCGTCAACAACGGGGAGCAGGACGCGACAATCAAAGTCACAATCCTCTTCGAAGACAAGGAACCGAAGGAGGACATAACGCTGCACGTCCCCGCGCGCCGCGTCAAGTGCTTCCGTATGGACTACCCGCTCGGAGACGAGCAGTACCAGCTCGGACCGGGACAGACCGCGACGATTCTCGCGTCGGATGTGCCCGTCGTGGCCGTTTACGGTCGCCTCGACCGTCGGAAGGACATGGCGTATTACCCAGTTCAAGGGTTTAGCTGCTAAGGAGAGAAAAGTGTCCTATTACAATCAGAACGAGACGAACAAGCGTATTGCGGCCGTGCAGGCGATTCTTGATAAAAAGAACCTCGATGCCGCGCTTGTCTATTTCGACGAACTGAACGTCGCCAACGGCTGGTACCTGACCGGCTGGTGCGGCCAGTTCGAGAAGGGCTCCGTGTTTGTTCCCGCGAAGGGCGAGCCGTGGCTCCTCGGCGGGCCCGAGTCCGAGCCGTTCGCGATCCAGAGTTCGGCGATCAAGAAGATCCGCTGCTTCCCGGTGTTCATGGTGCCGGGCGAGGAGTATCCGAACGCGCACATCATCGGGTTCGAGGATCTCTACAAGGAGATGTCCGCCGCGGGCATGCCTTTGAAACGCATCGGACTCGTCGGCACGAACACGATCCCGCATCAGGTCTATCTCGACTTCCAGAAGGGGTTCGCGGGCGTCGAGCTTGTGGACATCACCGCCGACTACGAGGCGCTGCGCGCCTTCAAGAGCGAGTGGGAGCGCGAGAACATGCTCAAGGCCGTCGGTCTTTGCGACCTCGCGTATGACGCGATGAAGGCGAAGATCAAGCCGGGCGTGTTCGAGTACGAGGTCGCCGCTGCGGGCGAGGCGGTCTGCCGCGCGAACGGCGCGACGAACTTCGCGTACTCCACCATCGTCGGCTCGGGCGTGCGCGCGAATGCGGTCGTGCCGACGGCGACGAACAAGGAGATGAAGGCCGGCGAACTCGTGATGATCGGCATCGCGCCGCGCTTCAACGGCTATGCGGGAACCTTCGGCGACACGCTCCCCGTGAGCGGCGTCTTCACGCAGGACCAGAAGGAGTGCATGAACCACCTCCGCGAAGTGATGTGGCTCACGAAGGACATGCTCAAGCCCGGCGTCTCCGGCAAGGAGATCGACGTGCCCGGCCGCGAGTACTTCAAGAAGCACGGCCTCTTCAAGTACCTCGTCTGCCCGTTCGCCCACACGATCGGCCTCATGGAGGCGGAGGCGCCCTTCTACGGGCCGAACTCTGAGGATGTGCTTGCACCCGGCATGACCGTCATGGTCGATGTCAGCTTCTTCGGGCATCCGAAGTTCAACGGCGCGCGCATCGAGACCGGCTACATCATCACGGAAAACGGCTCCAAGCCGATGTCCCCGAAGATGGACGCGTACTTTTCACGTTCTCTTTGAGCGATTTCGAAAAAGTGCGAAGATCATGCGTTTCTGGAGAAAAGGAGAGCAGAGAGTCGGGAGCGCGGGCGTCCCCGCCCGCAACAGCGTATCTTGCGAAAGGCTGATGCGTACACTTCTCTTGGTTTCAGGTTTCTTTTTGACATGATTTCCCGCTACGCGGGCGCATAAACGACATGATTGACATGATTTGGAGAGGCGGGCACTGGAGGGCGAGTGTCCCCACGAGCCGCCTTCCGCTGTGCGGAAGGATGGTTTCAGGGTTCATTGCAGAGCATCGGGAGGGGCAAGCGTCTGCTTGCCCGCGGACGAGCAGACGCTCGTCCCTCCCCCGGCGGAGGTCACGCCGCCATCCCGTAAAAATCTCTGCGTCTCTGCGTTAAACTTCCGACGCTCAACTTACTAATTGTGAAAAGCCAATGAAAATCCTCGTCGGATCATTCCAGTGCGAATCAAACACCTTCTCGCCCCCGAAGGCGGGGAAGGAGAACTTCTACATCCTCCACGGAGAGGAGGCGAAGAACAAACTCTTCGCGTCCCATCTCTTCGAAGAGGCCGGGTTCGAGGTCGTTCCGCTCGTCTACGCCGTTTCCCTGCCGTCGGGCATGGTGACGCGGGAGTGCTTCGACGAGGTGCTCGCCGACTTCCGCAAGGAAGCGGCGAAGCATTCCGATGCCGCAGGGATCTACCTTTATCTCCACGGTGCGATGTGCGTCGAGGGGCTGGGGAGCGGCGAGGAGTTCACGGTCAAGGAACTCCGCAAGACGATCGGCGACCAGATCCCGATCTCGCTTGCGCAGGATTTTCACGGGAACCTCGCGGACGGGCTCATTCCGAACGTGCAGGCGATCAGCGGCTACCGCACGGCACCGCACACGGACTACGACGAGACGGAGACGCGCGCGGCGGTCGCGCTCATGCGCATCCTGAACGAGAAGGCGGTGACGGTCCCCCATTTCTTCCGCATCAAGGTTCAGTTCGCGGATGCCGCGCAGACCTCGGTCGAGCCGTATGTCTCGATCATGAAGATGGTGCGCGAGCTCGATACCGATCCGGATATCATCTCGGCTTCGGTCTTCAACGGCCAGCCGTGGGTGGACGCGCCGTGCATGTCGGCCTCGGTCATCGTTTACTCAAAGGCGAATCACGAGGCCGTGCACGCAAAGGCGAAAGCGATCGCGGACTATTTCGATGCACACAAGACGGATCTCAAGTTCGGCGTGCCGGCACTGGCGCCCGACAGGACGGTCGATGCCGTCAAGACGATGGCAAAGCCGGTATTCGTCAGCGACTCGGGCGACAACACGACGGCCGGCGCGGGCGGCGAGAGTGTCTTTCTTCTGAAGCGTTTCCTCGGCAGCGATGTAAAGACACTCTTTACCTCGCTCTATTGTCCAACAGCTTGGGCCAAGCTCACAGAGATGAAGCCGGGCGATCGCGCGACGTTGACGATCCCGAAGTCGGATGAGTATAACGACGACCTCATGATCGAGGGCGAATACATTCACGGGGCCAAGATCCTCGGCTTCGTAGGCGAAGAGTCCGGAGAAGGCATTCTCTTCCGAGCGGGTCATGTCGACATCGTCTTCGCCTCTGTCAGGACGTCTTTCACGATGAAAGAGCATTTCGCGGCGATGGACGTTGCCGCCGCAGACTATGACGCGGTCGTCGTCAAGCAGGGCTATCTCTGGCCGGGCGCGGCGGAACTCGCTGCGAGCCAGATCTTCTGCATGACGCCGGGGACGGCGACCAACGACTTTGCAACCCTGCCGTTCAAGAACCTGGAAGGAAAATATTATTATGTTAGACCACAGTAGGAGTGTCCGAAGATCAGCACTGCTGGCACTGGTAGTGCTTGTCGGAATGGCCATGTGTACATGCGGGGCGGACAAGTATCTTTGGACGGAACTCATCGCTTTTGATAATACGGAGCCCGACTATGGGGTTCAGGCATATCTTGACAAGATGTCCGTCAAGCCCAAGGGGGTTTCGTTTCTTATCTTCGATCCTGAGCTTTTTCACGCGCATACGGATCTCTCGTCAGATTTCCAGATCGGCGACCTCCACTGTTCGTATTTTGCGCGTCCGTGGAACGAGGAGCGTCTGCGGCAGAAGTGGACGGCTTGGCAATTCCGCGGACTTATCGCCGAACTCAAGAAGTACGGTATCGCCTCGTATCCTTCATTTTTCGACATGGCGCCAGGGAAGGGGAACTCCTGGCTCCGTCAGTTCAAGGCGACGCGTAAGGACGTGACCTGGTTCGACCGTCATCCAGAGGTCGGCTATCGGATGAAGGACGGGAGGCGGGCGAACAATGTAAACCCGATCGAGCGGCTGGCGGACGGAAGGGACTATGCTGACTTCTTTGTGGCACAGGCCGTGCAGTTCTTGACAGATTACGGATTCGCCGGCTTGCATGCCTGCGACGGGTTTGGCCATCCGCGTTATCCGCTGAACCAGCTTGACTATTCGCACCTCTTCCCCGAGGCCGAAGACCGTGCGTCCCTCTGCCGGGCGCATGCCGCAAGACATGCTGCATTCATTGCCAAACTCGCCGCGGCTCTGCATGCGAGGGGGCTCAAGCTCTATGCGAACACGTCTTGGACGCGCGATCCGCTTGAGGCGCTGTATCGGCATGGTATCGACTACCGGCTCATGGAGAAGGCGGGGTTGGACGGTTTCATGGCTGAGGCTTCGGCGATCGTTCTCGAACTCGAGGGCTGGCGGTTTTCGCCTGTCCCGTTGCTCGATAGCTGTCGTGTAGCCTTCTTGCTGACGGGTGCCACCGTCGATACGCCCATCATCCATCTTGCGTGCGTGAAGGATGGCATGGAACAGTACAATTCGCTCCGCGATGCGCCGCAGCGCGTGACGGCTGAAGTTGTTTTGCTGGGAAATCTCCTGCGGGGAGACCGTTTGATGGTGCCGGATGTCCTGTGGTGCCTGACGGACGGCTTTACGCGTGAGGAGTGGCGTCGCCTCGACACGGCTTGGAACCTTGCGAAGTGTCCGAAACGGGCGGACGGAGTACGTGTGGTCGTCTCGTCACATGCGATGGACGCAGAATTCGATGCCTATTGCAGCGGGGGCTATCCGAGCGCGTACACCCTTCTCGCCCATCTCGTAAATGCTGGCGCGGCGGTCAATTCGGCTGTT
Organism: Kiritimatiellia bacterium; assembly: GCA_033812795.1. Lineage (GTDB taxonomy): Bacteria > Verrucomicrobiota > Kiritimatiellia > RFP12 > UBA1067 > JAPXSY01. The sequence goes on from JAPXSY010000034.1 coordinate 16,668, forward strand.
ACGGTTGAAGAGGCGAAGGCCGATGCGGACCTCCCGCTCCTCATCCTGAATTCCGGTCGCTTTCCGGCTGACGAGCTCGCGTCTCTCACAAACCGCTCCGCGGCAGTCGTGACCTTCGGTTACGGTTCTCCCGCCTGTCCGTTCGGTCCGCGGCCGTCCGTCCTCGATGCGGCGTCCTGGCGTCATCCGCTTCCGTTTCGGGCGTTCGACCCTCAGGCCCTTGCCGCGGCCGCCGAACAGGTCAACCGAGCTTCTCCGGTCTTCCCCGGAGCTGACATGGCTGATTTGCGTCTTTCATCCTATGTCGCGGAAGATGGTTCGCGCATCGTCTTCGCGGTCAATGACCGGCCGACCTACCTGAACGCCAATATTCTCGTTCGCGGTCCCGTTACGACGGCCGAGGCCCTGACCGAATCGCCATCACTGCCCATCGTCATCTCGGCGAAGGCGGAAGATCTTACGTCACTCGTCGCGAAGATCCCGCCTGCCGGTATCGTCGTCCTGCGGCTGAAATGAACGCAAATGAAAAAGGAGTCAACATGACAAACAGACATGACCAATGTGCCGTTTGCAGGCAATCTCCACTGTTTGCCTGTGTTTTGTCACTTCTGGCGACCGCTGCCTGCGCGACGGAATACTTTGTCGACTGGAGGCGACCGGACGATTCCGGATCGGGAACGAGCGAGCAGACGGCGTTTAGAACGATTCAGGCGGCTGTCGCTACGGCCAAGGATAGCCTCTCGGTGTGCCGGACGGGGACGGGTCGTTTGAGTACGCAAAGAGCGCTGGAGACATGATGGACGTCGGTGCGTTGATCGCGAAGGTGTCCAGCCAGACGGGGCTCGCTGTCATAATCCGATGAGTAAGCAAACTCAAGTTGTGAAAAAGGCAAGAAGAAATTCTGCCGTCCGATTCTTAATCAATGGAGGAAAACAGCATGAAACATGCACAGGTCCGCTATGTGTTTCCGCGCGGTTTGCTCGCGGCGGGGTTAGGGTTGGTTGTATTGACAGGTTGCGATGAGCGGGATGTGTGTGGCGTGCCGCTTGTCGAGGTGCCGGCGCGGCACAAGCCGCTTGAGATCATGGGCCGCGACTGCTGGCGCGTATTGACGAGATATACTCCCTACGGGTGGTCCGGCAAACTGCTGGCCGCGGACAATCCTGAGTTCAACAACAGCTTAGCCATCAGCGATGTCGTGCCGAAGTACGTGGCAGCGGCGGAGCCGCCTGCGGCCGCGACCGGATACGCCGTCTGGCCGACACTGGATCTCCATTTCAGACCGGATGCGCCAGACCGTGAAATCCTCACTTCGAACCCGCATCCGGATCGTCCGTTTTTTCTCTCCAAACGCGGTGAACGCAACCGCGGGACGTGGGGAAGTCCCGTGCAGCTCGACAAGGCGGCGTATGCGGCCTGGCGGGCAGCGCATCCGAATCTTGTGGCGGACGGCGCCTGCAGCGAATGGTGTAACGACCTCAATAACGCATGGAGTTCCGTGGCGGGGGAGAAGGGCACATACGTTGACCATCGGCCCGATTCGTCAAACCGCGTGGCGATCCTGCGGGCGTTCCTCGGCGAAAAACCGAAAAACCGCTATGAGCATGTCGCGTTGCTCAAGCGCTATTATGAAATGCGCAAGGAAAGGAACTACGGCGGAACGATGTCCGTACTTGACGCGCACCTCAATTCGCTGCACATCGCCGCCGATTTCGGGGCGGTGCTCCTGCGAATGGAGACGACGAGTTCGGGCCAGTACCGCTACCAGCCCTCCGCGATGTTCACGCGCGGCGCGGCGCGGCAGTTCGGTATACCGTGGGAATGGTATATCGCCGGCTATGCCAACGGCCCGTCGGCCAAGGGCAGGGGGTTTCTCGGGGATGCGATGTGCCGCTATCCGGCGACGCCCGAAGCAACAGGCGAGTCGCGTTATGCGAAGGAGCGGGAGGCATCGTGGTGTCCGGGCGGCAAGATCCGCATCGGAAACAGCGGGCCGGACTTCGGCATTTCGCGTTCCCTCTTCAAGCGCACGCATTATCTCGCCTACCTGAGCGGTGCAAACTATATTGAACTGGAGGAGTGGAACTGCGGTATCCTCAACATGTGGGACAAAGAGAAAGGCAGGACGGTCTTCTCGCCGCGTGGTGAGATCTATGCCGCATTTGCCGAATTCATAAAGGATCATCCCGATCGCGGTACCCATTATTCTCCAGTGGCCATTTGTGTGCCGCTCGCGCAGGGCTATCCGACCTGGGGGGGGGCGCCGTTCGCCGATCCCTCGTTCGGTTACACCGAAGGCGACAAGGCGGTCGATGCCGTCTTCTTTACGCTCGTACCCGGCTGTGACTATACCGCTTGTCGCGATCGCGGCGAAGAGAAATGTCTACGCAATTCTCCCTATGCGAACATGTATGATGTGATTGCGCCGGATGCAAAGAGCCAGAAGCCAGAGGAGTTGCTGGCCGTCATGAAGAGCTACAAGGCGCTCGTCGTCGCCGGTGACTATCCCGACACGTCTTGGGAAAAAACGCTTGCCAGATATGAGGCGGATGGCGGCAAGGTGATTCATGTCGGTGTGGATATGCTGGCCGATCCGGTCAAGATCGGAAAGGGCCGGGGGATCGGAAACGGCGAGACACGGTATCCGAAACTCGAGAAGGCGCTTAACGACCTTGAGGCCGAGTATTTCCCGTTTGAGGTCGAGGGGGACTGCATGTACGGATTGACAGTTGCTGACAGGCACTCCTGGCTTTATGTCTTCAACAACGACGGCGTGACGAAGTTTGCTGATGCTCCGCAAGAACTTGACGCAACAAAGACATCGGATATCCGGATCACGTTTAAGTCCGATAAGAAACGCCTCTGCGCCGTGCGTGAGCTTTTGAGCGAAGCAGTTGTCGCCGTGTCGGCTGGCGTTTCGTTCGATTGCCGTCTCGGACCGGGTGAATTTGCGATTTTTGAGATCACTTCAGCAGGTCTGAAGTAAGAATGTCGGTAAAGGCTGAGTTCGGTCGTTTCGTTGTGTGGAGTGCGGGTCAGGACAAACCAAAACAAAGGAACAACAACATGAAACTGTCTCAAACGCGTGGTAAGGGAAGAAGCGCGGGCGCGGTGCGCGGGGGCATGGCGATGTTCGCGGTCGCTTTTGCGCAAATGGCTGTTGCTGCGACGGACTATGTTTGGACCGGATCGAGCGCGTCGGGCCCGGTGTCCATGCCCGATTGGGCGGATGAGGACAACTGGAACCCCAAGTCGATCCCCAACAGCGATGACGCTCTGGTTTCTGTTTCTGGCGGATGGGTTTCGAATACGATGCCCGTCACCGTCGCACGGGTAGAGAATGCCGGTTCAACGACTCGTTACATCAGCGATCACCAATTTTCAATCGTATCCAATTTGTTCTCGAAGAACATGGCCTTCTTTGCCCCGCTTCACATCAAGGGGAGTACGCCTTATCTTAGGGACTGTTCACTTGCCGGCGACATGACCTTTGGCAACGGGGCGAAAATCCTTGTCCATGGCGGTACGTTTTCCATCAACGATAATCAGTATGCGCCGTCATCGGAGACCACCTGGCGCCCTTCTCCCTTGGGGACGATCACTGAGTATCACGGCTCGCTGTCATTTAACGGGCCGCGCGGGAGTTCCGCGGCCGTCACTCAAAAGTTCTCGACGCAAGCCGGTTCGCCGTTTGTTAAGGCCGTAACGGCCGGTGCGGCCGATACCCTGCCGATCGGCGCTCTGGTGTCGGGTGCAGGAGTTTCGGGCGGCACTTTTCTCAGGCGGATCTTCGGCAAGGATGACTTTGTTGAACTTTCGCAGCCGGTTTCCGAAACGGCGGCCGCTGCTGAGCTTTCCTTTGCCGGACGGAAAGGCGACTGCCGCCGGTATGTAAATGAGCTGGCGCATAATGGTTCGACAGACCACAACTTCACCATAAACCTTGGCAAGTATCGCATGGAGGATATATATGAGGTTGAGGTTGGATTGCTCAAATTGTTGACTTTAAGCGGTGGCAACCGCTGGACGCGCATTCATTGCAACAATACATTTCCCGGCCGCCTGATTCTCCATGACACACCGAAAGTCCTGAATACGGCGCTTGAGGTCGGCACATGTGATATCCTCTTCTCTGATGCTCCAAACACGGAGAATGGTCCTGGCCTTCCCTATGCAACGGTGCGTCAAGGGGATGCGGGACAGCATTCCCGCTTCTCGGTGACGGGCAACATGGAGGCCGTCATCCATGAATTCCAGGCGATCAAGGGATCCCTGACCAAGGGGGGGGTCGGTTTGTTACGAGTCGGATTCGGCGAGGGGCCGCATACGGGTGCCCTGGTTATCGAAGAAGGAACGTTTGTGCCAACGGCTGAAGATGAGTCGTGTCCGATTGAAATCGGCTCGTTCTCGATCACGTCGAATGCCGTTCTGCAACTGCCTGTGCAAGGCCTTCGTGTCACGAACCGTGTCGGCAGTCTGGCCGGAGGTGTTGTGAAGGGCCCTGGTAAACTTTTCTTTTCCAATGTGGCCTCGATAGACGGACTCACGCTTGAGGATGGCGCCGAAATCGTTTTCGAGTGTGACGGATCGATCATCCGTTCTGAAGGCGGCGAGACGGTCCCCGGCAACCCGGCGTTTTGGGTTGACTGCTCGGAGAACGGTTCGGCAATGACTCTCGTTGATGTCACAAATGGTGTGAAGGGGGTTACACGCATCGAGGATGTTCGCCAGAAAAACGATCCTGATGGTGATTACATTTATTCGGAAGTGTGTTCCGCACCGGGGTCGGGCTATTTTCCTGAACTGAGGACGGATACGACCCGCAACATCCAGTATGTTCATTTCGAAGGTAATTTCGTCAGTGGCAGTTCATCTCTTGCGGATAGCGACACGCACCGCTGGAGTAAACCTGTAAAGAACATCCGCCATGTCTTTCAGGTGATGGCGCAGGATCGTTGGCGGTCGGGGGGTAATTTCTTGGGCATCATTGACACGCAACAGACCGGCACGGGGGCGGAAGCCTGGGCTCATTACAACGTCTATACCGGCAAGATTTTCGACTGGGGAACAGATGCCATCAAGCAGGGGAAACTCTGGATCAATGGCGTTCTCAGCAATCCGGATCAGGGATATCCCTATCCCGCCTATGAAAATGCCTCGGTGAAGTATTTTGTCCCGATTGTTTTGGCGTTCGAGTGCAATGCCAATTATGAATTGCCTGGAGCGGACTCGTACGAATACAACACTGTCCGGGCCAAGGAAGGTCGAATCGGGCACAAGTGCCTGGGAGAGTTGATCGTTTACACAAATGCGTTGACGGTCGTCGAGTGCAAGCAGATTATGGCCTATCTGACGCGCAAGTGGCAGACGACGGAAATCTGTTATGCGCCGATTCAAACCGGTTCTGAAGCTTCGCTGGGCACGTTGAACTTGGGCGAGGGCAGCGGCGGCATCGGTGTCAAGGATGGCGCAGAACTGATGGTTGATCGGGTGACCGGTGCGGGTACGCTTGCCAAGACAGGAAACGGCACCTTGCTCGTGCCGGCCTTGCCCGAGGACGGTTCGGTTTCCTTTTTGGTGAAGGAAGGCACACTCGAAATCCAGTCCGTTGCGGCAACGGAGAACATGTTGCCCGCCGGAGCGTGGGCGCGTTATGATGCGTCCAATCTCAACAACCTCGAGTATACGGTAGAGAACGGCGTCACAAACATTTTGAAATGGCTGGATTCTGCAAGCGGTGAACATCCGGCCTCGCATCCGGACTATTGCACAAATTATCCAACCCTGCGGACGAGTACGGCGCTTGGCGGAATGCCCTATGTCGACTTTGGTGAGGCAAAGCGATGGGAAAAGGGTGGCCTGCCGACCAACCAGTACGCCCCGTCGGCCCCCGTGCTTTCTTATGCGTCCACTCCACAACTTCATACGGTCATTGCCGTTTGGGGAGCGGATCATGGCGGCGGGAATCTGGTGGGAACGTCGGCGCCTGACTCCCAGTACTGGTCATCGGTATACACAATCGTCCGTGCTGGTGAGACATCGGGGCCGCTGGGGGGGGACAGGGATCAGCCCGTTGTCCGAAGCGACATGCTTATGCCTAAGACGGCAATGGATGAGCGTGGCATGCGGTTCCACAAGAATGGAGTTGCCTGCGATCCGCGACAGACGGGGCTCTCTGCGGGCTTCAACATCGTCTCGTGGGCGTCTTACGAGAACTTCGGCGGATCGGCGCTGACGGGTGTTGCGAGCAGCACCCGCTATGCTGGCGGCGAGCAATTTGCAGAGTACATGCTTTATGAGAAACAGCTCTCGACGCGTGAGGTGGCCCTTGTTGAGGCATATCTTCGGCAGAAATGGTTCGGTCAGCCGACGCCAGAGTGGAATGGCACAAAGGCGTCGAAGGTCGCCGTGTCGAATGGGGCGACGCTGAAGGTCGTTGGCAACGCGCCGCTCTCGGTCGAAACGCTGTCGCTGGCAGGTGGCACGATCAGCGGTGGGGTCGCCCTTCAATCGGCCGCAGATCTTGAGGCTGCCGTCAATGCCGATGGTACGGTGACGCCTGTGACGGTCGACGGGACGATTGACTTTTCAAAGGGGGGTACGGTAACGTTCACCGGGGCGACGAACATGTTGACTTATGGGTCGTATGTCCTTTTGACGGGTATTGGAGAATGTGACCTCTCGAACTGGTCGGTTGACACTGCGGGACTGCCGGGCCGCTATCAAAACATCGTGCTGTCGGCAGCCGGAGGTAGTCTGACCGTAAAGGTCGTTCCCGGCGGCACGTCAATCAGAATGAAGTAGTTGCCTGCCGATGTCGGCGGATGGTTACGAGGCGGAAAGGGGTATAGGTTATGTTTAGTTTGAGTAAGGCCGGCGTTTTGATCTTGTCGGGGATGATCGCCGTTTCCGCATCGTTTGCCGACGGAATTGACTTGGCGAGGGCGGAGTACGGTAAATATTACCGGCAGATAACAGGCAGGACACCAACGAAGGAGTCCGTTCGGTTCGCGATTGATCGTTCCATATCGAAAAGGGGAAATGACGCCTATACGATCAGATCCGAAACAGGCGGGGCTGTCATTACCGGATCCAATGTCCGGTCCCTCTTCTATGGACTGTATGATTTGCTGGAGCGTCGCGGCGGCTGTCATTGGTTCTGGGATATTGATGTGGTGCCGCACAAGGAGGACATCGACCTCACGGGGCTCGACGTAAATGAGGAGGCTCGCTTTGAATACCGCGGTCTCCGTTATTTCGCGCACCGGGGACTCACGCGTTTCCAAGCCGAGCACTGGGGGCTTGATGACTGGAAGCGGGAGATCGACTGGTGTCTCAAGCGCCGACTCAACGTCTTCATGCTCCGCATCGGACAGGACGATCTCTTCCAGCGCACGTTTCCTGACATCGTTTCCTATCCGGATGCGTCCAAGAACCTGCCGGGAACCGGTAAGGGCTACGACAACCGGACGCTCTTCTGGTCGCTGGAGTACCGGGGCAAGCTTCGGCACGACCTTCAGCAATACGCGTTCGCACGCGGACTGATGGTTCCGGAGGACTTCGGTACGATGACGCATTGGTACTCGCGCACGCCCGAAGAGTTCCTCGAGAAGATGAATCCGCCGTTCCTGCCGCAGACAACGGCCGGTTATTCGGAGAAAAACGGCCTCGTCTGGGATGTCCGTGATGACAAGTGGGTGGACGCGTACTGGAAGCTGACCCAGACTGCTGTTGAGGCGTATGGTCAAGGGAAAGACCGGCAGCAGCTTCTACACACGATCGGCCTTGGCGAGCGCCGTTGCTACACCAATCGTCAGGAGAATCTTGAACTCAAGATCGCTTCGCTGAAGAAGTTCCTCGCACGGGCGCATCGCGACTATCCGAACGCGAAGACCCTTTTGGCAGGATGGGATTTCTACTTTACGTGGCGTCCGGAGGAAGTTCAGGAACTGGTTCGGTCGCTGGACCCGAAACGGGATATCATCTGGGACTATGAAGGAGATTCGACGCGCGACTATCGTCCGGAGATGCTGGATCTGGGCGGCAACAACTTCACGAAGTGGGGTGTCGTCGGCAAGTTTCCCTACACGTTCTCGGTGTTCCTCGCCTTTGAGAATGCGCTCGACGTACGCGCGAACTATCCGCTCATCGAGGAACGGCAGAAAATCGTGCAGGATGACTCCGCTTGCGTGGGGTATATCTTCTGGCCGGAATCCAGCCATACGGACACGCTCTTGTTGCGATTCTTTACGGTCAACGCCTGGTCGTCCACGGCCGTTTCGCACCGGCAGGTTCTTGACGAATTCTGCAACAGTCGTTATGGCGCGTTGGCGCCCCGAATGAAATCGCTCTGGGAGAAGGTCATCCCTGTGTCCTACATGAGTGACTGGGGAAGCAACTACAGTTACCTGTTCACGCGCAAGTCGTTCGGGACGAAGCAATATGGTCCCGCCGGAAAAACGGACGCCGAAACGTGGGGCAGGAGGCTTGCTGAGGCGAAGGGCGTGTTCGCCGAGTTGGCCAAGATTGAGTGGCAGGGAGAGGCCGTTCGTCGCGATACGATTGATTTGGCGCGTACGGTACTGGACCGCATGATGGTGATGGAGGCCGGTACGCTGGCCGCTGATTTTGAGAAATGGCAAGGCGGCGCGGAAAACGGCGCAAAGATGATTGCCGCGGCGAACCGCCTTGCCGGTCTTGCCGACCGTATGGCGGATCTTCTTGAATTGCATACGGATTATTCGCTCTGGGAATCCTATTTGCGCTTGAATGAAATCGAGCCGGTGCGCAATCCTAATTTTCCGTCCGTTTTATTCGAGAACGCCGCCAACACCTATTGTCAGAGCCACCAGTACGAGCTGGCGCGCTACTGGTATGCGCCCCGTGCGCATGAATGGGCGGCGAAGATCGAGACAATCATCCGCTCCAAAGACAGGAAGAGCCCGCTCCAGCTCGAATCTGGCGAAGTGTTGCGAAATGAGCTTCAGAAGCGGCCGCTCGAGACGCTCCGCCCCCGTTCGGATCGGTCGCCGAAGGTGTTTGCAGCCCTGATGGAGGTTTTGTCGGAATCACCTTAACCGTAAAGGACGAAATGACAATGAAAGACAGATTATATTTGACGCTTGGAGCGATTGTGGCATTTTCCGCGTGCGCTGAGGAAATGCCGAAGACGCCTTTTGACGGGACGACGCCCGTCACGGTCGAGACGAAGACGTTCAGGCTCATCATCAATCCGGATGCCACCGCCAAGTCACTGATCGTGAAGGCGACGGGCGAGGAGATGCTCGAGCCGCGCGAGGGGATTCCGGTCTTCGCGTCGACGCAGATCCGGCCCTTCAACAACGAGATCCGCCTCGTGCAGCAGGCGAAGCGCACGACGTACCCGGCGAACCGGGTCAGGCGCGAGGGCGATCTCATCTTTATCGGCTTCGAGACGGCGCCCTACCAGGTCGCCGTACGCGTGACCGAGACAGCGGCCGGATATGCGACGTTCAGGCCCGAGCGGCTCATCTCCAACACGACGGACGAGCACCAGTACTATCACTGGAACCTGGACGTGCCGCCGATCGATGCGTTCCGGATCCTGCAGTTGCCGGTGAAGAACCGCGCGAACTTCGGTGACTGGCTGAACGTGATGTGGGACGATCAGGCCTTCGTCGGCGTCATGGGCGGCACGCCGTACATGGATGTGGACAACGAGCGCCGGCACGGCTTCCGCAAGCTGACCGTCGAGTCGCTCAAAGACTACGGCGTCACGAACGGCGTCGCCGTCCTCGCCGTCGAATCGCAGAAGGAACGCTTTCTGGACCAGATCGACGCCGTGGAGCGCGATCTCGGCCTGCCGCGGGGCGTGCAGAGCCGCCGCGACAGCCGCCTCAACGCCTCGCTCTATTGGACCGCCGGCGACTTCCGGCCAGAGAACGTCGACGCGCTCCTCTCCTATCTGAAGAAAGGCGGCTTCCGCATGTTGCTCGTCTACTATTCCGGCATCGTCAAAGCCAAATCATACAACACGCTGCCCGATTATTCCTTCGACAATGGCTGGGATGCGGAAACGCTCACGACGGCCCTGAAACGCTTCCACGACGAGGGTGTTTCGGTCGGCCTGCACACGTTGCAGACGTTCATCGGCTTCAAGAGTTCCTACGTGACGCCCGAAGCCGACCACCGGCTGGCGCTCGTCAAGCACTTCACGCTTGCGAAGCCGCTGCCGCTCTCGGAAGAGCCATGCGAGGTCTTCGTCGAGGAGAACCCCGTTGCCGCGCCGATGCAGCCGAAAATCCGCATTTTGAAGTTCGGAACGGAACTCATGACGTACACGGGCTACACCACGACGCGGCCCTACAGATTCACCGGCGTGAAGCGCCGCCACCTCGGCACCTACGCGAAGGAACATCCGCTCGGGGAGATCGGCGGTGTGCTGGGCGTAAGTGAGTGCGCGGCGATCAGCACCTACGTGGACCAGAATTCTTCCCTGCAGGACGAGGTGGCCGAGAAAATCGCCGGCATCTACGCCTGCGGTTTCGATTTCCTCTACTTCGACGGTTCGGAGAATGCCAACCCGCCCTGCACGGTCAACATCTCGCTGTCGCAGCATCGCTGCGTGAACGCCTGCACGGCGCGCTCGGGCAGGGCGCCGCTCTTCACCCAAGGGTGTGCCAAGAGCCACTTCGGCTGGCACTTCCAGAGCGGCGCGAACGCCTTCGACGTGTTCGGTCCGGAGATCTTCAAGAAGAAGATCATCGAGTACCCGTATGCCGCGGCACAGCGGCTGGCGAAGGACTTTACGCGCGTCGACTTCGGATGGTGGGGGTGCTGGCCCGCACGGCTCGACGGGCCGCCTCCTGCGAAAGAGGGTCTTTTCCGGTCCGGAAACCGCACTGTGGGCACGCAACCGGATATCTGGGAATATGGGACGAGCAAGGCCGCGGCTTTCGATTGTCCGGCCACGATGCAGTTGTCGCTCGACACCTTGAAGAAGCATCGGCGAACGGATGATCTTCTCGAGACGATACGCCGGTGGGAGGACGTGCGCGCACGCAAGTGGCTGACGCCCGGGCAGAAGGAACTTCTCAAGGACACGACGAAGGAGTTTCATCTGTACCGGGACAGTCGGAACGAATACGAGCTGGTCGAATGGCGTCAGCTTGACGTCGCCGGAGACAAATGGTCACGCGTGCGTGCGTTCGTCTTCGAGCGACAGGGCCGTCGTGTCGTGGCCTATTGGGACATCGCCGATCGATCTGAACTTGTGCTGGCTAACGGAGTCGGCACGCTGAAGGCGGAGAACCTCATTTACTGGGAGACGCAAATGAACGAAGCGGATGTACATGCCGCTTTCGCGGGCGCGACAATTCGCTGAATTCCTGATTATTGCGACCAAGGGAGGGGGCGCAATAAGTGCTTGTCCGTTTTGCGTGTTCGGATACAATGTGAATTCACTTTTGAACTTGGGTAGCCGGTCCGGACAAACCAAACGGGGTAAAATGAAGAAGAACTGGGGAATGACTCTGTTGCGGATGCTGATCGGATGGCACTTCCTGTACGAGGGGGTCTGGAAGTTGATCCAGCCCGGCGGCTGGTCCTGCGAAGGCTATCTGCGCATGAGCCAATGGTTCGCTGCGCCGCTCTTCCGGCATATCGCCAACACCCCGTGGTTGCTGCGGCTCTGCGATTTAGCCAACATGTGGGGGCTCACCCTGATCGGCCTTGCGTTGATCTTGGGCGTACTGGTCCGGCCGGCCGCTGTCGCGGGTATGCTGCTGTTGGCCTTCTATTACATCGCACAACCGCCTTTCCTGGCGTATACCTCGGAAGGGCATTTCTTATGGATCGACCGCAACGTGGTCGAGGCGGCCGCCTTACTCGCGGTCTGTCTCGTGCCTTCCCATCAGATCGGTCCCATCTTATGGAACCGTCTTTGTTTGTTCCTGCGCCGCCGCGACATCGCCGCAGACGGTGGTAGCGGTTTAGGGGTGTCCTCGGCGGGACGCCGCGAGCTGTTGCTCAGCCTCAGCTCGTTGCCGGTGATCGGTGCCTTCGGCTACGCCTTCAGCCGCAAGCACGGCCTAGCCTGGGAACGCGAGAACCTCAAGACCACCGATGCGGTCACCAGCGCCACCGTCAAATCCTTCAGCTTCGATGATATCAAGGACCTGAAAAAGCCGGTCGACAAATTCGGCCAGATCGGCAATCTGAAACTGAGTCGCATGTTGCTTGGCGGCAACCTGATCGGGGGCTGGGCACACGCCCGCGACCTGCTCTACACCGACAAGCTGGTCAAAGCCTACCATACCGACGAGCGTGTCTTCCGCACATTCCGCATGGCCGAGGCCTGTGGAGTCAACACCATCAGCACCAACCCGGCCCTGATGCGTGTCATCAACGACTACTGGAGAAAAGAGGGCGGCAAAATCCAGTTCATCTCCGACAGCGGACATAAAGACGGTCTGATCCGCGGCGCGGAGCTTTCGGTCGAGAACGGCGCGTCAGCGGTTTACTGCCACGGCGGAAGGTCAGACAATCTCGCTTTGAAAGGCCAGTTCGACAAGATCGGCGAGGCGGTCGAGGGCATGCGCAAACTGGGTGTGCCGGTCGGTATTGGAGCCCACCGTCTGGAAACGGTCAAAGGCTGCGTCGAGAACGGCATCATCCCCGACTTCTGGGTCAAGACCCTGCACCGTACCGAGTACTGGTCCGCCCGCCCGGAAGCGGGCTATTACTCAAGGGATAACGTCTGGTGTCTGGATCCTGACGATGTCATCGCCTATATGGAGAAGCTCGAACAGCCGTGGATCGCCTTCAAGATTCTCGCCGCAGGCGCCCTGCACCCCAAAGATGCCTTTCCTTACGCCTTCCAGAGCGGTGCGGACTTCATCTGCGTGGGCATGTACGATTTCCAACTGGTCGAGGACGTCAACCTCGTTAACACGGTGCTCGACAACCCGATCAAACGTTCCCGGCCATGGCGCGCCTGATACGCAACCGCACCCTGTATCGCTAACGATCCGGGGTTCTGCGTCAACAACCCGCACTTCCCACCCCTTTCATGTGCGCTGTCGGTCTGTACCGCCTCGCCTGTCGCAAACGTCTGGGGAGTCGTGAGGATTTCCAGTTGCGTTTCGCATCGCTGATGAATACGCGCTTGCAGTTCGGGTTACGAATCTGTTATAGTGCATGTATTCACAACTTCATGTTGTGTCTTATCCGGGTGCGGGGGGATAACGAGCCCCCGCAGGTTAACGAGATGGTCGGGCCGCCATCCATTGGACTGCGCGTTTTAGCGCAAACGAAATGGATGGTGCGTCATGCAGAACCAGCCAATTCCCGAGCATAGCAATGAGGCCGGTTGTCTCATTCGTCTTTACTGGATGTTTCTAGGCAATGCGATATTGTTGATCTTGCTTGCCTATCTAGCTCAGAACCGTCCACGATTCCCCTCCCTCCCGGACGTCGCCTACCTATTGGTGTTGGTGTCTCTGGTCGCTGCCCGCTACATCGACATCCGCCGGTTTAATGGCGCGAACGGAGAAAACAGCGCTCCCGCGACCATGGCTGACTGGCGGAGGTACACGCTGTTCCTCGTGACAGGGTGCGCTGTCGTCTGGCTGATCATCCGCGTTCTCGTGCCTGCGCTTGCGAAATAACCGGCAGAAAGGAGTGAGCATGCTGTTACAGGGACTTATTCTGATGGTTGTGGGGGTGGGTACGGTTTCGGGTTTTCTCGGACTACTTGTTGTGATTTTGACGCTTAGTTCCAAGATCATTCCCCGGTTCAATCACATCCTGCCGGACGAGCAGGCGAAAGTGAAAGCGCAAAAAGCGCAGAAGCGTGACGCTTCGCCTGACGCCGAGATCGCCGTCGCGATTGCAGCAGCGATGCTGCGTCAGCGGGCGCACGAGTAAGCGGGGCGTGAGGCCGCCGCTGAAAAGCCGGATTGCAAAGAAGGAGGATTCTGGAATGAGCGGGCTGTGGCAGAAGATAAGAGATGGCTTTGTCAGGACGTTGGAAATCCTGCTGATGGGGATGGTTGCCGTCATGACGCTGACGGTGCTGTGGGGAGTTTTCACCCGTTTCTGCTTGGGACATCAGGCGCACTATACGGACGAACTGGCCCGTGTGCTGCTGGTTTGGATCTCCATGATCGGATCTGCGCTGGCGTTCGGTGCGAAGGCTCATCTCGGTGTTGACTACTTCGTGTCCAAGCTGCACCCCGAAGCGCGCAAAACGATGAGCGTCGTCGTGCAACTGGTGATCCTTGCCCTGGCTCTGATCGTGTTCGTAATCGGCGGTTGGGGATTGGCGATGGGGCAGATGGGGCAGCAGTTGCCTGCCCTGCCGATCAAGCGGGGCATGGTTTACGTCTCGATGCCGATCGCGGGCGTGCTCATCATCCTGTTCGCGTTGGAAAACATGGTTGAAATCATCCGGACGCCAGCCGGGAAACTCGGCGCGCAAACAAAATCAGAGGGGTGAAACGCGGCAGGCGCGTCCGCATTCCTGCCGCTTGGGATTTTCGGCAAAACCGATGTGGACAAATGATCCGTATTACGGCGAAAATGTCCACCGAGGACGTGGGCAAAGTGATCGACGAACTGATGGATGGCGCGGTCGCCAAAGCGCAGCGGGCCTTGATCGGGGCTCCGGCCGCGTTAGTGTAACCGCAAGATCGTGCCTGCGCCGTTTCTTACGGAAAGTGTTCCCGTGCCGCTGAATACGGCGGGGAGGATGATCCGCGCACCGCTTCCCTCACCGCCGTAGGTGCCTGCACCTCGGGGCCGCCCGTTGATTTCGAGGCCAAAGATCGTTGCGGCGACGTCGTTGGAGAGCACGACGGTGCCGCCGTCGGCCACACGCAGCCAAACGTCATCCTCCGGCGGCAGGGCGTCGGAGGCGGAAACCGTGAGGGTGCCCGTTGCTCCCACGAAGAGGTTCGTGGAATACCCGAACGCGCGGTTGGTGCTGGCAACGGTGTAGCCTTCCTCCAGCCGGAAATCGCCGGTGTTCGAGTTCGGCTGACCGAGGAAGAGCGTTGTGGCTGCGCCGCGCTTGCGGATCGCGAGTGCGCCCTTCAGTTCGGTGCCGGTCCGGTTCAGGATCGTGTCACCGGGGCCGAGCAGTGTGATCGTGGCAGGTTCGGACGTTGTGAACACCTGGGTGTTCCCCTCAATCGAGATTCCCTGATCGACCGCGAGCCCGGCGATCGCCAGATCGAAACCGCCGAAGTCGAACAAGGAGTTGAATTTATTGTTCCCGTACACCTGTCCCAGCTTGATGGTGCAGTTCGTCGAAAGCGCGTTCGGCGCGTGCAGAAAGGCAGAGCCGACTGAGATATTGAACTGCGAAAGCACGTTGTTGGAGGCGTAGACGTGCCAGGACACACTGTCTGTCTTTCCGAAACCTCCCTTGAGTTGCGCCCGGGCGTACTGATTGAGGCGTCCGGTGCCGCGGACCATGAGCGTCGAAGCCGAAGCGCTCCCCGCGTCCGTGATCACCGCGTCCGGATCGGTGCCGAGATTCAGGGTTCCGGAAATCTCGAAGGAATAATCATACGCCGGCGCGTCAAATGCGATGCCGCCGGGCCAGGTCGCGGTTTTGCCGGACATCTGCTTGAGGTAGGGCACGGTTCCGGCGCCGCTTTGACGGGCCGCGAAACGGAGCGTGCGGTTAGGGTAGACGCCCTCCGCATCCAGCATGACTCGCGCGTTATGCATCACAACGAGATTACCGCCGTCTCCGCCGATCGCCGAGACGTTGCAAACCGTTCCCGTGGCTTTCCCTTCGGCGATCGAACCGAAGACCAGATCGCCGGTGAAGGTGTTCGATCCGGAGAGCGTTGCCTGTCCGAGGAGATTCACGTTCACATCCCCTCGGATGGAAGCGTTCGTCCCCTGCATGAGTTCCGCGCCCGGCTGCACGAGCAGGGGCGAGCCGTCAAGCGATCCGTTTAGCCGGAACGTGCCCCCGTTGATTGTGGTGAGGCCGGTGTAGTCGTTGTCGTTCTCCAACGTCAGCGAGGCGTTCCCTGTTTTCAAGAGTGTCATCGTTCCCGTCATCTTGGCACCGGAAAAGGCATAGCCGTTGACATCACTCGAAATCGTCACCGAACCCGGTGCGGCTGCGGTGGTAAGGGTGACATTCGTCTGTCCGTTGACGACATCATCGCCGAACACAACGTCCGTGCCGTCAGCGAACACCTGGCCGCTGTTCCAGTTCGCCGTGGCGGTGTCCCAGTCGCCGTTCACGGCCCCTGTCCAACTCAGAACCGCGCCCGGCACGTAAAGCGCCAGTCCGGCGGCCGTTTCCACGAGACTTGACCCCGAGGGGAAGCCGCTGCCTGCGGCGTATGTTCCCGTCCCGGTTTTTTCCGTCCAAGTCAGGAGCGGATACGTTCCGGCCGGGAGGGCGGAGAAATCGCCGTCAAGGTTCACCGTCAATAAGCCGGTCAACGCGACCGTGCCGTCGACGGCGACGAGCGACGGCGTGCCGTCTGCTTTCGGCCGGGCGACGAGCGTGCCGCTCGCGACCGTGAGCGCGACCT
>JAPXSY010000035.1:0-31389 GCA_033812795.1 Kiritimatiellia bacterium
CCCCCCGCCGCCCGCGCCGCATCATGCTGGAACCCGCGCCCCATCAAAAAGGGCGCGGACTCCAGCCCGTGCCTCAGAGAAGGCACCGCCAGGCGCCCATAGCGAAACACGAGACTGGAGGCGCGCCGTAGCGGCGCACCCCCGGGCATCTCGCTTCGCTATAAAAACTGGCGGTTTCTTCTCTGAAGCGTTAATGCGCGTAAGCGCAAAATCAAACTGTCTGTGGCCGTCGTCTCTCAGTCAGCGTTCGTCCGCAAAACCGCAGACGGCGTTTCCCCGTCTTTTCCCGGTTTCCGTCACCGTCTGGATGCGGGACGGGGGACAACCGTTTCCTGAGATGGTTCAAGCATACGCCGTTTATACATCGGCGTCAACCGCTGTTTCGGAAAACAACCGGGAGGGGCACGCATTCCTGTTTCCCTGAACGTGAACGGGACGAAACCGACAGCAATGCCTCAAGCCGAGAGCCGATCAAGAAAACAAGAAGGCCCCCTCTGATTCAGAAGGGGCCTTCGCCTTTATTCGTACCGGTTCATGAACCCGCCCGGGAGCGGCATGGTGCCCTCCCATGCGGCGGGGGCCGCCCAAGGCATGTCCGTTTCGGTCGGCTGGTCGGACATGCACCCGGAGAGCAGCAGGGCGAGGGTCGGCAGCAGGGCCAACCCCAGAGACGCCCGTACGGCCTTAGAAGAAAACGACATCGCCTTTCTCCACCGGGGCTTGCTGCCAGTCGCTCAGGATGTCGGCGACCACCAGATTTTTGCCCCGCACGGCTTGGCGCAACTTGATTCGGGTGACGAACTCACCGGAAGCGCTCTGGCGTCCGATGCGGCGCACATTCATTTCGAACTGCGGCATCGCATTCTGGCGTTCCGGGCCGAGCATCTCGGTCATGGCGTCATCGGTGAATTCGAGAATCGCGAACTTCAACTCGTCGTTGGCCTCGAGGATTTTGCCTTTGTCCCCGGCGGAGAGGGCGGTCACCATGACGCCGGAACTCTCCTGAACCGGGCGGCTGCCCGCACCCGCGAAGCGTTTCTTCATCTCTTCCAGAGCCTCGCGCGTCTTGGTGAGATCCTCGGTGAGGGTGAGCTTTTCCTCATTCAGGCGTTCGGCCTGATCCTTGGCGTCAGCAGCCTCGGCGGCCAGTTCGCGCTTTTCGGCCGTGAGTTTGGTGATGCGGCCATTGAGTTCCCCCTTCTCGGTTTCAAGGGCGGCGACCTGTTCGCGGGCGCCCTTCAGGTCGCGTTTGACTGTACGCCCTTCGGCCTTCAGCTTGTTGACCTCCTCGACAACGCCGGTGACCCGCTCGCGCATTTTGGTGAGTTCGGCGCGGGTCTTGTTCAGCGTGGCCTGCTGGACCTTGGCGCGCTCAAACGCCAGGTCGAGCAGTTCCTGCATCGTGCCCGGTCCTTTGGTGCGGGGCCTCTGGTCCACCGGGTCCGGGTCGATTTTACCCTCCGAGGTCAGGGCGTAATAGCTCCGGAGCTGAATCCGTTTTTCCGTGCTGCCGAAATCCAGGGTGGGCAGATTCTGCTGTTCGAGCTTGATCGGATAGTTCTCCAGAACCGAGACCCGGTCCGGATTCGCGATTTCGCGGTCCGTGACGCCCGAGTTATCCTTCTGGACATCCGGGGCCGCCACATCCTGAGGGTCGGACGCCTCGAGCGTCTTCGACAGGCGGATGACATGCTCCTCCAGAGCAGAATTCCGTTGGATCAGCAGCTCGCGCTTACCGAACAGCAGGTTTGCGAAAACCAGCGAGACGATACTCAGGAGCAGGATCACGACAACCAATACACGCAGCAGCTTACCCATTTTTAAAACCTCAACCTTTACTTGTGACACGATCGGCCATAGAGTCAAAATTAAAGCAAAACGGGGCGCGACTGCAACAACAAAATGAACAAGACTCTTTTTTGTTTCCGGCGGGCCGATTTGAGGGTGGGGCGGCCGCGCATTATTTTTCTCACGGACCGCCTCTTTGAAATTGACCGGGAAACCAAATTGCCGTATAACATGGGCATTATGAATGAGAAGTGCTTTCGCATGATTTCGGGTCATGGGCTCGCGCTGTTGTGGTGTGCGATTGTCCTGTCCGCGTTCCTGTCACGGGCGCAAGGGGATGTGGACAATCAGGAGTTGCGGGAGGAGTTGAAGTACATTGACGCCCTGCAGCAGTTGCAAATGCCTGATCTGGCTGCGGAAGTGATCGCCGAAGCCAAAAAGCGTTTTCCCGAAGCGGCCGCCCAGTTTAAGATCCGGGAGTTTCAGGGATTGCTCTGGCAGGGGAAGTTCGACGAGGTGCGGAAAGTCGTGGAAGCCCTTCCGGACAAGAACGGCGAGGAGTACTGGGCGCTCAATCTGGCCATGGCGGATGCCTATTACGCCTTTGGCAAGTACATGGATGCGGACAAGCTTTACCTCGCCTTCTTCAAAACCTTCAGCAAGCCGCCGGCCGCGCTGACCTCTTTTTACCGTGACTCCGCTTACAAGCACGCGCAGATGCTCATCCGTCTGGGCAAGCAGACTGAGGCCTTGGCCGCATTCAAGAGGGTGTTCAACGTGAAGTTGGAAGAGGAGGTCGAGCGGCAGGTTCTGGCGGACATGGCGGAACTGATGCTCAAGATCGCGCCGAATCTGTCCAAAAAGGGCGAGAAGGACGCCATGCTCAAAGAGGCCGAAGCCGCGGTTGACAAACTGCTCTGGAAGCAGGATGTGTGGTTCGGCAAGGCGATTGTGATGAAAGCGCACATCTTCCTCCTGCGGGGGGATGTCAAGGGGGCGCAGGATCTGGTGGAAAACTACATGCCCCAGCTTCGCACCATCCACGACTCCCTGGTCGAGCAGGATGCGGACGGGTCGCTGGGCATGCTCCGCATGAGCCCGATGCCGCAGTGCCGGTATCTGCTGGCGGTGCTGCTGATGAACGAGGCTGTGGCGGAGGCCCAAAAAGAGGGCGGCAGCGACGACCGCATCAAAGACCTGTTGCTGGGCGAGCGCGACCCCAAGACGCGCCAGCGCAAAGGCAACGGCGCCTTCAACCACTTCATCAATGTGTTCATCCGGTATCCGGAGAGCCAGTGGGCGGCCGAGGCCGGTGAGCGCTCGGAAGCCCTCCGCAAGCTGATTAAAGAGCGGTACAATACGGATATCCGCACGCCGGTGACGGTCGAGCAGATGGCCAAGGTGCGCCAGATGCAATTCGCCGGGGCGCGGTTGCTTTTCAGCCAGAGCCAGTTTAAAGAGGCCATCGATAAGTACCTGCTGGTCCTCAACCAGTTCCCCGAGACCCCCGAGTCCGTGCCGGCGCTGGGCGATCTGGCCATCAGTTATATCGAGACTGCGGGGAAGGATCCGGACGCGCTGCTGATGGCGGACACGGTGACCGGCCACCTCTCGGAGCGCTTCTGCGCCAAGGAAGAGATGATGAAGGAGGCGGGGGATCAGGTGCGCCGCATTGGCGACCGCTTCGGCGAAATGGCGATGGAGGACAAGAAGCGTGAGACCTATGCGCTCTTTTTCCGCGACTACCCCACCCATTACGCGGCAGGCCAGCTGGTGATGAGTTTCGGCGAGCGCGAGTTCCACGCCAAGAATTACACTGGCGCCCTCACGTACTACCAGCTCATCACGGATCAGTATCAGCACTCGACCTACTACTTCGACGCCCTGAACCGCATCGCCCAGGTCTATCGCGAAGAGGGGGATCGGACCAATGAGATCCAGGCGCTCGAAGTGTACGTCTCCCGGCTTGCCGAGCGCGACCGGCCGGGCAATCCGCTGGTGGTCGGCAAGTTCCGTTTGGCGGACGCCCAGCGCGAGTACGGCAACGCGCTGATGCGCGCCGCCGCCACCAATGAGCAGGCCGAGGCGACCCAGAAGGAGGCTGTGCTCTGGCTGACCCGCGCCGCGGTGGGGTTTGACGGGGTCGCCAAGCTGTTGCGCGAAAAGGCCGGCGAATATCAGAACAATGCCGAAGAGAAACAGCGCAACGCGCAGATACTCGAGATGTCGGTCTTCACCAAGGCGGTTTGTCTGGCGCAGGTCAACTTCCCTCCGGAGCGCCTGACGCAGTTCCGCAAGCTGGCCATTGCTGCCTTCGAGGAGTATGTCAAACAGTATCCGGAGGGCAAACTGGCCCCCAGGGCGCAGTTGCAGATCGGCACCCTCCATACCATTCTGGAGGATGCGTCCAACGCGCAGGCCGCTTTCGAGAAACTCAGCAAGCAGTACCCGCAGTCCGAGGAGGCCAGGAATTCGGTGCCGTTGCTGGCCGCCAGTCTGATCGAGATGGGCCTGCGCGGTGAGGGTGTGGCCAAGTACCGTGAGATGTTCGGCGCGGGCGGAAAGTACACCGAGGGGCAGTTCATGGCCGCGGCGCAGGCGCTCGAGCAGGCCCGGGAGTATGACATGGCCCTGCAGGCCTATGACCGGGTGCTCGCCACGGCCAAAGACCTACCGGTGGTGGCCAACGCCAAACTCGGGCGTGCCCGCGTGCTGGTTGGGCAGAAGAAGTATCAGGAGGCCCATAAGGCGCTGGACGCGTTCATTCAGGATAAAGCGCTCTCCAATCTGGAAATCGTGGTGGACGCCAACATGTTGCTGGTCGAGGTGGCCAGCGAAGAGGGAAGGCACGAGAAGGACGACAACGAGCGCACCCGTCTGTTCAACACGGCGATCGATGCGCTCAAGATGGTCAAGAAATACCGCAAAGAGCCGGAGGAGATGGTCGAGTTGGACCTCGCCGCAGGTCAAATCCTGTTGCGCAAGATGGAGGCGGAGAAGAAGCTCGGGCTCAAGGAGCAGGTGGCGGAGACGCGCGGCAAGGCGATCGTGGCCTTTCAGGTGATGATCATGAACATCAACCCCGGCAACGCCAAATTGGCGTCAACGCTGGAGAAGGCCTATTTCTACTGCGTGCCGCTGCTGCTCGAGCATAAGAAGTTCAAGGATGCCGAGGAGGACTGCGAGACCTACCTGCGCATCTTCCCCAACGGGCGCTACGCCACCGACATCCGCAACTGGCTCAACCAGGCGAAAATCGGACAGTGAGGCAACGTTCTTTAAGGAGCAAACGAATGAAGATGAGCACACAGACCGGAAGGGTTGCGGTCGCCCTGGCGATGCTGACCGCGGGAACCGCCGCGGCACAGATCGCGGGCGTGATCACCACCTCCGAAGGCCGGAAAATCGAGGGTGTGATCAAGTGGAAAGTCCGCGAGAAGGCCTATGCGATCACCGCGAAAGGCGGGAACGTCGAGTTGGAGATGTCCCCCGCCAACATCAGCGATGTGCAAATCCCGCGGCCCAAAGAGTTGGACGCGGCGATCGCCAACATGAATCAGGGGAATGCGGCGGCGGCGATCCCGGTGCTGGAGAAACTGGCCAATGATTACCTGATGCTCCAGTGGGACAAACCGGCCACCCGTCTGCTGGCCGAGGCGTACGTGGCATCCGGCAACGCCGACAAGGCCCGCCAGGTGTGCGAGAAGGTCATTGCCGCCAATCCCGAGGCCGCGTATCTGGGCGAGATGGCGCCCGCCTACTGGAAGGCGCTTCTGAAATCGGGCCGCGTCACCAAAGTCGAGGACCTGATGGCCAAGGCGATCAAGAGCGGCGACCGGGCGGCTTCGGCGAGCGCGCTGATCATGCGCGGCGATGTCATTCTGGCCGGGGGCGAAACCAACGAGAACGCCAAAAAGGCGCTACGCGATGGATTTCTGCGCGTGATCACCCTCTATAAGAGTGAAAAGGACGTGCAGCCTGAAGCGCTGTACAAGGCCGCCAAATGTTTTGATAACCTCGGGCAGTCCTCGCGCGCGGATCAAATGCGGACCGCGCTGAAGAGCGAGTACGGCTCATCGGAGTGGGCGCACAAACGGTAGGGGCCGCGTCCGGGATTTCCCGTGCCGGAGGGGTGCGGGTGGAATGGTAGAACAGTAAGGAAAACAAGCAGAGGTTAATGATGAAAAGACTGGTCATGTCAGCAGTGTTGGTCGCAGGTTTGATGATGGGCGCCTCCGGGGTGTCGGCTCAGGATGCGGCCCCGGCGGCTGCGGCGGCTGCGGCCCCGGCGGCGGTGGAAAACGCGCAGCCGACCGAGAGCGCGAAAAAATCATCCAAGGACAGCACCGGATTTCTTGCGGTGGTCTTGGGATCCGGTTGGTTGGGTGCCGTCCTGTGGCTCGCGCTCTTCGGGTGCGGCGCGGCGGCGATCTATTTCATCGTCGACTGCTCCATCCTGATCCGCCCGCAGAAAATCATGCCGCAGGCACTGATCGCAAAGGTTAAGGGCGCCATGGCTGAGGGTGATGTGATGAAGGCGCTGCACGCTTGCGAGAGCGAGCCCGGCCCCATGGCCAACATCCTCTCCGCAGGGTTCTCCCATGTGGAGGAGGGCTTTGAGGTGATCCAGGAATCGATCGGCGCGGCCGCGGACCTGGAGACCGAGCGCATCATGCAGCGGCTCACCTGGATCTCCGTGTGCTCGAACCTCTCGCCGATGCTCGGGTTGCTCGGAACGGTGCAGGGCATGATCATGTGCTTCGGCACGTTGGCCACGGGTGCTCCGGACGTTGCCGCGCTGGCTCTCGCCATTGCCCAGGCTCTTTGGACGACGGCGGGCGGTCTGGCGATTGCCATTCCCGCCATCACCTGTTACTACAGTATCCGTAACAATGCGAACCGGCTGATTCTGCGCATGCAGGCGATGACCATGGAGTTGATCAAAGACTTGCGTAACGTCGAGGTTGTGAGCGATTAATGTCCGTGTCATCCTTAGCCGTCCGGATTTTCTGTACGGCTAGAGGAGGACGGCTTTTGCCGATCTTTCTGCGGCGGGATGGCCGGTCATCTTTCCGGTCCTGTGGCGAGTTGGAAACACGTGCGGCTTACCCCGCAAATCGGATCTTGAAAAATGGCCAAAGAATACGAACAATGCGAAATCGACATGACGCCAATGATCGACGTCGTGTTCCAGTTGATCATCTTCTTTGTGGTGACGATGAAGATGAATCAGGAATTCAATCAGGATATTGTTTTGGAGGACGGCAAGCATGGTGTCACCATCACGGCCGAGAACATGCCTCCGACCACGCTGGAGATCGAACTGGATCGCCGCGGGCGTGTCTCGATCCATAACGCCACGTTGACAGAGAAGAACTTGCGTGACATCCTGAGGGCGCGTGTCAATAAACACGGCAACGAGTTTCCGGTGTTGATTCGTGCCGACCGGCGTACGTTGCATGATAAAGTCCGCAAACTCATGGATGTCTGCACTTCCTGCGGCGTGTGGAAGCTTTCGTTCGTGGCGGTTCAGGAACACAAGGCCCGGGACGACCGGTAGCGACAGGAGTTTTTCCTATGGCATACAAACGGAAAAAAAACAAAGGCGAAAGCCCGAAACTGGACATGACCCCGATGATCGACGTGGTCTTCCAACTCCTCATCTTCTTCGTCGTCACGCTGAAGCAGGAGGACATCCTCTCGAAACTCTCGGCGGCCCGCCCCGCGGCGAACCCGGACGAAAAGGTTAAGGAGCAGCAGCAGGATCTGATCAACGTGATCGTGGCGCCGCAGGGCTTTGTGTTCAACGGCCGCCCCATGCGGTTGCCGGAACTGGACCGGAGCATCGAGAGGTTGTCGGGATACAGCAAAACCGCAATGGTCATCATCAAGTGTTACGCCGACTCCACCCATGCCATGCTGATTCAGGTGCTGGATGTCTGCAACAAGCATGGTATGACCAACCTGTCGATTTTCAGTATGTGATGATGTGATAAGGAGTCTGACATGAGTAGCTATCTGGACATAAATGAGGTGAACTCCCGTCTCGGAGAGATTATCGAGATGTATACGGAAGATTCCTACCTCCGCCGCCTGAAGAAGCTGTTCAGCGGGCTCAAGGCGCCGCGCCACTCCAGGGAGTACAAGATGGCGATGATCGAGCTGCAGCGCCTCTCCGCGCCGCTCACCGCCATTCTGCTGCCCGTGTTCGCGGTTGTGATGCTCTCGGTGATGGACGGGGGGGCGACCGGGCCCGACCGCCTGATCGAGACGCAGGTGCTGGAAGCGGAGGAGATCAAAGACCTCGATAAGTTCCAAGAAGAATTTGAAAGGCCGGAAGAGCCGATGGAGGAGGTCGACATCGATATCCCCGTGACCAATCCGAATATGCCTGTGATCCCCTCCGACGTGCCGACAGACCAACCGGTGAGCCCCCAGCCGCAGGCCTTCGACGCGGTGATGATGGTCAAAAGCCCCGTGATTCTCAAAAACATCTACGGCACCACCCGGAGCACGGGTACGCGTGGCACGCAACTCGCGCGCTTCGGCGGCGATGCGTTTACGGAAGAGGCGGTGATGCGCGCGCTCCGCTGGCTTAAAAAGAACCAGCAGGCGGACGGTTCGTGGAACCGGAACAAGGTCGCCATGACCGGTCTCGCCATCCTGACGTTTCTGTCGCACGGCGAGAAGCCCGGCGACTCCGCCGAGTTTGGCGAGACGGTCCAGAAGGGGCTGGAGTATCTGATGCGCGTCCAGAACAAGAAAACCGGCCGCCTGCCCGGCAACTATGACCACCCGATCGCCACGTACGCGCTTTGCGAAGCCTACGGCATGACCATCAACCCCAATGTCAAGACGGCCGCGGAAATGGCGATGGTCCCGATCATCAAGGGGCAGCATCCCACGGGCGGTTGGACTTATCATATGGATCCCAATCCGGATAAGGAGACCGGCAAATACCGTGATGACACTTCTTACATGGGATGGTGCGCGCAGGCGATCAAGGCCGCCCAACTGGCGCGTCTTCAGGTGGATGGCCTGGAAAAAGCCAGCAAGCTGGCGATCCGAGGCTTCAAGGCCAACGCCGGGCCCAACGGCGGGTTCGGTTACACTGGTCCCGGCGCTGGCGGCCTGACCAGCGTTGGCACGCTCTGTATGCAGTTGCTGGGTGCCTCGAACGAACCCGAGGTGCGGAAGTCCTTGGATCTGATGGATTCGTGGGTGCCGACCTTCTCCAGCTACACCATCCTTGCCGACGAACTCGCCAAAATCGAGAAATCGCAACTCAAGCAGAATCAGACGCCGTTGTCCGTGGCCAAGGCCCGTGTCATAAAGACCCTCCCGCCCGAGGAGCAGAAGTTCTTTAATGCGTCGCCGCAGTACTATTTCTACTATGCCACCCAGTGCAAATTCCATGCGGGCGGCAAGCGCTGGGACAGTTGGAACAAGCAGATGAAGCCCAATTACGTCAAGGCCCAACAGGTGAAGAAGGATGCCATCCAGGATCACAAGGGCGCCTTGCGGGATATCGGCTGGTGGGAAAACACCGATGCGCACTCGGACCGTCCCGTGATGGATACCTGCCTCGCTGCGTTGCAGCTCATGGTCTATTACCGCTATCTGCCCACCACCAGTAAAGAGGCGGTTCAGGTTGAAGCGGAAATCAGCGCCTCCACCACGGACACGGGGGACATCCAAGTCGACACCGGAAACTTGTAGTTCATTCGTGCGTTCGTTTTTTCTTCCTGCCGCGAACTCATGCACTCATGAACTCGCGCGCGTATGCGCTGACAGCCCCCATGCCCTTCTCTCTCTTTCTCGCGTTGAAATACCTCAAGCCGAAGCGTTCATTCACTTCGGTGGTGACATTGATTTCCGTGATCGGTGTGGTGCTGGGCGTGGCGATCATCATCATCGTCCGCGCGGTGATGACCGGTTTCGGAGACATGTGGAAGGAGAAGATCCTCGACTTCAAGCCCCACATCACCATCTTGTCCCGGAACGGCGGGGTGATCGAAGGAGAAGGGGAGATTTGCCGTAGGCTGGAGCAGGTTCCGGGGGTCACGGCAGTCTCGCCGGGACTCGAGACGCGGGTGCTGGTCGAACACCGCCGCCGTGTGGTGGCTCCGCTCCTTATCGGTACGGATCCCGCCCGGGCGCAACATGTGATGAAGCTGGATCGCTTGGCGGCCGGCGCGTTCGAACTTGAAGGCGATGCGGTGGTGCTGGGGATCGATCTGGCCGCTGAATTGGGAATCCGGGTGGGTGAAGACCTGCTGGTCTACTCGCCGATGAATCTCGTCTCCCGGGATGAACTCTTTTTTCCGGAACGACTGACCGTTACGGGGATCTACAACTCGGGCCAGCGGGATTTCGATTCGGGATTCATGATCACCTCGCTGGCAGTGGTGCGCGACCTGATGGGGATGAGATCCGGGGTCTATTCGATCCACCTCAAAGTCGCGGACCCCCAAAACACCGTGGGGTTCAGCCGGCTGGTGAGCGAAATCCGCGCGCTGCTGCCGATCTACAGTGTGCGGACCTGGCAGGAGATCGACAGCCAGCTTTTCAATGCGCTGGCGGTCGAGAAAAACATGATGGTGATCCTGCTGATGTTCATCACCGTGGTGGCGATCTTCTGCGTGACCAACACGCTGATCGTGCTGACTGTGCAGAAGACCGATGAGATCGGCCTGCTCAAGGCGCTCGGATTTTCCTCGCGCCAGGTGATGATGGCCTTTGTGCTGCACGGCTGGATCCAATGCCTGATCGGCACGGCGCTTGGCATTGGCGC
The DNA here is from genome assembly GCA_033812795.1 of Kiritimatiellia bacterium. GTDB lineage: Bacteria > Verrucomicrobiota > Kiritimatiellia > RFP12 > UBA1067 > JAPXSY01. The sequence goes on from JAPXSY010000035.1 coordinate 10,583, forward strand.
GGCCCTGCTGATTCTGGAAAACTTGCAGGGTCTGGTGTCGCTCCTCGGCCGCTTCGGGCTGGAGGTGTTCCCCAAAGACGTGTACGGGCTGGCGCAGATCCCTTGGCGCGTGATTCCGCGCGAGGTGACCGACGTGGCCCTCTCGGTGATCCTTTTCTGCACGGTGGCGAGTTTCCTCCCTGCCTGGCGCGCCGCGCGCATGGATCCGGTGACCGCGCTGCGTAAAGAGTGAAGAAAGGCCGTGATGTTAGAAGCCACAGTGTTGTTCAAGACCTACACGCTTCCCCATAAGCGGATCGAGGTGCTGAAAGGCGCCTCGCTGCATATTCGCAAAGGCGAGCGCGTGGCGATCGTGGGCCGCAGCGGGGCGGGAAAAAGCACACTGCTGCATGTGCTCGGCGGTCTGGACCGGCCCGAGTCCGGCGAGGTGCGCATTGGGGGGGTGTCGCTCTATGAGGTCTCGCCGCGGCGGCGCACGGCTGCGCGTGCCGCGCAAATCGGCTTTGTGTTCCAGTCCTACCACCTGCTGCCGGAAATGGATGTCACCGAAAATGTTATGCTCCCTGCCATGACGGGTGTCACCCGCCTGACACGCCGGGAGATGCGGTTACGTGCCCAGACGCTGTTGGGGCAGGTCGGCCTCGCCGACCGCGCCACCCACATGCCGCTGGAACTCTCGGGCGGCGAGCAGCAGCGCGTGGCTCTGGCCCGCGCCCTGATCAACGAGCCCGCGTTGATTTTGGCTGATGAGCCGACCGGCAATCTGGACCGCCTGACCGGCGGGCAGATCATGGAACTGCTGTTCAGCCTCTCCTGTACCCGCGATCTGGCATTGGTGATGGTGACCCATTCACCCGAGACCGCGGCGCTCTGCGACCGTGTGCTGGAGTTGCGCGACGGTCTGCTGGTTCCGACCGCCTCGGCCTAGGCGAGCATCACCTGGCCACCCGTGACCGGTACGGCCTGTCCCGTCTCGTACGTCTGTTCCATCAAATAGTACAGCGCCTTCATCACGTCCGGCGTGGTACACCCGCGCCGCATCGGGACCTTGGACTCGTAGAACCGTTTGACATCCTCGAATGTTTTCGCGCCCGGAACCTTGCCGCTGTCGAGGTACTGCTTGAACAGACCTTTCTCCGGGTCAGACCAGAGCGGTCCGTCATAGAAGTTGCCGGGGCAGATGGAGTTGACCTTGATGCCGTCCTCCACCAGTTCCAGCGCGAAACTCTGCGTCAGGCCAATGCCGCCGAACTTCGATCCCGCGTACGCGCCGTTCTTGTTCGAACCGGTCAGTCCGGATTTGCTGTTGATCTGAATGATGTCAAACCAGCGTGACGGCACGGCCCGGTGCTGTAGCGCCAGAATGGGTGCCACCGCCTGAACCATGAGGAAATAACCGTGGTAATTGACATCCGTCACGAAGCGGAGGTCCTTGACGGGAAGCGTCTTGACGCTGCCGGCCCGCAGTACGCCGGCGTTTGAGACCAGCAGGTCGATTCCGCCGAATGCCGTCACCGCCGCTGCCACCGCCGCGCGCACCGAATCGGGATCCGCCACGTTCACGGCCACACCGACGGCCGCCGAACGTCCGCAAGCCTCATTGACCTGCTCCGCCGCCGCGAGCACGCCCGCTTCGTTGATGTCGGCCAGGGCGACCCAGGCACCTTGGGCAGCAAGATCGCATGCGATTTCAAATCCGAAACCTTGGGCCGCGCCGGTCACCAGCGCGATCCGTCCCGCGGCACGACCCGGAAGATCAGTAAAGACCGCCTCGTAGGTGCCGCCGGTGTCCAGGGTGACGCGGCTTGTGCCTGGCGGCACATGGCTTTGCAACACGGCGAACGCGTCATCGCATCCCGGCGGCACGGTGAGCAGCGGCTCGCCGCCTTCCGGCTGGACACGCGCCAGACGCGGCAGGGTATCGCCGCGGGCCATCAGGCCCCGCAGGGCGGGGAGAATCAGGGTCAACATGAGGGGGTCCTTTCGCAATATCGGGTTCACTTCTGCCAATATTTCGTCCTGAGCGCGGGAGTCGTTCCCTGCGATGCCTTTAACGAGGCAATGGCCTGCTCGTCACCTTCAAGCGCCTTCAGCAGCCATTCGCCCTCCCTTTTGCAGACCTCATTCTGCAACGGATAGAAATGATGGAGCAGGAAGAGCGCGTACCGGGAGAACCGGAACTCGCCGATGACGGTTTGCCGTTTCGAAACGGGATCGATATCCACCGCCGCGCAGTTGCGCAGGCGGATGTTTTTGGCGAGCGACGGAAAATCGAGTGTTTCCGCCAAAATCAGCGTGTAGGCGGGTTCCAGATGTTTTGACGAGTGGGCGTCAGTCACACCGATACCGGCGATCTTCAGCCCTTGCGCGCGCAGTTCGTGGTAGTGGAGGATTCCCAACTCACTGCTGTCCGTGTTCAGGACCTCCACGGCGTCGAACTTCGCGGTCTGCAGCAGATAGTCCGAAACCACCGCCGGGATGTACTGCCGGTAGGCCGGTCGCCAATAGGGGTGGCAAAACACGGCGATGCCGCCGCAGGCGCGGATTTTGTCCCAAACCGCGAACGAGGCGGCGATCGGATACTTGAAACGATCGGGAATCGTGTCCGGCAGCTTGGCCTGTTCCGCCGCGACCGCCTGATCGTATTCGGTCTTTGACTTCGTGAACCAATCCGTGATGCTTTCCGAAGCACCGAGCGAGAGGATGTGCACGTTGTTCCCGGGGCTGTGTACCTCTTCGCCGGGGAAGGTCTTCATGTCCGTGGGCAATTTGGAAAACGCTTCGATGGCATCCAGCGATCCCGCATAAGAGCGGTGATCGGTCTCAATCGCGAAGTCGTGCCCGAGCTTACGGCATGTGGCGACCATCAGTGCGGGAGACTCGTTCTTGTTGCCATCTGAAAACTTGCTGTGCATGTGCATGTTTCCCCGGTAAGGCCGCAGGGCAAAGAAATCCGGGCACAACGAGTAAAGCCTGGCGATCCCCAGCACGTTCGGTTTTTTCGGATCGGAGCTTTTCTGGATCACGCGCAAGGTGTGCGCGGTCTCTCCGCGGAACCGCACGGAAACGGTGAGCGTGTTGTCGCGGACAACGGACGCGACCGGCTGGAAACAGCCGTATCCGAGCGGTACGCCTGCGGAGTCCAGACCGTCCGCGCAGATGTATTCGACCTGCACATCGTCCGGTTTGGCGAGCAGCGGCTCATCCGCAAAGGTGAGGGTCACGGTGGCCTCGCTGTCCGCGCGGACAATCATCGGGACGGTGTCGACGAGTCGGGCATACACCGGTGACAGAATTGAGCAAAACAGACAGACAACGACCGCAAGCGTCTTTTTTTTCATCACGCACCTTTCCTCTGAGACCGCAGACCCCTCCCCCGGTGTCTGCATTTGAGGCACATTATGGGCGGGATACGTTTGGAAAGTCAACCCCAAGTCCCCGTCCTCGTTCGCGCCTTCGTTTTCGTGTACGTTGACTTGCGACCCGCGACATTCGGCCTGCGGCGTTTGGGTGATTTGGCAGAGCACTGATCCGACTGATCCGCCAGCGGGCGGGGATGCCCGCATTTCCGGCTTCCGCACCAATGCACGAATGAATTCGCGCCCTCCCCATCCTGCGTTCCCGACACCGCAGGCCGCCCGTCGCGGGTCAACATTTCGCGCTCCCCCGGCCATCCGGCCAAAACCGACGACAACAGGCTTGTGTTTTGCCGCAGGATCAGGTTTAATTTTTCCAATTCGCATATGAACCGGATTTTCTGCGGTCATGCCTCCGGTATGGTGGCAGTCCGCCGTTGCGGCGGGGCTGGACGTTTGGTTGAATGGGATGAGGAGTTGCGAAAATGGGTAAAGTGATGCGCGCGTGGTTGGCGGTGGCGGTCTTGGCCGCAGGGTGGGTGTTGGCGGCCGATAACACGGTGAAAGAGGTTCAGGTCCGTGTGCTCGACCAACTCGGGACGGACGCTTCAGATGTGCTGTCGGTCTGCGGGGTTGCCGCAGGCTCGAAGCTCTCGCAGGAGGCGCTCTCCAAAGATGTGCGCGCGTTGTTGGATACCGGACGTTACGGGTACGCGGGTGTGGAGTTGGAGAAAATCGAGGGCGGAATCCGCGTGATCTACGTGGTGCGCCGCCGGTACCGGTTTCAGGAGCCGCTGGCCATTCAGGGCGCGAACTATCTAAGCGAGAGTAAAATCCGCAAACTCACGGAACTCAAGAGCGGCGATTACATTGATGAACCGGTTTTGTCGACCCAGGTTGCCAAAGTCCGTGACGAGTATGTGAAGAGGTACTTTCCGGATGTCAAAATCGGCATGGCCATCACCCCCATTCAGGGCAGCGCCGGTTTTGCGAATGTCACCCTGACCATCGAAGAGGGCGAGCGCGCCAAGATCCGCGCGTACCGTTTCACCGGAAACACCTCCATTCCGGAGGCGGACCTGCGTTCCTCGTTTGGTCAGCGGCCGTGGTACGACCCGCGCGGCTGGTTCACCGACACGCCGGTTTCGCGGCAGGACCTTGAGGACGCGCGCCAACAGGCCGAGGAGGTCTATCAAAATCACGGCTTCCTCGACGCCAAAGTGGCTTCGCCGGTGATGGAGAAGGTCGGCAAAGAGAAGGTGGATGTGGTCTTCGCCGTGACCGAAGGGGACGTGTACCATGTGGAATCCACCGCGATCCGCGGCGTGAAACTCTTTCCGGAACGCGAGGTGCTCGCCTCCTCCCGGCTGAAGGCGGAAGACTTGGCGAGCCGTAAGGCGATTGATGACGCGGCCAAGGATATCCGCGACTATTACGGCTCGCGCGGGTATGTGGACACGATCGTGCGGCCCATGAAGGAAACGGTGCCGGGCAAACCCGGACGCATGTCGATCGCGTTTGATGTGCGCGAGGGCGAATTGGTCTACATCCGCAACATCGTGATCCGCGGCAACAACAAGACCCGGGACAAGGTCATTCGCCGCGAGGTGCTGGTCAACCCCGGTGAGATCATGAACGAGCCGCGCATCGAGCGCAGCGAGAACCGCCTGAAAAACCTCGGCTATTTCGCCAACGTGCGCCATTACACGGAACAAACCGGACAGCCCGGCACGCGCGATCTGGTCTATGAGGTGGAAGAGCAGCGCACAGGAAACTTCATGATCGGCGCCGGTTTTTCGAGTGTCGATAATCTCGTGGGCTTCATGGAGATCACCCAAAGCAACTTCGACATCCTCAACTGGCCGAACTTCACCGGCGGCGGTCAGAAGGCGCGCTTGGGCATTGAAGTCGGTTCGCGTCGGCAGACGGCCGAGGTCTCTTGGACGGAACCCTGGTTCCTGGACCGCCCGCTGGCGCTGACGGTCGAGGCTTACCGCCGGATGCGCTGGTTTGACGAATACGACGAGATCCGTACCGGCGGCTCGGTCGGCCTCTCCTATCCGGTCAAAGTCGGCCGCGTGGGTCTGCGCTACACAATGGAACTGGTGGAGATGGATGACGTCGAATCGGGCGAGTGGTATCTGGACCCGAAGGGCGACACCGCTTCCACGCCGGAAAACTGGAACGGCGACGAGAACGATTATTTCAACTGGCAGGAGGACGAGTACGGCGACGCGCTCAACAGTGTGATCCGTCTCTATTGGGCCCACGATACGCGCGACCAGCCGTTCGTGCCCACCAAGGGATACCAGACCACCCTGTTCGGCGAACTCTCCGAAGGTGCGATCGGCGACAACGAGATTTACAAACTCGGCGTGAATTACCGCCACTGGTTCCGCATGCCTTGGTACAAGCATGTGCTGAGCCTGCGCGGCCGCTTCGAAACAGTGGATGCCTACAGCGGCGATGTGCCGATCTATGAGAAACTCTTTCTGGGTGGCCCGCGCACGGTGCGCGGCGTTGAATACCGCGATATCGGCCCCAAAGTCTATCGCGGCGAAGGCAGCAAGAAGCACGCGCCGATCGGTGGCCAGACTCTGGCCATGGCCACGGTCGAATACACGGTGCCGGTCTTCAAGGCGGTGCGCGTGGCGACCTTCATGGATGTCGGGTCGATCGGCGAGGATGTGTTCGATCCGGAGCTTTCCGACGTTTGTGTTTCGGTGGGTGTGGGCCTGCGGATCGATATCCCCGGCTTCCCCATCCGGTTTGACTTCGCCAAGCCCGTGGTGGAGGATGACAGTTACACGGATGACGAGTTCTTCTCGTTCGCGATCGGGTTCGAATAAAGGAATGGTATGAAACAGATGAGCGGCATACTGGCGGCGGTTTTCGCCGTCACGATGGCGATGGCCCAGGGCGGCACCGCAGTGGTCAACATGGTCGATCTCGTACGGTTCCATCCGAGCCGCGAGCGGGACCGCAAGTTGATGCAGGACACCGAGAAGGAGTTCCAGAGCAAGCTCGACAAGCAGCGCGACCGCTTCGAGCAGCTCCGTGATGATTACGAAAAGGCGGTGAAGGAGGCCCGCAATCCGGCGCTCAACGACAAGGCGCGTGCCGAGGCGGAGGATAAGGCCATGAAGCACCGGGACGTGCTCGCCGAAGCGGACCGCGATCTGCGCCAGGAGATGCAGAAACTGCAGCGTGACTTGGGTGATCTCGACACCCGCCTGTTGCGGCAGGTCACGAGCGACATCCGCGAGGTTCTCTCCAAGTTCGCGCAGGAAAAGAAGTATCTGGTCGTGCTCGACGGCACCACGATCGCCTATTTCGACCCCAAACTGGATGTCACCGATGAGGTGCTCAAACGGATGGGCGTCGATCCCAAGGTTCGTCAGGAGGCCAAGGAAAAGGCCGAGAAGGAGAAGGCTGCAGCCGAGAAGAAGAAATGATCCTGACGGCGATAGAACTGGCCGAACGTCTCGGCGGGACGCTGACGGGGGACGGCAGCGTGGAGGTGCGTGCGCTGGAGAGCCTCTTCGCGGCCCGCCCGGGCGACGCTGCGTTCTTCAAGGACGCGAAGTACGCGGCACAGCTCGCCGCCACCAAGGCGAGCGTGGTGTTGGTCTCCGAGACGTGGCAGGGCACCTGTCCCGCGCCTGCGGTGATCCGTGTCCCGGATCCCGATGGCGCCTTCGCCCGCGCCGCGGTCTGGTTCGCGCCGAGCCCGCCCGAACGCGCTCCGGGCATCCATCCCACCGCGCTGATCGGACGTGATGTGCATCTGGGGGCCTCGGTTCATGTCGGGCCGTATACGGTGATCGAAGACGGCTGTGTCATCGGCGACGGCTGCGTGATCGAGGCGCAGGTGTTCCTCGGACGTCAGGTGTCGATGGGTGAGGGATGCCACATTTATCCGCAGGTGACGGTGCGCGAGGGTTGTATCCTTGGCTGCCGTGTGGTCCTGCACTCCGGCGTGCGTATCGGCGGGGATGGATACGGCTACACCCCGAAGGTGGCGGCGGACGGCACGGTCACCATCGACAAGATCCCCCAACTTGGCATTGTGGAATTGGGGGATGATGTCGAGGTCGGGTGCAACGCCACCATTGACCGCGCGCGGTTCGGCCGCACGCGGATCGGCAACAGCACCAAAATCGACAATCTTGTGCAGATCGGCCACAACGTGCAGGTCGGTTCCTGCAGCGGGATCATCGCGCAGGCCGGTGTCGCAGGCAGCACGCGGATCGGTTCGGGGTGCCTGATCTGGGCCCAGGCCGGCATCTCCGGGCATCTGGAAATCGGCGACCGTGGGCAGGTCGGGCCCAAGAGCGGGCTCGCCAAAGATGTGCCTGCGGGCGAATATGTGCTTGGCCTGCCCGCGATTCCCAGGCGCGAGTTCGCGGCCTCGTTGCTGGTGCCGCGCCAGATTGAGAAGCTGAAACGGCAGCTTGCCGAAATCCAAGCCGAACTCGCGGCCCTCAAATCCTGAGGGACTGTTCAGACAGGGAGAAGGAAGCGTCGGCTTGTCCGGACGCGCAGGCGTCCGTCCCTTCCTCCTTGATTTCATACGAATGCGTTTGTAATCGCCTCGTGACGGGGGGGGGAAGAGTCATCGTGTACGGGTACGTGAACGAGTGCGGGTACGGGGGTATAGCCAACATTCACGTTCTCCAAATCGGTATCGGTATCGCTATCGGTATCGGTATCGGGTTCGAAATCGGGTTCGCTATCGACTGTTGCGCCCACGCAGTGGCCCGTAGCGACAAGTGTAATGATGGTGGCGATCCCGATCCCGATGGCGATGGCGATGGCGCCGCAATGGAACCCTGAAACGCATGACCTTCGATCGCACCCCTGTCACGAACCGATTACAATGCGCTTCTCTTTTACGTTTGCCGCCCAAGTGCAGACTATGATATCTTTCTCTACGGATTCGGAATGCATGTGTGCGAGGGGTCCAAACTATCCGGAGTTGCCGTATGCCCAAATTTGCGTATATCGCTGTGGATGCCGCAGGCAAGGAGAGCCGCGGCACGATTGAAGCCCCGAATCAGGCTCAGGCCGTGGCTAAGGTGCGTAGCCAGGGGTTGTTTCCCACTGCCATCGGTGTTGCGGGAGGATCGGATGCCGCAACGGCCCGGCCCGCGGCAGCGGCTAAAAAAAGTCCTGCGGCGAAGAAATCCTTGGCTCAGACCCGAATCGAGATCAAACTCCCCAAGTTCCTGCGCGGCAAGGTGAAGCAGAAGGACCTGACGACGTTCACGCGTCAGCTCGCCACGCTGGTGGACGCGGGGTTGCCGCTGCTGCGCGGGTTGCATGTGCTCCAGCGTCAGACGCCCAACGCGGCGCTCAAGGATGCCCTGGCCGGGATGTGTGAATCGGTCGAGAGCGGCAGTACCTTCTCGGAGTCGCTCACCAACTATCCCAAGATCTTCGACAATCTGTATGTCAACATGGTCAAGGCCGGCGAGGCCGGCGGCGTTCTGGAAGTGGTGCTCAACCGCTTGGCCGAATTCGCTGAAAAGGCGGCCAAAATCAAGAACAAAGTCAAAAGCGCGATGGTTTACCCCGTCGTGGTCCTTGTGGCTGCTGTCGGCATCACCGGGTTCCTGCTGGTCGCGGTGATCCCGAAGTTTAAGGATATCTTTAATGATCTGCTCGAAGGGAAGCCGTTGCCGGCCATCACGCAGTTTGTGATGGACGCCAGTAATCTGGTGATGAACAACGGCTTGGCGGTGGTCGCGGCTTTCGCGGCCCTGTTCGTGTTGTTTAAGATTTTCGCCAAGACGCGCTTCGGGCGGTATCTGCTCGATGTGTCCAAGATCAATGCCCCGATGTTCGGCTCGCTGGTGCGCCGCACGGCCATCGCCCGCATGACCCGCACGCTCGGCACCCTGCTGGCCTCCGGTGTGCCGGTGCTGCAGGCGCTCAACATCGTGCGCGATACCACAGGCAACGAGGTGATCTCCCGCGCCATGCAGAACGTGCATGACGCGGTCAAGGAGGGCGAGAGCATGACCAACCCGCTCGCGGCCTGCAAGGTCTTCCCCCCCATGGTGATCTCGATGGTGGAGGTCGGCGAGGAGACCGGTGCCCTGCCGGACATGCTGACGCGGATCGCGGAAACCTATGACGATGAGGTGGACAATGCGGTCGCGGGGCTGACCTCGGTGATTGAACCGATCATGATCATTATTTTGGCGGTAGTCGTCGGTACGATTGTGATCGCCATGTTCATGCCCATGATCCAGATCATCGGCAGCCTCGGCGCACAGGCGTAAGGGGCAGGTTATAATAGGTTACGGGTTAATGGCTAACCGGCCGACAGGGATGGTTCCCTGAACCGTCCGCGGGAGAAAGAGTTTTTATGCGGAATGCGAGAAACAGTGTGCGAAAGATCGGCGTGTCCCGCGGATTCACGCTCATCGAGATGATGGTGGTGATCGCGGTGATCGGCATTCTGATCGGCGGGGTGTTCAAGCTGTTCAGCACTGCGGGCACCAGTTCGCAGCGTGCGGAGACCATCGCCCGTCTGGAGCGGCTGCAGAACGCCATTTCCGGATTCTATGCGGAGTTCGGCACTTATCCGCCCGTACCGTCCCACGGTTCGCCCGACCCCTACATGGAGGCGGACGAGGATGGCACCTACACGGGAAGTGCTGAGCTCAACTCGGCGAACGCCAACCGCGCCGCGCGCTGCCAGCCGGTCGCCTTCTGTTATCCGAATGCCCGTTCCCTTGATTTTTATATCAACGAACACTATCAGAGCGAGGGCATCGTGAGCGTGAACGATGCCTTTGGTCCGGATGTTCGCAACCGGAACGATTATGAGTGGGATCAGATCAGGATCTTCCGGTTCGGTCTGATGTCCTATCTGATGCCGCGTGTCGAGCTGATGCTCAACGGTTCGGAGCTGGATAACCTCAGCGAGAACGACGAGAACATCCCCAACGCTTACTTCTTTGACACGAGGCAATGGACGCACTACAACGCGGGATCGAAGATCTCGGGTCCCAGCGGCGGGTGGTGGAACAAACTGCGGGAGGGACTGGCCGCGCAACGGGACCGGGAGAACCATGCGGTGGCGCGCTGGCTACCCAATCTGGAAAAGAACGTTTGCGGTGGTCCCGGAGACCTTTTGGGGATCAACACCACAGAGCCCGATACCGGGCTGAGCATGGTGACCGTGAACGACCCTGATAGCGGAGTCGCGTATAAGCTCATGCGTGTCTCCGTCCGGGACGGTTGGGGGGAAGACCTGTATTACTATTCTGCGGCTCCGTATCAAAGCTACCGCCTCTGGTCTGCCGGTCCCGACAAGAAGACCTTCCCTCCCTGGATCTCGTTGGAATCGCTCTCGGCAGATGATCGGAGAATCGTTTCGGAGTGGCTGAAGGATGACATCGCCCGGTTTGACCGGTCGAAGTAGGAGGAGTGTGTGAGCATGGGGGTGTGGTGTAGCCCAACCGGCCTGCGCCACCCCGCAAGCTCACAGACAACGGGTGTGCGAGGACTTCTTGGGTCGCGGGCTTCGTCCGCATGTAAGATGAGTGAGACGTTTATGTGGTATTGGAACAACATTCGACATCCGGTGGCGGACGGCCACCGCTTAGGTTATGGAGGCGGGGCCGGAGGGACGCCCGCGCTCCCGACTGGAATCCGAATCAAACACGCGCTTCACACGGCACCCCCTGTTTCCGGCCGACTCCGTTCGGGTTTCACCTTGGTCGAGATGTTGCTGGTGATCGGGATCCTCGGGATCCTTGCCACCGCGCTGGTCGGCTCGTTCTCCTATGTGCAGAAGGCCGCGCGCCAATCGCAGGCCCAGAGTCTGGCTTCCGAGTTGGCGACGGCGCTCAACATCTACCTTCAGCAGGAACGGAGTTGGGGGGATGTGTTGCCGAACAAATCGGAAATGGATGAGGAGGCTTGCTGGGTACTGCAGGAGAAGAAGCTCTTCGATGTGACGACCTACAAAAGCGGGGGCGCGGAGATCAATAACGACAGCCTCGACCGGTACGGATTGCTTGATCCCTATGGCCGCGCCCTGTTGCGGCGCGACCCCGGTATCAATGCGGGGGAGGTGATCAAGCACCGCCTCCAGATCCGTCTGGATGACGATTACGACGGGTATGTGGAGGCCCCCGACGGCACGAAGGTGCGTGCTTCGGTGCTGGTCTGGTCGCGCGGCCCCGATGGCAAGGACGACGCCGAAAAGGGTGGCAGACGCTATCCGGACGATGACCGCTTGAGTTGGAACCATGGCAAGGCCAGGGCGGAAACGGGCAAGTAGGGAACAGGAACGCCGGACATCGAACGACGAACAATGAACGCTGAAGTTCCAGAAGAGGATACGATGGTGAAATCTCAAATCTCAAATCTCAAACCGCGGTCGACCGGATTCACCATTCTCGAACTGTTGGTCGTGGTTTCGATCATGGCGGTCATCGCCACGCTGGCGACCGGTGCGGTGGTCAAGGCTGTCAAACAGGGGCGCAAGAAGCGGGTCGAGGCCACCTGCCGTGCGCTTGAGATGGCCCTGACCAATTATCGTGCGCAGGAGGGCAAGTGGCCGTTTAAACTGAGCGATCTGAAGCGGCAGGGTACGGAAGGCCAGAGCCGCAACGACAAGAAATACTGGGCGCACGGCGCGGACAATGCGAAGGTCTTCAAAGATCTGTATCAGGGCGCGGGTCAGAAGACGGTCTATCTTGATGCGTCGGCGGTGATGGCGCTGCTTGATGGTCAGCGGGTGCAGCTTCGCGCCGCGCTTAGCGCGGGCAGACGGGATGTGCCGTTGATCTACGCCGATCCCAATGAGACCTCCATCCTTCGCTATTACTGTGTGGAGTACCGGGTCGAGACTGACACCGTCGCGGTGCATCCGCACTCCGACCACTCCCCCTGCAAAGACAAGTGAGGGACGCGATGGCTAAATCTCAAATCTCAAATCTCAAATCCCGTGGTTTCCGGTCCGCTGCGGGGTTCTCGTTGCTTGAGCTGCTCTCGGTCATGGCGATTGTAGCCCTGCTCTCCACTCTGGCGGTCACCAGTTACTTCAACGCGATCCGCGGTATGACGCGGCGCAGCGCGGTCAAGCATCTGGCCAACAGTCTGATCCTCGCGCGTCAGCGCGCCTGCCTCGAAGGGGTTCGCGTCAGCGTGATGGTGTACAACGAAGTCGCCGGATACAACAATAAGGGTGATCCGGAGTGCGTGCCCTCTTACGTGGTGTGCAAGGAGGCGGGCCGTGTGACCGCTCTCAGCGGGACCACGCTGGTTGATGAGTTCACGCCGCTCGATAAGATGTTCGGCACCGCAACGGAGGATGACACGGTCGGTTCCTCTTATCTCGGAAGCATGCGGCTGTACAACCTCACGGCGGGCAAGTGGTGGCAGGTCACGCCCACGGCGGTATCCCACAGCTTTTCCGGGCGGAGGTCGTCGTATGTCGCAAACCGCAGCTATACGATTCCGGCCTTCGGATTCAAGAAAAACGCCAATGTCCGCAACGCGAACGATGCGATGTGGGAGGTCGGGGATGTCTACGGTATCGAGGCCGCGCCGCCCGGTTCGCTGCCCAAAGGGTTCAAGTTCACCAATCTGGACGGTAATTCGGATACCTTGCCCGAAAATCTGAACAAAGTCGAGCTCATCACGTTCCTGCCGGACGGCACAGCGCAGAAGGCCATGACGGTGACGATCCGCGAACTGTTGCCGCCGAAACTGCGGAGCGAGATCCGGGTGCAGCGGGACGGTTCGATCCAGTACAAGTAGCAGGAGAAGGAAACCCGGATTGGGCGGACAAGGAGATGACGATGCGCGGAAGAATGACAGAGAGATGCGGGTGGAACCGCGTTGAGCGTTACGCCGTTGCGGGCGGGGACGCCCGCGATCCCGGCTCGATCAGGCCTTTCAGCGTACGGGCCGGATTCTCGCTCATGGAGGTCAACATGGCGATTTTCGTCATGGCGGTCGGCATCCTGAGCATGGTCGCGCTTTATCCCTTGGGTTTGCGCGAAAGCGTTCAGGGCCAACAGGACCTGACGCAGTCGATGTTCGCGGATTACCTGCTGAACCAGGCGGTGGCTGTGGCGTCCATGACGAATTTTCCGTGGTCGCAGTGGAAGAGTGTCCCCAGCATCGCGTCTCTCGACCAGAGCGGCATCACGGCTTCGCAGACGGATAACAGACCAGCCTTTATGAGAGAGCGCATGCGGCAGGCCGATGACTGGCCTTCCGACCGCTTCCGGATCATCTGCTGCCGTGGCGCGGGCGGCTCGGACCGGATCATGGGAATCATGGTCCGCTCCACCGAGATCGAAGGCGAAGACGTCCGGAATTACACCAACAACCCGGTCTATTATGCCGAGGCCTATTTCCAAGGTGACGTGACGAAATAGGGGAGAAGTTAGAGGTTATAAGGAACAGGTAACAGGTAATGGGCACGATGGTCAACTTGCAGATCCCCAATCTCAAATCCCGCGGGTGCCGCGCTGGAACGGTTTCGGAAAATGTGTGGCCGTTGCGGGCAGGGACGCCTCTACGGGGCGTCCGCGGACGGTTCGGGGAACCGTCCCTGCCGACAATCAACCGTTCCCATGCCGGTTTCTCGATGATCGAGGTTCTGGTCGCGGCCAGCATTCTGGTGGTGATCGTGATGATGCTTGGGATGCTCTTCCAGCAGACCAGTCTCGCGTGGCGCTCGGGATCGTTCCGGGCCGAGGCGTACATGCAGGTGCGCTCCGCCATCGGCGCGATTCAGCGCGACGCTTCGGCTGCGGTGGACGCGCGCTTTCTGCCGCAGCAGTATGTGACGGAGGGGCAGCAATTCTCGGGAGGCCGTTTGATCTTCTACACCTTGACCGGTGGCGTGGAACTGGATGAAACCGACAACCTGCTTTTCAACCGCAGTCTCAAAAAGGTCACCTATGACACCGCGGGCAACCGTACGGAGCAGTCGCTGACCCCGGGCGGCTCTTGGGGCCCCGAGAAAAGGGCCAACGTGTTGACCTTCGCTGAACGCCAGAGCAGCAAAAACCGGCCGAGTGTGTCACTAACGCAGTTCACGCCCCATTTTGGTCAGGCCGCCGACGGACTGGACTCCCAGGGGTTGCCGCTCCACATCACGTTCGGTGCACAGGCGCGCAGCACGGGCAACACGCTGGACATCGGCGCCTGGTCCTGGGGTCCGGACGGCCGACGCAACACGACGGATGATATCAAGACGTGGGTGGAGGAGTGAGAGGGGGTTTTATGCACGATCGGAACAACATGCGAAAACCGGCGGAGACGCTTCGCGCCTCGCGCCTCCCGTCTCTTGGGTTCACATTGGTCGAAATGCTGGTGGTGGTCGGCATGCTGGGGGTGCTCATGGCGGTCTCCTTCTCCGGTGTGGGGCAGGCTCGAAAACAGGCGAAAATCGCCAAAGCGAACTCTGAAACGCGCGAGTTGATTAACGCCTGGCTCGCCTACGAGGCCGCGCATGACGACTGGCCGGTGGAGATTTCGGGAGACGAGATCATTGCGGACCAAGGCGCACTGGGTGAACTGCTGGGCGAAAATGAGGAACAGGCGGTATACCTCAACGCCAGCCTGACCGGCGGGATATTTCTGGACCCGTGGGGCAACCCGTACCGGTTGCGGTTGCTGTATGAAACGCGGCAGAATCCGAAAACCGATGAATTCCCCGCATCCGTGACGTTCCCCAACCGGCATAGGCGATAGGGGAGGGAAGGTTAAAGGACTTTGTGTGATAAAATAGCCACATTACGGACAATACCATGAACAGACTTTTTCGATACGGACGAAACGGGGTGGGGCAGGGCGGCTCCGCGTTGCTGATCGTGCTCGGTTTTTTGAGTTTCATGATGATCAGCGCGGTCTCGTTCGCCATCTTCATGCGGATCGAACGCCAGGCCTCCTCCAACTACCGTCACGCGATCACCGCGCGCCACATGCTCAACGCGGGACTCGTTCGTGCGATCGATGAGGTCGACCGCCACCTGCGGGACGTGAAATTCCCGCCCTGGCCGGGCCGCGTCTATCCGGGCGGAACCAACACCCTCTCCGCCACGGTTCAGGATACCCGCGTACTTTCCCTGGAGTCCCTCAGCTTTCTTCCCGGCATCTTCGTGAATGACGTGCGGTATCAAGCGTTGACCGGGGATACGCGTCCGATCTGGCGCCAACTCAGCATGCCCATCAACTTCAACAGCGGCGAGAACGCTTTCGGAGGCGCGGAAGTCGGGCGCTTCGCTTTTGTGTGCGTCAACCTCTCCGACATGCTGAACGTGAATGCGGTCAGTGCCGCACAGTCCGGCACCAACCGCATCAATATCGGCCACCTGTTCCGAAATGACGGTGCGGCTAACACGTTCGACAACAACAAACAAAATCTCGACCGGCGCTACGAAACCCTGCAAGATTTCTACGCCTGCATGTTCGAACGCAACGATCCGACTTTCGGAAGCCCCTATCACAAATGGCTGGATACCGGTGACGATCTGGACTTCGGCTTCGTAAGCCACCATGTGCTGATCACCGACGGGATCGTCAAACCTGAACCCGGCAACGCGAACGCGTTCGCCATCACGGAAAACAAACAGCCGATAAAAAATTTAGGGTCAGCGATTCCGAGCATGGATCCGGTGTTCCAAACCGCCTTGGGGAATGCTCTGGTGGGAGGACTGCGCAACCAACAAGTCATTATGGCGCCGATGATCGCCGATTACCTTGACAACGACCACATTCCCAAACGGTTTGACATCCCGACGGTTGAGATGACCCCGATGGTCAGCGAGATCCGGTTGCTGCAAGGATTAACTCCGATAATCAAGCAAGAACTTGTTCCGGACACAAGTCCGCCGGAGACGATCTACTATCTGCAAATGACAACGGCACCGGGACCTCAAGCGCGTATCATTGAGGTCGAGGTGACCTGGCCGTTCAAGCATCATCAGGAGCGTAGCGCAATACCGAATTATTCGCTTGAGGTGAAGGCTTTTATGAAAATCATACCGAATGACGGGACGTCGTTGAACTCGGCCAGTTTTGCGGGAGGTGTGGCCGGGCCTCAATACATACCCTTGAGTCAAGCGCAGGATGTGCCCATTCCTAACGCATGGAATACCGATGGGGGTGACCCCAACGCGTGTTATAAAAAATGCATTGTGCATTTGGACATAACGCAACAGAATTTGCGGAAAAACATCTGCCGATCCTCCACAAAAAACTTCCAGTTGCTGGATCCGCAATTTGTTGTGAATCAGCCCTTTTGTGTGGCACTGGTTTTGTTTGTCTCTGTGAAACAGGGCGATCAGTATGTCGATATCGTGCCTCATGGAATGTCGAATCCAAATCTCCGGGAGCCGTATTTGGAGTCCGTGAACAAGCTCTTTTTCCGCACGGCGGGGTCGCATGTGGTCGTGGCGCAGGGTGTTGATTTGTCGAACGGAACTTTGGGCAGGCCCTTGCCTTTTGTTTGGAACGGGCTGGAAGTTCCCGACCCCCGTTTCAACTATCGTGTTGCCAACTGGGTCAAGAGTGGCGGGTCCATGGGGGCGGTCAATGCTTCGACTACGGCGCTGCTGGGCCAGGATGGTCGTGACGGGGATATCTATCTCTCGGTTTCGGATTTGGGCAGAATGTGTTCTCCGGGTGAACTGGGTTTTATTGTCAGGCCTTTCCCGCATAGAAGCGGGAATCAGGACGCGGGAGTCGATTTCGATACGCACACACTTACGGATACGCCGGACCACGCGCATTTTTACCGCACGATCCGGCTGTATGACCATGGCGGAACAGGGGAAAATCAGAGGCGCGACCGGATTTTCGAATATTTCACTGAAGGGGATCCGCATGCCGTATCATCGGAAGTGCGGGTGAATCCGCTCTCGGATCTGCCGCAGGTGCTGGTGGCCGCGCTTCAAAACACGCCGGTGGATTGGTTCTGTGCCAACGAAAAGCGGGAAGGCCGGGATTTTCCGGTGTTCAACGACACGGACTTGATGTCCGCTTCTACTTGGCGGGCGTTCACGAACGGGTGGTTGCAATGTGTCGAAAAGGTCCGGAATAATACGACGATCACCACGGCGCGGGATCAGCACCTCTCCATCCACTACGGGGATCAACAGTATTTCGACTGGTACGCGGGCCAGAACCCTAGGGTGATTTTCGGCCAGACGCTCTCGGATCCGCTGCACGAGGTGGACCGCAAGATGCTGTTTTCTTGGTCGATCGCCAACTTCTCGGACCGGCAGCAGCTTTTCCTCTACGTGCTACGGGCCGAGGCCACGGTGCCCTCGTTCGGTGGCAGCGATATGGGCGGGGTTAAGTCCGTGGCAGGCGGCCGCGCGGTGGCGCTGGTCTGGCGTGATCCCTATCCCGTGGGATATCCCGATAACATGGTGAGTGACCCCGCGAATTTCCACGAGCACCGTGTCCTGTTCTTCAAGCAACTCGACAACTGATGGAATCCCTTTCACAGGGGGAGCGGACTTCTCAAACAGAACCGTTCATCCCCCGTGCGTGGAGGATCATGCGCCGGCCCGGATAATCAGCGCCAACCCCGCCACAAACAGGATAAACATGGCGGCATTCAATTGGTGCGCAACTTTCGGCGCACCCTTAAACTCTTTCCAGATCAGGATGCCCCACAAGGCAGCCACCAGCGTGGCGCCCTGACCGAGACCGTACGAAATGGCGGTGCCGGCTTTGCCCGACGCGATCAGGCTCAGCGCCATGCCGATATTCCAGATCGTGCCGCCGAGGATGCCGACCGCATGCAGCCGCGGACTGCCCAACGTGAAATAGGACGAGGGCGGCACCGGCTCCCCCCGTACCGGCTTGAGCGAAGCGATTGTATTCCAAAGGAAATTCGAGACAAACAGACCGACGGCAAACACCACCAGCGCCGTGTACGGCGTCATCAGACCCGTTTCGGGACACGCGAAATTTTTGACCATACCCTTTGAAACCAACCCGAAGAACCCCGCCCCCATCAGCACGCCGGCAATCACTGAAATCGCGACACCGAGACCGGCTCCTTCCCCTTGCGGGCGGCTCTCGTCTGCCGCGACACGCTTCTTGTAAGCCAGCGCGTTGAGAATGATGGCCAGCGTCACGAGGCCGACGCCCGTGAACAGCAGCACGGGATCGCCTTTGGGGTTGAACCAGTAAGTCTGGATCACGCCCAACACCAACGCCAGCCCGACGCCTATCGGGAATGCCACGGCGAGCCCCGCCAGATCAATCGCGATCACCAAGAGGATGTTCGACAGATTGAACAGCACGCCGCCGAGAAACGCCAGCGCGAGGTGATTCATCCCGGCTTGACGAATGTCAACGAGGAAGCTACGCCCCTGCGACCCCATGCTGCCCAACGTGAACGCGATCAACAACGAGCTGAGCAGAATGCCCAGGCCGTAATCCCAGTAGAACAACTGATACTTCCACGCCTTGCTCGCCGACAGTTTCTGTGTGTTGCCCCACGATCCCCAGCACAGCATCGTCACCACGCAGAAGATCACCGCCACCGCATAATTCTCAACAAAAAACATGCCTACCTCCTTTTAGTTCATTAGTTAATTAGTACATTAGTTCATTAGTTTGTCTGGGAGTGCGCTGCCCCCAAAAAACCTTAGTGCCCTTTGTGCCTTCGTGTGAGGAAACAACTTGTTTTTTATCGCGCTTGTCGAGCCGTAAGGCACTAATGCACTAACGAACTAATGAACTCATGCACTAATGAACCAACTCCTCCCGTCTCGGCGCAGACGCCTGCGCCCCCATACGCGTCACTGAAATCGACGCCGCCTTCGAAGCAAAGCGCACCGCCTCTTCCAGTTCCAGCTCCTCCGTCAACGCCACGGCCAGCGCACCGTTGAAGACGTCGCCCGCCGCCGTGGTGTCCACCGCCTCGACCTTAAAGGCCGGGACCATGACGCCGTCCACCCCGTCGAAAACGTATGCGCCTTTGGCGCCCATCGTGATCACGACCTGCAACACATCCTTGTCGCACAGTACCCGGGCGGCTGCCTCGGCGCTCGCCTCGTCCGTGACCTTGATGCTTGTCAGCAGCTCCGCCTCGCTCTCATTCGGCGTGATGACCTCAAGACAGTCATAAAGATCCGCTGGCAGTTCACACGCGGGCGCGGGGTTCAAAATGACCGGTACGCCCAGATTGACAGCCATGTCGGCCGCGTACCGGACCGTTTCCAGCGGCGTCTCAAGCTGCATCAAAAGCATATCGGCCTGGGCGATGACGCCTTCCAGCCCCTCGATGTCCTCAGGCATCAGTGTCCCGTTCGCGCCCGACGCCACCGCGATGCAGTTTTCACCTTTGGCATCCACCATGATCAGCGCGACGCCGGACGGCTCGGACGGGTCGGTCAGCACATAATCCGTGCAGATGTTCTCTTTGGCGAAGAGCGCCTTCGCCTCGCGGCCGAACAGATCATCGCCGACTTTTGCGATAAAGACCACCTCGGCACCCAGACGCGCCGCAGCCACGGCCTGATTCGCTCCCTTGCCTCCGGGGTTCATCAGGAAGCGTCCGCCCAAGATCGTCTCGCCCGGAGCCGGGATCCGCTCCGCCTTCACCACCATGTCCGTGTTGGTGCTACCCAGAACAACAATCCGCTTCATCCTTCCCCCCGTCTGTTTTCAACGCCCGACGCCGACCCTTAAAGCTTGTTCAGCGTCAAGCATTCGGCGTTCACCGTTTAGCGTTCCTGATCTCCACTCCGCCCCAATATGCCGCCTCGCAAAACCAACCATCCGGCTGATTCACCAACTCAACCGTCACCGTCTGGCCGGCAAAGGCAGCAAGGTCGATCGAGACCGTCTGCCATGCGGGCGGGCCTTCGATTTTTTTGCGGGTGACCTCACGACCGTCAACCCGCGCGATAAAAGTGAAATCGCCGCCATCGTGATTCGCGAGCAGCACGTCGAGCTTGGACACGCCATCCTTCGGCACGGCGATGGCCTTCGACAGTGTGACGCCCGTGGTCTTATCAAGCGGGTGGGTCATCACCACATGCTGCCGGCCCAGATACCCGGCGCGGTAGCCAGGCTCCATGTCCTTCGCGTTGGCCGTACACGTCCAGCCGGGCAGCAGCGCGTCCAGCGCGCCCTGCACGCGACGGGTCGGATCGCCACCCCCCACATCCGCAGGATGCGCCTTGAAGCGGATTTTCGCGTACTCCTCCGCAGTAAAGCGCGAACCGGCGATCGGGCCGGGCGCCCAGCTCAACATCAACGGACCGGGCCGCGCCGGACGGACAGGGATCACGAACCACTCCTTGCCGTCCGCGTCGCGCTCGATCCGTCCGCCCTGCTGCACCACCGTCTGCCGTGCCAGACGCTCGCAAACATCCAGCAGCGCCGGCACGTTGTAGGCGGTGTAGGAAAACTTCGGTTCGAGCTTCAGTTCCTTTGTGTAGTGGG
>JAPXSY010000036.1:0-30998 GCA_033812795.1 Kiritimatiellia bacterium
CCTGCCCCAACGACGCGGACGACGGCGGCGACCCGGCCAACTGCGTGACGCTGAAACTCACCGTTGGCGACCCGAGCGGCAGCGAATCCGAGCGCTGGAATCTGGAGGTCTTCGAGGAGGCCACGGGAAGAGCCGTCGTCCGCCACTGCGACGGCGGCTTCGGCACGCCCGGCTCCGCAGAGTACGCGCTGGTCAAGGGCAAGGCGTACACCTTCCGGCGGCAGCGCAAGGGTTTTGTCTGTAAATTCGTCAGGCGGGTCATGCCGGCATGCCCTCCATGCTGAGATAGATTCTCCCGGTCTCCCATTCCTCGCTGATCTCTGACAGCACGGCTGACACGAGCCTGAGCAGCGAGGCCTCGTTGGGGAAGAGCCCCGCGACCCCGTCCCCCCGGACAGGACCGAGTCCCGCTTTGACAGCTACAAACCGTCCAGTTTTGTTTTGACCTCGACAAGACGCTTTTTGTCCTGTCTGCGTCCCCGGCGTTTTGTTATAGTTCGGCATTCTGTTGTATTAACATTCGTTAAAGGGGGAGCGGATATGCGTGAGCCGGGAAGATTCGGATGGATGGTCGGACTGGTGGCGGCAATGGCGGTTGCGGGGGCAAGCGCGCAAACTGTTTTCCATGTGGACGCGCAGCGCGGGCAGGACACGCAGGATGGTAGCGCCGCCCGTCCGTTTGCGAGCCTGAAACGGGCCCAGACGGCGATCCGCGAGCTCAAAACGAATCAGACGTTTCCGGAGAAGGGCGTGACGGTCGAGGTCAGCGGCACGTTCGTCATGCCCGAGGAGACGGTGTCTTTCGAAGAATCGGACAGCGGGATCGGGCCGAACGCGCCCGTAATCGTGCGGGCCGCGAAAGCGGGCGCACTTTTCCTGGGCGGACGGCGATTGCCGGCCGAAGGCTTCAAGCCGGTTTCCGATGCGGCCACGCTGGCGCGCCTGCCGGAGGCGGTGCGCGGCAAGGTGGTGGCGTTCGACCTCAAGACCATCGGCGTCACCCGGCTCGCGCCCTTGCCGGACAAGTTCCACGGCTGGCGCGAAATGGAGCTTTTCAGCAATGGCAAGGCGATGCGGCTCGCGCGCTGGCCCAACACGGGCTGGGCACAAATCGCCAAGGTGATCGACCGGGGAGTGAAGCCAATAGACCGGGCCACCGGTGAATGGGAATTCGGTGTGCGCGGCGGCATATTCGAGTACGCCGAGGACGCGCCCGCACGCTGGGATGTCTCCAAAGGAATCTGGATGAACGGGTTCTGGTGCCACGACTGGGCCAACGAGACCCTCCGCATCGGCGCGATCGACAAAGAGAAAAAACA
Organism: Kiritimatiellia bacterium; assembly: GCA_033812795.1. Lineage (GTDB taxonomy): Bacteria > Verrucomicrobiota > Kiritimatiellia > RFP12 > UBA1067 > JAPXSY01. The sequence continues at coordinate 1,320 of JAPXSY010000036.1, forward strand.
GATCACCTCGGCCGCGATCCATACTTACGGCATCGGCAACTCCTCCAAGTGGCATACGGCCAAACGGCGTTACTATGTTTTCAACCTGCTGGAAGAACTCGATATGCCCGGCGAGTGGTATGTGGACCGTGAGGCGTGCCTCCTCTACCTCTATCCAACCGACAGCGGCCTTGGCGATGTCGTGCTAACCGATCAAAAGAAGCCCCTGTTCCGTCTGAACAAAGTGCGGTATGTTCGACTGGACGGACTGACCTTCCGTTACAACACCGGTCTGGCTGTTTCCGTGAACGGATGCGAAGAGGTGCGGCTTGAAAATCTGCGCGTCTCGGACATCACCCTGGACGGGATCCACATCACGGGCGGACGGGCCTGCGGCCTGAACCGGTGCGAGGTGTACGGCGTGGGAGGCACCTGCGTTTCGGTTTCGGGTGGCGACCGCAAATCGCTGACCGCCTGTGACCATTTCGTCACCAACTGCCGCCTGCATCACAGCGGGCGGCTACAGCGTACGCAGGGCAAGTGCCTCAACTTCAACGGCGTGGGGATCCGTATCGCGCAAAACCTGATCTATGACGCGCCGTACATCGCGGTGACCTATGGCGGCAACGAGAATCTCTTCGAATACAACGAGGTGCATTCGGCCATGATGGAGAGCGGAGACGGCGGCGGGCTCTATACCGGGCGCAACTGGTGCTCGCAGGGGAATGTGATCCGCCACAACTATCTGCATCACTTCGGCCAGCCTGGCGTGGATTGGCAGAAGGCGCGGGGGCTGAATCCCGATTACGAGCCGCTCAAGGAGTCCGTGATGGTCATGGGCGTCTATTTGGACGACTGCGACAGCGGCGATACGATCTGCGACAACATCTTCTACCGCGCGGGCTGGGCCGCCTTCGTGGGCGGCGGACGGTATAACACGGTCCGGAACAATCTGTTTATCGAGTGCACCTCCGCGTTGCACCTGGATAATCGCGGCCTCAAGCGCGCGCGTCCGGGCGAGGGCACGAAAGACGGGTGGGACCTGCTCGCCAAACTTCAGGCGGTCAAGTGGCAGGAGTCCCCTTGGAAGGATAAATATCCGCATCTGGTGAACATCATGGAGGATGAGCCCAAGCTGCCGCTGCACAACGTCTTCCGCGAGAACGTGGCGGTCAACTGCAAACTCTTCCTGAACGCGAACAACGTGGTGCGCACCGGCGTCGTGCACCGCCTGACGTTCGAGAACAACCTCTCGTTCGGGCCGATCGACAAGCGCGATGTGATGGCTTTCCCCCAGACCGATGAGGGCAAGCGCCGGGTGACGTTCCTGGAGACCCCGCTGCCGGACAGTGTCGACCCGGATACGAACGGATTCCGGATTCAGGACAGCGGGGAGTTCAAGCGTCTGGCACCCTGGTTCAAGCGCATCTCGCTGGAGCGGATCGGACCGGAAAAGAAAAATTAAGGCTGTTCGCCAAACATGCCGAAGGGATTTCATGGGACGCGGGGGTGTCCCGCAAACAACACGCGAAAAAAAGGAGACGGAATGAAGAAAATGCGGAAGTTGGGGTGGGTAGGCGCGATACTGCTTGCCGGTTCGGTTCAGGCTGCGGTTCGGATGCCGAAAATTTTCGGGGACGGCATGGTCTTGCAGCAACAGGTTGCGGTGCCGGTTTGGGGATGGGCCGCGCCGGGTGAGCGGGTAACCGTCACCTTTGCGGGACAGAGCAAGGAGACCGCGGCCAAGGCAGACGGCACATGGTCGCTGAAACTTGATGCGCTCCAAGCCTCGTCCGAGCCGGCCCGGCTGGAGGTGCGGGGCGCGAACGCGCTGACCTTTTCGGATGTGGTGGTGGGCGAGGTGTGGTTCTGTTCCGGCCAGTCAAACATGGAGTGGACCATGCGCTCCGTAGACCATGCGGAGAAGGAGATCGCGGCGGCCAACCTGCCGCTGATCCGCCATTTCAAAGCGCCCAAACGGGTCTCGGGACTGCCGCTGGATGACGTGAACGCCGTCTGGGAAAAGACCTCCCCCGCCGGGATCGGCGACGAGTCCGCGGTAGCCTTTCTGTTCGGACGCCGCCTGCATCAGGTGCTCAACGTGCCCATCGGGCTGATCAACTGTTCTTGGGGCGGCACGCGGATTGAGCCCTGGACCCCGCTCTGTGGATTCGAGGGGATCCCGGCGCTGGAGGGGATTCTCCGCAATGCGCAGAAACGGGTCGAGCAAGTCAGTCCCGGCTCGACGTCGTACAAAGCCACGCACCAGACCTATTTCACCCGGCTGCAGGAGTGGATCGCGGAGAGCGAAAAGCGGCTCGCCGCGAATCAGGCGGTGACCGCGATGCCGGAATACCCCTCGGTGTTCTCCTTCCGGAATCAGGATCCCACAGTCCTGTTTAACGGTATGGTCGCCGGACTGGTGCCCTATGCGATCCGCGGGGCAATCTGGTATCAAGGCTGTTCGAACAACGGTGAAGGCATGCTTTATCTGGAGAAAACCAAAGCGCTCGTCAAGGGCTGGCGCCAAGTGTGGGGACAAGGCGATTTCCCCTATTACCTCGTGCAGCTCGCGCCATACACGTATGGAGGCAACCCTGAGAATCTGCCCGGCATCTGGGAGGCCCAGGCGGCCGTGCCCGCCGCGATCCCCAACACCGGCTACACCGTGATCAACGATATCGGGAACATCCGCGATATCCATCCGCGCAACAAGCAGGATGTCGGCCTGCGTCTCGCCAATCAGGCGCTCAACCGCACTTACGGGCGCAGCGAAATCGCCTGGGCCGGTCCGGTTTACCGCTCTTTCGCCATCGAGGGCCAGACGGTGTGCGTCACCTTCGATCACGCCGAGGGGCTGAAAACCCGCGACGGCCAGCCGCCGACCTGGTTTGAGATATGCGGGGAGGACGGCCGGTTCGTCAAGGCTGACGCCAAGATCGACGGAACGAGCGTGATCCTTTCCGCGTCGTCCGTCAGCGCTCCGAAAGCCATGCGCTTCGCGTGGAACCAGATCGCCGAGCCGAATCTGGTGAACGGTATCGGACTGCCCGCTGGCGCGTTCCGCTGCGGCAAATGATCGACATTCCGGCACCCGGGCCGCGGCGTACCGCGGCCCGGGTCCGCCATCACGAACCCGGATGCACGAACGGTTCGTTCCGCGCGCAGAGCGGACAGGCCGCGGGCTCCCAAACCTCAGGCGCCATGTGCAACAGCGAGAAGGTCGGATACGGAAACACGGCCTGGCCCGCGCTGCGGTCCACCATCACCAGCACGGCCACCACTTCCGCGTCCGCCGCCTTCACCAGATCGATGGTTTCCTGTACGCGCCCGCCGCGGGTGATCACGTCTTCCGCAACCACATAACGCTCTCCCGGTTTGAGCGTAAAACGCCGCATCACCAGCGCGCCGTCCTGTTTCTCCGCGAACACGCACTTCACATCCAGCGCGCGCGCCACCTCATGGCCCACCAGAATGCCGCCCAGCGCGGGTGAGATCACGCCGTCCACCCCCCCGTCCAGGGCTTTCGCGGCGCGGGCGCGCGCCGTCAGCTCTTCGCAAAGCCGACCGGCCACCCTCGGATAACGCAGCACATTGGCGCATTGGAAAAAGCGGTTGCTGTGCAACCCCGACCGCAATTCAAAGTGCCCGCTCAGCAGCGCGCCCGTCTCTTCCAACGTTTTCAGAATCTCCTTGTCCGTCATGGTCCGGTTTCCTCTCTCACGGTTCCGTTTTCAAGTTTCACGCGCCGTGCCATACGCCGTGCGCACAACTCCGAGTGCGTGACCACAATCAGCGTGGCACGCCGTTCGGCATTCAGTTCCAGCAGCAGGTCGATGAGCGCGGCGGCGTTTTTCTGATCCAGCGCACCGGTCGGTTCGTCCGCCAATACCAGTCCCGGGTCCATGACCAGCGCCCGCGCCACCGCCACCCGCTGGCGTTCGCCGCCCGAGAGATGCCCTGGAAAATGGCGCATCCGGTCGCCCAGGCCGACCCGTTCCAGCAGATGTTCCGCGCGCTCCCGCGCAGTCGCATCCGGTCCGGACCATGCGGGGACGAGCACGTTCTCCAGCGCGGTCAGTTGCGGTAGCAGATGGTGATTTTGGAACACAAACCCCACCTCCCGGTTACGGTATCGCAACCGCGCCGCTTCCTCAAGCGCGTCGAGCCGCTGACCGTTCACCCGGATTTCACCCGCATCCGGCGTGTCCAGCGCACCGATCAGATGGAGCAGCGTGGTCTTGCCGGAACCGGAAGGGCCGGTCACGGCCACGCTTCCGCCCGCCGTAACCGTCAGATCCGCACCGCGCAACACTTCGACCGGCACCCCCCCCGGCGGACGGAAGGTCCGCACCACACCCGTCACCAGCACATCCGCGCCGTTACTCATGAGCCTCCCCTTTCACGCAGACGAGCATGCCGTCCGCCACACATGCCGCCGTCACGCAATCGCGCAGGGCCAAACCGTACACCTCGTCGCCGAGCGCCACACGGCAAACCGCAGCATCCGGCGTATCCGCGATGTGCAGCGCACCGCCGGTCAGGATGAAGAGCCGGTTACCGCAAGCGGCCAGATCACGGATCGCCTGTTCAAAGCGGTATTCCCCGGCCTGCGAAAGCGTTGTATCCCGCAGGAACCACAAGGAAACCAAGCCCTCTTCGCTACCCGTCGCGATCAGCCCGTTTTGGGTCCGGACCGGTTTGAGAAACGCCTCATTCTCCGAAACCCGCGTCCGCGCCTCGCACACGAAGGTCCGCGCGTTCGCCACCACCAGATTTCCCTGCCGCGTACCCGCCACCAGTCGACTATCCGGCAACGAGAGCAGACCGCCGGCCATCTGATCCTCCGTGCCCACCGGGATCGATCCTTTACGCCGACCGTCCGCGGCATCGAACACATGGATCGCGCCATCGCAATTCCCGTAAGCGATCCCGTACGGTCCGGCGGCTGGCTCGCCGTCGCACCGGTTGGTCGGTTCACTCTGCCAGAGGGTCAGGCCGTCACGAACGCGCAGACAGAAGAGCCGCCCGTCCGACTGCGACACCAGACGCATCACCGCCGCATCCCCGCCGCCCTGCGCGTCGAGCAACGGCGGATGCTGGAAACGCGCGTCGAGCGTCACAGACCAGAGAGCACGGCCGGTTTCGGCATCCAGCGCCAGAACCCCGCCACTGGTGGAGGCAGCGAACACCCGCCGATCGTGTATCGCGGCCGAGGCTTCGAACGGCTGGTTGGAAAAAGAGACACGCCACAATGGCTTTCCCGTATCGGAGAGGCGGGTCACACCGCCCGCATCGTCCGTCACGATCCAGCCTTCCGCGTCCACCGGAACCGGCGCGTTGGCGTGCGCCGTGAGTGCCGCGCGCCAAACCACACGCCATGCGTTCCGAACCGCGGGTTGCGCCGCAGAAGGCACGGGCTGCGGCGCGCACATCGAACGCGCGAGCCAGCCGATGACGGCGACCGCCGCTATGACCGCAGCGACGGCAACGTACGCCGTGGCCGGGCGCCGACTCGGGATAGGGCGGCGTGACATCATGGCGTTCGTCTCCAATGAACCTCCACGATCCCGCGTGCGGCACCGCGGGCACGGCCACGCGCGAGCACCCGCTCCAGCGCGGCGGTGGAGGGTGTGTGCGGCGGAAAAACCAGCACATGCGCGACATGCCCGTCCGCATCGGTTTCCACATAGAAGCGGCCGTGGCCCTCGTTCACGGTCAGAACCCCGTCTGGCACGGCCACCTCCCATCCCGCCGCGCGCAAGGCTGCATCCGGCACAACCCGCACGCCCTCCGGCGGCGGCGCGAGCACGCGGGGCGCGCAGGATGCGGCTCCCCCCGGCGCAGGCAGCACCGACGGCTGGACTGCGGGCAGGTCGACCTCGAGGGGTTGCCACACGCCCGGATACCGTGTGCCCTGTTCCAACAGGACGGGCGGCGGCAGCGCGTCGCTCAGCACCGAGAGCCCGAACTCCATGCCGCCCTCATCTTTGCCGATCACACCGCCAAGCATCCACCCCATGACGGTTTTGCGGAACATCTCAGTGGCATACTCGGGATCCAGAGAGACATACGCGGCGTGCGGGGCAGGGAGAGGCGCAAACGCGCGCGGCGCATAGAAAACCGCTTCCGGGGGAAGTTCGAACCAGAGCAGGGAAAAGACCGCCAGCACCAGACACGTCTGCCACCAGAACAGGACTGGCCGGTGCGTGATGCGGGCCCGGAAACGGGGAACCCTCTGGAAACCATCCGGCATGCCGTTACTCCCGCTCCAAGCCGCGTTCCGGCTTCTCCGCCACCAGCACGCGCTTCGCGCCGGCCTTGCGGGCCGTCTGGACGAAACGCATGATTTCGCCGTGCGGCACCCGTTTATCCGCCAGCAGCACCAGTTCTCGTTGCACGCTCAGGGTCATGCGGTCCTGCAAGCGTCCGGCCAGCATAAGTTGTTGTTCCGGATCCTGCGCCACGTAGCGGTCATCGTCGAAGAAAATGAGGGTTTCCTCGCCCGAGGGCAGATCCCCGCGCGTCACCTGCAACATCAGGGCGGTCAACCGGGCACGCGATCCTTCGCGCAACGGCGCGGTCGGCAGATCAAAGGCGACACCCGGCGTGATCGCCAAACGTCCGTGCAGAAGCATCAGCAAAAGCGCCAACAGAAGCGTCGTCACCCACGGTATGGCTGACAGCAGCGCCTGCGCCCAAGCGCCGCCGAAACGGTAGACCGTCCGGTGGCGTCGGACTTGCCGGCTCCAACTCTCTCGTTTCTCGCTAACCATACACAGCCTTTTATGATACCGGAGGGCGGTTCTGATGGGTGAGGTACGCCACGATCTCCGAGGCCGAAGCCTCCATATCCAGCACGATGCGTTCGATACGCACCATCAGCAAAGCGTACATCACGTGACAGGTCGCGGCCACAAGCACGCCCGCGGCGGCGGCGATCAGCGCCTGCATCAAGCTCTGCGAAAGATCCAGACTCTGGATCACCGGGGCCTGCTCCGTCAGCGTCAGCAACAGCCGGATCCCGCCCAGAATCGCGGCGAACAATCCTAGCAGCGGGGCGATTTGGCAGGTGACCGCCAGCGAAGCCAGCCGCCGCTCCAAACGCGAGATCTCGGCACGCCCCGTGTTGTCCACCGCCTCGCGGATGGCCTCGGGTGTGCCCTGACTGTGACGGATCGCGGTCAAGACCACCGCCGCGACCGGGCCGGGCGTCTCGTCACAGATCATCATCGCTTCTTCGCGGTTGCCGTTATCAAGCACATTACAGACCCCTTTCAGGAAGTCGCCGTAATCGATCTGCGCACGCCACAGGTTCAACATCCGTTCAAAAAACACGATCACGGCAGCCACGCCCAAGAGGACGATCAGCCAAAACACCGCTCCGCCTTGCATCAGGATGGTCATATGCCCCCCATCTTGGTTTGATGCAGCCGTTCGATCCGCCGCTGCGCCTCCTCGCTTCCGGGCATGCCCGAATCGCGCACCCGCCGCAGCACCGGAACCGCCTGTTCCGGCTGCCCCTTCTGCTCATAAAGATCCGCCACGTTAAACGCCGCGCGAACGAACAGGCTGTCGCCGGTCGCGTCGAACCAAACCCCGCGGGAGCGCGCGTCCTGATAGCGCAGCATGACATCGGCGTAATAACGGTCGATCGCCTCATCGACGCGTTTCAGTTTCTCCAGACAACGCCCGGCCTTGAAATGGAGTTGCAACGTCAGCGCAGGGGCGAGGTCGTTCTCCGCAAGCAGGGTCTGATACGCCTCCAGCGCCTCCTGATACCTCAGGCTGTTGCCCGCACCGAGCGCGAACAGGCAATCCGCCTTGCGCAGCAGCGCCTGTTTGGCCTCATCCCCCGCAGGCGCCTTCAGCAGGATCTGGTCGAAGAGCAGGATCGCTTCGTCGAACCGGGCCAGTTCCATAAGGGCGTCGCCCTGCACCCTCAGTGCTTCGGTCAGGCGCGCGCTTTGGGGGTAGGCGCGCACCAAACGCGTGACCAGTTCGACCGCCCCCGTGAAATCCATTTTAGCGGCTGCGGCGCGCGCGGCCCAAAGCAGCGCGGCATCCGCCCACCGTCCGGCGGGCCAGCGGGTGACGTAATCAAGGAAGAAGCGCGACGCCTCTTCGTATGCGCCACTGTTGAAGGTGGTCTTGCCCAGCCACAACATCATGTCGGGCAGGAAATCGGATTCGGGAAAGGCCAGCAGGAAGGCGGTGCCCGCGGCATGGGCCTCGCGATCGCGGCCGAGCCCGTAGAGGCATTGCGTCAACAGGAAGCGGGCCTCATCGCGCCGCGCGGGCGTGCTTTCCGCCACACTGGCGAAATCCTGCATCGCCGCGTCGAACCGGTAGGTGCGGTACAGGGCTTTGCCGCGACCCATGAGTGCGTCGGCGCGTACCGCCGGTTGCGGATACGCCTCCAACACGTCGGTGTAGGTTTTCACGGCCTCCTCCAGCGCATTGTCTTCGGCCTGCATCGCGGCGTAACGCAACAGGGCGCGGGGCGCTTCTTCGCGATCAGAGAAGGTCTGCGCCACATGACGGTACTGCTGACCGGCCTCGGCGCGCCGTCCAGCGCGTTCGAGACACTCGGCGCTCTGGTAGAGCGCGCGCCCGGCCAAGGGGCTCTGGGGAAACTGACCGGCCATCTTGGCGTAGGCGGCGGAAGCCTCAGCGAACCGGCCGTCCGCGAGGAGCGCGTCACCCTGCTTGAAGATGCACTCGGCCTTTTCCGCGAGGTTCGTGGCCGTCTCGGAAGCGCGCTGGAACATGCCGCCCGCCTCCGCATAGCGACCCAGCCGCATCAGGGCCCAGCCGCGCCCTTGCAGCACTTCGGCATGCAGCGAAGAGGGCGGATACGTTTCGAGGAAGATGCGGTATTCGTCCGCCGCCCGTTCCGGGCGATTGGCCTGCAACAACGCGTCAGCCAACTTGAGGTGGGCGCGCATGGCGCACGGATGTTCGGGAAATTCGCGCACCAGGGCCTTGATGATCTTTTCGGCCTCATCGATGGTATCCGGTGAAGCGGACAACAGATCACCCAACCGGAACCCGGCCAGCAGACGGGACTCGGGCTGCCGCGCCCGGTCGTAAGCGCTGCGCGCGTAGGCCAGCGCCTCGTTGGTTTTGCCCTCTTGCAGCGTGTACACGCTCATCTCCACCAGCGCCTGGACCCGCGCCGAACCGGTGGCACGCTCATTCATGGCGAGTTGGTTGAAAATCCGGGTCGCCTCCGAAGTCTGGCCGAGATTGAACAGCAACCGACCGCGCAGCAACGCGCCTTCGCTCATGGCCGTACCCGATTCGGCATGCTCCGCCTGCGCTTTGAGCACCTCCAGAGCGGCCTCCGTGCGACCGGCCTGTTCGAGCGCGAGAGCCCAGTCCAGCGCATTCTCCACACGGGTGGCGCGGTTGGTCGAAGTGCGGTCTACGGTGGCGAAGAGCGTCAGCGCACCAGCCTGGTCCCCGGCCGCAAGGCGCGCGCGCGCGGCGAGACGCCGCAACGCATCGGCATAGGACGACGGTTCGGCGGCGGCAAGCTCCGCGATGCGGGCCGCTTCCAGCGGCTGGCCTAGGCGCATCAGGGCCCAGGCGCGCCAGTAGGCGAAGGCCTCCGGCTGCGGAGCGCGTTGAATCCATTCCGGATGCGCATCGAGCCGCCGCAGCAGTTCCTGCGGCAGATCCTGGGCCGCGAGGGCTTCGGCCAGAATCAGCAGCGCGATTTCCGGCGCCTCCCCTTCGGCTAGGGCCTTTTCAGCATGCGCCTGAGCGATCGGGTACAGCTTGTCATGCAGCGCGGCACGGGCCGTTTCCCATTCGGCCGCAGTCACGGCACACAACGGCAACACCGCCACAAGCCAACCCATCACTCTGTTCCATCCGCTCAAGGGCAGACACCTCTAAAGAAAGCTTTCCGTTTTCCGGAGGAAATCCGCACGGCGGAAGCCGCCCGGCATCCGTCCGGCGGGCTTTTCCCCACACACCATAGTTTGCCATGTTTGGTTTTCGCGGTCGATACGAAAGACACCGCACCGCGCTCTTTGGTTTCAGGTTGCGGGTTCCGCCCGCGTTCATGCCTTCGTGTGGGAGTCGGGAACGCGGGCGTCCCCACCCACAACGGCAGATCCGTCGCCCTGCCAACTTTCCGTCTCTCCACGGCAGGGATCACGGGCTCCGGGCGCAACCGTTGGTGGCATCCGGACGCCACGCCGCCTCGTCCCGGTCACCGAGAATGCGTAGAAACTCCCGTTCCCACGCGCGTTCGCGTTCCGGATCGCGGAGTTCCGTGGGCGCGGAACCGGGCAACGGTAGCGACAACTCATCGGATAACGCGGGCGCGTAACGGGGCTCGACCAGCCGCAACCGGACACGCTGCCCGTACCCCCATCCGTACGGATAACAGCCCCAATCCGCGAAGTACGGGTCGTGGGCCCGTCCATCCCGAAAATACAGAGGCACTCCCAACCCGACAACGGGATCAGGACACCTCCAGGGAAACACCCCGTACGGATACGCGCCGTACCGGAACGGCGACACCCACCAGCCTGCAAAGAGATCGACGGACGGCTCTTCCCAACCCCGCGCGGCCCCTCCCGCCATCAGAATCATCAATGCGCACAGCCTTTTTCTCATGGACACAGTATACACGACCTCCCGGCCACAAAAAAGGGTGTTTGCGCATTGACTAGCCGAGTGAACCGCAACATAATGGTTGCATTCGGGGGAAAGGGCGAGAGCCTGTCCGGTCGAGGCCGGCGCGCCCCTCCTCCGTCATTAACCCGTTCTGGAGGAAACGATCATGAGTCTGACATCCGTTCTCAAGACCGCCCGGCTGCACGCGCGGAGGTGGACCGCAGGCTGGCTCCTGTGCGGTGCGGCAACCACCGGATTGGCCGTTACGATGACCGTGGCCCCGAACGGGAACGACACCAACCCCGGCACAGCAGAGCGGCCGCTGGCCTCGCTTACCGCCGCACGGGACGCGGCCCGCCAAGCCGGCGCTGGTCCCCACCGGATCGTGGTGTTGCCCGGCACGTACTATCTCGAACAGCCGTTGACCTTGGACGCGCGCGACAACGGACTCACGATCGAGGCGGCGGAGACCAACCGCGTGACGTTGTACGGTGGACGCCGGGTAACCGGCTGGAAGCGGGAGGGCGACACGCTCTGGGTTGCCGATCTGCCGGGGGTGAAAGAGGGCACATGGGATTTCCGCGCGCTGGTCGTGGCAGACCGCCTGGCTGAACGCGCGCGCTTTCCCGCCACGAACACCCTGGAGAACCTCGGCACCTGGAATCTTCGCCTGCTGCCCGCCGTGGCCGGCCACTGGGAACGTAAACCCACGAAGGAAGAGGCGACGACCATGCCTTACAAGCCCGAGGACCTGCCGCCCACGCTCGACATCCGCAATGCGGAAATCCGCCTCTACCACATGTGGTCCGAATCGCTGGTCGGGGTGGTCAGCAATGATCTGCAGCGCCATGCGCTGATCCTTTCGCCTGCGCCCGCTTGGCCGCCGGGTGCGCTCAAACGCAGAAAGTATCTGGTTTTCAACACCCGCGAAGGGATGACCCGTCCGGGGCAATGGTATCTCGACCGCACTGCCGGACGGCTCGTCTACTGGCCGCTGCCCGGCGAGGACATGACCCGCCTCCATGTGGTGGCGCCGACCGTCGAACGGGTGATCGACCTCGCTGGCACGGCCCGGGCCCCGGTCCGGAACATCACGTTGCGCGGACTCTCCGTGCAGGCCACCACCGCCCCGCTTAAACTCGCCAGTTTCGGCGCGGCGGCGTTCGACGGCGCCGTGCATCTCACCCGCGCCCACGAGTGCGTGTTGGAAGCGCTGCAAATCCGCAACGTCGGGGGCGTCGGCCTCAAGGCTTCCGATCTGAACGCCAGCCGCATCACCTACTGCGACATCTCGGATATCGGTGCTTGCGGCGCGGTCATCAGCGCCAAGGACTCCCTCATCGGACACAACCACATCCACCATCTCGGGCGTTACTATCCCGCTGCGGCGGCCACCTCGTTACGCGGTGACCGGATCCGTATTTTCCGTAACGAAATCCACGACGCCCCCTACTCCGGGATCATCAGCGGCGGTAAGGAAAACCGGATCGAGGAGAATCTGATTTACCGGGTGATGCGCGAACTGCATGACGGTGCCGCCATTTACGGCAACATGAACGCATGCGTCATCCGCGGTAACGTGGTACGCGATGTGGTGGAGGTCGGCAAGGGATTCGGCGCCTCGGCCTACTATCTGGACGAGGGCGCGCGCGACTGCATCGTGGAAAACAATGTCGCCATCGGTGTCCCGATGCCGACCCACAACCACATCACCCGCAACATCACGGTGCGCAACAATGTCTTTATCGCGGAACGGGACATGACCGTCTCGTTCCAGCGTTCGGTGGGGTGCGCCTTTGAGAACAACACCCTCTGTTTCCCGGGAAAGCTCCGTCTATCGCATCCGAACGGCATCCGAAGCTGGAAAGGCAACCTGCTCTTTTATGAGGGCTTGGATCAGCAGGGTAACCCCCGGCGCCACACGATCTGCGACGCGATGCCGCATTTCGACCCGCCGGGCCGCAAAACTCATGCCGCGGTCGCCGTGCGCGTCGCGCATCCGCCGAAGCTGGACGGGGTGATCACGCCGGATGAATGGCCCGGGGACTTGCAGGCCCTGAACCGCGAGCCGTCACGGTTCACCACCGGCGGAGCGCCCACGCTCGCAAAGTTCGCCTATGACGACACCCACCTCTACGTGGCCGCGAACGTGACCATGTTCGGCCCGGCGGTCGTGAGCACAAATGCGGTCTGGGCCAAGGATGACGGTGTGGAGATCTGCCTTGCGGGACAGACCCCTGACGGAAAGCCCGCCACTTTCGTGATTCGCGGATTCGCGGGAGGCGCGCTGTTGAGCGTCACGGAAGCGGGCGCGCCTGCCGAAGCTGCGGCGCGGGTAGGACGCGAGTCGCGTTTCGTGGTGCAGTCCGCGCCGGGACCGGGCAACCGGCTCTTCGGACGCGGCTGGCGCGGCGAATGGGCGATACCCCTCGCCGCGCTCGGCATCCGGCCCACACCCGGCCTGAAGGTGCCCTTCAACATGGCCGCGTATTATAGCGAGTTCGATGAATGGCGCTGCTGGGAGGGTACGCAGGCCGAGAACTGGCGTCTCGATCAGGCAGGGATGCTGGAGTTCAAATAACCCTGTCGGGATCGGATTGTTTCCCCCGTCCGTGTTCCGTGTCCCAGTGGACGTCGACCTGCGGCCCGCGACATTCGACCCGCGGCGTTTTTTGATGAGGCGGCGGTTTCGGTGAAACCGCCTTGTCAGCAGGCGGGGGACGCCTGTTTCGTCCCGATCCTTTTCGGCAAAAAAGAACGGCGGATAAAAGTTTTTTACTTTTATCCGCCGCCAGGGAGGACATATATAATTGAGATGCGCCCTACAGGGGGGAACCTGTATTCGCGATCGCGGGGGAAGCGTCGCGCTAGGCCGCATCGTTCATCAACCTGGGGGAGGTTGTCTGAACGGGGTGTATAGTATATGACGCACCCCAAAGTGTCAAGGGGGGGGCGGTGTTTTTTTCGGACCCCCGCGATCCCCGCTTCGGGACAGGTCGAAACGCTTCTCGCGCCGGTCGCGCCACGGATTTTACGGCTGCATACTCCCGACCGCATTTCACTTCATGCTCGGCAGCACAATTCCGCGCAGGATCACCTTCTGGCAGGCGAAGAACACCAACGCCGTAGGGAGAGAGACCAGAACGAACCCTGCCATCACGGCCCAGGGCTGGTCGCTGAGTTGCTGGCTCATCTGGTACATCCACACCGCCAGGGTCCAACGGCTCGGTTTCTGACAGACCAGTAACGCCCACTCCCAACTGTTGTAGGCATGAACAAACGCTGTCAGCGCGTTAACCGCCAGGATCGGTGTGGTCATCGGCAGGGTGATGCGTAAAAGGATCTGCCACTCTTTGGCACCGTCAATGGCTGCGGCCTCATACAGTTCGCGCGGCAGGCCGTCAAAAAAACCTTTCAGGATGAAGATCGACATGCCGCTGGCCAGAGTGGGCAGCACCAGCGCCGCAAAGGTGTTGAGCAGGCCCAGATCGCGGATCAGCAGAAAGCCGGGGATGGCCGTGACTGCGGCGGGGAAGGCCATGGTGGCCAGCAGGAAGAGCAGGATGTTCTCGGCCCGGCGCAGACCGAAACGCGAGAGCGCGTACGCCGCCAACGGATTCACCGTCAGCGTGGCGAGTATGGAAAGCACGACCAGCAGCAGCGTGTTGCCGAAGGCCTGCCCGCGCAAAAAAAGATACTCCCCCACCAGACGGTAATTGGCCAGCATGCTGTCCAGAAAATCACGCCCGCCGCGGCGCGCGAAGGTGACGGCCAGCGCCTCGCGCAACGGCAACCGCGCCGCCTCGATCCGCGCGTGGGGGAGACCGTAGGCCTCCCGGACGCCTTCCGTTGAACCGTACCGCTCCAGCAGAAACGCCTGCCACGCCTGTTCCGCACTCCGCACACTCAGCTCCGCGAGCGGCACCGAGGGGATGAAATTACGCCACAGCGTACTGTTCTCATAAGCAGGCAGCGGCAGGCCCGAGAACGCCGCAGCCTCCGAAGTGTCGGACGGATCGGGCGGCGGCAGCGACCGGCCCGTCAGTTGCGCGTAAGCTTCGGGCGTGCGGCACACGGAGCGTACGTAAGCCCGGTAGGCGCGTTCGCGTTCCGGGGTCACCCGCACGCGCAACAGTCGTCGCGGGTAGGCCTCCCGGATGAACCGCTCCCACACCCGGCGCACCGTGTCCGGCGCGTCGGCAGGCAGGGGGAAAAAACCGTCCCACTTATCCGCAGCCTCCGGCAGGGCGCGCCGCAGGTAGGCGGACCACAGCGGCAGCGACTCAAAGGGCCGTGTCCGGCTCATGGGCACCCCGCGCGCTGCGGCCTGTTCGCGGTACATCGCCTTGAATGTCTGGTAAACGGCCATTTTGGCATCCCCGATCGGCTCGTCCCAGCCCGCATGGTGCAGGGGGGCGCGCTGCTGCGCCATCATGCGGATGCCGAAGAAAGAGGTGTAGCGCACCGGCCACTCGGCATTCAGCCGCGCGAGCGCGGCCTGCCGCCGGGCCTTGGGCGACATCCGGTTGTAGGCTTGGGGATCTTCGTCGCGCACCCGCTCCTCGTAATGACGCCGCACAAACCCGGCCACATCGCGCGGATCGAAGTGGCACACGGTGTTGGCGATTTCATAGGTACGGTTGAAGGCGGCGTAATCCTCCGCCATGCGCCGCCACCGTTCGGCCGTAACCGGATCCGCCAGTCCCTTGAGCTGTTCCGCAGCCCAGGCGCGGCACGCCACGCCTTCGCGCGCCACCGTGGTCCAACTTCCCCAATGCGTCGGGGCGTCGGGATAAACCGTGGAGGGGAAACGCGGGAAACAAGTGGCGAGATAACGCATGAAGCGGTCATTGCGGTCCCACATCGCGCGTACTACAGGGGCATGGCGGTAATAGTCGTACGGGCCGGTAAGGGAAGAGGCCAACATAACCAGGAAAGGCCAGACCATGGTGATTCCGCCGAGCGACAGCACGGCGTAGATCAGGGCCAGAAAGACCCGCGCCTTCATCGTTTTCCGTTCTACGGGCAACAGAACCGCCATGCGATTCCCCCTCTTTTCTGAGCCGATCCGCCGCTTACAGTCCCGTGCGGCGCGTCTCTCTGGCCAGCGCTTCCAACGTGGCGCGATCCACGGCATCAGCCCGGTCGCGCTTAGCTTGATCCCGTTTGTGCTTCGTCCACTGCGCCCCACTCCAAACCGCAGCCTCGGTGTAGTCACCGCAAAAGGGCACACCGAGATCGGTCCAGAGCGCAAGGAGCGCCTTCTCCTAAGGCGTGATCCCCTTGGCGTGGCCCTGATCCAGCATTGTGAAGAGCTTGCTGACGCGCGATCCCCGGACCGATAGGGGCAACGCCTTAACGGTCGATCCGGCCGAGATCCAGTTCAGCACCGCGTGATCCGCATCTCCCCTGTATGCTATTCACTATAACAAACACCGTCCGTCTTGGCGAAGCCGAAAAACCCGTAATTCCAACACGGGTGAGGTCTGGCGAAGCCGAATAGGTTATGGGTGTTCGGCACGTCATTGTTGTCGAAAACAGGTTCCCCCTTTTTTTCCAATCAGGCAAGGGATTTCTGGCAGTCCAGACGTTCTCTCTCCGTCTTTGCGCTGACCTCAGACCTCGCCCCTCCTCTGCCCACATATCATGAGAAGTGGACAGCCCGTCGCATGCTCCAACGAGATCTAAAAAACCATGAAACCCATAAACTTCATGAAATCAAGGACGGGCAGAAAGGCGAGAGCGCGGACGTCCTCGCCCGCAACCCGGTTTCCGGTTTTATCGCTATCGGAAGCGCTTCCCCGTAATCATCCCCGTTCGCGTTTTCGTGAACGTCGCCCTACGACCCGCGACAGACCACATGCGACAGGAACGCCTCCAATCCGACTGATCCGCTGTTGCGGACGGGGGACGCCCACGTTCCCGACTCCCGCTAGTCGCTATGAATCCGGCCACAAACCGCATTGCCCTTTGAACACCAAGATGCCCCTGCTTTTCATGAAGGTTCCGTTTTAGGGTTTCAAGGTTTCATCTAAATCGGGATCGGGGTCGGGATCGCTATCGGGATCGGGATCGACTGTTTCACCACGGGACACTTTCTTGGGTTTCAGGGTTTTAGGGTTTCAAGGTTTTAGGGTTTCAAGGTTTCAGGGTTTCAAGGTTTCAGGTTTCATCCAAATCGGTATCGGGGTCGGGATCGCTATCGGGATCGATTATTTAACCACAAACTCACGGGATGGCACTGCTCGGGTTTTTATCCACAGATTTACACAGATTACGCAGATTTTTTGAGGCATCACTCGGGTTTTGGGGACGCCAGGGGGAATTCCTGATTTTCATGAAGTTTCAAGGTTTCAAGGTTTCATCCAAATCGGGATCGGGGTCGGGATCGGGATCGGGATCGGGATCGTCGACCCGCGACCCGCGACATTCGACCCGCGACGATCGACAGGGACGGTTCCCCGAACCGTCCGCAGACGCCTTAAAAAGAGCGTTGAAAGCAACGCTCTTTGGTTTCTGGTTTCAAGGTTTCTGGGTTTCATCCAAATCGGGATCGGGATCGCTATCGGGTTCGGAATCGACTGTTGCGCCCACGCAGTGGCCCGCTGCGACAAGTGTAATGATGGTGGCGATTCCGATCCCGATCCCGATGGCGATAGCGATGGCGCCGCAATGGAACCCAGAAACGCATTGTCTTCGCACACCCCTGTCACGAACCGATTACCCAGTCCAGTCGATCACGTGTTGACGCGGTCGAGCCGTAAGTGTAAAGTTTTCGATATCGAAACGGAAGTGCGCATGAGGACGTTGGTTTTGGGAGCGATGGTTTGTCTGCTTTCAGGGTTCGCGTTCACGCAGGATCTTCTGTCGGAACTGGCTGGGCCAGCGGAAGCCTACAAGACGGCGGTGGAAGCGCTGGAAAAGCAGCGGCTGTCGGATATGGCGCAGGCGGCGAGGACTTATGTGTCGGTGCTGGACGGGATCGAGAAGTCGGCCACGGCCAAGGGGGAGGTCAAGATTGTCGAGGCCGCCGCGAGGGAACGAAAGGCGGCACTGGCCGGGAGACTGGCGGCGGAGTTGCCCGCCGAACTTCCGGCCCTGCGTCTTCAAGGTAGCCGCAGGGCATTGCTGATGAAACAGGAAAAGGTGAACGTCGATGCGGCCGGACGCAAAAAACGGCTCGACAGCCAGTATCTGGGCGTGCTTGCCTCTCTCGCGGCCAAGGCCGAACCCGGGTCCACGCTCGGCAAGCAGGTTGCGGCTGAGCGGGAGGCGGTGCTGGCGGCTGGCAAAGAGGGTGCTGGCGGCGGCAAGGCCAGCGGTGGTGAAGCGAAAGCGTCCCAGGTTCCGCGCGGCAAGAACGTGGTGGTGAACGGGGATTTCGAGAAGGTCGATGCGCTCGGCAAGCCGGAGGGTTGGCTTTTTCATGGACCCGTTTCGGTCGAGAAGGAGGAGCGGAACACCTTCGTCAGGATTAAGGGAGGGACGGTAGCAGGAGGGTATTATCGTCAAGAAATGGAACGCCCCAATAATGTAACCCATGGTACGATCCGTGCGAAATTGAGAACGCATGGGCGCATTGGTTTAGATCGATCCAGAGGGAGTGCGAATATCTCATGTAAAAATAAGTAATCTTTTGGATCATAGCTATATCGGGTCGGAAAGACGGCGTATGGACAACGATTCACGGGGAAGGTGCAATTCCTAAAGAGGCGACTTGGTTTTGTTTTGAACTCAGTTATAAAGGAAGCAAGGGCCAGGTCGACTTCGACGACGTGGAAGTGACGTTCAAGTAGGCCGGAGCGCAATCTCGGCTTCGGAAGGAACGCGCAACGCCCAAGTAAGGGAAGAGCGCGTACAAAGAGGCGGGATCGACTTCGACTTTCTGCGGTTTGCTCGGGTTGTGGGCTCCGTCCGTGTTAGACACAAACGAACGCATTTTCCGTCAAATGTAAAATTGCCGGAAGACTGGCGCTTCCCGTCGTGGGCATGTTATGCTGTCTCCATCATGCCGGAACGTTCCTGTTTTGTGCGCGCTCTGTTGACGGTTCTTCTGCTGACTGCCGGTCAAGGCTGTCTGTGCCCTGCCGTGAAACCCCTGCCGTCGGGGTTGGCTTGCCGCGGCCTGTTCCACCCCGCGCCGGACGCGCTCTTTCTTCGTGACCGCACCGGACTTGACACCGCAGGTGACCGGGTGGTCGAACAGCAGATTTTCGACTGCGCTTTAGCCCTGATCCGCGACGCGGAACAGCTCGTGGTGGCGGACCTGTTCCTTTTCCAGCCGTTTGACGGAACCGGTCCGGCGCCTCACCGCCCACTATGCGAAGAACTGACCGCAGCCCTGATCCGCCGCAAGCGCGAGGTCCCTTCCCTGCGGGCGATTCTCATCACCGATCCGGTCAACACCGTCTACGGCGGTCGAAACGCCCCGCACCTGTGCCGCCTTCGCAATGCCGGGGTCGAAGTGGTGATAACCGATCTCACCCGATTGCGCGACAGCAACCCATTGTGGTCGGGGCTCTGGCATCCGCTGATCCGGCCGTGGGGAAACCGGGCCGATGCGGGATGGATGCCCAATCCGTTCGGCGCGGGACGGGTCACCCTGCGGAGCTGGCTGGCCCTGCTCAACTTCAAGGCCAACCACCGGAAGGTGGTGATCGCCGACTCCGGCGGCGAGTTGCGTGCGCTGGTCACCTCAGCCAACCCGCATGACAGCAGCAGCGCCCATACCAACGTCGGGCTGCTTTTCAGCGGTCCCGCGGCCCACGACGCGCTCGCGTGCGAGGCGGCGGTTCTGGCGTTCAGCGGCGGCGCGGCGGCACCTGAATTCAACAGCGGCGGCAAACCGGCGGTCGTCGAATCCCCGGCATGGGTCGCCGTAGTGACCGAAGACGCGGTCGCCGAGGCCGCCGAGGAGCTGATCGGCGGCGCGGGGCGTGGGGACATGCTGGATCTGGTGATGTTTTATCTCGCCGACCGCCGTATCGTCCACGCGCTCCTTGCGGCGGCGCGGCGCGGTGTCACGGTCCGCGTGTTGCTGGATCCCAACCGCGATGCGTTCGGACGTCAGAAGAACGGCATGCCCAACCGTCAGACCGCGCGCGAGTTGGTGCGAGCCGGCGTGCAGGTGCGCTGGGCCGAGACCCGCGGCGAACAGATGCACGCCAAATTATTGCTGCGGCGGAGTGTCAGCGACACGGCCGATCTGCTGCTCGGTTCCGCCAATTTTACCCGCCGCAATCTGCGCGGGTACAATCTGGAGACCGATGCGTGGCTCTCTGGCTCGCCGGACGCCCCCGCGTTCGCCGCGGCCACCGCTTTTGTGGAAACCCTGTGGGAGAACCGTGGCGGTCGGCGTTTCTCCACCGGTTACGACGCCTTCCGCGATGACTCCCGGCTGCGGGTGATTCTCGCGCGCATTCAGGAGGCCACCGGCCTGTGCACATGGTGACCGAAACAGCGGGAAACACGCGCTCCACACGCACGCCCCGTGCGGCCAACCGGTTACGCCGGTCTCCCGCCGGGGCGGTTGCGTCGCCATCGGACGTGTGATAGAGTTTCGCAATCAACTGGCCCGCCCGGCAGGGAACGCGCGGGCAGAGCAGGAGGAGTGTTCGTATCATGGCAGGCTGGACAAGCATTTTGGGAACCATCGGCAACACACCGTTACTGAAGCTCGACCGGATCGCGTCTTTCCCCCTCTATGCGAAAGCCGAGTACCTCAATCCGGCGGGCAGCGTTAAAGACCGGGTGGCGCTGCACATGATCGAGCAGGCGGAGCGGCGCGGCGACCTGCGTCCCGGCATGACCCTTGCCGAGGCCACCTCTGGGAATACTGGGATCGGCATCGCCTTTGTGGGGGTGCGTAAGGGATATCGGGTGATCATTGTGATGCCCGACAACATGAGCGAAGAGCGGCGCAAGATCATCCGGGCCTTTGGCGGCGAACTGGTCTGCACTCCGGCGGCGGAGAGCCTCAACGGCTGTCTGCGCAAGCTCGAGGAACTGCGGCAAGAGATCCCCGGTCTCTTTATCCTTGGCCAGTTCGTGAACCCCGACAACCCCGAGATCCACTATCTCACCACGGCGCGGGAAATCTGGGAGCAGATGGAGGGGCGGGTCGACGCGTTTGTCGCGGGTGTCGGAAGCGGCGGCACGTTGTCCGGCGTGGGCCGGTTTCTCAAAGAGCGCGACCCGGCGATCCGTGTGGTCGCGGTGGAGCCCGCCCAGGCTTCCGCCCTGCTCGGACAGGAACCCGGCCTGCACCGGATCGAAGGGATCGGCGACGGGTTCATCCCCGACGTTCTGGACGTCTCGATTATTGATGACGTCATCACGGTCACTGACGAGCAGGCAATCACCACCGCGCAGCAGCTGACACGCGTGGAAGGGGCGCTGGTCGGTACTTCAGCCGGGGCGAATGTCTGGGCCGCAATCGAAACCGGGGCGCGCATCGGGCATGACCGAAGGATCGTCACGATCCTGCCTGACCGCGCCGAGCGTTATTTCAGCACCGCACTGATCTGAGGTCGGATCGGGTCAGTGCGGGGAGTTGTATCCGCTGAACATTCTGGTTCGGCGGGCCTTGCTTTTTTCGCCGTCTTTCCGGATACTATGGATTTTCCGTTTGCAACCTCTGGGGAATCATGAGCTTTTTCACTAACCTGACCCGCGGCATCATCAGAGAGAATCCGACCTTCCGGCTGGTGCTCGGGATGTGTCCCACGCTGGCCGTGACCACGTCGCTGGAAAATGCCCTCGGTATGGGTTTGGCCGCCACGTTCGTGCTGGTCTGCTCCAATATGGTGATCTCCTCGCTGCGCAAACTCATTCCCGCCGCAGTGCGCATCCCCTGCTACATTGTGATCATCGCGGCGTTCGTCACCATGGTGGACTTGCTGATGCAGGCTTACACCTACGCCCTGTGGGAGAAGCTCGGGATTTTCATTCCGCTCATCGTGGTGAACTGCATCATTCTTGGACGGGCCGAAGCCTTCGCATCCAAGAACGGCGTACTGAATAGCGCGGCGGATGGAATCGGCATGGGGATCGGGTTCACGATCGCGCTCTCCGTGATCGCCACGCTGCGTGAATTCATCGGGAACGGGAGCGTCACCGTCTGGGGTGACCTCGCCTTCACCGCGATCCACAACCGTGCGATGGTGCTTTTCATTCTGCCTGCGGGCGGGTTTATTACCCTCGGCCTGATTCTGGCCTTCCTCAACCACCTGCAGGCTGTCTCCGCGCAGCGCCGCGGCGGTGCCGCCCCGCTGCCTCTCGAACTCGACTGCCGCCACTGCGCCCTGTGCAAGCCTGTCGAGTGATCGGCTCGGCTCAAAGTTGCGATCCGGTTTTTAACTTAAAAAGAGCAGTTGAAGGCTCAACTCTCTTTGGTTTCAAGGTTTCAGGGTTTCATGGTTTCAGGGTTTCTGGTTTCAGGGTTTCATGGTTTCTGGTTTCATCCAAATCGGGGTCGGTATCGCTATCGGTATCGGTATCGTCGACCCGCGACCCGCGACATTCGACCCGCGACGATCGACAGGGACGCCCGCGTTTCCGACACCGCAGGTCGCTCGTCGCGGGTCGACTTTGCACAGATTGCGCAGATTTTTCTTTTTTGTCTTTGCCCGCAAGAGGGGAGGGACGAGCGTCTGCTCGTCCGCGGCGGTCACGCCGCCGTGCCCCGCGCTGTGCGCAGGGACACAGACTTCGTCGGATACGCTTAACCTAAAAAGAAAGGGTTCCCTCACGATTTCGCGGGGAACCCTTATGAAGCGTCTACGCTTATTGTTTCGGTAGTCAGAAAACACTTCCTTTCGTATTGTCTTGAATCGACTCCGGTTCGCCCTTCAGGCGTTCCGGGGGTTATGTTTGCCTCTTTCCCCTTTTCAAACGCACCTTGGAAAGAATCCCGATTTTTTTCCAATCAGCGATGATGGATGCATTGCCTCTCCTTCGTACTCTCAACCGCGTTGCAACCGCTGTGTTTATTGGCGTAAGCCGCCATACTTGTTGCCCGGTCCGTTTCCTCGGGGTGGCAAGTCCCTCGTCGTCTGTGCGGGTCTATCACCCAATCAAGTCGCTTTCCGCACCCGCAGATCTTGTCCCGCAAAAACCCGAACGCGATTCTGGCAGGTGTTTTCCGGCATCCGCAAAAAGGGAAACTCTAAATCCGCCTCCTTTCTCCTTATTTTCTCCTTATGCCCCACAGACCGATCATGATTACTATCATCCCGATCTTTGCCGTGAGGATACATCAAAGCCGACAAAGTGTCAACCCCCTTTTTTTAATTTTTTTTCCCGGCGCGTAAACCGGCCCCAAAATGAACCGAAAGCCGTCTGTGGCCGTTGAACAAAAAGAAGGCGTACGGCGGGCGGCGCGGCACCACCCGGCAGTCCCTGTGGGTTCCCGTCCGTACCAACAGGAGAGGAGCATGACGGCAGAGGAAGGCATGGCATTGGAGGTCCGGAAACTGGGCAAGAGTTTCGGTTCGGGCGCGAACCGCGTGACCGTGCTGGACGGCGTGAATCTGAACTTGCGGCGCGGCGCGTTCGACGCCGTGATGGGACCAAGCGGCTCGGGCAAGAGTACCCTGCTGCACCTGCTGGCGGGATTGCTCACCCCGGACGCCGGAGAAATCCGTGTGGGCGGCACCTGTCTTTCCGGCATGCCGGACTCTGCGGCCACCTGTTTCCGCCGCCGCCGTATCGGACTGATTTTTCAGGACTTCAACCTGATCCCTACCCTGACGGCAGAGGAGAACATCCTCCTGCCGTTGCTGCTTGACCGCCGGGCCCCGCACACCGGAGAACTTGCCGCCCTGCTGGAACGGCTCGGACTGACCGCCCTGCGCCACCGCGTCCCCGCGAAACTCAGCGGCGGCGAACGGCAGCGTGTGGCCATCGCGCGTGCGTTGGTGACCACCCCTGATCTCGTGCTGGCGGACGAGCCGACCGGCAATCTCGATTCCCCGGCCGGCCGGGCCTTTTGCGATCTGCTGCGCGACATCCACACAGAACGCGGATGCACGATCCTGCTGGTGAGTCATGATCCCGTGGTCGCCGCCGCTGCGGAACGGGTGCACCTGCTGAAGGACGGACGTGTGGTCGGCGAGTTGGAGACCCAGCATGACCCGGCCCGGATCTCCAAACGGTATGTGGAGATCCTGCGTCAGCCCTGATGTGTCTGCGGCGGTTTCTGGAAAACCGCCCTGCCAGCGGGCGAGGACGTCCGCGCTTCCGACACCTCAGGCCGCTAGTCGCGGGTCAACGTAAGGTCTGACAGGCGGAGCAAGCGTCTGCTGGCCCGTGAAGCCGGTACGGAAGGTAAAAACCATGCTGATTCGATTGGTATTCAAAACGTTGAGACGCGGCAAGATGCGTTTCGCCATGGCAACCCTCGGTGTGGCCTCCGCCACCGGCCTGATGGTTTGGTCACTGGGCCTGACCGTCACCGCCATGGGTCAGAGCCGTGAAACGGTCCGCCGCATGACTGCGCCTTTCTCCTGCTGGGTCGCGGCCGAGGGCGCGGGATACCGCCCGGCGCGCGGCGCGGCGCGGCCGTCCGTTCCGCCGGCCGCGCTGCCCCCCCAACTCATGGAATCCGTCCTGTCACGGCCGGAGGTCGAATCCGCATTTGCTTGCCGGGTGATCCACGCCACCCTCGATTTCCGACCCGGCGGCGCGGTGCTGCAAGGTCCCCCACTCGTGACTTCGCTCACGCTCGCGCCGCAGGAAGGCTGCCCCTACACCGAGGCGGAGGTCACCGGCGACTGGCCGGACCCGTCCAGTCCGGAACCGGTGGTGGCCATCTGCTCATCAGTGTTTGCCCGTCGTCATCTTCCGCCGCCACCGTGTGGCACACCGCTGGTCCTCATCACCCCCCACAGCACGGTGACGGTCCGGATCGGCGCGGTGATCGATTTCCCCCAAGCGGTTGACGGGTTGCCGACTGCATTCGCCACCATCGGCGCCCTGCGCCAGGCCGCGGGCGGCGTTTGGGATCCGCGGCCGAACCTGCTGCTCTGCACCCTGCGCACGGGTGCCGCGCCCGACGACTTGCGGGCCGCCACCGGTCTGCCGCCACCCTCCACCACTACGGGATCGGCATACGGCGGGACCCGCCCCGGACCAAACGCGCCTGCCCGCTTCATCCTCACGGACCGACGGCAGATCGAGGCGCGGCACGTCAGCGACAATCTCGCGAACTTCAAGCGTCAGGCTCCGTTGCTTCTGACGCTTTCCGTGTTGACCGCGTTCTGCCTGCTCTTCAACGCCCTGACTCTCGGCGTGGCGCAGAACGTGAGGGGGATCGCCCTTCTGCGCGCGGCGGGCATGACGGTCGGGCACGTTGCGCAGATGGTGGCGCTGGAAGGGTTCATCATGGCCTGCTGCGGTTGGACGCTCGGGCTACTGGGCGGATGGGCCGCGCTGACGCTTTTCACGCGGCGGGCTGCACAGACCTTTCCCGCAGGGGTCATGCTGGGATGGATTACCCCTGCGGTCACGGCCGCGGGAATCATGGTGCTGACGTTACTGAGCCTGCTCTGGCCCTGCCGTCGCGCGATGCGTATCGCGCCGCTGGAAGCGTTGGCCGAACACGATGCCGCCAGCCAGCCGGACCGCGACACGCGCAAACGCTCCTTCTTGCGCACGGCGTGCGGGTTCGCGTTACTTTTCCCCATGCTGGTTTTCGTCCTGCCCCTGCGGCTGACAGCCCTTTCGCGGAGTGTGCTGCTGTTGACTGTCGGGATCCCGTTGCACCTTTTCGGTCTGTTCCTGCTTCTGCCGGGCTTCATCCGCGCCACGGAACGCCTGTGCGGACCGGTTGTCAGCGCGTTGCTGGCGCTCGATCCGGTCCTGTTGCACCGCCGGATCAGCCGTGATATCCCGCGCACGGCAGGCATGACGATCACCCTGGCGGTCGGGTTAGGCTCCTTTGCCGCGATTCATATCTGGGGCAGTTCGCTGACCCGTCCCTTTCTTCCCAGCCCCACGTTTCCTGACGTGATCGTGTCGTTGCTGCCGAACGGCGTCAGCCGCAGTGCCGCGGGCGCCGTGGCTCTTCTGGAAGGCGTCGGCCAACAACGTTGCCTCGCCATCGAGGCGGTTCAGGTTCCGCTGGCTCCGGCACTCACCACGCGTGTGGCGCGCGTCTCGGGAAGACCTTCACCCCATCCGAATGTGCTGCTGTTCGGTGCGGATCCCCGGACCGCTTTCGGCGGCGACCGCCCGCTGGCGCCGTTCCGCTTCGTGGAAGGCGAACCGCGTCAGGCCGCCGACGCCCTGACCCGGAACGATGCTTGTCTCATCACCCTGATGTTCGCGCGCGAAACGGGGTTGCGGAAAGGCGGGACCCTGCAGCTCACGAAACGCCCGCTTCCGGCCCGCGCCCGTAGCGCCCCGTCCGGTTCGCGGTCCGAAGAAATGGTTTCGTTCACCGTCGGTGGCGTGGTGGACCTCAATTGGCATCTGGTGACCTCCCGCGCCCAGATGCGTGGCCGTCACGGCATGCCGGGCGGTACGATGGGGCCGGTTTTCGTGAACGAGGAGGTTGCGCGGCAATGGAGCGGCAACACGGAAACCACGTGTTTTCTCTGGCTGAACTTCAGCGAGGCGTACCGCGCCATGGATCCGTTGGCCGCAGGACAACGGCTGGAGGCCGACATCCGTAAGACCCTCGCGGTTGGCAGCGGCAACACCGTGCGCGTGCATCACCGCGACGAGATCGCCGACGGCACGATCGCGCACAGCGCCGACCTTATCGGGGACATGGCCCGTGCGCCGTTCTGGTCGCTGATCGTGCTATCGACCGGCATGGCCACCCTGCTGATCGCCTCCTTCCACGCCTCCGCACGCGAGATCGCGGTTCTGCGCGCGATCGGCATGACGCGCGGTCAGCTGGGCCGTCTGCTGCTGGCCGAAGCGTTGATGACCAGCGTGTGCGGCATTGTGCTGAGTCTGGTCTCGGGACTCTGCATCGGCTGGACCTTCACCGGCTGGACCCGGGCCTGGATGCCGTTCGGCGGCCTGCCGGTCACGCTGGAGATCCCTTGGCCGACCCTGTTCCGCGGCATCGGATTCGCCTTCGCGCTCTGCGCGTTGATGGCGCTGCCGCCGATCCTCTGGTTAGTCCGCCGCCCGCGCTTCGCACGGGAATGTAACTGAGGATAACTTTGATGTAAGGTATAGGCAAGGAGGGAGGTTTTAGCCTGCCGCGCGGCTCAGCCGCGAAAAACCTTGGAATAAGTTTAGGACATGATTAACACGATGTTGTTCAATCCTGAAAATCCTGGATACATGCGCCCACGCAGCGGGAAATCCTGTCAATTTATCGGGCATGATTTTCCGCTGCGCAGGCGCATATATCCATGATTAACATGACGTTGTTCAATCCTGAAAATCCTGTAATCCTGTCAATTTATCGGACATGATTTTCCGCTGCGCGGGCGCATATATCCATGATTAACACGATGTTGTTCAATCCTGAAAATCCTGGATACATGCGCCCGCGCAGCGGGAAATCCTGGCTCTTTATAGGCAAGTCCGGAACGAACGCGCGATCCCCGGATGCCCCCGTAGGCACCAGACAATCCGCACCATGAATCACATGAAACGTCACAACAAAATCCGTGCGCAAAAAGGCTAGTTTTTTTTGCGCATTCATGCCTTTACAGGCGCATCGGTCCGTCCTATAATGGCCAGCAGAACGGAAATCGGTGTCTTTACATGGCGGAAAAGCAGGCAAACAGGAGGCGGATGTGAGACAGGTGTGCTGGATTGTGTGTTGTGTCGGCATGTTGACCGGAACGCTTCAAGCGGATGACTCTTGGAAAGGTGCGCCGGGTGTCGAGGGCGACTGGAATGACGGTGCCAACTGGAATAGCGGCATGGTGCCGGAAAACGAAATCGCCTTTGTCAACAACGGCGGATATGCGGTGATCCCGAACGGTTCGTTTCTGACGAACCTGACCATCGCGGTAGGGCAAAACTCGGGTAATTCGGGCACGGTCCGGATCGAGCCGGGTGCGATGATCACAAACACCAAGTTGTTGGCCGGGAACGCTGGCACCGGACGGGGGTTGTTCCTGATCAACGGCGGCAGTATCGACACCGTGACCCAGGATTTTGTCTTGGGTCAGAACTCGTCGCAAGCCACAGGAACCGTCGTGATGACGGGCGGCGAGGTCACGGCAAAAAACGTTTACGTCGGTTGGAATGGCACCGGCTACTTCACCCTCTCGAATGGCGTGCTCCGGACAACTTCCGAGGCCTATGTGGGGACTTCGCTGAAAGGCGAATTCGTCCAAGAGGGCGGAACGAACAGTTTCGACAATGGTGCGGACCTCTCTCTGGCGAAAAACTCGAACGCGCAAGGTGATTACACGCTGAACAACGGCACACTGATCTGTTCGGATTATATGTATCTGGGCTATGCGTCCGGAGCGCGGGGCACCCTGACCGTGAACGGCGGCAGCCTGATCACCTCGAACAACGTGGTGCTCGGTAGCGGAAAGGGCGGCAGCGGGGTCATAACCGTCAACGGGGGCAACGCCAACTGGCAGGCTTTGGGATCGAATCTCAGGGTCGGTCATGAATCAGGCGCGTTCGGGAGTTTGACGCTCAACAGCCACACCAACACCTTCAACACGGTCAACGTGGGCAATTCCTCGGATTCCACGGGTCTGGTAGCCATGACGGAGAGCGACATCACCATCAACAACGGGCTGCTGTTCGCGGGTGCGACGAACGCCATGGAGATGAACGGCGGCAGGCTGGCGGTGACGGCAGGGGGGCTGACCCTCAACGGAACGGACTCGAGTCGTTTTGTGGCCCACAACGGAGCGGCTGTTTCCGCAAATCAGGTCAGCGTCGGTCAGACCGGTACGCTCCGGATCGAAGATGCCGTGCTGACGGTGACCAATGCGGCGGCGAACGCGAAGTTCGAGGTGGCATGCGGCGGGCAGCTTGATTTGAATGGCGGCACGATCATGTGCGACACGTTTGATCTGCCGGGCGGCACGGCGGGTGAGCGGCCCACGGTGTTGATCCGGGAGGGCTGGTTCGGGGAGAAGGGCAATCTGAAGGTTTATGCCGGGCATCACTTTGTGCAGAGCGGCGGCGAGGTCACCAACGCGGGCTTTTATGTGTACGGCTCCACGACGCAGATCGTGCGGGTCGAGATCAGCGGCGGCGTTTTCAGCGTGGCACCGGCCAACTACGCCATCTTCAACAGCGGCACCTCGGAGTTTCGCCTCAAGGGTTCCGCGCCGCGGGTCACGATTCCGATGTTCAGCTATGTCGGGGGGGCACCGGCTAAGCACTTTCTGCTGGAGTACACGCTCGACAAGAGCCCGGCGCATCTCGCGCCCGTCAACTTTACGGACAACAGCGCCTACCGCTGCGGTCATCTCCGCGTGGCGCTTGACGGCGGGGCGCTGCTGCTGCGCACCAACACCTTCGCGCTGATGACCGGGGTGAAGAGCACCGGCTTCAACTACACGTCCCTTCCAGACAGCAACATGTGGAGCGTTCAGGAACTGCTCAACACCACCTCAAGCGTGGCGCTGGCAAGCGAGGCGCTCAAGGGCTCGCTGAGCGTAGGCGGCGTCATGGCGACCGGACCGTTCGATCCTGCGCCCATGGGGCATGTGGAAATCTCGAATCTCCGGACGAACCGGTTGGTCGCGCTCAACGTGCGGCTGGCGCTGACGCCCGGCGCCAAGACGCTAGAGCAGGTGGTGGCGGATTTCGCGGACGCCGGGTTCACGAACTCGGCGGTGGAGAGCGAGGGCGACTACAACGTGCGCCTCACGATCCCGGCGGCGGATGTGCCGGACCGCTCGACCACGCCGACCACTTGGTTCGCATGGGACTTCACGCGTACGCCGAGCATCACCAACGTCACCACCGTGGTCACCAACGCCACGCTCACGGCGCTCAAAGTCGAGTTGGAGAAACTGCCGGATCAGGGCAGCCTGATCAGACTCTTTTAGTGCCCTTAAAAATCTGCGCCCATCTACGTATGAAACGTGAAACCTGAAACCAAAGAGCAGTTGAACCTTCAAC
>JAPXSY010000037.1:0-29035 GCA_033812795.1 Kiritimatiellia bacterium
GTCCCCGCCCGCTGGTAGGGACGGTTCCCCGAACCGTCCGCGAACGCCTCGGGGATGCGTGAACCTAAAAAGAGCGTTGAAAGCAACGCTCTTTGGTTTCTGGGTTTCTGGGTTTCATCGGTATCGGTATCGGTATCGCTATCGGTATCGGTATCGGTATCGCTATCGGTATCGGGATCGGGAACGTCGACCCGCGACCCGCGACATTCGACCCGCGACGATCGACAGGGACGCCCGCGTTTCCGACACCGCAAGTCGCTCGTCGCGGGTCGACATATAAGGTCTGACGGGAGAAGCGGGCGTCCCTGTCCGCGGCGGTCACGCCGCCGCCTTTGAACGCCGAACGCCCAACGCCGAACTCAGAACGTCGAAGTGAAAAACTCCTTGCCTATAAATTGCCAGGATTTCCCGCTGCGCGGGCGCATGTATCCAGGATTTTCAGGATTGAACAACATCATGTTAATCATGTCCTATAAATTGCCAGGATGACAGGATTTTCAGGATTGAACAACATCATGTTAATCATGTCCTATAAATTGCCAGGATGCCAGGATTTTCAGGATTGAACAACATCATGTTAATCATGTCCTAAACTTATTCCAAGGTTTTTTCGCGGCGGAGCCGCGCGGCGGGCTAACTCCTAACTCCTAACTCCTAACTCCTAACTCCTAAATCCTAAATAAATCCTACATCCGCGCGTAGCGCGGAAGACGCCCGCGTTTCCGACACCGCACACACAAAACACGCGCTCGACTCGCATGCCCCCTGTCACGAACCGATTTCTTGACAGTTTGCCGCTGAGGGCGCTTTCATGGGATCGGGAAGAGGGTTGGGAGCAAGCTGCCGGTGAGTTCGTCGTCAACCGCGAAGAAGGCGAATCCGGCGAGACGGCGGCGGCGGGTCTCGGCGATCTGCAGCGCGGCGGCGGCGGCATCGAGCTGGCAGCCGTCGGCACCACTGCCGAGTCCGGGCACGAGTTTGTCCGCTGGCGCGGCGGCGAGGCATGCGGCGAGCTGCGCGTTGAAGTCGTCCGGGCTTTCGGTGTAGATCATCGGGCAGGCGAAGTCGATCAGTCCGTCGCGCAGCCATTCGGGCCAGGCTTGGCCGTGCGCGGCAGCGGCGGCGGGCGTGGGGAAGACGGCGGCTGAGAGCGCGACCCCGGGGGTAACGTCGCGCAGGGCGGCACGGAGTTCGCGGACGAAGGCGGTCAGGGTGGCGCGGCGGAATTCAGCGAAGGGCGCGGCGAGCGCACCGCCGGGCAGGACATCGGCGGGCCAGGCGGCGACGGGCTGGCCGCGCGCGGTTTCAAAGGCCTTGCGTGTGGCGGGCGCGTAGCAACCGGTGGTTTCGGGATAGCGCACGTAATCAAGGTGGATGCCGGCCACACCACGGCGGGCGAGGGTGCGCAGGCTGTCGATCAGCAGGGCGCGGTTTTCGGGCAGCGAGGGGCAGAGCCAGGGCAGCGTGTTGCCGGCGGCGTCGCGCATCAGGCGGTCTTCGCGGGTGAGGCGCGTGATCAGGGCGGGTGCGGCACCTTCGAGCGTCCAGCAGGTGACCCAGGCGTGAAGGGCGGTCTGGTGGCGGCCGGCGGCGGCGAGGGCTTCCTCCAGCGTATCGACAGAGGCGCGGCGACCGGGGTGCGTATAGAGCGGGGTGGCGGCGCTTTGCCAGTGGATGAAGAGGGTGTTGACGCGGTGCGCGGCGAGTTGGTCGAGCAGTCCTCGCCAGCCGCGCGGATGGCGGGCGGTCGGCAGCGGATTCCAGGCGGCGCGCATTTCGTTGGCAACGGTGGCTTCAGGGAGCGGAGCCGGGGCGGCCGGCGGCGGCAGGGGCGCCAGCCCGAGGTCGGGGCAGAGGCTGCGGGCAAGGGTGTTCATCAGGGCGGCGGCGGAGGGGTAGGCCAGCGGCGGGACGTGGGCGAACCAAGCGCCGCGCGGGGTGAGCGCGCAGGCCGGAATGTCGGTATTGCGGCCGGTATCGTCGGCCCAGGTGGCCACGACGCGGGCATCGGTGCCGGGACGGGCGAAGGGAGGGATGATGCTGGTGGTGACGTGGGGGACGCGCGCCGGGGTACCGGGCAGGCGCAAGGGATCACAGATCAGGGCGGACCAGGGCTGCGTGGGCTCGGCACCTTGCCAGGAGCCAAGACGCAGACCGAGGCTGGCGGCGAGTTGGGGCGAGGCATTGTAGAAGACGATGAGGCGGCCGTTGCGGTCGACAAAGCGGGTGAGGCGGTTGAGTTGGCGTGAGGGGAGGGTGGGAGAGTAGGGCAGGAGCAGGAGCGTGTAGGGGTTGAGGGCGTCGAGCGAATCGTCGATGACGGCGCAGGGGATGTCGGCTTTGGCGAGCAGGCGGGCGCAACGGTCGGTGAGGGCGGCGGCGAGGGCGGTTTCACCCGGTGCGGTGGTGTTGCTGGCGCGGACGATGGCGACGGCGTCGGTGCGGGCGGAGACGGCGTTGAGGGTGATGAGGGTGGTGCCTGCGCTCTGTTTCCAGACGGAGATGCGGAGGGTATGGGATCTTTCCCAGGGGCTGGGACGGCCTTCGGGCTGGAAGAGGCCGCGCGGCAGGTCGAGGCGTCGGCGCGGACCGGGGGTGAAGACGGGGGATGCGTTGTGCCAGCCCTTGCCGGACTGGAGGTGGATCGAGAGGCCGCGGATCGGCGCGGTGTTGGTGCAGGAGAGGGTAAGCTGGAGGGCCGTGGCCGTTTTCGGGATGCGGGCGGCGAGGGGGATGTCCCAGTAGACGCGCTCATGCGGGTCGTCGAAACGCACCGGCAGGCGCAGTCCGTCGGGAACGGTTTCGGCGGGGGGCGTGGCTTCGCCAGCGCGGATTTCGGTGGCAGCGGGAAAGGGCGGGAGAAGCGGCGTTTCGGCGGCGGTGCAGAGCAGGGCTGTGCCGAGCAGGGCGGCCACCGCGCGGCTGATTTGGGGGATAACTTTCAACGCTCAACGCTCAACGTTCAACTCTCAACGGTTGTGGGTGAAAAGGGCGGTATACGCTACTCCCACTTGTAGATGGAATCGGGTTCCTGAGAGGCTGCCGTGTCGAAACCTTTACTGGGGACGAACTGGCGGAAGGCTGAGACGGTCGTTTCTCCATTGCCCGGATAGGCGGGGAAAAAGGGATTGTCCGTTTTCTGGGGGTGCTGGGGCGGGGCACTGCCGGTAGACACCTGCTGGAAAGGGTCGGAGAGTTTAACCGGCTGGTTTTCCGGGACGGCCGGAGTTCGGGCCGCCTGGGCGGCATGGTGTGTTTTGGGACGCCGTTTGTGGAAAATGCTTTTATAGAAAGCCATGGCCAGAAAAAAGAGACCCAGCACGGCGGCGATGATCGCGACATCAGAAATGGGAAAGGTAGCCATACGGATGCGTCCTGAATAGGTGAAGCGGTTTAGGATGAAGGAGGGTGGGAGGTGTCTTGCGCGGAGGCCAAGTCGCCGAGCAAGACGTCGAGCCCGGTGTCGCGGGCAGCCTGCTTGACGATGTCCTCGGTTACGTTGGGGGACTGGGCCGCGAAGCCGAGCATCAGGGCGGTGTCGCAGAGGTTGTTGATACTGCGCGGAACACCCAGCGAATAGGTGTACACGGCATCAAGGGCCTCTTTGGTGAACACCCAGATGTCCCCCCCTACGGCGCGCAGGTGATGGTGGACGTACTCGGTGGTCTGGGCGGCGGTGAGGGGCTCGAGATGCCAGTCGAGTTGGATGCGGCGGCGGAGGGATTCATGGCGGGCCAGCGCGGGGCGGATCTCATTGGTGCCGGCAAGGATGATGGTGAAAAGCGGGATCTCCTCTTTTTTCGCGGTTGCCGGGATGCGCAGGTTACAGAGGTGGTGGGCGAGGTAGAAACCGTCGCCGACGGCGAGGTGGTGGGCTTCGTCGATAAGCAGGAGCGAGCGGGTAAGCGAGGTGGAGTTGCGTTGACAGTGGGCCTGGAGCGACATCAGCGCTTCGGGCAGGGTTTGCGCGTGGTCGGGCAGGTCGAGGCAACGCAGGATGTGGCGGGCCATCGGCAGGCTGCCGTCGGGGATGGCGTCGATCCTGATGACGGGGAGCCGGGTTTTCGTGGCATGCCGGTGCAGGCATTCGAGCGTCATGGTTTTGCCGACGCCGTAGGCGCCGGTGAGCAGTCCGGCGATACGCTCCTGATCGATCAAGTAATATAGCCGCGCGATCCCCTCCTTGTGCTGCTCCGTCATGTAGATCAGGCGGTCGCTCACGACGTTCAGGAAGGGCAGACCATTCAGATTCCAATAGGCTGTATACATAGAAGAAAGCCGGGGTTATCGTTCATCGCGGGAGTTGGATTACGGAGGAAAAGTTGATGGGCTTTTTGGGTGAACCGGCGGAGTAGCCTGCTACGGCGGTTGCCGCAGTTGGTGCGGCCGGTGTTTCCGCCGTTGTCGGCTGGGGTGGTTGCGATTGGGGCTCAGGCATGTCCGGGCAGGGCGCGGGATCGGTGGTGATCCCGACGTCGGGCAAGAAGATGAAGGGGAACGATGTGCAAAGCTTGATGCTCTCGCCGAGGTATTTGGTGACACGCAGGATGCGACATCTGTCATGGGTGTGGGCGAGATGGATAACGACCGGACAGAGATCCTCCAACCGGTTCTTCAGGGTGTGAGCGGCATTGGAGGCGGGTTTAGGGAGGAGCAGTAGCGAGGTGGCGTCCAGACGCTCAAGTGCGTGGATGAAGGAATAGACGTGTTCGGCGATGCGCGTTATCGGCTGAATCGCAACCCACGGCAGTACGGGGTCGAACGCGATCCGGCGGATGGACTGCGACTCGACGATCCCATGAAGCTCCATGAACGATTGGGGCGGCAACATGACGTTGTTACTGGTGCCGCTTTCCGTAATGAACGTGTTGTACTCCAGAATGGTCAATTGTCCGCTGTTGACGGCATCCGCAAAGGGCATGCCGAGGCTTTCGGCGACAATGACCGTGTCCTGCGCCTGATATCGGGAGAGCAGAAGCGCCTTGTCGCCCTCCAGCAGCGCCTGGTTCAGGAAGTGG
This sequence comes from Kiritimatiellia bacterium, assembly GCA_033812795.1. GTDB lineage: Bacteria > Verrucomicrobiota > Kiritimatiellia > RFP12 > UBA1067 > JAPXSY01. The sequence continues at coordinate 5,019 of JAPXSY010000037.1, forward strand.
CAGGCGAGAATGGATTTACCGCTGCGGCGGCTTCCCCAGCAGAGCACCTGCCGTCCGCGGTAAACGCCGCCAAGGCACTCATCGAAGAACGCGAGCCCTAACTTGGTTTTGTCGATGACCATAGATTCCTCTTTTCCGGGGGCATCACACGTTACGCTTGGGGCTGTTCAGGAAAGACGCTTTGCAGGATGTTCTTGATGAAAGCCAGCTCAAACGGCTTGCTCAAGAAGGCGAGCACGCCATTGGCTTTTGCGCAGGCATCCAGCTCAGCGGACGGTATGCCAGAGATCAAAACAACGGGGATGTCTTTGGCTTTCCGGCACAACCTTGTCACCCAGGCCTGGGCGTCAGGTGCGTCCGGGAGCCGGATGTCGGCGATGACCAGTTGAAACCCGCCCTCGTCCAGTTTAGCTAATGTGTCGGACGCATTCAGTGTGACTTCAACCTGATGCCCCAACCGCGTGATCAGGTTTGCCAGATAATCACCAATGGTCCGCTCATCGTCAACGATCAACACTTTTCCCATAACCTGCTCCACAACACATCCGCTCACGAAAGCGACTGCTCCGCCCAGTGGCCAATGCGTCATAAACCAGAGTAATCTCAGGTTTTTGCGTTTAGTGTTACAAAAAGTGCGGTTGCGGTCAAAGACAAAAGGTCATATACTTTGCGGCAACTCACAAAGCAATGCCATCGGATATGCAGACGTATATGACCCATCAAACGACCCATGGCGGCAGAATTGTCACGGGGCGGAGATGCCGGTGCGAGGCTTGCCGTCTGTCGGTTCACGTAATCGAAACGCCGGTGCCGGCCGTGTGCCCGTACTGTCGGCGGTCGCTCACCCATGAAACCACCGCCCTGCCGGTGGCGCCGGAGTTTCCGGTGCCGACCGGGCAGGAAGTGAAGAGCCGCTTGGACAAACTCTATTCGCGGCCGCCCAAACTGCTGGTCTTGCTGATTTCGTTTACGGCGATGTTTATGCTGGGCTGGGCGGTGTTTCTGCAATTGCGCAGCGCGGAGAACTATTGGTATCAGCCGATGGTAAGCATCTACTCCCTGCTGGCGGGATTGTTCGTTGTCTCGCGCTTTATCATCGCTGCTTTTTACTTGCCGCCCAAGGATGTCGGATACACGCCGACGGTTACGGTGCTGGTGCCCTGCATGAATGAGAGCGGGGTCATCCGCCAGACCCTCGAGCGCATCTTCTCCGCCGGGTATCCGGAGGACAAACTGGAGGTGGTGGCCGTCAACGACGGCTCGACGGATGACACGCTGACGCACATGCTGGCGGCGCAATCGCGTCACCCCAGGCTGGTGGTGGTGGATTTCGAGCGCAACCGGGGACTGTGCCACGGATGGGGCGTCGCGACGCTGATCGCGCGCGGCGAGTTCATGGTCTGTGTGGATTCCGACACCTTTATCTTCCCGGGGGCGCTGCAAAAGCTGATGCAGGGCTTTATTGATCCTTCGGTCGGCGGGATCTCCGGCCATTGCGATGTGGAGAACGCCAACGTCAACCTGCTGACGCGCATGCAGGATGTGCGCTACTACTTTTCTTACAAGATCATGAAGGCCGCAGAGAGCGTGTTCGGCACCGTGAGCTGCCTGCCGGGCTGCTTCTCGGCTTACCGGCGCGTCTGTGTGCTGCATGTGCTGGACGAATGGATGAATGCCACGGTCATGGGCGAGCATGGCAACTTTGCGGATGACCGCTCGCTGACCAACAAAATCCTCCGGGACTACAAGATCCTGTACGATGACGAGGCGCTGGCCACGACCATCGCGCCCGAAAACTGGTATCAGTACACTCGGCAGCAGGCGCGCTGGATGCGTTCTTATCTGCGCGAAATCGTCAAAACCGGTAAGTTCATGTGGCGTAAGCATCCGGTGCCCGCGCTCTCGTGGTACGCGATGATGTGGATGCCGATTTTTGAACCGGTCGTCATGCTTCAGGCGTTGGTGATCGGCCCGATCATGGCCGGGCATGTCACGGCTTCATACACGCTGGGCGTGGTGGCGATCACGGCGGTCTGGTCGCTGCATTTCTGGGCCTCCACCGGCCGTCGCTGGTGGTGGGCGGGATTTGTGTTTACAGCGTCCTATATTGCGTTCTATAGTTGGCAGATTTACTGGGCGTTGATCACCTTGCGCGGTAGAAAGTGGGGAACACGAGGATGAACAAGACGGATGAGAAAGAGACCGGCGTCCTGAACGGCGACACCGGCGCGGCGACTCCCGCCGAGCCTGAGCTGAATGACGGATGGGAGCGTCCGGTCGCGGTCGAGAAGGATCGCAACGTGCGCGCCTGGCTCATTTTTCTCGGCGTGCTCTGTTTCTTGGTCGCGTTGTGGACACCCTTGCGTGCGCTCTATTACCGCCACGGTTATCCGAAGACGGATGTCGAGATTGTGCGCGATGCAGACACGTTTGTCGCCGTGGCCTACTACGGCGTCAGCAGCGATGCCACGGGAGATTCGCGGGACATTTCGAAGGAAACGTTCGCCGAACAGCTCCGGCTGCTGCGCGAGAATGGATACACTCCCATTACGCTCAGGGAGGTCCAGGCCTTCTACAAGGAGGGCAAGCCCCTGCCGCGCAAGGCCATCCTCATGACCTTTGAGCAATCGCGGAAAAGCTCGTATTTCGAGATCCGTGATCTGTTGCACCTCTACAAGTGGAAGGCGGTGATGGGCGTGACGACCGCCCCCATGCACACCAAGGACGCCCAGGTGCTGCTGTGGCCCTATCTGCGCGACATGCTGACGATGGGCTCGTGGGAGCTGGCCGCGCAGTCGGAACACGGGTTCGATTTCATCCCGACCAGCCCTGCCGGTCGCACAGGTTCTTTTTTCGCCAACCCCCAATGGCTGGAGGACCGTCGGCGTTACGAATTGCCCGAGGAGTTCAACCGGCGGCTGCAGGAGGATCACGAGAAGGTGATCCGGGAATTTGAAAAAGAGGTCGGCGGGAAACCCATCGCCTTCTTTTTCCCGTATGGCGATTACGGGCAGTATGAAGAACGGGCCAGAGTCGTGCGGGTGACCAACATGCATCAGGTTGGTGCCCACTACGATCTGGGTTTCATCCTCGGCCAGTTGGCGCTCAACACGCGCCAAAGTGATCCGCGCCGCCTCAACCGGCTGCTGGTCGATCCCGCCTGGAGCCCCAGGGAGTTCATCCGCAAGCTGGAAACCTTCTGGCCGGCAGAGCCCGGGTGCGGCAAGGAGCACGAAGCCTGTAAAATCGAGCGGTGGATCGGCGAGTGGGGCGGCGTCACCGCGCACGACAACGAACTGACCCTGCGGGCGATTCCGCCGCGGAACCCGGTGGTGACGTTGCGACAGGAGCCGGTCTTCGCCACAACCGGCGCCAAGGCGTGGCTGGCCGGCAGCGATACCTTCGAGGACGGTTTCTTTGTCGTGCGCTTCCTGTTGAAGCGCGGACGCTTCGGCGTCTATCTGCGCGCCACTTCCAAGGGCGAGTACATCTATTTCAGCATAGACGACGCCGGTAAGGTCTCGGTCCGGCAGCGGCTGCAAGACATGGACGAGATGATGCTGGAGACCGATGCGCTCGCGGCGGAGTCCCGGCAGAGCCACGAGCTGCTTATCTGCCTGCGCGAGAACCTGTTCTTTGCGCGTCTGGACGGCGAGGCGCTCTTTAACGGGCGCGTGCTGTTGCGCGGTGATCCCCAGCCCGGTATGATTGGCGTGGGCATCTGGGATCCCCTGCCGGGCATGGCTTCCGCGACGATTTTCGACGCGCACCTGGTGGGACGGCGCGACGCGCTGGTCACGTGGACGCCGGACGTGGCCAAGGATGTGGGTTATCTGACCCAGTGGCTTAACGAGCACGGCTACCAGTTCAACGTGCTCTCGCCGCCCTGGCTCGACGTATACGAAAGCGCGCCCATCACTTTCCCCGCCTGGGACCACGAAGCGCTCTCCCTGCTCGCCCGCGCCAACAACATGAAGATCCTGCCGCAAGTCCAGATCCGTGACGCCTCTTTGCTGCAGAAGGTGTCTCCGGCCGATGTCGTGGAAAGGGTCCTTGAGCATCATGTGGACGGGCTCTACGTGGATGCGTCCTCCTGCGTGCCGGAACAGGTGACCCCGCTGGTGACTTGGCTCGTCAGGCTGCAAGACGCGATGAACGCCAAAAAGATGCAGCTGGCGTTGAAGCTGCCCGTCGCGGTCGAGTCGCTGCCCTCGTCCGTCAACATCATCAAGCTGTTGCCCGGCGTCCTTCTGGCGGGTGATTTCAAAAAAGCGCCTTTCAATCTGGATGAAAGCCAGGTGCTCGGTATCACGCGCGTGTTGCCCGCAGCCAGCGATGAGACGCTGTCGCTCTACTATCAGCTCTCCGATCTGCTCACCGTTTATGACGATGTCTCGCCCGATGTCAAGCGGGAGGAACTGCGGCAGAAGGGATTCGACGCCTTTATCTCCGGCGATTACCAAGAGGCGATCAGCATCTGGGAGAAGTGGCTCGATACCGACCCTCGCAATGCTGAGGCGCTGGCGCTGATCGGCGACGCCTGGCTGCGTCTCAACCAGCCGGACAAGGCACTCGAGGCGTATACGCGGAGCCTTGAGATCAACCCCGGGCAGATGAATCTGGCGATCCGGCACTCGCGCCTGCTCGAACAACTGAACCGGATGGATGAATCCGCTGACATGCTGAATGCGTACGCGCGCGCCTTCCCGGACAGCCCTTCCATCACCATCGCCCAGGCGCAGTGGCTGGATCGCCACCGCCAGCGCCACGCGGCCCGCGACGTGATGCGAACCGTGGTGGAGCGCCACCCCGACAACATCGAGGCGCGCCTGATTCTCCAGACCATGCTGGACGAGCCGGTCGAACGCTACGCCAATATGCACGAGTTGCTGGCGATCGGCCGTAGCTCCGAAACGCATCTGTTCGGCTTCGGACGCGACATCTTTGCCGCCGAGTTGCTGGCGATTCCGGAGGCCAGCGTCTTCTTCGATTTCGTGCGCGGGACGGCTGCCGGGGCGCCCAACAAGAAAACGCGCGAGCTGTACGAGAGTTTTCTGCCGTTGACGGAAAAAGTCTCAGAGAACTTTGTCATGGACAAACTCTCGGACAACTGGATCGCGTTTGGCGGGTTCCGTCCCTCCGCCCACGGCCGCTATGAGCTGCGCGCCGGCTCGGAGATGTCCGAGGCGTTTCTGCGGCTGAAAAAATCGGAGTTGCTGCGCGACGGATGCCTTGAGGTCACCTTGGATGAATCCGCTGGCTCCTTTTGGCTCTACGCGCGGCGCAGTTCAAAATCGATGGTGCGGTACGGATACGATGATGAGGGGTTCATCCGCATCCAAACGTGGTTGAACGGGGAGTTGCGTACCCATGAGAGCCGCCCGTGGCTGAGACCGCCGGGAACCGTCCGGCTGCGCCTCGAAATCCGCGGCGACGGCGCGGTAGGGTATGTCAATGATAAGCCGGTCTTCACCACGCCGCTGGTCATCCCGCAGGATGTCTGCTACGGCTGGTGGAGCATCGCACCCTTTTCGCCGGAGCTTGGCTTGGCGCGTGCCCGCATCGCGCGGATCGAGTGCGGGCCGCTGGCGCCTTCGATCGGTTGCGCCTGATGCCGGTGGTTGACCTCGCCTACTTCTCCGAGGTGCTGCCGGAGCACCTGACCGCCTTGATCATGAAGCACAGGCTGGCGGGGCTGATCCTGCGCGCGCGCGCGTTGCCTGATGCCGCGTGGTTCGCTAAGATGGAGAAAATGCTCGAGCGGACAACCGCTGACTTTATCGTGGTGCAGCAGGAAGAGTGGAGCTGGCCGCGCATGGAAAACGACAAGGCTCCTGAGTTCGTGGACGAAGTCGCCCGGCTGAAAAAGCTGGATGAAGTCAACGTGCGCGAGATCCAGCGCGGGAACCTGTTGCTGCATCCCGTGAAGGACGCATGGCGTGTGCCGCTGCTCCCGTTCTCCGAGTGGTCGGCAACCCTGGCAAAAAATCAGCGTGAGGGCGTCGAGCCTCGACTGGTGGTCCTGCCCCTGAGTTTCAAGTCGATCCCGCAGGACGGCACGGGCGTGACGACGCAGACCTTCACGCGTGTCACGACCGCTGAGAAGAAAAATGCGGAGAGCGGCACGAATGGTGTCGCTGCTGTAAAGGCCCAGCCGGATGCGGCGGCTTCAAAGCCATCACCCGACACCCCGCTTGTTCCCGAGCCGCCCGCGCTCTCCAATGCGGTGCCTGCGGACGTCACCGCAGCCATCACCGGTGCTGTCTCCCGCGCCGGGCAGTCTGATCCCGTCGCGCAACCGACGAACGCGCCGCAGGCCACGTTTTGGCAGCGGTTGCGCGCGAAGATCGGACAGCAAGAAGACGGCGCTGCTGCAGAGTTGCAGGAAGTCCTGCAGGACGCGGACGCCTCGGAAAAATAAGGAATCGCCATGCTGTTTCCGACAACCGTTTTTGCGTTGTTTTTTGCCGTTGTATTCGCTTTGCACTGGAGTCTGGTGCCGCTTCCGCGCTTGCGGAAGGTTGTGCTGCTTGCGGCCAGCCTTTTTTTCTACGGATATTGGAGCTGGAAGTTCGCTCTGATGCTGTTCGCCTCCGCTGCGCTGAACCACGCGGCCGCCCGCTGGATCGACCGGACTGTTGAGCCGCGCGCGCGCCGCCGCGGGGTCACGCTGGCGGTCACGGCCAACCTGCTGGTGCTCGGCATTTTCAAATACACCGGATTTTTCTTCACCAAGCTGTTGGTGCCGCTGGCGGTGCCGCTTTGCGCCCGCTTCGGTACGACCGAGCAGTTGATCGCCCTGCAAGAGCACGTGCTCCCGGTGATCGAGAAAATCGTGCTGCCGGTCGGCATCTCGTTTTATACTTTTCAGGCGCTCAGCTATGTGGTCGATGTCTACTGGCGCAAAACGCCGGTTGCCGCGTCGACGCTGGATTTTGCCAACTATCTGGCTTTTTTCCCGCAGTTGGTGGCCGGCCCGATTGTCCGCGCGGCGGATCTCCTGCCGCAGATGGGCCGCTTCCCGGATTACACCGTGCGGCTCGATACCGGACGCGCCGCGACACTGATCCTGGGCGGTCTTTTCAAAAAGATGGTTATCGCCAACTGGCTGGCCGAGCACCTCGCTGATCCGGTCTTCGCCATGCCGGAAACCTACGGCGCGGCGGATCTGATCCTCGGTGTGTATGCGTATGCCTTGCAGATCTATTGCGACTTCTCGGCCTATTCGGATATCGCGATCGGTTGCGCGCTGCTGCTGGGGTTCGAGTTCCCGATCAACTTCCATGCGCCTTACTTCGCGGTGACGCTGCAAGAGTTCTGGCGGCGCTGGCATATCTCGCTCTCCTCATGGCTGCGGGATTATCTTTACATCCCGCTGGGCGGTTCGCGGAGGTCAGCGGTGCGGACGCGGATCAATCTGTTGCTGACCTTCCTGCTCGGGGGGTTGTGGCACGGTGCCGACTGGACGTTTGTCTTGTGGGGCGCGTTTCACGGCGTCTACCTGTCGCTCGAACGCTTGGTGCGGCGTCTGTTCGGACTGCCTGAAAGGCCGTCGGAGAATCCCGGTCCGATCTGGGGCTTGCTGGGGCGCGTCTGGATTTTCCACGTGGTCTGTTTTTCATGGATCCTGTTCCGCGCGACTTCGCTGTCGGCCGCAGGGGAGGTCCTGCGCGGGCTTTGCCGGTGGGAGGTCGGCAGCCGGCTGCTGAGCGGTCAGGCGCTGTTGGTTCTCGTGGTCGGCTTTGCCCTGCAATGGCTCGACGGCACACGGCCGCGGCCGGTGTGGGATCGTGTGAACCGCTGGCCGGCCTGGGTGCAGGGGGCTGCGGCGGCCGTGATCCTGACCTTGATCCTTGGGGTCGGTCCCAGTGGCGTCGCCCCCTTTATCTATTTCCAGTTTTGAAACGGAGGCAACATGAGCGGGCAATCCGGATCGACCCAACCTGTCGTGAGCGGTATGGAAGTCGGCAAAGCGTGTTTTTGTGTAGCCATTTTTTTTGGTCTTTTGTTACTATGCAATGGCGTCGCGATGTATCAGAGTGCCGGGCACCTTGAGTATGGCCCGGTCCGCGACTTTTGGATGGCGGTGCTGCGGCCTGTCGAGCGGGTGTCGCGTGTGAGCGGGCTGAGCCGTGTGAGGGGATGGACGCAGTCTACAGTTGGTGAATGGCTTAACAAGCCGGAATAAGGAGCGATGTAAATGACCAGACGAGTGATGATGATATGGGTTGCGGGATGCATGCTCGTAGGAGTGACTGGGCTGTCGCATGCCGCCGAAGGTGCGCCGGTGCTGATGATCGGCGACTCCATGATGCGGCTTCTGGGGATCGCCATGGAGAAGGAGCTGGCCGCGGCCGGTGTGACGCCCGCCACGTCCTTCTCTTCGCTCGGGTCGGGTTTGGCGCGCCTGGATGCGTTCGACTGGTTCGCGAAGGTTGACGAATTGATGAAAGCGCACAAGCCGAAGACGGTGGTGGTGTCGCTTGGCGCGAACGACCGGCAGACACTCAAGGACTCGACCGGTCGCGTGGTGCCGTTCGGCCAGCCGGAGTGGGAGCGCGAATACGCCCTGCGCCTCGGGCGTATCATGGACGAGCTGATCAAAGGCGGTGCCACGCGTGTGGTCTGGTTGCTGTTGCCGGACATGAAAGAGCCCGTGCATCAGACCTATGCCCAGTCGCTTAACGAAGTCTTCAAGCGCTTGGCGCAGGAGGAGTCGCGTAAGGACAAGGTGGTGCTGTTTGACATGGCACCGCTGCTGACACGCCGTCCCGGCACCTTCTCGCTCTATGTCATGGCACCGAACGGTGCTCCGCTGACAGTCCGCGATGCCGACGGTGTCCATTTGACCAACGTCGGTGCTAAACGCGTTGCGCAGTCGCTCGTGCAGACCTATTGGAAGAAGTAGACGCCGCTATGGAATGGGAGAGGGGATTTATGAGACCGGCATTTCGTTTTGGTGTGACGTTGCTGGGCACGGTGCTTATGGCAACCGTGCTGTTGGCGCAGCGCCCCCCTGCGAAGCCGCCGGTTAAACCGGTTAAAGATGCGTTCCCGCTGTCCGAGCGCGACACCAAGCTTGATCGCGAAGCCATGGAGCAGGCGATCGCCGAAGCGCGCGCGACGGACGTGGCCACGACAGCTCCCGCCGCCCTGCTGTATCGCGGTCTGATGCTTTCGCAGGAAGAGAAGTACGCCGAGGCCATCCCTTTTTTGGAAGAGGCGCTGCGGCAGGATCCTTCCCAGCAGGCCGGCTGGGAGGCTTTGGGTTGGGCGTATATCCGCACCGACCAGAAAGAGCGCGCGTGGCGGCTGTGGGAGTATTTCCAGCAGCTCATGCCGGATGAATGGATGCCCTACAACCTGCTGGCGCAGGGTGCGGTCATGCAGCAGGACTGGCGTGCCGCCGACACCCATTTCAAAAAAGCGCTCGAGCTGCGGCCCGATCTTTTCGACTTGCGTTTCTGGTATGCGCAGAACCTGCTACGTATCGGCAAGCCTGATGAGGCCGAGCAGATTTTCCGGCAGTTGATCAAGGAAGAGCCGGATCGCCTGGACATCCAGATTAACCTCGCCAACCTGCTCACGCACAAACTCGAATATGACGAGGCTGTGGAGCTTTTCCGCCACATCAACGAAGAGTTGCCCGGCAATGCCGGGTTTATGATGGATCAGGCGGTCTTGGAGCTACGGGTGGGCGAGTTGAAGCGCGCCGACCAGTTGTGTCTGGATGTGCTGGAGCTGGAGCCGGAAAACCCGCGCGCCATGGCGTTGCGCGCGGATATCGCCGAGATCGGGAACCTCGGCGACAGTAGTGTCGACCGCCTGCAGAAGGTCATCGACAACACGCCGGATCCCGTGCAGCGCGGCGCGTTGCGTGTGCGGATGGCCAACCGTTGCCATATGCTCAACCAGCGCAAACCCGGCTTGTTCTCGACACGCTTTATCTTGGGTCAGATCCGGCAGGCGATCGATGAAAACCCCGAGGATGTCGCCATCCGGACGCTGTACGCGGAACGTCTTTTGCAGGCCCGCCGCTACGAGGAGTGCAAGCCCTGGGCCGTCGAGGTGCTTGAAAAGTACAACCGGCACAACCTCCGCGCCAAGACGCTGCTTTTTGAACTGGCTTTGGTCGAGCGGCGTTTCGAGGATGCCGAGCAGATTTTGCACGACCGGTTTTCGAATTTCGACCCGACAGACCCGATGCGCTATTACTATGAGGCGCGCCTGCTCGTCGCGCAAGGCGCGTACCGCGAAGCGCTTCAGAAGCTCGACCAAATGGAGGCTGCGGCGGAGCAGGGGGCTGTCTTCACACTGCTCTATCATGATCTGACCGAAAGCGACTGGGTGCCGACCACATCGGTGCGGCGGCTGCATGAACACCTCGCCGCGCTGCAACGCGAGGGGTTCGTTTTAATTTCCCCGACGGATATCCCTGCCGTCATCGGGCTGCGGCCGGGTGAGAGGCGTCAAGATTCGGAACCCGAAGAGGACGCGGTGCCTTGGACCGCGCGCCTGATCGATCATGTGCGCTACGGCATCACGGGCGAAAGAAAATTCAAGTCAGGCAAAAAGATCCGTGCGCACAAGAGCCCGATGAAGGTCGTGGCGGTAACTTTTGACGATGCCCTGCGCGCCGCGTTTATGCTCGGTGCACCTGTCGCCGAGGAGTTCGGCGTGCCGTTTGGTATGTTTGCGATCACCCGGCCGAACGAGGAGTACGTGCCCTCTGTCGCCGGTTGGAATGAGATGCGCGAATATGCCGCTTCCGGCAATTGGATCATCGGTAGCCACCTTTATGGCGCACATTATGAGCAACCGGTCGACAAGGAGGGCAAATCCATGCGGATGAGCCTGCCCAATCGGGTCTGGCTACCGGAAAAGAACCGCTTGGAATCCATGAACGAGTGGGACCGGCGCATGCGCCGCGAGTTCCGGCTGAGCAATAAAATTTTGCACGACGAGATGGGCGAGGAAGCACATCCGGTCGGAATGGTGGCCTATCCGTTCGGCGACATCGGCCAAGAGAGTGCCTGCAACCTGTCTGTGCTCAAAAACCCAACGCAGAGCATTGTTTCCGAGGCGGCGCGTCACTATCAGGTCGGTTTTGTCCAGGGCATCAGCGGCTATACCGTGGCCGGCGACAATCTCATGTTGGTCCGCCGGTACGAACCGGACTGGACCGACGAGGGGGCGGACGTTGTGCGCCATGCCTATGAATATCACCCGGTCTTCATGGCGCGCCGCACACGGGTCGAGATCGCTTTCCTCATGAACAAGCCGCATCTGGCCGAAGAGATGCTGGATCTGCTCAAGCGCGACGGCTACCCCGAAGAGCTGTGCCGGAAGATTATCGTGGAGACCCGGTCGCACTTCCGTAACCGCCCGCAGCGCGACGTCCAGCCGCTCGTGTCGTCCTCGATGGTGGCGGTCGAGAGTACCGCTGGCGGTGGCCAGACTTCGCCGACCCACGGCGCGCAAACGATGCAGGGTGCCGCCGCGCGTGATCCGGATGCGCCGATTGATCCCACCGCCCGCGAGGCCGTCGCCGGACGGGAGTCGGATCTGACGGAGCAAGAGGGCGTGGGCCACTACCAGGAGGGCAATCCCGATCCTTGGGTTTATCTCTCGCATCCGTTCATCGGTGGCGAAGTGGCGCACAGCAAGGCCAACGACCAGTTCGAGATCCTGCGCTACGGCGGGCGCGCCGGGCTCAACCTCAACCGCAACCTGCAACTCTCCGCAGAGTATTTTGAGAGCCGCATTGAGCAACGCATCCGTCCGCGCTGGAATGCCGTCGCGTATGATCCCGATGACATGACCCGTTTCCTCTTCAAGGCACTCAAGCGCGAGGCGCGTGCACGGCTCTCTTACCGTACCGCCAGCGGCGCGGTCCTCTCCGGGTCGCTCGGTGTCGCGAACCTCGATCCGGACTATGACGAAGACGCTCTCTTCAATCTCGACATGGAAGACTACCCGGACAGCGGCGAGTTCGATCCGGCCGATGACGATAACGAGGTGATCGGCGATCTTTCCGCGCACTGGGCTCCGCGCGACGACCTGACGCTGTTTGTCTACTATGCGCGCGATCTGGTGACCTCGGCGGTGAAGTCGTTGACCTCGGATTCCGTCGGCGCTGTCGCGCGCTGGAAGCCGAAAGACATCTGGCACATCAATCTGCGCAGCCAGTACTGGAGCTACGAGGACGACAACGCGCTCTTCTATATCCAGGGCGAGTCGTTCTGGGAACTCATGCCCGACGTCGGCGTCTGGGGCGGCCTCGACTTTTCGACCGTGACCTCCAGCGACGCCAGCGACTATTACTGGACTCCGTACTGGGATCAACGCCTGCTGGGTGTGTTGCGCTATCTGCAAGCGTGGCAGGGATACACCTTCCGCCTTGATCTGCTCGGCGGCTTGCAGCGTGAAGACGGACGCCCGCTGAGGCGCTCTGATGATCTGGGCTTGAGCGGCAAGAGCGACTGGGAGCTGGTTTGGGGCGCGTCGGGTACGTACAACAAACGGTTGGGCAGCTACCTCGATCTTTTCATCGACGGCAGCGTCATGGCCCTGCGCGACTACATCGACCACCGCTTCCTGATCGGCTTCAATCTAGGGTTCTAGTTCTCCGCTTTTGCGAAAGGTTGTCAACCACTGCTTCCGCAGATGAAGATCCGTTACCGGACACTGACCGCGGTTCCCGGATAGGGCGGGACGCCAAAGCGGAGCGCCGGATCGCCGATCAGGCTGAAACACAGCAGGCGTTCCTGCGGGATTTTTCCCGCCATGCTCCGCATGCCGCGCAACCACACTTTGCCCAGCGTTACCGTCTGTTCCCCGGTATCGGGCGTGAACAGCGCAACCGCGAGTTCCTCGCCTTCTCTAGCCCGCATATTCCCGGTGGCGCCTAGGCACCCGGCGAACCCCGTGTCCGTTGCGAAAAGGCCAAACGGCAGGATCAATTGGGTCGGAGTCAGCCCGTGCCAGCGGTTGGCCCGGCATGCGATCACCACGCTGGTTGGCGGGATCCGCCAATTACCGGGCTGAATGTTGGCAATGGACAGAAATCGGTCACCGTCACCCAGACTAGATTCGTTGGAGTGCCCGAAAAAGTGAAAAAGTCCGGCACCGGCCTGCAGCGCAGGAAAGAGGAAGGTTTTGCGAGCCGCCGTTCCGGAGTTGCCGTCGGGCAGAACGTGTCTCATGACTGATCGCCCGGCGCGCCTCAGAGGTTCTTGCAGCCGATCGATACCGTTGCTGAAGTCATAATCCTTGGGATAGACATTCTCCCAATCCGCCACAAGCGCAACCGGGCGTTTGGTGCGGGGAGGCCGGGTTTCATAGGCAATGGTTTTGCCGACCACGGTCGTGACCTGCTGCGTCTGGGAAGTCGGCAGCCGGCCGACCGCCACATCAGGTCGGCCATCCCCGTCCGTATCGCCCAGTGCGCCGTCGAGCGCCACAATCATCCCCTCGCCGGTTTGGATCATCCTCTGTCCGGCGATCAGGGTGGGAATCAGGCAAGAGGTGTAATCCGTGACGGACAGCCGGTGGTGTTTGAAGTCCACTGCCCCGGCACCGGCGAGGAGGAGGTATGTCAGCCCGTTGGGACGCATCGCGGAACAAAAAGCGCGGATCGCTTCCGGATCGACCAGTCCGTCGCTGAATGCGTTGTAAAGCGCCTCGACATCCACAATGCGGGAGGGAATCCCCTGAGACGTGCGGAATGCGCGTAAAGGTTCCACGGCCTGCCGGAAACCGCTGCGCCACGCTTCCGGCGGGATCAGGATCACATGCGGCGTCGCCTGCGCGGGCGCGCCCCAATCCGTATCGCGCACGCCGCGCACGGCAGGTTGGAGAAGCCCTTTCGAGTTGGAGGCGAGCCGGTAGATCCGGGTCGCGTCACCGCACGCGAACGAAACGGACCACAGCCCCGTGGCCGCATCCTGAAGCTGCTCGCATCCGGTCACGCACAGGGGCCGCGCGGCATCGGTGACGTCCAGGACGAGCACGTCATTCGTGGTGAAGTGGGTGATCGCAGCGAGGGAACCGCTCCCGCCCGTACACCGCAGGCGGTCGTCGCGCGCGACATAGCGTCGTGCATAGTCGATGGCATAGGAGAGACAGGAGAATTTGGTAAAATCATTGAGAGGATAAGGGGGCGGAGTGGCCGCATTGGTAAGCGTCAGGAAGAGAGTTCCGTCAGGCGCCGATGCGGAAGCGAAAGGGAAGGTGGCCACCTGATAAGCCTCGTTCGTCCACGCGATGTCGCCGAGCGTGCTGTCGCCGATCGCGAGGCACGCAAGATGCGTGTCGCCCCCGTCCTCACCATCGTACCGGGAGAGAAGGCGCACCGTCACGGCGCCGCTCCAGTCTCCGGACGCGCAGTCCGTCAGCGTATTGGTCAAGATATACGAAGAGCCTCCCCCCGACAATGTCCTATACCCGGTAAACGGTATGTGCGCATTCGTCAGCGTACTGTACGATATGCGCCCGAGCCATTCGGTGCCCTGCCGCTCGATGCGGTCCGTGAACCAGGCGTTGGTGACGGCCGGAACGGACGGCACCTGATGACTCTCGCTCATGGTCAGGCCGGGATTTCGGGAGATCCAGTACACGTTCTCGGGTGCGAAACGCGATGCCGCAGGCAGCGCATGGAAAATCAGACGCGGCCCATCCGCCAGCCAGGCGATCGGATTCCCTTGGCACTGCACGCAAAGATTGGTGGCCTCCAGATCCGACAAGAGCGTGTCAACCGGCCATCCTGAAGCCTCCGACAACTCTTGCAGCGTCACGCTGTACACGCCCGCCTCCGTCAGGCTCACGCGCACCCGGTCCGCCGGCTCCGGATCATCCCAGACGCGCACACGCGGCCCTTCGCCGATCCAACGCTGTACGGCCGCAGGCGCGCTGGACTGGGTTACGGGGGAAGGGGCAACCGCGGCGGCTGTCGTCCGGTCGGAAACGCGGATCGTCCCCTGCCACACCGCGAGTTCTGTTTCCGTTCCGTTCCGCGGCAGGAAACGAATCGTGTAGGCGCACGCCTCGCCGACACGCGCCAACGCATCCTTTACACGGTAAACCCCGCCTTCCTCATCACAGCAAGTGACCAAGCGTGCGACCTCACGCTCATCCGGAAGCGCTCCGGTTTCCTGACGCAGGACGCGGAACATCCCCGATCCGAGTTCCAGCGTCGTTTCCCACACCAGACTGACGGTACCCGCCGCATCCGCCGTTACCTCGAAACGCGCGAGCCGTACCTCCGGGACATAACACAGATCCCCTGCGGTGTCCGGAGATGCCGCACCCCACGCGGACAGGTGTGCCGCGATCAGCCAGACGAGAGGTAAAAGAGGTATGGACAAACGCCGCATGGGGAAAACAAGGCCTCTCCGCGCACATCACCTGAAATCTATGCGCAGATTAAAGTGTACACACTCCATCCGGCCGATACAATCGGAAACTCGCGGAGTGACGTAATCGGTTCGTGACAGGGGGTGGGCGCGTGGCGCGACCGGATCACTGTCACGCGGGTTCCGAGATTTTCTTCCACACCCGCAGCAACTCAGAGACGCCCCACGCCTGTGCGCAACAACCGCGCGCGGCGTGCGGCGCGTCGCCGTCGCAGATCTCCGGCGGGTGCCCCAGGCAGCCGCGGTTCAACTGTTCGATCGCCGACCCCAGCAGCGAAAGCCCGGTGGCGCGCGCGGAGTCGCCATACAGTTGAACCAGCGCCTCGACGTAGAGCGGGAAGGGCCAGCTCCACGCCGTGCCGTTGTGGTAGGCGGGTTTGCGTCGCGTGTCCTCGTCGCCCAGATAACGCCCTTGATAGGGCCGGTGCGGATCGTTCAGCAGGGTGCCGTTATGCCAGACGCCGCAATCCGCCAAGACCGGCCGGTCTGCCAAGCTGCGGATCGCGCCCGGCACCAGCAGCCGCTCGCATGCGCTGATCATCGTACGTGCCAGTTCGGGTGCCAGCGGTACGCCCAGCGTGAGTGCCAGTAGTTGGTTCGGGCGCAACGTGTCTTCCTGCAATGCCCGCTCGGCCGGTTCGCCGGTCTTGGCGCGCAGACAGTCCGCCAGCCACCCCTCCTTGACCACGTAGAGCCGCACCAGCGCTAATGTCGCACGCTCGGCCAGCGCGTTCCATTCGGCGTCGATTTTGCGTGCCACCAGCCGCAGGCTTGCGATCCAGAGCGCTTGAATCTCAACCGGATACCCTTCGCGCGGCGTGGCCGCCGGATAGTTGGTGTCCATCCAGGTGAAGTGCGACGGACTGTAGATCAGCCCGCTCGCCGGATCCATGTGGATGCCGTTGGGCGTACCGTCGCGATAGTGGGTGACGATCGACACCAGCACCTTGCGCAGCGTGCGCGACCCGCAGGCCACATCAAGCACCTTGCGGTCGCCCATCGCCTCCATCAGGTCGCCGGCCGCCACGCAGAACCAGAGCGGCGCGTCAGAGGTGTCGCGGTTGCCCACGGTGTTGCCGTGGATGATATTCGGCAACGTGCCGCACTCTTCAAAGCGCCCGAACTCCCGCAGGATTTCTAGCGCGTCATCGTGCCGTCCGTCGGCGATTAGCCCGCGCAGCACGATCAGCGTGTCGCGCCCCCAATCCAAAAACCACGGATATCCCGCGATCACGGTCTTCAGCGCATCGCGCCGCACCACGTAGAGCGACAGCGCCTGCGACAGCGTTTCCGGTATCGTCGCCAGCGCATCCATCGGCGTTGCATGTTGGGCGTTGAGCGTTGAGCGTTGAGCGTTACTTATCTCCGTCTCCCCCGCTTCAAGCGTGATCTCGTCGCCGTCATCCAGGAGCAGATCGAACCAGCCGGGACTGAAAAGATCGCTGTGTCCGTCAAGCCCGCGCTCTTGCTCTTCGGGATGCGCCACCATATACGCCCACGACGGCTCGATGTGGAACGCCCCTGCCGTGGCCTCGATGCCCAGCCGCGTCCCAGCGGTCGGCTCGAAAGTGAATCCGCGCGCCAAGGGACGCACCGCCGCCGGCCACTCCTTCTCCGGCCCCATAAAAGCCTTGGTCTTGTGGTGGAAGCTACGCCACTCGATGTCCGGACGCACGATCACCTTGACCGGTTCGTCGGCTTCCAGCAACCCGGTTTGCGCCGCATCCAATCCGCACGCGCCGACCGCCGGCCGCGACACGCGCAGCCGCGCGCGGTTGACGCCCGGCTCCAATTCGAGCCGGAAGCGCAGCGGCACCCAGCGTCCGATGCCGCACGGCACCTTGAAGCACCACTCGGCGAAGCGTCCCGCCGGATCGGTCGTGAAGGCGTCGAGGCAGGCCGCTTCAATCGCATGCGAATAGCCGCGATAGCGCAGCCAAGTGCGGCAGCGCGTCCAGAAAATCATCTTGTCGGCCGGCACCCGCGGATCGGGATTGACGGCGAGCAGGCAGTCGTACTGGCTGCGCACTTCGCCCCACGCGGCGCGCGCCTGCGCCATTGCGCCTGCGCCGTTTGAGAGCACGGTACAGAATTCCGGCTCGTTGCGCACACGCACACCGCTGACGCGCGACACCGCCCGCGCCGCACCGGCGGGCGGCAGCGCCAGCAGGTCGGAGACGGCGCGTTGCACGCCTTCGTCGGTGAAGACCGTCATCACCAGCGAGCGCTGTTCGGCGCGTGTGCCGTCCAACGCCGCGTCATACGGCGGCACGATCAGGAATGCGCCCCATGTGCCATCGTCCAGCCGCACCGCGCGCTCGCGCGCCTGCGTGTACCGTCCGCTCTTCAGTTCGGTGCGGAAGGGCGCATCGGCCCGCACCAGCAACACATGGCCTTCGGGCAGCATCACCCGCCGACGCTGATCCTCGGGCCAGTGCCACACCGTGCGGCGCGGCAGTTGGTTTGGCGCGTCGGCGCAGAAGGCATCGGGATCAGCCGTCATGGCCGCGCCCAGCTCATCAGGCTCGCAGGTACAGGCAAAGCGTTCGTCATCGTCGCCGTTGTCTGCCGCCGCGAGATGCAACTTCACCCGCAACGCCATGAGATTCCGCCGACGGCGCGACAGCGCGGCCGGCTCGTCGACCGCCGCCGCTGCGGCGTCGACAGCCGCGACATCTTCTGCGCGTAGCGTCAGGCAGCAGGCGCGTCCCGGTGCAAGCGCGAGACCCGCGCCGGGCGTGAGTGTAAAGGCTTCGCCGGTGAGGAGATCCCACGCCTTCGTTCCGTGGAAGGCCGCCTCGTCCCAGTGCGCCGTCTGCGGGTGCGCGCAATCGAGATTGACCAGCACCAATAATGCGCTTCCGTCGGTCGCCGCATCTGTGTCGATGTCGCGCAGCACCGCCAAGAACGGCCCGTCGCCGCGCTGCACCGGCCGCAGGCGCGTGCCGGGGCCGAAGGCCGGATGCGTTTCCAGCAGGGCGTTCAGGCGCGCGATCTCCGCCACTTGATTGTGAGGCGCGTCCCAGTTGAGCGCCGATGCGCCGTGTACGTTCACTTTCTCCGTGGCGAACCACTCGACGCCCGCCGTAATGCCGAACGCGCCTTGGTGCGAGAGCAGGGCCGACAGCGCCATGCGCATACGGGCATAACATTCGCCGCGCGCGGCCAGGCGGTTGTTGTCGTGCGTCTCGGCGAAGTGGATCAGCGGGCCGCAGCGTTCCGCCAGCGGGATCGCGCGCGGCAGGTACCAGTCGAACGCGCCGCGATCCTCGGTCTGGAACAATTCGGAGTAGGCCCAGTCCAGATTGGCTACGGTGAGCAACTCTTCGGTCACCTCGACCTTGCCGCCCAGCCCTTCCAGCATGAAGATGGTGTCGGGGAACTCTTTGCGCACGCGGGCCACGATATAGGTCCAGGTCTCGACCGGGATCATGTAGCCGGCGTCGCAGCGGAAACCGTCCACGCCTTGGCTGCACCAGAAGAGAAACACCTTGGCCATGTAGGCGCGCAATCGTGGGTCGCTGTAATCCAACTCCACCAAGTCGGCCCAGGTCACGCCCCACGCGCCCGGCGAGACGAACTCGCCGTCGGGACGGCGTCGGAACCAGTCCGGATGGTGGGTATGAAGCGTCGCGGCCCAGCCGGTGTGGTTGGCGGGCAGATCCATAAAGAGACTGCCGCCGCGACTGTGTACGGCATCGATCAGCTCACGGAATTGATCGAGCGGCGTGGCGTACGTATCGAACTCCGCCAGCGCGGGATCGACCGAAAAGAAATCGAGTGCCGCGAAGGCCGACCCGTAGCGTCCCATGCGCGCGTAGGTGGTCGGCACCGGATGCACCGGCAGAAGCTGCAGGATGCGGAAACGCTGGCGACCCATGATGGTGTCGAGCTGGCGGATAAGATCGCGGAACGTTCCCGAGGGCGGGATGACGGTGTAGCCTTGCCGGTCGAGCGCGGCCTCGTGTTCCCTGAGTTCCGGCGTACTCGGGTTGCGATGCCGTGCCGCGCCGAACTGGCGCACGAAGGCGGTGTACATGGTATTGGCGCAGGCGGTGTGGGCGGGGCCGACCTTGATGCGCAGGTTGTCGCCCGCCGGCCACTCCGGCACCGGCGAACCCTCGGCAAAGAAACAGGCCTTGCCTTCAAAGATGCCGACCTCGGTCAACGGCACACGCACGCGGAACATGCCCGGCGCTTCCTCGCGCATCGGGATATCGTGCCAGTCGCGCGCCAGCACCGGCTCGCCCGATTCAGTGCTGGCGATCAACTCGCGGCGTCGCACGCGCGCCATGCCGAGGTTGGTGCGGAAGACGGCGCGTCCCGGCCGTGTCCGGTCGAGCCGCAGCGTCACTTCAAAAAGATCTCCTGCCCATTTCAAATGAGGCGTGTCGGCTGATGGGGTCTGTTGCATAGTGGTGTACAGCATAGCCGAACACGCAGCGGAAGACTAGTGTCAGATTGCGCCAGTCGGTAATCGGTTGGGTTGGCGGCACGTTTCAGATTATCCTTTTCAAATTACCTGTCCCTTTGTCCCCAGACGGCGTCGATACCCAGCACCACACCAGTGTCGTACAAAATAGGGGTCGCCGTTGAAGCCCTTGTCCTTGAGTGTGATATCGATGGAAAACTTGTAAAGCATCTTGAAAGGTCAATTGGTGGGAAGAGGTAGTATTTCACGCAACAGCCAACTAATAAATTCTTTTGCATCGATAACTTCTTTTGTAAACATATAAAAGAATTGAAAGGCAGGATCGCCGCTCCCTTGTACTAAAATGGAATCACAAAGTTGTTTATATGTTGAAAAATCCTTTTCGTCAGAGAAGCTGATGTAGATATCATCTGGATTGATCATGATAAAAGATCTCTTCGCCTTCCCAAACAACAAATCCATCTGTTTCCCGTGCTTTTTGAAGAATTGTTGAATTGTTTTAAGTATTTTTTTGTTTTCGTCGCTCAAATCACTCTGCTCAAAAGAATCATCCAAGGTAATAAGGTTTGAAATGTCAGGTGGGTTAGAGGCATCCACCAACGGCCCCAAATAGCTAGCGATTTTGAATGCATTCTCCTTGTCTCCACATAGATTAGCATATTCTTCTGCCGATTTCCAAACGGGATGTCTTCTTTTTGATCGATTTAGGAACTCGTCGATATGAGGGCTTTTCGCCTGTTTTATAAAGTGAAGGATGTCTCCGTCTGTCAGCAAGCGAACAGGATGGCCTTCCTGAGGGGCTACTGATAACGACTGAGTGGAAAAGACCGATTTGATAAACGCATCTGTCACATTGTCGTCTGGCTTCCCTTCCCCCGATTTTTGCGTAGCCAATTGCTTTAGGGCTACGCCAATACTTCGTCGTAACAGTATCCTTTCATAGATGATCGTTGGGTGGTTTAGAATCCATTTGGCTACTGAATTTTTTGCCGCAATAACATTTTCGATTACACTCAAAGCACTTTTTTTGAATGCCGGATGATACTGTCCCTGATCATCAATCACATAGCATAAACCCTTCATAAGCCGGTCCGTGTCTATAGCGACACTATCGTAGCCAGACATTTGGGCATCCCGTGCCAGATAGTCCAACTTGTCGACATCACTTGTCGAAGAATTCAAAAGACGGATCAGACAATCCTTGATACCTTTTTCACGTTTGACATTTTTGTCATCTTTTTGGTACGTGGTATGGGTGCATCCAATGATGCACCGAATGATAAGATTAAGAGATAGCGGACGTGAACCGAAATAAGCGCAACAGTCAGGGAACATTTTGGCAACAACTATTGAACTGACAATTTCGTGAGGGGCCGGAGGTTTTGGAGGTTTTGAGGTGTCCGCGCTTTTGTCAAGGAGCCTTGTAAAATCCGCGACCAGAATCTCCTTTTCATTCGACGGCATTTCTGACGCTTCCACCGCCTCTACCAATTCTTTGCCGATCCCCTTTGTTATGGTTATTTTATTGTCAAAGAAATCTTCACATGTATGCGAGAAGGGGGCATGACCGACATCATGCAAAAGACAAGCCAACAAGAAGGAATCCTTGTTGGCATTGAGTAAATCTTTTTCCCGCTTCCTAGCATTTTCCAACAAACTGGAAAATGCTTTCTTCCCGAGATGAAACACGCCCAAGGAATGAATAAAACGATCATGCCGCGCGGCCGGGTAAAGTGCGCGGTAACTGGTTTGCTCAATCCATCTCAGACGCTGGAATTCGGCCGTGTTGACTGTCTTCCAGAATGGTTCATCAAGTTCGATATACTTATGAACCGCATCTTTGATGATTTTCGTTTTCATTGACAAGCCGGCATTGAAGCATGGTCTTCGCGATCAAACTTTTCAAAGACACTCGCCAAACTGGGCGGCAACCCATCCCTAAAATAACGCGACAGCACTTCAACGGTTTCAGCTTTAATTTCCCATGATGCTGTTGGATTAGAGGCAGATCGCCTCACAAAAAAAGGATAATCGTTCTCAAATTCTGCGATAGGGTCACGAGAGAATCTGATGTAGCAATCTTCCCTTTCCAACAGATCGGATATTTGGTTTTCGAACTCCCGAATCTGCTTTAAGAAAATCTGTTGGCTTCCAGATCGCCCTTTCTTGGTGAGTTTTATGAGTGCGTTGCCGACAATCACATCAGAATCGAGATACTTACACATAACTGTAATCCTTATCAGAAAAAAGTGTCACACGAGACAGACAAACACTACGCAATACGCTCGAGGGGACGATAGCACAATATCTCATCCCACCGCAAGCGTTGAATGCGTAATTTTTATGCAATTTTTGTGCATGTGGCTTGTCAAAGTAAATGCTCCCAGAGCGGTGTCGTGGTGGGGGCATCAAGTCTGCCAAACGACCTCATGGGGCATGGGGGCATCGAGTCTGCCGTTTTGGAGTATCCAAATTACCTGTCCCTTAGTCATCGACCTTGTCGGAAGCCTGACCAGTGGCCGCGACAGATTCACAAGGGAGCTTGAGCGGATGCGCGGCTACAGTTTCCGCCGCTTGCTGATAATCGGGAGCCGCCGCGAAATCGAAGAACACGTCTACAGGAGCAAGGCCAGACCCGCCGCGATACTGGGCAGCCTTTGGACGTTTGAAGTCCGCTCGCCTCTGCCAATTGGGGCAGGTCGATTGTATCGCCCTTTTTCATCTTGTCGCGTTTCTGTTCCTCTGGGCTAACGATCAGCGTGAGGCTAAAAATGGAGCTCGTCAGCGCGGCCCATTTTGTAGCTCTCCACCTCTTGTTCGATGCTGCGCTGTCAATCCGAGAAGATGAGGGACTCCCATTCGGATGTATCGAGTGTGAGTTCCCTGTCATCCCATGGTCCACCGTCGAGTCGTGCAGTCACAGCACCAGATGCGAACCTTTTGCCATCAACATGCATCACAAATTGTGCAGTGATCATCGGATCAGACTTCTTCAGGAAAGCCTTGAGGAACTGATCTCTGGCTCTCAACGCGCGGGCATGATCTTTGACGAGGCCTTCTTGTGTCTTTTCAGTGAACCAATTCGCGTCCTTCACGGCGCCGGCTATCGAGTCCAACTCCGTCTTTGCCTTTGCGCATGCTTCATACAACCTCGGATACCTGGTGAAGAAAGGGATGATCTTGTTGCCTAGGCCTTTCTTCTCCAGTGTATCTGTAAGTGCGATAAGTTCTCCCACGTCCTTTGCTCTCATTTCGTCGTCGATGCGTTTCATATCGTTGGAGAACTTTTTGTCAGATAACGATGTTCTCTTTTCGTTTGGGTAGAGTTCGCTCATTCTCATTGCGACTACAAGATCGGGCAAATCGCCGTGGAGGTCAGAATGAAGAGACTTCTGCTTCTTGAGAACGCTTGCGTGCTCACCACCGAACGAATCTAGTTCCTCTTCAACCAGTTTGCATAGGCTTCCCTCTGTCACAGAATCGCCAAGCAGTTCGTGATGGCGGTGATATGGAAGAATGCTCCTGTATTTCTTCAAGTATTCTTCCTCTTCTTCGGTGTAGGAAGACGAGGAAGACAGGAATTCATTCAGCACGTATTCTCTCAATGCGTCTTTCTTCACTTCGCCGCGAACTTCAACAACGCACTGCCCCTTCTCTGTCTTGAACTCCTTCCATTTCGGACTCTTGAGCGCGAACTTATATCCTCCTTCTATCGTAACGTCTGGGTATGCCGGTGAGTAGCCCTTCTTGACGTTCTTGATGCTGCCCCCGCCGCAACCTGTGATGAAGAGTGCAAGGGCTACAATTCCGAGAGCCGCGAGTCTGTTGGTATTGCTGATCGTCATGATTACCTCCCGTTTAGTGTCCCCGATTTTGCAGATCTTGAGCGCCTTCTGATCGGTAGATCTCTGGTCCTTCGTTGACGCGCCGAAGTAGCGCGTCGTCCTGTAATGCTGCTTCCAGCACAGCGTGAACGAATCCCTCCTTCTTCTGGAAACCAGCCGTTGACTGCTTCTGATCGAGAAGCTGGTTCATGTTGTCTGTAATCCATATTGACTTCGTCATACTCCGTCTCCTTTCTTTTTCTTCACTACCGTCTCATATAGGGTAAACCGGCAACTCATCGGCTCCCATGGTTGGCACGCATTGTGCGGGGGGGGGGGGGGGTAAAA
>JAPXSY010000037.1:29045-30356 GCA_033812795.1 Kiritimatiellia bacterium
TCAACCCTAAACTTTCTACCACTAAACACCTGTTCCCTTAGTTAGTTCAGTTGGTTGTCCGTTAGTTTTTGTGGGAAATGTTTGTTGACACCCATTCCATGCTTTTCGATCATGCTTCCATACTTTTGGAGGTGAGGTGTGTTGGCTGCGACCGTTGCTGAACGAGGGCAGGTGACGATTCCCAAGGCCTTGCGTGACCGTTTGGGTATCAAGCCGGCGACCGTGTTGGCGTTCAGTGTGAAAAATGGCGTTCTGACGGCTGTGAAAGTCGTGCCGAATGATCCCGTGGCCGAAGTCACGGGATGTCTGGGGGCGGACAGGCGTACGGATGAATGGGTGGCGGAACTGCGAGGCGCACCGTGATCACCGCTGTCGACACGAATGTGCTGTAACAAGACGCCGCGCAGTGATCGAGTGATCGCCGATTTTTTGGTCGCGGCTCATGCGGCCGAGTGCGCAGACCGTTTGTTGACGCGCGATCGCGGATTCTACCGCACACACTTCAAAGGGCTCTCCCTTGTCGATCCGCTGCGTCTGGCATAAGCGCATTCACGTTTCATCAAATTGTTTCAAATTACCTGTCCCTTAGTTGTCCTGTCCCATAGGACAGACCGGCAACCTACCGGCCCCATGGTTGGTACGCATTATGCGGGGGGGGCAACCCTAAAATTTTTCAAAAAAGTGTCGGCTTCCGACTAATGATCTTGCCTATAAATTGCCAGGATGACAGGATTTTCAGGATTGAACAACATCATGTTAATCATGGTGCGGATTGTCTGGTGCCTACAGGGGGGGCATCCGGGGATCGCGCGTTCGTTCCCTCCTTGCCTATAAATTGCCAGGATGACAGGATTTTCAGGATTGAACAACATCATGTTAATCATGTCCTAAACTTATTCAAATCTAAACACCTGTCCCTTCGTTATTATTTGAGAAGAAAAACGCCTGGAGCCGGATCATGTCGCATCAGATACCTTCCGTGTGCTGCGGGGATTCGCCGGGAGCGCATGCCCTCCCCTTTCTTTTCATCCGTTCCAGATCCCCCGCGTCGGTCAGGGAACGAATCACCTCTGCGGCGAGCAGCAATCCCGCCGCGGCAGGCACAGAGGGGACGCTGCCGGTTGGACGGCGACACTCCGCATACGCGGCATCCTCCCCGCTAGCCGGAAGAAGCGGCGGTTCGCGGGAGTACACCACGCGTAGCGCGCGTATCCCGCGCGCCTTCATCTCTCTGCGCATCACCTTGCAGAGCGGGCAGACCGAGGTCGCGAACAGATCAGCCACCTCAAAGCGCATCGGGTCGAGTTTGTT
>JAPXSY010000038.1:0-30198 GCA_033812795.1 Kiritimatiellia bacterium
CATCTGGACGGCACGGTCTCAATCCTCAAGGAGAAGCCGGAGAAGGGCAAGCTCCCAATCGTCTTGTTCTCCAACCGTCCTCATTGAATGATCTTCTCTCCTGCTATTTTCCCGCGCTCTGGATTTTCCGCTTTTGCTCGCTACACAAATTCCGCTTTTGAAAACTACACGACACCGCAATCGTTTTTTGTTGTACACCCTCAAAACAAACGGTATTCTTATGCGCCAACTTTCGCAGGTTTCATGTCTGGAGCATGTGACCGTTGCCAAAGCCACAACCCGACAAGTATGGAGATGCCCGTATGGCCTGTAAGAAAACAGCGAGCCGCGCCTGTAAGATGCCCGCGAAAAAAACCGCCGCGAAAAAAAGTGCGGCCGCGCTTCCCACCCAGCACGAAGAGCTGATCAAGTGGGTGAAGGATTTTGCCAAGCTGACTCAGGCGAAGGATATTCATTGGTGTGACGGCACCAAGAAGGAATACAATGCGATTTGCGAAAGCATGGTTGAGAGCGGCGCGTTCATTAAGCTCAACCCCAAGAAGCGCCCCGGATGCTATCTGGCCCGCTCGCACTGGTCGGACGTGGCGCGCGTCGAAAACCGCACCTACATCTCCACCGAAAAGGAGGAGGATGCGGGTCCGACCAACAACTGGATCGCCCCGGCCGAGCTGAAGAAAACCATGACGGCGCTGTACAAGGGCTGCATGAAGGGGCGTACCCTGTATGTGATTCCCTTCTCGATGGGGCCGATCGGCTCGCCCATTTCCAAGATCGGCGTCGAGCTGACCGACTCGCCCTACGTTGTGGTCAACATGATCATCATGACCCGCGTCGGCACGAAGGTGCTGAAGCAGTTGGGCAAGGACGGTGAGTTCATCAAGTGCCTGCACTCGGTCGGCGCGCCGCTGAAGCCGAGGCAGAAGGATGTGCCCTGGCCGTGCGCCCCGCTTGAGAAGAAGTACATCTCGCACTTCCCTGAGACGAGCGAGATCTGGTCGTTCGGTTCGGGTTACGGCGGCAACGCCCTGCTCGGCAAGAAGTGCCTGGCGCTACGCATCGCCTCCAGCCTCGCGCGCAAGGAGGGCTGGCTGGCCGAGCACATGCTGATCCTCAAGCTCACGTCACCCGAGAAGAAAGTTTATTATATCACGGCGGCCTTCCCGAGCGCCTGCGGCAAAACCAACCTCGCGATGATGGAGCCCCGTCTTCCCGGTTGGACGGTCGAAACCATCGGCGACGATATCGCCTGGATGAAGATCGGCGCGGACGGCCGTCTGTACGCCATCAACCCCGAATACGGGTTCTTCGGTGTGGCGCCCGGCACGTCGATGACCAGTAACCCGAATGCGATGCGGACCATCACCCGGAACACCATCTTCACCAACTGCGCCTTGACCGACGATGGCGACATCTGGTGGGAGGGGATGGACGGCGAGCCGCCGGCCCACGCGATCGACTGGAAGGGTAACGACTGGACGCCCGACATGCGCGACAAGGACGGCAACAAAATCAAGGCCGCCCATCCGAACGCGCGCTTCACCGCGCCGGCCGCGCAGTGCCCGGTGATCGCCGACGAGTGGGAAGATCCCAACGGCGTGCCGGTTTCCGCCTTCCTGTTCGGCGGCCGCCGCCCGACCGTGATCCCGCTGGTGAACCAGGCCAAGGACTGGACGCATGCGGTGTTCATGGGTTCCGCCGCCGGTTCCGAAACCACCGCCGCCAACCTCGCCAAGGTCGGCGTAGTTCGTCGTGACCCCATGGCGATGCTGCCGTTCTTCGGCTACAATGCGGCGGATTATCTGCTGCACTGGCTCACCATGCCTTTGCGCACCGATGTGGAAAAGCTACCCAAGGTGTTTTTCACGAACTGGTTCCGCAAGGATGCGAAAGGGTTCATGTGGAACGGCTTCGGGGACAACATCCGCGTGCTGAAGTGGGTTTGTGAGCGGATCGACGGCAAGGGGAAGGCGCGCGAGACCCCCATCGGGTTCCTGCCCACGCCCGACGCCATCGACATGACCGGTTACGTTGACGCGAACCGGGATCAGGCCTGCATGAAAGCAACGATGGAAGCCCTGCTCTCTGTGGATGTCGAAGGGTGGAAAAAAGAGATCGCCGCAGTGGCGAAATCGTATGAGCCGTTCGGCAACCGGATGCCGTTCGCGCTCAAGGCGAAGCTGGCCGAGATCCAGAACAAACTGAACGCGGCGAAATAACCGTTTCATCCAACGGGGCTCGGGACGGCAATGTCCCGGGCCCCGTTTTGCATTCTTTCCGAAAACAATCGCTGTTTGTGTTACCGGTCCGAAAACTGTACACTGCGTCCCGTCAGACAGGAAAACAGAAAAACCGGGAAACCGGGAAGGGGGTAACCGATGATGGATTGGAGAATGCGGGCGGGAGTGGTTTGGATCGCGGCTTGCGCGTGCGCGGTGGCGGCCGGACTGGATGAGGTGGTGGCGCCCGGAACGGTAGCCGAACCGGTGGCAACCGGCTTCGTCTTCACCGAGGGGGCGACCGTCAATGCCGCAGGAGAGATTTTCTTCACGGACCAGCCGAACAACCGGATTCTGCGCTGGTCGCGCGAACAGGGGGTACGGGTTTTCCTGAGTCCGGCCGGCCGCGCCAACGGCATGTGCTTCCGTGCGGACGGCACGCTGCTGGTCTGCGCCGACGAGAAGAACGAACTGTGGTCCGTCACGCCGGACGGTGCGGTCACCGTCCTGACCAGCACCTTTGAGGGAAAAAAACTGAACGGCCCGAATGACGTCTGGGCGCGGCCGCAGGGCGGCTGTTATTTCACGGACCCCTTCTACAAACGCCGCTGGTGGACCCATGCCGAGGCGCCCCAAGCCACACAGCAGGTTTACTTTCTGCCGCCGAACGGCGCGCCCATCCGTGTGACGGAAGACCTGGTCACCCCCAACGGACTGGTCGGCACGGCCGACGGCACCACGCTTTATGTGGCGGACCTCGGCGCTGAACGGACGTATGCCTATACCATCCTGCCGGACGGGCGTCTCGACCGCAAACGCCTCTTTTGCCAGATGGGTTCAGACGGCATGACCCTGGATGCCGACGGTCGGCTTTATCTGACCCATAAAACGGGCGTCAGCGTCTTCAGTCCCGCCGGAACCCTGCTGGGCGTGATTCCGATTCCGGAATCCTGGACCGCCAACGTCTGCATCGGCGGCCCGAAAAAAGACACGCTTTTTGTGACGGCGATGAAAACCCTGTACGCGGTCCCGCTGCGGGTTCGGGGCACGCCGCAGGGCAAGTGAGAAAGTAGGGGCGCGGTTCGGAGACTCCCATGCTGGGCATCTGGGTCAAAAGAAGCCTGCGTTATTACGGCTTGCGGCAGGTGCTTTTCGCCGCGACCGCGGCCCTGACCACCGCCATCTTGTCCGCCGCGCTGCTCACCGGCGAATCGTTGCGGCGCACACTGGCGCGCGGCGTGACCGCGCGTCTCGGAACGATCCGTTCGGTCATTCTTCGTGATGCCGGACCCTTTCCCGCCACACTCGCTGACCGTCTGCCGGATACGCAAGCCGTCCTATTACTGAATGGCGAGCTGCTGACTTCCGAGGGGATCGTGTGCGACGCACGCGCGCAGATCCTCGGCGCGGGCGGCGAATCTGCGGACCGCGTCGACACGGACCGAGTCTGGATGGCCGCGCTCAACGCCCGGGGCCGCGCGCAGATGCCGCTTTCGGGCGAAGCGGCCATCCGGTTCGCGAAACCCCGGGTCTTGCCCGCCGAATTGCCGCTCGGCGCGGCACGGGAAACCCGGATGGTTCGGCGCGCCGTCCGTGCGGGACCTGTGGCGGACGAGCCCACGCGCCCCCCTGAGGATTTTGCGCTCTGGCCCGGTTCCGTACCCCCTGTGAACGTACGTGTGCCGCTCGAACCGCTCGCGCACGCCGCAGGCGTGCCCGGCATGGCCAACCTTCTGCTTTCAACGCTCGCGCCCCGCGATCTCGAACGCGCGTTGACCACGGTGTTGACCCCAGAGGACGCGGGCCTCACCCTCACCCCGATAGGGGATGGGGGCTTGCCGACCACACTGCTGAAAAGCCGCGCCGTGTATCTGCCGCGTGCCCTGCCTGCCGTGCTGGCGCGTGCGGGCCTGCGTGCGAGCGAAGCGACCTTCCACCTTGTCGACGCTTTCGAGGCCGGCGAACGGTCAACGCCCTACGGTTTTGTCGCGGGCCTGACTCCGGGAACCGGACCGGTGCCGCAGGATTTGCGCGAAGACGAGGTGGTTCTTAATGCTTGGTTGGCCGAAATGCTGGGTGTGGAGACGAACGGCACCCTGACCCTGCGCTGGCGTCGTTTTGAGGCCGGCGGACGGCTTGTGGAGGATCAACGGACATTCCGTGTGCGTGCGGTGACCGGCATGACCGAAGCCGCGTCCGTCAAAACGCGGATGCCGGTTTTTCCGGGGCTCGAAGGCGTAGATCGGTGCGCGGCGTGGGATGTGGGCATGCCCATGGATGAGGAAAAACTGAATGACGCCGCCAATGAGGCTTACTGGGACGCGTGGCGTGAAACCCCCAAGGCGTTTCTCACCTACGAAACGGCGAAGCGCGGCTTCGGCACGCTGTTCGGCGAGGCGATGAGCGTGTGCGTCTCTGCCGACACGGATACGGTGTCGCAAGCGCTCCGGGGGCTCTCGCCGGTTCAGGCGGGATTCACGATCCGGCCGGTTTGGGATGAGGGGTTGCGGGCGGCACAAGGGACAACCGATTTCCGCCTGCTTTTTACCGGCATGGCATGCGTATTGATGATCGCGGCTCTGACCCTCTCGGGACTCTCTCTGGCCTTGGCGCTCGAAACCCGCAAACACGAGGCAGCCCTGTTCCGCGCGGTCGGCTGGAGTCGTTCGCGGGTGGCCGCAATGCTGGCCGCCGAATGGGGCGTTCCGCTTGTTGCGGGAACGGTTGCGGGCGCCGGGCTTGGTGCCGGACTTTCCCGCGCTTTGGTGTGGGGCCTTGGCCGGTTCTGGAAGGATGCCTTTGCCGGGGCGGAGACGGTCTTTCTCTTCTCTTGGCCTACGGCACTGAGCGCGGTTGGGATCGGACTGCTCCTCACGGCCGCAGTAATGTTCCGGACCGTCACCCGGATGACGGCCTGCCCACCGGTCGCGCTGTGGCAGAGTGCTGACGCGCCGCCCGCACCCGCGACGTCCGTAACCGGCCGCGCTCTGCGCGAGAACGCGTTGGGTGCGGCCATGGCCGTGGCGGCGCTTATGTTGATGGTCGCCGCACGTAATAGCGGCTCCGCCGCAGGCGCGTTTTTCGGAGCCGGTTTTCTCCTGATGTTTTCGCTCTTGCTGTTCTTCCGAACCGCCTGCGCGCGCCTGCGGCGGGAAGAGGCGCCGGTGATCACCTCTCCCGTTGCGGCTGGCGTGGTTCGCACGCTGACGACGCCGCACCGTAGCACGGCGGTGGTCCTTCTGCTGGCGTGCGGCATCTTCCTGACCCTCGGTGTACTCTCGATGCGTCAGGATCCTGCGGCCGGATGCGAACACACCTGGTCTGGAAGCGGGGGATTCGCGTCAATCGTCTCCTCCGCCACGCCGCTCGACCGCGAACGCGGCCTCGCCTTGGCGCGGCGTGTCAGCGGCAGTCAGGGGGTTGTGCCCCTCCGTGTGCGGGAAGGTGACGAGGCGGGCTGCCTGAACATGAGTCTTCCCCAATCGCCGCGTCTGATCGGTCTCGACACGCGGGCCATGGCGCGCGCACGGGCATTCGAACCCCGTGACGCGGGCGGCGTCTGGTCGCTCCTCGACCGTCCGCTGCCGGACGGATCGATCCCCGCGCTGGCGGCGGATCAGGCCATGCTCCGGTACAGCCTGAAGGCCCGGGCCGATCCGGTGGACGGCACGGTGTATACCTACACGGGGGCAGGAGGCGAAACTTGGCGCGTGCGCCTTGTGGGCGCATTGCCGGTCCGCAGCGGTATCCTGCAGGGTGCGCTGCTGGTGGACGAACACGCCTTCATGCGGATGTTCCCCGCCGAAGGATACCGTCTCTGGTTATGTGACTACGCTCCCTATCTGCTGCGTGAAGCGGCCGACCGGCATACCGCATCGTCTCCGAAAAAAAACGTTGTCGGAGAGCAAGCCGTGGCACGGCTGCGCCATCCGGAACCCGGAGTCACGGTGGAGACCGTCGCGGAACGTTTGCGGCTACTGGGTTCGATGGAACACGCGTATCTGGATCTTTTTCTGGTACTCGGCGGTCTCGGACTCATTCTCGGCGTCGCGGGCATGGCGCTGACTTTCGCGCGGGGCATGGCGGAACGGCGCGGTGAACTGGCTTTATTGAACGCGGCCGGGCTCTCCCGTCGTGTGGTGTTGCGTCTGCTGCTGGCCGAACACGGTGTAACGGTTGCCGCGGGTCTGATAGCGGGAATCCTTCCCGCGCTGGTCGCGATCCGGCCCGCGGCCCAGACGCTGCACAGCGATTTTCCCTGGCGGACACTCACGCTTCTGCTGTTTCTGCTCGCGACGACCGCCCTGTTGAGTATATACTTTTCCATTTGGGTTGCGTCACGACGCATCGGCCCTGACGCACTCAAGGACGAGGCGTGACCGAAATCGGAAAGTCTTCAAATTATGTTTTATGAAAGGTTACCCATGAATAATAACACCTTATCCTGCTTTACACGCTCGCCCCGTTTTTCGCGCCTTCATGTCTGCGTGCTCACGCACTTTGTTCTCCTTCCCCTCCTCTTATCCGCCACCGAATACGAATATGGCCCCTACACCTACATCGTCACCGACAATAACGAAGCCGCCATCATCTATTACGACGGCGACAATGCCAACGTCTCCATTCCTTCCACCCTCGGCGGTTATCCCGTCGCCGTTATCGGTGACGATGTCTTCGAAATGTGCGACTCCCTCAAGACCGTCACGATTCCCAACAGCGTCAAATCCATTGGCAACGGGGCCTTTTGCGGGTGCGATGCCCTCAAATCCGTGACCATCGGTAATAGCGTCACCAACATCGGTGATGGAGCCTTCTCCGACTGCATTGCACTCCCCTCCGTTATCATCCCCAACAGCGTCAAATCCATTGGCAACGGGGCCTTTTGCGGGTGCGAGATCCTCAAATCCGTCACCATCGGCAGCAGTGTCGTCACCATCGGCGACGGGGCCTTCTCCGCCTGTATCGCACTCCCCTCCGTTATCATCCCCAACAGCGTTACGTCCATCGGTGATGAAGCCTTCTCCGACTGTACCGCTCTTACATCCATCACCATTGGCAGCAGTGTCGCGTCTATCGGTGACAGTGCCTTCTACGGCTGTGAATCCCTCACATCCGTCACGATCGGCAACAGCGTCAAATCCATCGGCGAATACGCCTTCGAAGACTGCATCGCCCTCAAAACCATCGTCATGGGCAATAGCGTCACCAATATCGGTGACGAAGCCTTTTCCAATTGCTCCTCCCTTACAAACATAACCGTATCCGCAGGGAACCCGAAATATGCCGACAGAGGCGGCGTGTTGTTCGATCGTAGTTTAACCACGCTGATTCAATATCCCTGTGGCCGCTCCGGTTCCTACACCATTCCCGGTGACGTCACCAGCATCGGTGCATACGCCTTCTCCTGGTGCGCCGCCCTCACCTCCGTCATGATCAGCAACGGTGTCGCCAACATTGGTAACAGGGCCTTTACCCAGTGCGGTTCCCTTGCTGTCGTCCTCTTTACCGGCAACGCTCCGACAGCCGGCAACCTCGTTTTCGACGGGACTCCCGCCACGCTCTACTATTTTCCCGATACCGAAGGCTGGTCATCCTCCTTCGCCAACCGTCCCGCCGTCTGCTGGAATCCCGCCTTCAGTTCGACGTCATCCGCCTCCGGCATGTTCGCCTTCACTCTCACCGGCGACGCCGACGCCAACATCCCTGTCCGCATCGAGGCCAGTGACAGCCTCACCGCCCCATTCTGGTCCGCTGTCACCGACACGACTATCCCCGCCTCCGGCACCCTCAACTTCACTGACGCCGATACCCGGCCCTCGCGTTTCTACCGCCTCACCTTTCCCAGATAACAAAGTCAAATGCTTGCCCTTCCGTTCCCGCCTCCCGCCTCCTCTCCTCCACTCTTCTGTCTTCTTGGGTTGCGGGTTGCGAAACGCGAAAAAAGCGGTTGTTCTTTCAGGAGGGTTTCGGTAATCTGTCTGTGTTTAGATCACGGTGCTGAAAGGGGGCGTTTCTGGAAACGCGACGGAGCGGTAAAATCCAGTACAAGCGGATTTTGCTGAAGCTGAGCGGCGAGGTGCTGGGCAACAAGCAAACGGGCGAATGCATCGATCCCGATGCGTTGGCGTCCATGGCCCGCCGGGTGGCGCGGATCGTTGAGTTGGGCGTGCAGATCGGGATCGTTCTGGGCGGCGGCAACATTTTCCGAGGGTTGCGGGGCGAAGCCAAAGGTGTGAACCGGACCACCGGCGACAACATGGGCATGCTCGCCACGATCATCAACGGCCTGGCCATGCAGAACGCTTTGGAACAGGTGGGGTTGGATACGCGGCTGCAGACGGCGATTCAGATGCACCAGGTAGCCGAGCCGTTCATCCAGCGCAAGGCGATGCGTCATTTGGAAAAGGGCCGGGTGGTGATTTTCGCGGGTGGCACCGGAAACCCGTATTTCAGCACCGATTCGGCGGCCGCGTTGCGCGCGAGTGAGATCGGCGCGTCGCTGCTGCTGAAAGCCACGAAGGTGGATGGGATTTACACGGCGGATCCGAATCTGGACCCGAACGCGACACGGTACGACAAAGTCACTTATGAGGACGCGCTGCTCAAGCGGTTGAAGGTGATGGATTCGGCCGCCTTCGCGTTGTGCATGGACAACCGGATTCCGATTGTGGTGTTTGATTTTTACGATGAGGATGCGTTGGAGCGGATCGTGTGCGGCGAGACCATCGGCACACTGGTCGGCGATGCGGCGCAGATCGGCTGAACGGAAGCGGCCCGTTAACGGCGGGCCGGACAGGAGAATGTCATGGATACGCTGAATGATGTGTTGCTCGACACGGTCGACAAGATGGATAACACGGTCAACATGCTCAAGGACCAGTTCTCGGGACTGCGCACGGGCAAAGCCTCTCCCGCGTTGGTGGACGGCGTGCAGGTGCAGTATTACGGTACGCCGACGCGGTTGCGCGATCTGGCGAGCATCTCCACGCCCGAACCGCGTCTGATCGTGATCAACGCGTACGATCCCACGGCCCTGCCTGAAATCGAGAAGGCCATCTTGGCGGCGAACCTCGGCGTGACGCCGCGCAATGACGGCCGGGTGATCCGCGTGCCGATTCCGGAACTCAACGAGGAGCGCCGCAAAGAGATCTGCAAAGTCGCCAAACGTCAGGCGGAAGAGGCGCGGATCGCCGTGCGCAACGTGCGGCGCGAGGCCAATGACCTGGTCAAGGCGCTCCAGAAAGACGGCAAGATTACAGAGGACGAGCGTGATCGTGGTCTGGAGGATGTGCAGAAAACCACCGACGCTCATATCGCGAAAATCGACGGTGAATTGAAAAACAAGGAAGCGGAGGTGATGGCCGTGTGATACGGCTGTCGCTGAACCCAAACGGAGGCAGGAGTTATGGCTGAGCAGGATCAAACACCCCAAGGTGCGATACCCCCGAAAGTGACCCCGTTTATCAAGCCGAATCCGGAAAAACCTGCGGTTACCCCCGCGGCCACGCCCGCGGTTACCCCCGCGGTTACCCCCGCGGCCACGCCCGCGATTACCCCTGCGGGTGCGCCGCGTCCGATTACCGTGCGCCTCAAGCCGGTGGTTGTCCCAGGTTCCCCGCAGGCGGCCGTGCCCGCAGCCGGTGTTCCCGCCCCGTCACCTACACCTGCCAATCTGCGCGCGACCTCGCGGGTGCTGATTACCGAGGCCATGCTGCCCGATGACGCCGCAACGCCCTCCAACAAGGATGAGGAGGCGCCTACAAGCGCGACAACAGCCACGGTCCGACCGCTTGCCACGGCGGCCTCCGCCACCGTGCGTCTGCGCCCGGTGACGCCCCCGTCGTTGCAGCCGCAACCGCCGCCGACTCCGGGGTCGGACCCCCTGCCGAGCGGCCCCAAGCCGCCGTCCCCAGCGCAGGTGCAGGCCTCCAAATCAAAAACTTCGCGTATTTCCTTGGATTCCGCCATCGGGGTTGCGCCGATGACCCCCATGGGGGCTGGCAAGACCGAGCCGAAAACCATTCGGTTGAAACGGCCCGTGGATCTTGTGCCGCCTGCGGCCTCCGGACCGAAGAGTTCTACCACGCCGATCCGTCAGACGTCCCGCATCCCTGATTCCGCGCTGCCGAGTGTGGCGGATTCTGCGGAAACGGCCTCCCCGACGCAGAAGAAGACGCTTAAGATCAAGCGTCCCAGCGTCAAGCCGGAGGGTGGGGAAACCGCTGCTGCGGCTGGCGAGGCTTTCCCGGATGGCGTGCAGTTGACGCCGATCAGCCCGCTGGACTTCCCGCCCCAAGAGGAGTCCACGGTACTCACGACCGTCGCTGTGGTGGCGGGGTTTGCCGCGGCCCTGGTGCTGCTGCTTCTGGTCTGCTGCCTCGGCGCGCACGCGGTAGGCCCCGATGCCGGCAAGAACTCGGTGGCCTCCCTCAGCGGCCCCGAGCTGCCGTGGGGCGGAAAATTGGGCAAGTAAGCGAAACGGGGAAAACGTCTTTTCCCCTGCTTCGCGCATTCAACCGCTGGCCCATCCAGCACGACGCAGGGCGTTGCGTACTCCGTAGGGCGCGCGCTCCGGACGCGCGAGGGTCGCATTGGCCTCATCGTCGCCGACAAAACGTTCGGCAACCGGATCCCACTTCAATCCGCGTTTGAGGTTCATGGCCGTGAAGGCCAGAATGCAGGCCGTGGTGGTGCGGTGCGCCGATTCAGGCAGGATCGGGGCCGGTTGCCGCGTCCGGATGCACTCCAGCCACACACGGTGGTGGTTGCCCGGATTGCGCGGCAGTGGACGTTCCACCTCGCCCTCGATCAGGGCCTTCGTGCTCGCTTCAAGCGGACGCCACCGTCCGTGCTTCCCGCCCGCACCCGGATCGTTCGACAGAGTCTTGACTGAGCCGCGGCCGCAGAAAATCCAACCCTTCTCGCCGATGAAGCGCACACCGTTGGGATAGACGCTGTTGTCCGCGATGTGCAGCTCTGTTCCGTTCGCATACGTGAGACGCATGTCGAGTGAGCCGTGGACATCCCAGAGCCGACGTTTCGGGAATTCTGCCCGGCCTCGGATGCGGATCGGTCCGGTTTCCTCCAGATCCAGCCCCCAATGGGCGATATCGATATGGTGCGCGCCCCAGTTGGCGATCATCCCCATGCTGTACGCGCGGAGAGTCATCCAGCCCGGCCTGCCGAAGTCCGCCTCCGCGCCTTTGCCCTGGGGATGGGTGCGCAGTTCGGAATAGAGTTCAGCGGGCGTGTACCCCAGCCATTGATCGTAATCCAGCGTATCCGGCACCGGCTGCACGAGCGGCCAGTCGGCCGGTTCCTCAGGTTCCTGCGGCAAACCGATCTCGACCCGCCTGACACGTCCCAGACGGCCGTTGCGCACATATTCCGCGGCTTTACGGAACTGCGGCCCGAAGGTGCTCTTCCCTTCGGAGCGTTGCTGCGTACCGATGTGGAAGACGCGTCCCGTGCGCCGCATCACATCAACAATGGTGCGGCTCTCGAACACGCTCATGGCCAGCGGTTTCTGCACGTAGACGTCTTTGCCCGCAAAGGCCGCCTCCACGCACTGTTGCGCGTGCCAGAAATCCGGCGTGCAGATCATCACCGCATCGACCGTCTTGTCCGCCAGCAACGCCCGGTAATCCTGATAAAGCTTGAGATCCGGCAGGTCTCCGTCATAGAGTCGCGCAGTCTTGGCGCGGGTGGTGTTCAGACGTTTGATATCGCAGTCCGCCAGCGCGACCGGAACGGCGAGGTCTTGATTGTGCCACAGTCCGGGAATGTCCATCCCGCCCGCGATGCGGCCGCAGCCGATCACCCCCACCTGTATCTTTTTCGACGGCGCCTGACTCCCCAGCACGCGCGACGGAATAATGGCAGGAAACCCCCATGCCACCCCCGCTGCAAGAAAACCTCTTCTCGAAAATCCGTTTCGCCCCATGCCTCTTTCCCCCACGAATTCCGGCACTTACTTTTACGTGGCATGATATCACTGCACCGCCGCCTACGGCAACCTCATAAAACCCGCATCGAGGGGTCGCACGGGGTGAGGTTCTCCATACCGGCGGGCGTGACGAGAAACGTGTCCTCCACACCGACCGCGCCGGTGCCGGGGATCACGAATTTAGGTTCCAGCGCGATGCACATGCCCTCCTGAAGCGTCTCTTTCGAACGCGCGCCGAGAACCGGCTGCTCGTTGATCACAAGCCCCGTGCCATGTCCGATGAACTTCGCTTTCTGCGCAAGCCCCATGAAACAGTCGGCGAACCCGGCGTCTTCGGCCATTTTGAGCGCGAGGGCGTAGAGGTCTTCGCACCGCGCACCCGGCACCCCCGCCGCAGCCACCGCCTGCTGGATCTCGATCGAACGGCAATGCGCCTCCACCGCGCGCGGCGCGAGACGGCCGATCGCGAAGGTGCGCGTGCAATCCGTGAGGTATCCGTAGAAATTGCCGGCGATGTCCACCATCACGGACATCCCCTCGGTCAACGTCACTCCGCTCTGTCCGACGGGAAGCGAGGGGTCCAGCCCCGCGCCCCCCAGCGCGAAATCATAGGGCGAGGCCGCACCGCCGTTGTCGCCTGCCAACACGGTTCCCATGAACCCTTCCATGCTGTTGCCCGCGATGCGGAACAGTCCCAGGCCTCCGGCCTGAAGCATCAGCCGGAACATCTCGATCGACCACGCCTGATCGGTCATGCCGGGTTCGTATACCGAAGCGAACCGGTCCACGGCCGCGGCGTGGCGGCTTCCGGTCAACCTCATGATTCGGATCTCGTACGGCGTTTTGACGGCGCGGCATTGGCGTAAATCCGTTGAACCGTTGCCGATGCGCGCGTCCGGGAAGCAGGCGGTCAGGCGCGCGTGTTCGTTGAATGTCAGGTCGTCGCCCTCCAGCAGCAGGTGCCGCGGCAGGGCGATCCCCGCCTCGCGCAACAGGTCCGGGATTTGTTCCGGCTTACGGAGTTCAAAAACGTTCGCGCCGGAAAGTCCGCAGGGGCGACGCACGAAGAACAACGGCTCGCCTTCGGCGGGGAGGTGGACATACCCCATGAATATCCGGCCCGTGAGGTAGAGCAGGTTGACGTTTGTAGCGGCCAGCAGGGCATCCGCCCCGGTTTCGCGCAGATTTTCCTGCAACCGGTTCCAACGGAAACGGAGGTCCTGCCTGAGTTCGGGAGAGTAAGCGTTAAACATACGAAAAAATATAGCGGATCAGACCCGGTGAGTAAAACGCAAACACAGGGAGGGGAGAGAAGACAGGAGAGAGCCCCGAAACCCGCGTCGTTTCTGCTGGACGGTTTTCAGCAGAAGGGTGTATCCTTTCAGTAGTGCAAGTAAACACCCGTGGCGGTCGAGGCGCGCAGCAGCCTAGGGCCGTTTTGGGATAAGAGGGGAGAACGGTGAAAAGAACATTCACACATCTCGCACTACTGGCCACACTTCTGTCTTCAGCATTTGTCGTGGCCGATACGCCGGTCGATATGACCAGGCGTGCCGAAGAACTCAAAAGCCTCCGCTGGGGCCTGTTCATTTGCTGGTCATTCAGCACCTTCTCCGGCAAGGAGTGGACGCCGGGTATTAAGGACCTCGCGTTTTTCCGCGCGACCGAGGTGGACACCGACCAGTGGGCGCGCACGGCGAAAGAGGCGGAGATGGGCTACATCCTCTTTCTCACCAAGCACCACGACGGCTTCTGCCTGTGGGACACGCGGACCACGGATCGCAAAGTCACGAAGGCGCCGCTCGGACGCGATGTGCTGGCGGAACTCAAAAAATCCTGCGACAAATACGGCATCAAGCTCGCGTTCTATTTCTCCGAAGGCGAGTGGCGCCATCCCGGCGGTCTGGATGATCCCGCCACGCCCGGTCCCAAGAAAAACAATCAGGGCGGTCGCGATCCGGAGATGAAAAAAGCGCAACTCAAGGAACTGCTGACGCAGTACGGTCCCATCGAGTACATCTGGTTCGACCACGCCGTCGGCGATGGTGGCCTGAGTCACACGGAGACCCTCGCCTTCTGTAAGTCGCTTCAGCCCGGTTGCTTTATCGGGTTTAACCATGGCGACCAGACGGGAGCAGATATCCGTCTTGGAGAAATGGGCAAGCCAGGGTCGCTGGACGATCACTCTGCAGCCGCCCCGTACATGCGTAACGCCCCTTCCAAAAACTACCGGCTCGCGGAGTTCACCTACCCGATTCTGCCTCCACACAAAGGCGGCGCAAGGTGGTTCTACTCGCTGCCCGAACACGACGGCCTTTGCCACACGCCCGAGAAGCTCTACCGGGACTATCTCGGCGCGGCACGATACGGTAATCTCTTTTCCATCAACGTCGGGCCGGATTACTCCGGAAAGCTGCGCGAGATCGATGTGCGGACCCTGCGCCAGATCGGAGCATGGATCCGCAACCCGCCGCCTCCGGCCCAGGTCGTCACGCGGATCGACTGACCCGCCTTGCCGGGTCACAAGATCGGGCTGGGAAGGTGCTGTCCGCCAAATGCGACCACAGCGCTTTTCTCGGCAACGGACTGCCGGGAACCACGGTCTATGCCCGCCGCCCGAACCGGTTGCGTTTCCGTTTCCGGTCCGGGCGGTCGAATGTGTGATCAATCACGTGCGGTCTCAGGCTTTGCCCGGCACGGCCGCAACACCCTCGGCGGGCATCGGGATATCCGTGCCGCGCTCAAAGTCCGCGGCCGTAAAGGCAGAATTCATCGAGTAGAATTCGGACTCTTTGTTCTCCAACAGGTCGGACATCCGTACGGTCCGGCCCGAGTACGCCGAAAGCGTACCCATGATGGTCGTGGCGGTCGACATCGCCACCTGTTCGCCTTCATGCAGTAACTCACCGCTGAGAATCCCCTGCAGGAAGTCGGCATGCTCCATGATCATGCCGTTCTCGTGACGGCCCCGGATGCGCTCTTCGTCATAGGCGACCGGCTTGCCGTCGAAGCGCGTGATTTTGCCGCCGCAGGCGACCTCACCCTCCGATCCCACCAGCAGTGTGCCACAGCGATCCGAGCAGCCCTTGATGTGGCGCCCGATCGCCTGCACGTGCACGGCGTCGCCGTAATCGTAATCGATCGCCATGCAGTCGTAGATGTTCCCGATCCCGGCGGGCCGGCGGTGACGCGCGCCGATCGCCATGGCGGTCTTGGGGAAACGGCCGATGAACCAGTTCGCCAGATCGATCTCATGAATCGCCTGTTCCGTGATCTGGTCGCCGGACATCTCCCAGAAATGGTACCAGTTGTTGCAGAGGTATCCGGCGTTCGATTCGCCCTCACGGCGCGGACGAACCCAAATGCCGCCGTGGCAGCGGTAAACCTGGCCCGCAAGGATCCGCCCGATCGCGCCTTCCCGGATCGGTTTGATCTGCCGCAGAAACCGGTTCGAATGGCGGTGCAGCGTACCCGACAGGATCGAGAGCTTTTTGGCCTTGGCCTCCTCCACGCCTTTCAGGAAATGGCGCAGGCCGGCCGGATCCGTCGCAATCGGCTTCTCCGCGAAAATGTGCTTTCCGGCCCGGACACAGGCCTCAAGGTGCAGCGGACGGAAAATCGGAGGAGCGGCCAACAGCACGATTTCGGCATCCGTCTCCATGACCTTGCGGTATCCGGCCGCGCCGTCGAACGCGAATTTCGTGTCGCAGTCGTTGGACTTGCAGACCGCCTCAGCCTTTTCTTTGAAAAAATCGGCCGCGCCGACCAGCTTTGCCTTGTGGCCGAGCCGCTCCGCCGCTGCCTGAATATCCCGCACCGCACCTCTGCCGCGGCCGCCACATCCGACCACCGCATACTTAAATACGCGCGGACTCTGCCCCAACGTGATCGATGGAACCGAGGCCAGAGCCCCCGCACCGGCTAGAAACGCGCGACGTGATACCGCAACTGAACCCTTCATGTACGATCCCTCCCTGTTGATTTCGCCGGCGCAACGGTCCCTCCGTCCACCGATTTACTACAAAAGACAGAGTACTCTTTTGCCATGAAAAGGCAAGCCCACAAGTGACAGATGTCGCCGCTTCAAAAAAACCTACGGTGTCTTTTCTATTTGACGGACCGCGCTATCCAACCGTCCGCTTCCGCAATGTGAGCGCTGGCGGCGTTCAGCGCGAGGCAGGTTTCGCGGGTGAGGGGTGTCGCGCCACCGTAAACGGTGGCCACAGAACGGGATAAGATGAGAAGACGGCCTTGGACGCACAGGTCGAAATAGCGCCCGTTCGGTTTGAAAAGCGGCGGGAAGCCGTCGGGCTTCAGCAGGATGACGTCTCCGACGGGTGCGGCGAGAATGGCGGTGGCGATCTCGCGTTCGCCGGGCGAGATGAAGGGCGAGACGATGACGGTGCCTTGCGCGGCTTCCGTCAGTGTCTGCTCGCGCAAGGCCGCGATCTCGTCTGCGCTGGCTTTGCGGGAGACGCGGATCGCCAGTTTCTCGGGGCGGTCTAAGAGAAAGGGGTTGCCGTAGCCGTCCCAACGCTGATCGGGCGGCAACGCGGCGTGTTGCAGACCGGTCACGGTGCGGAACAAGTCCGGGTGCGCCTTCTTGAGGCAGTAGCGGCGCGGGTTGTCTAGGATGTAGTGTCTGTAGGCGCGTAGCGAACCGCGACGCCAGACGACGCGGTCGTTGTAGCCGGGGTTCCAGAGCGTGAGGGCGGCGTCGCCGTGCCGTTTGCGCAGGGCGCTGGTGCATTGGGACTTGAAGGCGCGCAGGGGGACGCCGACGGGTTTCTCCATGCGCTCGGTGACGTGTACGATGCCGTGCAGATGGTCAGGCATCAGGCAAAGCGTGGAGAGCTCGACCTGGGGGTAGTCGTGCGGGATGCGGTACCAGAGGTCTCGCACCAGCAAGCCGTCGGCGCTGAGGGTGCAGGCATTGTTCTCACAGACGCCGAACCACGGCCGACGCTGGTGTGTGGTGATCGTGATCATGTAGAAGAAGGGGTCGCGGTAGTCGTGGTTGAAACAGCGGCGGAGCATGCTGTGCTGAAACGCCCCGTGAACGGGGCGCACAGGACCGCCCCCAGCCCCGTGCGCGGTGTTGGTAGTGTGCGCGGTGTTTACACCGCGATCTGCTGTGTCTCGGGTCATGCCTTCTCCTTGATAGCGGTATGATACCTGTGTGCTTGGACGAGGACAAGGCCGAACGCAAAAATCTCAAACTTCGCGCTTGCCTAGCGTAAGCCAATTTGCTAACTTACTCGCCTTTGTTCGACGCAAAGAGGCGAATTTCGCGGGCGGTTGAGCCCGTTTTAGGATAAGCCGGCAGGGTTGCCGGAAAATCCGCTGTTCTTTGAAAAGTCAGGGTGAAGGGTGAGCGTCTTGGAAAGCAAGGCAGACAGAGAGCGTATGGCTGCGGCCGGCGGTGCGCCGGTCGGCGGCGATGTCTCGCTTTGCGGGATCCGGAATATCGGCATCGTGGCCCACATCGACGCGGGCAAGACCACGACGACTGAGCGCATTCTTTTTTATGCAGGGCGCACGCACCGTCTCGGCAATGTAGACGAAGGCAACACTGTCACCGACTGGATGATCCAGGAGCGCGAACGCGGCATTACGATTACCAGCGCCGCCATCACTTGCTCCTGGCAGGATGTGCAGATCAATTTGATCGACACGCCCGGTCACGTCGATTTTACGATAGAGGTTGAACGCTCATTGCGCGTGTTGGACGGCGCGGTGGGCGTTTTTTGTGCCGTCGGCGGGGTGCAGCCGCAGTCTGAGACGGTCTGGCGTCAGGCGGACCGCTACCATGTGCCGCGGATTGCGTTCATTAACAAGATGGATCGCATGGGTGCCGATTTTGAGGCCTGTGTGTCGGAGATCCGCTCGCTGCTGCATGCCAATCCGGTGTGCGTGCAACTGCCGATCGGCAAGGCGGAGACGTTCAGCGGCGTGATTGATCTTTTGGAGATGCGCGCATTGACGTATGACGAGGGCACCGAGGGGCGCGGCGTCAGCGCGTCCGAGATTCCCGCCGAGTTGAAGGATGCCGCCGTTGCGGCGCGCGCCGCGCTGTGCGAGCAGGCGGCCGAGGCCGACGATACGTTGATGGAGGCCTATTTCGAGAATCCGGAGTTGTCGGCGGAGGTGCTGCGCGCGTCGTTGCGGCGTTCGACGATCGCCGGCAAGATTGTGCCGGTGCTGTGCGGTTCTTCGCTGCGCAACAAGGGTGTGCAGCAGTTGCTGGATGCGGTGGTGTGGTATTTGCCGTCGCCGCTTGACCGTCCGCCGGTGGAGGCCACGGACCTGAAGAGCGGGAACAAGGTGACGCGCGAGCAGAGCGCGTCGGCGCCGTTGACCGCGTTGATTTTTAAGATTGCGACGGATTCGTATGTGGGGCGGCTCTTCTTTGTGCGGGTGTATGCCGGCACGCTGAAGAAGGGGCAGAATGTTTACAACCCGCGCAGTCGCAAGCGTGAGCGGATTTTGAAGCTGGTGCGGCTTTTCGCGGATGACCAGATTGAAGTTGAGGCGCTGGGGCCGGGCGAGATCGGCGCGATTGTGGGGCTCAAGGAAGCCACCACCGGCGATACGCTCTGCGCGGAGCACCAGCCGGTTTATTTAGAGCGCATCACGGTGCCGGAGCCGGTGATGTTCATTGCGATCGAGCCCCGGTCGCGCGCGGACAAAGAGAAGCTGGAGCAGTCCATGGCACAGTTGGCGGCAGAGGACCCGACCTGCCAGGTGCGTGTGGATGCGGAGACGGGGCAGACCATTTTGAGCGGCATGGGCGAGTTGCATCTGGAGATTCTGGTGGACCGCCTGCGCCGCGAGTTCAAGTGTGAAGCGAACACAGGCCGTCCGATGGTGTCGTACTACGAGACCGTCACAACCACGGGCAAGAGCGAATACC
Source organism: Kiritimatiellia bacterium (assembly GCA_033812795.1). GTDB lineage: Bacteria > Verrucomicrobiota > Kiritimatiellia > RFP12 > UBA1067 > JAPXSY01. Next base: position 19,076 of record JAPXSY010000038.1, read on the forward strand.
TCTTTGACCGCGAGTTGGGCGGGAAGCGGCATTGCGCCAAGGTGACGGTTGAGGTGGCTCCTCAGAAGCGGGGCAGCGGGCATGCGGTGGCGGTTTCCGCCGCCGCGCGCCGCCAGCTCCCCGACGAGAAGCTGGCCGAGTGCGTGGAGCAGGGATTGACAGACGGCATCCTGACCGGGGTGCTGGCACGTTATCCGGTGACGGACGTGCTGGCGACCGTGACGGAAGTCGCCGTCTCGGATGAGGAAACGGCGACAGACGTGGCTTTCAGGACCGCGGCCGTGATGGGGTTCCGCGAGGCGGCTTTGGCCGCCGCGCCGGAGTTGCTGGAGCCGATCATGTCCCTCGACATCGTGACGCCTGCCGACTATGTCGGCGACATCATGGGGGACATTAACGGCCGCCGCGGTTCGGTGCGTGACATGACGACGCGTGGAGACACGCAGATCGTGCGCGCGCAGGTGCCGTTGGCAGAACTATTCGGGTACTCAACCGCAATCCGGTCGCTTTCGCGCGGCCGCGCCAGCTATACGATGGAGCCTGGCGAATTTGCGGTCGTGCCGCGGACGGTAAGAGAACAACTACTGAACAGGTAACGTTAGAATGCAAAGTCAGCGTATACGCATTCGTTTGCAAGCGTACGATCACAGGGTGCTGGATCAGGCGGTGAGCGACATCATCGACACGGCCCGCGGCACCGGGGCTCAAGTCGTGGGACCCATTCCTCTGCCGACGAGGATTGAGCGTTTCACGGTCAACCGGAGCCCGCATGTGGACAAGAAGTCCATGGACCAGTTTGAGATGCGCACACACAAACGGCTGCTGGACATCGTGGGGCCGACGGCGAAAACCGTCGATGAACTCAAGAAGTTGAACCTGCCGGCTGGCGTGGACATCACAATTCGAATCTAAGGACGGTGACACCATGGAAGGCATTTTAGGCAGAAAAATTGGGATGACGCAGGTCTTTGATGACCAGGGGCGTCGGATTGCGGTGACGGTGTTGGAAGCGGGCCCGTGCCCGGTCGTTCAGGTGAAGACGCCTGAGACCGACGGTTACCGCGCGGTTCAGCTCGGCTTCGAGGAGCAAAAACCCTCGCGCCTGTCCAAGGCGCAGGTGAAGCACTTCGAGAAGGCGGGCGTGAAGCCCTGCCGTCTGACCCGCGAGTTCGCGCTGGACGACGGCGAGGAGGTCAAGCCGGGCGAGATGGTCACGGTCACGATGTTTGACGGTGTGAAATACGTCGACGTGAGCGGCGTGACCAAGGGTCGCGGGTTCGCGGGCGTGATCCGCCGGTACCGCATCGGCGGCGGCGCGCACACGCACGGCGGGCATTCGAAACACCGCATCGGTTCCATCGGGTGCCGCGAGTTTCCGGGAACGGTGCACAAAGGCAAGCGCATGCCCGGGCAGATGGGCAATGTGAACCGCAAGGCGCGGAACCTGACGGTGGTTCAGGTGCGTGGTGAGGACAACCTGCTGCTGGTGGCCGGTTCGGTGCCGGGGCCGAAAGGCGGCGTGGTCATGATCAGGAAAGCCCTGAAAAAATAGGGGTTGGAGAACCGATGAGTACGATCAAGGTTTTTAATCCGGCCGGAGAGCCAGCGGGCGAAATGACGTTCGCTAAAGAGCGGCTGGAGCTGGAAAAGGGCGCGCAGGCGGTCAAGGACGTGGTGGTGGCGATACGCAACAGCGCCCGTGCCGGCACGGCCTCTACGCTGAGCAAGGGCGAGGTCGCCGGCAGCAACCGGAAGCCGTGGAGGCAGAAGGGCACCGGGCGAGCCCGCGCGGGATACCGCCAGAGCCCGGTGTGGCGCGGCGGTGGTGTGGCCTTCGGGCCCAAGCCGCGTGATTACTCGCAGAAAATCAACCGCAAGGTGCAGCAGCTCGCGTTTACGCGCGCGCTCAGCGACGTGATTGCGGAGGGGCGGGTCGCGGTAATCGAAAAGTTCGATCTGACCGGACCCAAGACCAAGCAGATGACCGCGATGCTGAAGAAACTCGGCGCGGACCGTTCGGTGCTGATCGTGCTGGATGCGTATGATGAGAACGTGGTCCTGTCGGCGCGCAACTTGCAGAAGGTTGAGGTTGTCACCGCAGCGGAAGTTACGGTATATTCCCTTCTTTTATACCGCAAGCTGATCGCCACGCAGGCGGGGTTCGAGGCGCTGACGGCGCGTATGCGGCCGGTGAAGAAGAAAGAGGTGGACGAATGAAGCACGCAGGGATCATCCGCAAGGTTCAGATCACGGAAAAGGGTACACGGCTTTCCTGCGAAAACCGGTATTTGATTGAGGTCGCCCCGAAGGCGAACAAAATCGAGATCAAGGAGGCGGTCGAGAAGCAGTTCGGCGTACATGTTCTGGCGGTCAACACCCAGAACTACAAAGGCGCGCTGCGTACCCTGAAGAATCGCCGCGTGGTCCGTGATCCAAGTTGGAAACGCGCGATCGTCACGGTCAAGGCGGGCGAACGCATCGAGACTGTTTAAGGTAGCGGAGAGGATAACAGGCCATGGGGCTCAAGACATTCAAACCGAGAAGCGCCGGACTGCGGCACCGCGTGTCGCCGACGTTCGACGAGATTACCGAGGTCAAGCCTCTCCGGAGACTGACCGAGGCGCGCAAGCGTAAGGCCGGGCGTAACAATCAGGGGCGGATCACCACGCGCCATCGCGGCGGCGGTGCGAAACGCCGGTACCGGATTGTGGATTTCCGGCGTAATAAAATCGGCATTCCGGCGCGCGTGGAGGCGATCGCCTACGACCCGAACCGTTCCGCGAATCTCGCCTTGCTGAAGTATGTGGACGGCGAGAAGCGTTACATTCTGGCTCCGGCGGGGCTCAAGGTGAACGATGCGGTGATGGCGGGGCCGGAAGCCGAACCGAACGTGGGTAACGCCATGCCGTTGGGGCAAATCCCGCTGGGGATGACGGTGCACAACATCGAGATGATTCCCGGGCAGGGCGGCAAACTGGCGCGTTCCGCGGGGAACGGGTGCCAGGTGATGGCCCGCGACGGCGATTTCGTGACGTTGCGCATGCCCTCCGGCGAGATCCGTCTGATCAACGCGCGTTGCATGGCGACGATCGGACAGGTCGGCAATGCGGAGTGGGGCAGCATCAAGCTGGGGAAGGCCGGCCGTAAACGTCGGATGGGCATCCGTCCGACGGTGCGCGGTGTGGCGATGAACCCGGTTGACCATCCGATGGGCGGCGGCGAAGGCCGGACGTCCGGCGGCGGTCATCCGCGGTCGCCTTGGGGTAAACTGGCCAAGAGCGGGAAGACGCGCAACCGCCGCAGGACCAGCAGCAGGTTCATTGTGAAGCGGAGAAAGTAACGCATGGCACGGTCGATCAAAAAAGGGCCTTACGTTGAGAAGAGCCTTCTCACGAAAGTCGAGAAAATGAACGCGTCCGGCAGGAAGCAGCCGATCAGAACCTGGTCGCGCCGCTCGATGATTCTGCCGGAATTCGTTGGGCACACGTTTGCCATTCACAACGGCAAACAGCATGTACCGATCTTTATCACCGAAAACATGGTGGGGCACCGTCTGGGTGAATTCGCGCCGACGCGCACGTTCAGGCAGCACGGGGTCCATACGGATAAAGCGGTCGCCAAATAACGGAGTCGAGAAGCATGGAAGTGACTGCCATTACCCGTAACGTCAGGATGTCGGCCAAGAAAGGCCGGCCGCTGGCCCGCAAGTGCCAGGGGCTGCCGGTGGCCGCCGCCCTGAACATTGTCGAGTTTAGTCCGCGCAAGGCCGCGACGATTCTGAGCAAGACGCTCAAGTCGGCGGTGGCGAACGCGCGGAACAACGCGAATCTGGATGTCGACACGCTCAAGGTGAGCTTGTGCGTGTTTGACGAGGGTTCGCGTCTGCGCCGGTTCTGGCCGCGCGCCCGCGGGAGCGCGAGCCCGATTGCCAAGAGGCTGTGTCATTGCAAGGTGGTCCTGACCGACGGTCAGTGAGAGCCGGCGGCTTTTCAAAAGGAGCAAGACGTTGGGACAGAAAGTAAATCCGGTTGGTTTCAGGCTCGCGGTTGACAAAGAGTGGCGTAGCCGCTGGTTCGCCAACAAAAAGCAGTTCGGCGAACTGTTGGCCGAAGACCTGATGATCCGTGAATTGGTGAAGAAACGCCTCGAGAGCGCGGCGATCACGAAGATCCTGATCGAGCGTTACGCGAACCGTGTGCGGATCAACCTGTTCACCGCCCGTCCGGGCGTGGTGATCGGGCGTAAGGGGCAGGATGTCGATCGAATCCGCCAGGACCTCGCGAAAAAGACGGGTAAAGAGATCTATCTCGAGATCCATGAGGTGCGTGATCCCGATGCCAACGCCCAATTGGTGGCGGAGAGCATCGCGCAGCAGGTTGAACGCCGCGTTGCGCTCAAGCGCGCGATGAAGCGCGCCGAGAAGGTCGCCATGGACATGGGTGTCGATGGGATCAAAATCCGGTGCAGCGGCCGGATCAACGGCGCGGAGATCTCCCGTGTGGAGTGGAGCAAGCAGGGCAAGGTCCCGTTGCACACGCTGCGCGCCAACATCGATTACGGGTTCGCCGAGGCGTACACGACCGCAGGGTTGATCGGCGTCAAGGTCTGGATTTGCAAGAAGGACGATTTCCAGCCGGTCCGCGCCGGCGGACAGAGGAGGAGAAGAGATGCCTCTCATGCCTAAGCGGGTGAAGCACCGCAAGCAATTCAAGGGAAATCGCGCCGGTCACGCGACCTCGGGCGCACAGCTCGCTTACGGCGAGTTCGGCCTTAAGGCGCTGGAGCGCGGTTGGCTCACCAACACGCAGATTGAGGCGTGCCGTGTGGTCATCAACCGCGAAATGAAACGCAAGGGCAAGCTGTGGATTCGCGTGTTTCCCGACAAGCCGGTGACGCGCAAGCCGATTGAAGTGCGCATGGGCGGCGGCAAAGGCAATCCGGAGCTGTGGGTCGCCGTGATCCTGCCCGGCAAGATGCTGTTCGAGATCGGCGGCGTGCCGGACTCCGTGGCGCGGGAATGCCTGCGTTTGGCGGACACCAAGATCGGCATCCGGACGACGCTCGTCACACGCCACGTAACGGGAGTCTGAACGGAATCATGAAAGCAAGAGATCTGAGAGAACTTGGAACAGCGGAACTCGACCAGAAGATCCGTGAACTGTCGCAGGAACTGAACGATCTGCGGATCAAACACAAGTCGGGTGCCGGCATCGAAAAACCGGTCCGGATGCGTCTGATGCGGCGCGACATCGCGCGCATGAAGACGATACGAACCCAACGGGAGGCTAAGTAAATGGCCGGGACAACCGAAGCAGTCCAGACGCGCGGAAGCCGCAAGGTCCGCAAGGGCAAGGTGATCAGCAAGAGCGGCCGGAAGTCGGTGATCGTGCAGAGCGAGCGCCGCGAACGGCATCCGGTCTACGGCAAGGTCATCCGCCGGTTCAAAAAGTATCATGCCCACGATGAGTCGGATACGGTTCAGGTCGGCGATGCCGTCACCATCATGGAGACGCGTCCGCTGAGCGCGACCAAGCGCTGGCGGGTCGTGAAGCCGGAGGGAAAGTGACATGATTCAGGAACAGACGGTTTTGACGGTGGCGGACAACACCGGCGCGAAACGCGCCATGTGTTTCCGTGTCCTGGGTCAGCGGAAACGCTACGCCCGTTTGGGCGATGTGATCCGCGTGGCGATCAAGGAAGCGACGCCTACGGGCGCGATCAAAAAGGGGCAGGTCTGCACGGCTGTGATTGTGCGAACCGGTCAGCCGATCCGCCGCAGTGACGGCTCGTATGTCCGTTTCGACCAGAATGCGTGCGTGATCGTGGACAACAAGATGAACCCGATCGGATCGCGCATTTTTGGGCCTGTGGCGCGCGAGTTGCGCGACAGGAACTATATGAAAATCATTTCGCTGGCGCCGGAAGTGGTCTGAGCCTGCGAGCGGCCGTAACGCCGATGGTCCGCCTGCGGGGCGGTTCCCGTTCAGGGCCAAAACGGTTACGGGTGAGGAAACAGCATGAGTGTTGCGAGAATCAAGAAAGAGGACACGGTGATCGCCATAGCAGGCGATTACGCAGGCAAGACAGGCAAGGTGCTGCGCGTCATGCCCAAGAAGGGCAAAGCGGTGGTGCAGGGCCTGAACATGGTGAAAAAGGCCATCCGCCGTTCCCAGACCGCGCCGGAAGGCGGGTTTATCGAGCGCGAGGCCCCGATCGATCTGTCGAATCTGATGCCCTATGATCCGGACGCGAAGAAAGGTGTCCGCATCCGCAGGGTGAAAGAGGGCGACAAGGTGGTGCGCCAATCGAAGGCGACAGGGAAGAACCTGGACTAAGGGGGCCCAAGAACATGGCAAGGCTTAAAGAGACATTCGCAAAAGAAATGGTGCCCAAACTTCAGGAGAAGTTGGGGATCAAAAACAAAATGCTGGTGCCCCGCCTCCAGAAAGTCGTGCTCAACATGGCGTTCGGGATTGTGGAGAAGGACGTGCAGAAGACCATCGTCGACGATCTGGCCAAGCTTTCCGGCCAGAAGCCGGTGTTGTGCAAAGCGCGCAAAAGCATTTCCAACTTCAAGTTGCGCGAGGGCATGGTCATCGGCGCCAAAGTCACCTTGCGGGGCGACCGTATGTTTGACTTCATGGAGCGTCTGGTGAACAGCGCGCTGCCCCGTATCCGCGACTTCCGCGGTGTGCCGAGCCGCGGGTTCGACGGCCGTGGAAACTACACTTTGGGGCTGAAGGAGCATACGATCTTCCCCGAAATGATCGATTCCGGAACGCCGGGCGCCGATGTCGGGATGGATATCACGTTCGTCACGTCGGCCAAGGACAATCAGGGTGCCCGTGAGTTGCTCGGGATATTAGGGATGCCGTTCACCGGCAAATAAGGAGATTCCCCACAATGGCCAAAACCTGTCTGATGGAGAAAGCCAAGCGCAAGCCGAAGTTTTCGACGCGCAAGTATTACCGCTGTTCCCGTTGCGGTCGTCCGCGCGCGTATATCCGCAAGTTCCAGCTCTGCCGTATCTGTTTCCGCGAGATGGCGTTGAGTGGAATGATTCCGGGTGTGACTAAGGCAAGCTGGTAGAGGAGAGAACCATGACGTCGGATCCGATTTCTGACATGCTGTTGCGAATCCGTAACGGACTTAAAGCCAAACTGCCTTCCATCACGCTTCCGGGTTCCCGGATCAAGGGCGAGATCGCCCGGGTGATGAAGGAAGAGGGCTACATCGCTGACTTCACGCTGACGGCCGCCGTGCCGCGCGCGTTGCGCATCGAACTGAAGTACAATGACGACGCCGAACCGGCGATCCGCGGTCTGCGCCGCGAGAGCAAGCCGGGACTCCGCAAATTCTGTGGTGTGCAGGAGATCCCCCAGGTGCTGGGCGGGATGGGCGTTGCCATCCTGAGCACGTCGGGCGGCATTCTGAGCGGCAAGGAAGCCCGGAAGCGCAAGCTTGGCGGCGAACTGATCTGCACAATCTGGTAAGAGGGCTTCAACGATGTCGAGAATTGGTAACATGCCGATTGCGATCCCCGAGGGGGTCACGGTGACCGCACAAGGTAATGCGGTGACGGTCAAAGGGAAGCTGGGCGAATTGAGCCGCGTCTTCCAGAGCGGGATTGATGTCCGCGTCGAGGACGGCCAGGTGGTCGTGACGCGTGCGGATGATTCCCGCATGCAGAAAAGTTGTCACGGTCTGAGCCGGACTCTGGTCCGGAATATGATCGAGGGCGTGACGACCGGATACAAGAAGGTGCTGACCATCGAGGGGACGGGGTTTAAAGCGGCCCTGCAGGGCAACCGACTCAGCCTTTCGCTGGGGTTCGCCTCGCCCAAGGATTACCTGATTCCGGACGGGATCCGCATCACGGTTGATGCGGCCGGCCTGAACGTGACGGTGGAGGGGATCAGCAAAGAACTCGTGGGTCAGGCGGCCGCGCGCATCCGCAATTATTATCCGGCCGAGCCCTACAAGGGCAAGGGGATCAAGTACGCGGACGAGCAGATCCGCCGTAAACAGGGCAAGACTGTCGCGTAACGCCTGAACGGAGCTGGGAAAAGATGAGTTTTAACCGTAAAAAACAACGCGCCCGGCGCCACATGCGCCTGCGTCAGCGGATCCAAGGCACGGCCGAGCGTCCGCGCATGGCCATCTGCATCTCGAACAAGCACATGTATGTGCAGTTCATTGATGATACGGCCATGAATACGTTGGCTTCGACCTCCACCCTGAAGGAGGCCAAGCCGTGTAATCTGGAAACCGCGCGGCAGGTCGGCGAGCAGGCCGCCACCGTGGCGAAGGAAAAGGGCATCTCGATCGTGGTCGTGGACCGCGGCGGGTTCAAGTTCCATGGACGCGTCAAGCAGATCGTGGATGCCGCGACCGCCGCCGGACTGAGAATTTCTGACCGCGTCACGGAAGTGGCAGAGGAGGCGAAGTGAGCGCAGAGGCGAAATTGTCCCGTAATGAGGGATCGAGTGAGTTCGACGAACGGGTCGTGTTCGTCAACCGGTGTTCGAAGGTCGTGAAGGGCGGCCGCCGCTTCAGTTTCAGCGCGGTGGTGGTCGTGGGCGACCGCGAGGGCCGGGTGGGTTTCGGTTTCGGCAAGGCCAACGAGGTGGCCGAGGCCATCCGCAAGGGGGGGGATTCGGCCAAGAAGGACATGATCCGCGTCAAGCTCGATGGCAAGACGATCCCGCATGCGGTGACCGGAGTTTGTGACGGCGGCCGTGTGCTGCTGAAGCCCGCGCCCAAGGGAACGGGTCTGATCGTTGGCGGCGGTATGCGCCCTGTGCTGGAGGTGGCGGGCGTGTATGACGCCATCGGCAAATCGCTGGGCAGCAAGAACCGGCTGAATGTAGTCAAGGCTACGGTGGACGCGCTGAACCAGTTGCGTTCGGCGGAGGAGATCGCGGCCGCAAGAGCATGAAACGGGTGAAGCGGGAGGAGTGAAGCATGCCCCGTTTCCCGCATCCACGATTCGTGATTACCGTAAAGGAGTTTACGTAATGGATTTGTCATCACTGAAAAACACCCCCGGAGCGCGGAAATCGCGCAAACGCGTGGGACGCGGCATGGGTTCGGGAATGGGGAAAACCTCCACCCGCGGCCATAAGGGCCAGCAGGCCCGCAAGGGTCACAAGTACAGGCTCGGGTTCGAAGGCGGACAGATGCCGCTGATCCGCCGCCTGCCCAAGCGCGGCTTTAAGAATCCAAACCGCGTGGAGTATTTCGCGCTGAATGTCCGCGAACTCGAACGCTTCGAGGACGGAACGGAAGTCACGCTAGAACTGTTGCACGCGAATGGGCTCTTTGCCAACAAGTATGACGGGGTCAAACTGCTCGGCTCTGGTGAACTGACCAAGAAACTGACGGTCAAAGTCAACGGCGCCAGCGCGTCGGCCAAAGCCAAGGTCGAGGCGGCGGGCGGCAGCGTTGAAATCGTTTAGGAAGGGCGATCACGATTATGGCCATGCTTGCCACGTTTGCGAACACCTTTAAAATTCCGGAACTCCGGAAGCGCATCCTGCTGACGGCCGCGCTGGTTTTCATCAGCCGTCTGATCTCCATGATCCCGACGCCGGGCGTGGACTGGCAGACGTTGCAGGCGGAACTCGCGCGCAACCGCGAGATCGCGGGAGCGGGCGGCGGTCTTATGGACTGGTTTAACGTGTTCAGCGGCGGTGCCCTCAACCGGTGCGCCGTCGGTTTTCTGAGCATCTGGCCTTACATCAGTGCCTCGATTATCATGCAGTTGCTGACTGCCGTGCTCCCGATGCTCGAGAAACTCCGCCAGGAGGGGGAGTCGGGCAGGATGAAGTTGGCCCAGTATACGCGGTACCTGACCATCGGTATCTGCGTGTTTCAGTCCTTTGCTCTCGCGACCGCCCTGCAGAATCCGGCCTCGTTCGGACTCGGTGCGGTGCAGATCGTGACGCGCCCGGGACTGGGTTTCAAACTCATGACCGTGATCTCCATGACCACCGCCTCCCTGTTTGTCATGTGGCTGGCGGACCAGATCACCCAGCGCGGCATCGGTAACGGAACTTCGCTGATCATCATGATCAACATCACCTCGCGCCTGCCGATGGCGATCATTGAGGCGTGGACACGCTATTTCGGGCTGGGCGGCATCACTGCCACCAAGAGCCCGACCGAGTTGATACTGCTCCTGCTCTTCGGGTTCCTGATCACCATGGGGACCGTCATGCTGACGCAGGGTTTGCGCAAGGTGCCGATCCACTCCACCCGCCGTTCTGCGGGAGGCGGGAGGAATGTCTACGGCATGCAGCAAACCTATATGCCGCTTCGCGTCAACTATACGGGCGTCATGCCGATCATCTTCGCCGGTCCGCTGATCCAGTTCCCGGCGGTGCTGCTCAGCAAGATACCCGCCGAGATCACCTGGCTCTCGGGCCTCAAATGGTTGGGCAGTCAGTTGGTCGATATGACCAGTCCGATCCATCTCGCTGCTTATGCGCTGTTGATCATGTTCTTCTCGTTCTTCTGGGTCGCCACGCAGTTTAACGCGATGCAGATTTCGGATAACCTGAAGCGCGACGGGTCTTATGTCCCGGGCATCCGTCCCGGCCGTGCGACCGCCGAATATCTGGACGCATTGATGACCCGCGTGACGCTGATCGGCGGGGTCGGACTTCTGATCATCGCCTTGGTCCCCCAATTGCTGCGGGGGCTGATGGACCTCCCTTGGGAAATGGCCTCCTTTTTCGGTGGAACCAGTCTGCTGATCATCGTGGGTGTGGCGCTGGACACCCTGCGTCAGATGGAGTCGCATCTCCTGATGCGCAACTATGACGGCTTCTTGAAGCACGGACGCTTAAGAGGCCGTCACTGAGTTGAGCGCGGTTGATTATGAAGGCCCGTGGACTTGCCGGTCTGCGGGCCTTTTGCTTTTGAAAATTACACGACAGACGGTGTTTAGAGGTTGCGGTTGAGAAAAAACAACTTATAATAAAAATGGAAGATGCACGTTAGCCATTAGCTATTGCAACACCTTTAACCCGCTGAACGTCAACAAGTAAGCTTTTTCGATTCAACGAAAACCCCCACAGGCACACGGTTTTCGGTAGATCGGGAAAGCGTAACATCCTCTG
>JAPXSY010000039.1:0-27312 GCA_033812795.1 Kiritimatiellia bacterium
TCCCGGATTCGTCGGCAAGCGGAGGCGAATTCCGGCTCCTTGATTTTTCGATCGGCTTGGAGGTCGCCTTTGCCGAAAAACGCCACCAGGATATTCGGCACGCCCAGATCCTGCGCCGCCTCAATACTCTGCCGGAGCCAGGCGGGGGCACGAGGATCCGTGGCGAGGGGATACGAGTTCAACAGTCCCAACATGAGGGAACAAATCGGCAATCCGGTCTCGCGAATCTGCGTTTTGAGACGGGCGCGGGTATCCGCTTTGTAGATATCCAGTTCATCCGCCGCCCCGCCCGCCCAGAGTTGCACACCATCCAGTCCGGCCTGTCGGGCTTGATCGAGACGGAGCGTGCAGGAACCGACTCGGATTTTCGGTTTATCCGCATGCGCACCCGGGGACGGGATCGCGGTGAGCGACAGGGTGGCGGCGGAATGCCGGAGGAACGATCTGCGGGTAAACTTCATGACGTCTCCTTTCCTTGCAACGCACGTTAACGGAGGACAAACCCCGTCTCCGGTGAGAACGTGATCCGGTAACGGCAGGTGGGAACCTCGCGGCTTTCGACGCGGATCAGAGCCAGCGGGTTGCGGAATCCGATCTGCAGCAACTCCTCCAGCGTGAACAGGTTGAGCCGGTGGAGCACGTTCATACATGCGATCAGCGTGGCGGAAGAACCGACCAGGCATTGTTTCTCCGGATTATGCAACCGTCCGTCCGGCTCCAGTACGGCCTGATTCCCCAGCACATTGTAGGTCCCGGGCGGCAATCCCGCTGCAGGCGAGGCGTCCGTAGTGGCGATCAGACGGCGCGCGCCCGCGGCACGGGCAAACACTTTCAGCACGTGGGCGGGGAGATGATGCCCGTCCGGAATGAACAGGATCTGCAAGCGCTCCTCGGCCAAGCCGGTCAACAGCGGATTGTCGTGCCGATGAACCTGATTCGGGCAGCCGTTCCCCAGATGGGTCAGGGCCGAGGCCCCCGCATCAACGAGCCGCGCAAGGGCTGCGGCATCCGCGAGTTGGTGACCGCAGGAGACAAGGATGCCCCGCGCCACGGCATGTCGCGTGAGGACTTCGGCACCGGGAATCTCCGCCGCGATCGTCAGCAGGCGGATCCGGTCTCCGGCCCACTGGCAGAGCCGGTCGAAATACGCGCAATCCGGGGGACGGACCGCTGCGGGGTCATGTGCCCCCACCGCTCCCGGCTCGCTCGAAATGAAGGGGCCTTCGAGGTGGAATCCGGGAATGTGACGCGCCAGCACCGCATCTTTTTTTAAAACGGACGCCATCCGCTCAAGATTGCGGCGGGTCTGCTCCGGGGTGCCAGTGATTACGGTAGGGAGAAAAGCAGCGGTGCCGCGTTCCAGTAGCGTATGGCAGGCGTGTCTAAAGCTCTCTTCCGTGAGATCGGGACCGCTGAAATCCACACCCACAAACCCGTTGACCTGAAGATCCACAAATCCGGGGATATCCAGTTTGACATGCATGCTGAGAGAATAAGGGATTCGATGGGGCGGGGCAAGGATGGAATACCGGAATCCGTCTGGCGTTTTCCGGGGCAGGTGTGAGGTTGCGCGGGACTGCACAGATGTGTTATAGTTTCAGAAATCTTCGAATTATGAGAAGGGCACGGCATGGATTGGCGAGCGGAGTTGAGCGGGATTTTGGGCGGGAGAGCCCGGACCACGCGTGCGGAAGAGGAAAACGCTGTTTTTGAGGCGTTTTTGGATACGGTGGCCATTCCGGCGTTGTCCGAGATCGCGGAAGAGTTGGTTCAGAAGCACGAACGTGATGCGCAAGTACGGCGGGCGCCCGCTTCGGCGACGTTGAGTGTGCGCATCGGTGAGATGGAGGAAATCACATTCCGGGTGATGAAGCAGTTCGTCCAGAACGGGATTCTCCCGCGGGCGGAAGTGCGCTTGAATCGCGGACAGCGGCTGGTCAAATACGAGAGTATGTTCAGAGCGGATCCTCAAACGTATCCGATCACGGAGATAACTCAGGATGAAGTGATCGCCTGCTTCATAAAATATTACCGCATGGTGATGGATCGAAACCCAACCGCAGCCGAGTGAGTGCCGTAAAGACCGGCGTGTGCGACGCCGTGTTTCGGAAAAGTTGATGTCGTGAAGGATTCCGTGCGTATGATGAAAATCCCGTTGCCGAAAATAATCCAGGGTGGTATGGGTGTCGGCGTTTCCCATTGGCGTTTGGCCCAGGCCGTATCCAAACTCGGGCAGCTTGGTGTGGTTTCCGGAACCGGGCTCGATCAGGTTCTCGCCCGGCGTTTGCAGGATGGGGATCTGGGGGGTGACGTGCGCCGGGCGCTTTCGCATTTCCCTTTCCCCCAGATGGCGCAGCGGGTGTTGGACGCATTGTTTGTGCCCGGCGGGAGGCCGGCGGACCAGCCGTATCAGGCTGCGACCAAACATACGATCAAAAGCAACCGGTGGGTGGACGAGTTGTGCGTCGTTTCCAATTTTGTGGAGGTCTTTCTCGCGCGTGAAGGCCACTCCAATCCGGTCGGCATCAACTATCTCGAAAAAATCCAGTTTCCCCACCTGCCCTCCGTCTACGGCGCAATGCTCGCCGGTGCGGCGGTCATGATCGTCGGCGCCGGCATCCCCGTGGAGTTTCCGGGCGTGTTGGATGCGCTGTCGCGCCATGAAGCCGCGACCTATACCGTCCGCGTCCACGGCGCAACGCCTGAGACCGACTGCCAGCGTGTCTTTGATCCGGCCCTCTTTTTTGAGGATGGCTGTACGCCGCCCCGTCTGCTGCGTCCGGATTTCCTGCCGATCATCTCTTCGGACTCGCTTGCCACCATGTTGTTGCGGCGCGCCAGCGGTAGCGTAGAGGGTTTTGTTGTTGAGGGACCGACGGCCGGCGGCCACAACGCGCCGCCACGCGGTCCGCTACAGCTGACCCCCGACGGCCAGCCGATCTACGGTCCGCGCGATGTGGTCAAATTGGAATCCATGCGTAAAATCGGCATGCCGTTCTGGCTGGGCGGTGGCTACGGATCGCCCGAAGCCCTGCGCACGGCACTCGCAGAGGGTGCCGTCGGTGTGCAGGTCGGCACGCCTTTCGCGCTCTGCGAAGAGTCGGGGCTGGAGCCGAAAATGCGCCACGCTCTGATCCATCTGGCGCTGGCTGGCGACGGCAAGGTCTTTACCGACCCGCTCGCCTCGCCAACCGGCTTCCCCTTCAAGGTCGCACGGCTCGAAGGGACGCTTTCCGAGCCCGAGGTTTATACGGCGCGCCGCCGGGTGTGCGATCTCGGTTATCTGCGCGAGGCCTATGTCCAAGCGGATGGCGTCATCGGGTACCGCTGTCCCGCGGAACCGGTTGAGGCCTACACGGCCAAGGGCGGCAGTGCAGAGGATACTGTGGGCCGGAAGTGCATCTGCAACGGCCTGTTCGGTAATATCGAGCTGGGACAGGTTCGGGCGGACGGCACGCGTGAGCCGGGGATTGTCACGCTGGGTGACGATTATCTGCGGATCGGCCGTTTCTGCACGCTTGAACAGCCGGACTATTCGGCGTCCCACGTCGTGCGTGTTCTGCTGGGTTGAGGCGGCGAGTCTGCCATACCGCGCTGCGCTGGAAAACGCATCGGTCCGAATCAGAGCGTAAAGCCCGCAAGCAGCGTTTGCCGCCAGTCGCGCATGAGCGGGTGCGCGGAGGCGTCTCCCCGCGCAAGGGACTGGACCAGGCTTTCCGCTTCGTTGCGCGAGGCGATCCATGCCGGATCGATCCCCTCTTTTTCGCAGGCGATCCGGAGATGGGCGAGCAGGCGGTCGGTTGGCTCTTTGAGTGCGCGCGCGGTCGCGGGATTCCGGTCAGAGGGGTCAGGGCATGCGCTCTCCGGCAACGCCTTTCCCCGTTCCACGGCCGCCAGGATTTGTCCGACAAGTTTGGCGGGCATGCGTGAAGGAAAACCGGGGACCGCCATGAGCGCCCGGACATCTGCCGGACCTCGCAACGCGATCGTCACCATCACGGGGTCGGGCAGCACGTGATTCCGGGGCCAGTCACGGCGGCGGGCTTCCCGTTCGCGCCACCCCGCCACCTCGCGCAGGAGTGCGAGGTGGCGCCGGTTCAGGCGGGCGGCGCCTTTCACGCGCCGAAACCTTTCCTCAGGCGGAGACTCCTCGTAATGTGCCGGATCGTCCAGCCGCGCGAGTTCTTGGTCCAGCCAGTTCCGGGACCGCTTTCCGGCGCAGCGCGCCAGCAGGGCTTCGCGAAGCGGAAGCAGGTGAACAACATCCTCGGCGGCATATCGGATCTGGTTCTCGCTGAGCGGTCGCCGTAACCAATTGGAACGGGTCTCGCCTTTGGCGATCGTCACCCCGAGGACCTCCTGCAACAGGGCTTGGAGCGAGAGCGTTGCGCTGAGTCCGGCGAACCCGGCCGCAAGGCGCGTGTCGAATACGGAGCGCGGTACGGCACCGGTCGCGCGCGCTAGGATCGTGAGGTCCAGAGGTGCGTCATGCAGCACTTTGGTTACCGACGGCGAGGCGATCAACGGGGCGAGCGCAGAGAGATCCTTAAGGCATACCGCATCCACCAGCCAGCACCCATCGGGCGTGGCGAGTTGGACGAGTCCGAGAACCGGATAGAAAGTGCGTTCCCAGAAGAATTCCGTGTCCAGCGCGACGGCTTCGGCGCGCAGCAGACGGGTATTCAGGTCGGCGAGGTCTGCGGCCGTAGTGATCAGGGTTGGTGTCAACGGCACCCCCTTACCGCTTTGGCAGGTGGATGCAGGCGTCATGAAATGCGTGCGCCGCCTCCATCCACGCCTCCGAGAGGGTCGGATGGCAGTGGATCGTATTGCCGATCTCATGGACCGTCAGTTCGTTACGGATCGCCAGCGCGGCCTCGGCGATCAGTTCGGTGGCGTGGCATCCGACCGCCTGCGCGCCGAGCACCTGGCCGGTGACCGGATCGCAGACCCACTTGACGAAGCCGTCGGTCTCTCCTGCGGTCATGGCTTTGCCGAGCGCCGAGAAGGGGAAAACCGCAGTCTTGACCGCAATCCCGCGCTGCCGGGCCATGTTTTCGGTGAGGCCGGCGAGACCGATCTCGGGCGAGGTGAAGATACAGGCCGGACAGATCCGCTCAACCTTGGATTTCAGGCCCGCGGCGGCTTCGGCGGCTGTCACACCCTGCTGGGTCGCCGCGTGTGCGAGTTGGATCGAACCGGTTACCAGATCACCAACCGCAAAAACAGATGCAACATTCGTGCGCCCCTGCGCATTCACGGGGATTGTGCCGCGCTCATCGGTCTTAATGCCCGCGCGGGCAAGGTCGAGGAGGGCGGTGTTGGGCTTGCGTCCCACGGCTACGAGCAGCACGTCACCCTCGACGCGCTGATCCTTGAAGGTTCCGGTGACCTTGTTTTTTTTCACGGCGATGTCGGTCAACGGCGCACCGGTGAGGAGTGTGATGCCGAGCGTTTCCATACGTTTGCGCAACACGCGGCGCACGTCGCGGTCGAGCACGGTGACGATGTCCTCGAGCATTTCGACGACCGTGACGTCCGCGCCGAGCGCGGCGGCCATACAGGCGAATTCGCAGCCGATCACGCCGCCGCCGAGGATGAGCAGCTTCTTGGGGAGTTCGGTGAGATCGAGGAAGGCACGGCTGTCCATCACGCGCTTGTCCTTGGGCAGGAAAGCGGGCATGGCCGAATCGCTGCCCGCCGCGATGATGATCGAGACGGCGCTGAGCCAGCGCGTGGTGCCGTCGGGCTGGAGGACGGAGAGGCGGTTCGGGCCTTCGAAGCGGGCTGTGCCGTTGATCAGCTCAACGCCATTCGATTGGAGCAGCATCCGCACGCCGCCGCTGAGCTTGTCGACGATTTCGGCCTTGCGGGCCGTCATCGCGGCATAGTCAAAGGTCACGCCTTTGGCAGTGACGCCAAACGTTGCGGATTGGGTGGCATGATGGTAACGCTCCGCAGAGGCGATCAGGGTTTTGGTGGGGATGCAGCCCCAGTTGAGGCAGGTTCCGCCCAACGCCTCTTTCTCAATGATGGCGGTTTTTTTGCCGAGTTGTGCGGCACGAATGGCGGCAGGATAACCGCCCGGTCCGGCACCGATTACGATGATGTCAAAGTCTTGCATGAGAACCTCGGGGATTGGAATGGTGGAGTGAAGGGAAGAGGGACCGGTATTCTCTATTTATACGAGCGATTTCCACAGTTCGATGTTTTCGAGTTTCGAACGGACCGCGTTAGCGAACTGCGCGCCGACGGCACCGTCCACGATCCGGTGGTCGACCGAGAGGGTTATGGCCATCCGGGAGCGGATGCGCACTTCGCCGTTGACGACCGCAGGCTCTTGGCGTCCGCTGGAGACCGCGAGAATGCCCGCCTCGCCGGGGTTGATGATGGCGGTGAACTGGTCCACATTCAGCATGCCCATGTTCGAGACGGAGAAGGAACTTCCCGTCATCTCATCCGGCGTGAGCCGGCCCGCACGGGCCTTTTCGGCCAGCGCTTTGGCTTGTGCGCTGAGTTCACTGAACGTGAGGGTCTGGGCGGCGCGGATAACCGGCACGACCAGACCGTTGTCCACGCTGACCGCCATACCGAGATCCACATCGCCGCGCCACGAAACGGTCTGGCCGTCCGTGACGGAGTTGACGATCGGAATCTCCTCAAGCGACAGAACCACGGCCTCGAGCACGAAATCATTGACGCTATAGTTCAGGCCGCGGGCCTTGAGATCAGAACGGAAAACCATCAGGTCGGTGATGTCCGCTTTGACTGTGACATAAAAGTGCGGGATGGTCTGCTTACTCTCGACCAAACGGCGCGCGATGACCTGACGCATGCGGGAGAGGGCCACGGGTTTGCGCCGGATCGCACGTTCGATGTCCTCCACCATAATCCGTCCGCTGTCACCCGAACCGCGAACCGTCAGAATGTCGATGCTTTTTTCTGCGGCCAGCCGTTTGGCCGCCGGGGTGATACGCAGCGCGTCGTAACCGGATGCGGCGAGATAGGCCCGCACGTCCTTTTCCACAATACGGCCGTTGGGACCGGTGCCGGTGATGCGTGCCGGGTTGATACAGGCGCTCTGGGCAAGGGTTTTCGCGCGCGGCGAAATAACGAGACGCGCTGCAGGGACAGGGACCTTCGCGGGCTGCGGTGCCGGATGGGAGGGAGGGGCAGGCACGGGAGCGCGGGCAGGCACGGGCGCCGGAGCCGCCGCAGGCTCCGCCACGGGAACGCGGGCTGCGGCAGGGGTCGGCGAAGGAGATGCGACAGGCTTGGGCGCGGGTGCCGGGGCTTCGGGCTTCGGTGCCTGATCTGGAACCTTTTCGCCGGGAGCGCCGATGTAGCCGACAACGGTGTTGACCGGGACCGTGACCCCCTCGCGGACATAGATCTTCAGCAGGACGCCCTCAAAGAAACTTTCCACCTCAAGATTCGCCTTGTCGGTTTCGATCTCGAAAAGGATGTCGCCTTTGACGACCGGGTCACCTTCTTGTTTCAGCCATTGGACGATGGCGCCCTCTTCCATCGTCTGACCGAGTTTCGGAAAAATCACTGCCTGGGCCATAGCGTCTCCATTTTTTGAAAAGTAAAAATATCATTTTAGCATTGCCTGAAGCGATTGTCATTTGCAAAATCAATCAAAATCAAAAAAAATCGATCAAAACCGAGCGCGGCCAGTTTATGCTTTCTCTGCGGCCGGGACCGGGATATCCTATCTGGGTTGCCGGTTGGCGTCGGAATCCGTTCCGGTTTAGTCTGCGGACCTGTCGAGGAGGCGGATGATTACGGTTTTACATGTGCTGGAGGCGACGGAGGGTGGGACGCGGCGTCACCTACGCGATCTGGTCGGCGCGCTAGAGCCGTTGGGGTTCCGTTGCGCCTTGGCGGTTTCGTGCCGCCGCGATCCGGCCTTTCGCAGGGATGTGGCCTTCTACCTGTCGCGCGGGCTGACGGTGGCGGAACTTCCCATGCGGCGAGGTCTGGCGCCGATTGCCGATGTGGCCGCGTTGTTGCGCCTGATCGGGTGTGTCCGCCGTGTGCGGCCGTCCGTGATCCATGCGCACAGCGCCAAAGGCGGTCTGCTGGCGCGTGCGGCAGGTGCGGTCTGCCGGGTGCCGGTGGTGTATACGCCGCACGTTTTCCCATTTCTCATGGCGTGTGATCCGCGTATGCGCCGCGTATACCGACTCGTCGAACGCGGATTGCGGTGCATGACCGCCGCAGTGATCGCGGTTTCGGAGGAAGAACGGCGCGAGGCCGCGGCGCTGGGGTATGCGGCGTCTCGAATCTATCTGATCCCGAACGGGGTGGACGGCAAGGTTCCCGGCGAGGTCACGGTGCGTAAGGATGGGGAGTTGCGGGTGGGGTTCTTCGGACGGCTGACCGCCCAGAAGGGGCCGTCCGTGCTCTTGGAGGCGGTTGCGGATGTGGTGGCGCACCTGCCACAGGTGCGGTTCGTGTTCTACGGGGACGGGACGGAGGCGGACACGTTGCGTGCCCGGGCGGAAGTGCTGAAACTGAACGATGCGGTTCGCTTTCTGGGATCTGTCGCGCAGGGAGAGGTGGTGGCGCACATGCGGCAGACGGATGTGATCGGGATCCCGTCGCGCTGGGAAGGGTGTCCGTATGTGGTTTTGGAGGCTTTCCAAGCCGGGGTGCCGGTCGTGGCCGCGGCAGTGGGCGGAGTGCCCGATCTGATCCGGGACGGGGTCACCGGTGTGCTGGTTGAGCCGGACAATCCCGAGGCGTTGTGCGATGCGCTGCTGTCCCTGTTGCGCGATCCGCAGAAACGGCGTCGGATCGCGGAACAGGCGCGGAATGAACTGGCACGATACCGGTTGGATGCGATGGCGGCTGCGGTGGCGGACGTTTACCGCCGCGTCACGCAAGATCTGCCCTGATGCGTTTTCAGGCCGAACGGTTTGGGGTTGCCAGTGACTTTTTCACTTTTGCAGGGTGCTGCACCAGCTTGCGAACCTCTTCCGGCTGCATTTTCGCTACGACGGAATCGTCAACGCCGATCTTCACCAAACGGGCGCGCTGCGCCTTCAGGCGGCGGCGCTTCTCGGCCTGACTTTTGATGGGACGTGTGCGAGGAGCCTTGTTTAATGTACGGCCTGTGCCCATGAAAAAAACCTCCAACCGATTGCTTTCAGTAATGAGATAAGGGCGACATCATGGCGGATTCGGGAGGAAGATGCAAGCCCTCGTTTTAAACGTGCCGCGCAACATAAAACAGCCTCACTTGTCAAAGGAAATGCCCTGCCGCAATCTTTCGGGGTGGAATCGGCAAGCCGTATAAGCTATTCTAATGCGCTTTCAAGGAGGGTACGCATGTCTGTTTCGGTCGGGTTCATCAGTCTCGGCTGCTCTAAGAATCTCGTGGATTCGCAGGTGATGGCCGGATATCTGAAGGCCGGGGCAATAGCGTTGGCACCTTCTCCCGAAGAGGCGGACGTGGTGTTGATCAACACCTGCGCCTTTATCGAGAGCGCGCGGGAGGAGGCGGCGGGGGCGATTTTGCGAGCCTGCGCGCACAAGGAGCGGGGCGGTTGCCGGGCGGTGGTCGTGGCGGGGTGCATGGTGCAGCGTTACCGGTCGCGATTGAAAGCCGCGTTTCCCGGGGTGGACGCGTTTCTCGGCATTGATGAGTTGGAGCGGATCGGCGAGGTGGTCGGGAACGTGGCCAAGGGTAAACGGTGCGGGGTGATCGCGGCGCGCGGCATGCCGGTCAAATGCTACAAACCGCCCTATCCGACGCTGCTCTTCACGGGTGGCCCCTTCGCGTATCTCAAAATCGCGGAGGGGTGCGATCATCGGTGCGCGTATTGCGCGATCCCCAACATCCGGGGGGCGTACCGTTCGCGCTCCGAGGATGAGTTGGTGCATGAGGCGCAGGCGATGGTGCGGGCGGGTGTGCGGGAAATCAACCTGATTTCCCAAGACACATTGCGGTATGGAACGGATCGCGGGGGGAAGTCGGCAATTGTGCCGCTGATCCGCCGACTGGACCGGATCCGGGGTGCGTTCAGGATTCGTCTGCTCTACGGTTATCCCGCCGGTGTGACGAAGGAACTGCTGCATGTGATGAACACGTCGCACCATGTCTGCTGGTATTTGGATTTGCCGATCCAGCACAGTCATCCGGAGATCCTGCGCGCGATGCGCCGCGGTAAGGCGGTGGCGGCGACGCAGGATCTGGCGGCCCGACTGCGCCAGACGGTGCCGGGACTGGTGTTGCGCACTACCTGTCTGGTCGGGTTCCCGGGGGAGACGGAGACGCACTTCGAGCACCTGATGGAGTATGTGGAGCGGTCGGCCTTCGACCATTTGGGCGTGTTCGCATTCTCACCCGAGGAGGGTACGCCTGCGGCCGCGATGGGCGGAACGCCGTCCCGCAAGGTGGCGGAAGAGCGGTGTGCGCGGCTCATGAGGCTGCAGCGGCGTATCGTCCGGAGACGGGTGCGGGATTTGACGGGGAGGGAAGACACGGTCTTGTTGCTCCGGCGCACAAAAACCGGATGGGTCGGGCGTCTGCCGCGGCAGGCGCCGGACGTGGACGGTGAAACCCATGTGTCCCATGTGCCGCGGCAGGCCAAGGTTGGCGATTTCGTGCGTGTGGAAATCACAGGTGGCAGAGGTTATGATTTGATGGCGAGGGCGGTTTGATGGATACGACTTCATTTTTTCAGGATTTGGCTGTCATTTTGGTGGCGGTCGGGATTGTTTCGGCCGTGTTCATGCGTTTTGGGTGGCCTAAGGTCATCGGGTATATCCTCGCCGGGGTGGTCATCGGCAAGCATACCTTGGGCGGGTCGCTCGTCATCAACCAGAGCAGTATCGACGTGTTCGGGCAGATCGGCGTCGTTTTTCTGATGTTCACGCTGGGGCTGGAATTCAGTCTGCGGAAGTTGAAAAAGATCGGCCATGTCATTTTCCCGACAGCCCTGTTGGACATGACGGTGATGATCTGGGCCGGCCATTTTGTGGGCACAAAGGTTTTCGGGTGGGGGTCGGTGCAGAGCCTGTTTCTTGGGGCGGCCATCAGCGATTCGGCCACCACGTTGCTGGCGAAAACCATCAACGACATGGGGTGGGGGACGCGGCGTTTCACCAAGTATATTTTCGGGATCACCATCACCGAGGATATCCTGTGTGTGGGTGTGATCGCGCTGCTTACGGGACTTGTGAGGTCTGGGACGATGCGTGTGGGCGCGGTGGCGTACAGCATGGGGGGGCTCCTGCTGTTTCTGACCGGGGTAACGGTGTTCGGGCTTTTGTTGGTGCCGCGCGTGTTGAATCGCGTGGCACGGTTGAAGGATGACGAGTCGTTGCTGCTGACCATGCTCGGCTTCTGTTTTCTGGTCTCCTTCATTGCCGCCAAACTGAATTTCAGTCTGGCGATGGGCGCGTTTCTTGTGGGGGTGATGGGGGCAGAGTCAAAGCCGTTGAAGCGGATTTACCAGCAGTGCATGCCCTTGAGGACGATGTTCAGCGCGATTTTCTTTGTGACGATCGGGTTGCTGGTCGATCCGGCGCAAATGCTGGCCAACGGGCCGGCCATTTTGGGGGTCACGCTGCTGGTGATTTGCGGCAAGAGCTTCAACTGCACATTGGGGGCTTTGCTGACGGGGCAGGATCTTAAGAACGCGATTCAGACCGGTATCGGGCTGGCGCAGATCGGCGAGTTCGCCTATCTGGTGGCGCTGATTGGTCTGACCATGAAAGCGGTGGACAGCTCCGTGTACCAGATTGCGGTCGGCGTGTCGGTGCTGACGACGGTGCTGAATCCCTTCCTGTTGCGGGCATCGGATCCGCTTTCGGATTGGGTGGTGCGCAAATTGCCGCTGCGGTGGAAAGAGTGGTTGGAGACCTATTCAAACTGGGTGGACCGGTTCCAGCACAGCTCGGCACCCAGTGCTACGATGAAGGCCATCCGTTTTAACCTGACACTCGTGTTGCTGCATCTGGCTTTGGTCGCGGTGGTCTATATCTCGGCGGGTATGTTGGCGCGGGTCGATTACACCCGGTTCTCGCCGCTGATCGAGGAGAACAAGAAAATGTTGCTGTGGAGCGCGGCCAGTCTGCTGGCGGTGCCGAACGCGATTTTCATCTTCTTCCGGGCCCGTGCGTTGGGTGGGGCCGTGGCGGATGCCCTGATCCCCTCGAAGGTCGCGGCGACCTTGTGGGCGTTGTCCTTCCGTCGAATCACCCGCCTGTTGTTTTCGGTTTCCAGTGTTGTCGTACTGTTTTTCGAAAGCGCGATGCTGAGCGGCACCATCATGCCGGAGCAGGGATGGGCGCGAGGGTTGGTGGGGGTGACGCTGCTGCTGGTCGGGGTGTTGGGGTGGAAGCGTTTCCGGCGTCTGGGCGCGGAGTCGCTGGAGACGCTGCGGAACGTGCTGGCGGCGGAAAAGGAGATTGGCCTTGCAGAATCGGCGGCGGAACTGCTGGACATCCATTCGGAACGGTTACGTCTCGGACGGACCGCGGCCGCGTGCGGGCGCTCGTTGCGGGAGCTTGACCTGCGGGCTCTGGCGGGTGCCAGCGTGATCGGGATCGAACGTGAGGGCAGGACCCTTGTCAATCCGACGCCCGACGAAAGGTTGGAGCCCGGCGATGTGCTGCTGCTGCTGGGGGATGACAGGCAAATTGCCGAGGCCCGGCGGCTGATCGGCTGATCAGGCTTTGTGGCGGTAGATGATGCGCCCCTTGGTCAGATCATAAGGGGAGATTTCCAGTGTCACCCTGTCACCGGCGGCGATCTTGATGAAGTGTTTCCGCATCTTGCCGGAGATGTGGGCCAACACCTCGTGGCCGTTCTCCAGACGCACCCTATACATGGTGGCCGGTAAGATTTTGACCACAACACCGATTACTTCAATGGCATCTTCACTGGACATAACACTCCGTCTGATTGGTCTGAAACAATTACGTGCACCACCATAACACGCGGCCGCAGGATTGACAAGCCGTGGCGTTACGTGACATGCGAAGCGGGTTCGGACCGCGTGGTGAAATGGGCCGACGCGGACAGCAAGGACATCATCTTCTCGAATGTGAACTACCAGGCCCTGTCGACGCCGAACGCCGCGACCTACAAGACGAACCACATCAACGGCCTGTCAACGGTCTATTTCGATCATTCCCACATCCGATATCTGGCCGGCGGCGTGCCCTGCAGCTTACGCACGTATTTCGGTGTCGTCGCGCACGGACATGATGCGACGCCCTTTGGGATACTTGACGGCGTCTTCGGCCAGGGCGGCGTGGACGCGGGCATCCGTATCTACAACGGCACGTCCTACAGCGATCCGATCGCCCTGACCGACCGTGTCAACGGCGACGCGGGCAGTGCGTTCGCCAAGGGGACGCCACATCTGTTTTCGCGCGTTTACCCCGGCAATATGAAATGGGACTCGCCGGCTCTCAGTGACTATTCGCCGCATAAGCGTCCGATGTCCGGCGACATCTGCGAGATCGTCGTCTATGGCCGGGTGCTCGGGGAGACGGAACGCAGTCTGGTCGAAGATTACTTGATGGCGAAGTGGGGACTCAAAAACCTGCCGGATCCGGCGAAGTATGCGGACGTCCTGCCGACGGGGACGGACCTGACCGTGGCTTCTGCAGCGACGCTTGACCTGAACGGCAACGACCAGACGCTGGCGTCGCTCGATCTCTCCGGCACGTTGACGAACAGCGTTGAACGCGTGGCGACCCTGACGCTCTCGGGCGTTTCTTTTGTGCGCGCAGGCGCGTCCTTCGGTGCCCCGAACCTTGATCTGGTGCTGAGCGATGATGCCGTCCTTGATCTGGGCGGCGGCACGTTCACGATCCGCCGCCTGACCGGGCGTCGGGTTCAGGTGATCAACGGTGTCCTGAACGAGACGAAGCCGCTTCTGGATTTCCTGCTGATCATCCGCTGACAAAAAAAGACGCAAAGGGACGATGTGTCCTTCCAAGACTCGGTGCCGAAGGCGCGAGATTCCCTTTGCTTCCCTCGGGGTAAACGGTAAACTGTTTTCCGTTATGGCTTATGAAGTACTCGCACGCAAATGGCGTCCGCAACAGTTCGCGGATGTGGTCGGTCAGGAGCACGTCACCCGTACTCTGAAGAACGCGATCGAAAGCGGCCGCGTGGCCCACGCGTATCTGTTTGTCGGCCCGCGCGGGATCGGGAAGACCTCCCTCGCGCGGATTTTTGCCAAGGCGCTCGATTGTGAGAAAGGCCCCACCGCCACACCCTGTTGCGAATGTCCGCTCTGCCGCGAGATCGCGGCGGGGAATGCGCTGGATGTGCTGGAAATCGACGGTGCCTCCAACAACGGGGTCGATCAGGTGCGCGATTTGCGCGACCAGATCCAGTTTGCGCCGACGCACGGGCGCTTCAAAATCATCATCATTGACGAAGTCCATATGCTGAGCACGGCCGCGTTCAACGCATTGCTGAAGACGCTCGAAGAGCCGCCGCCGCATGTGAAATTCATTTTTGCGACGACCGAAGGCGACAAGGTGCTGCCGACCATCATCTCACGTTGCCAGCGTTTCGATCTGCGCCGTATCCAGACGCCGCTGATTGTCGAGCGGTTGCGCCATATCTGTAACGCCGAGCGCATCCGTATTGACGAGGACGCCCTGCTGGCGATCGCGCGTGGGGCCGAAGGCGGCATGCGGGATGCGCTGTCCGCGCTCGATCAGCTGATCTCGTTTAAAGGCGGGGCGCTTACTGAAGAGGATGTGCTCGCGGTGTTCGGGCTGGTCTCCCGCGCCTCGCTGGAAGGGCTCGCAACTGCCGTGTTGACCGGTGACATGGCCGAAATTTTGCGGTTGGTGGATCAGTTCGACAGTGCGGGCAAAGACATGCGGCGGTTGGTGGTGGAGCTCATGGGACACTTCCGCAACCTGCTGGTGTATCAGCAGGTGGGCGAGCAGATGTCCACACTCGATGCCACGCCGGAACAGATCCGCAGTCTGGCTGCGCAGGCCGCACACGCGGATTCGTCACGGGTGTTGCAGATCGCTGACCAACTCGGGGAGATGGAGGGACGCCTGCGCTTTGCGCTCTCCATGCGCACCTTGATCGAGTTGTCGCTGATCCGTTGCGCGCGTATCGCGCGGGCCGTCTCGCTGGAGGAGGTGCTCAAACGGCTCAACGCGTTGCGGGGGTCGGACCCGACCCCCGCTGCGGCGCCGTCCGCGGCGAGTTCCGTCCAGTCCGGTGCCGCCGCTGCTGGGCCGTTGCCGGGTGTGGCGCACGATGACCCTGCGCTGAAACAGGTCATGCAACTCTTCGGGGGTGAGGTCGTGGACGTGGACGACGGCAAGGGACGGTCCGCGCAGCAAAAGAGTTCGGGAGCGTAAGGTATGGGGAGTCGGCAACGCAGCATCGGGATTGCATGCATGCTGGCCGTTGTCGCGGGGTGTGCTGCGGCGGGTGCGATACCCCATCGGGTCTTCGTGTTGGAGAACGGTCTGCGACTGGTGGTGCATGAAGACCGCAAGGTGCCGATCGTGGCTGTGCAGGTTGCCTACCATGTCGGATCCAAGAACGAACGTCCCGGCCGCACCGGGTTCGCGCACCTGTTCGAACACCTGATGTTCAACGGCAGCGAACATTTCGACGACGATTATTTCAAGGCGCTTGAACGGGTCGGCGCGACCGGGATCAACGGGACGACCAATGAAGACCGCACCCATTATTTTCAGACGGTGCCGCGCGAAGCATTGGATACCGCGCTCTGGATGGAGTCCGACCGCATGGGGCACTTTCTTGGCGCGTTGACTCAAGAGCGGCTCGAGGAGCAGCGGGGGGTGGTGCTGAACGAAAAACGGCAGGGGGATAACCAGCCGTACCGCATCGCCTGGCGACTCATTACGCGGCACGCTTGGCCTTTGGGGCATCCGTATTCATGGGAGGTGATCGGTTCGGAGGAGGATCTCGCTGCCGCATCACTTCAGGATGTCCGCGCGTGGTTCCGTGATTTTTACGGTGCGGCCAACGCGGTGTTGGTTGTGGCGGGCGATGTCTCCGCAGAGGAGGCGTTGCAGAAGGTCCGGCACGCCTTTGGCGACATCCCCCCGGGACCGCCGGTCGCGCGCCCCGTCGTGGATGTGGTGCGACGCACCGGGGCCCGGCGCATGCGGGTGCAGGACCGTGTGCCGCAGGCACGCCTCTACAAAGTCTGGACTATCCCGCAATACGGCACGACGGAAGGCAACCGTCTCACCTTGGCTGCCGAGGCGCTCGCGGCAGGCAAATCCTCACGGCTTTACAAGCGTCTGGTGTATGACACCCAACTTGCCACCGAGGTTCACGCTTGGGCGGATCTGCGCGAGATCGCGGGGCAGTTCGGGGTGGTCATCACCGTTCGGCCGGGCGTTTCTCTGGCAGAGGCCGAGCGGGCGGCTGATGAAGAGATCGCCCGGTTTCTCCGCGAGGGGCCGACTCGCAGGGAATTGGAACGTATCCAAGCTCGTATTGAGGCGGATTTCATTCGGCAAAGCGAACAGGTTGGCGGTAAAGCGGACATGCTGATTCGTGATCTGCTGTTCACCGGAGATGCGGCCTATCACGAAAAGCGGATGCGGGAATGGCGCGAGGCCACACCCCGGCAGGTGGTTGAGACGGCACGCGAGTGGCTGTCCGATGGTGCCTTCATTCTGGAGGTCGAGCCGTTCCCCGCGTATCGCGTGGCCACGGCCGGAGCAGACCGTAGCGCGCTGCCGCTGCCATCGGAACTGCCCGAGGCCGCCTTTCCTGCGGTTCGTCGGGCCACGCTCTCCAACGGGTTGCGGGTGGTGCTGGTCGAGCGGCATGAAACTCCGCTGGTACTTTGTACGCTGAGTGTGGGGGCTGGGTTTGCGGCGGATGCGTGCGCTCAGCGCGGTACGGCCACACTGATGGCGGATCTGCTGGATGAAGGCACGCGGCACCTCTCGGCACTTGAACTCGGACGGGAATTGGAACGGTTGGGCGCGGCGTTGAGCACGGGGTGCGCGCCTGACGCGACGCTGGTCTCGCTGAACACGCTCTCGCGCCATTTAGACCGCGCCTTGGATCTCTATGCTGAAGTGATCCTCCACCCCGCCTTTCCCGAGGAGGATTTCCAGCGGCTGCGGCACCAGCGGTTGGCGCAGATCCGGCGGGAAAAGGCTAATCCCCGCGGGGTGGCGATGCGGGTGATGCCGCGCCTGCTTTACGGTGAGCGGCACGCGTACGGACAGGGGTTCAGCGGTAGTGGCGAAGAGGAGTCGGTCGCCGGGTTGACCCGCGATGATCTGGAGCGCTTCTACCGGCAGGAATTCAAGCCGAATCGCGCGACACTGGTGGTTGCCGGGGATGTCACGCTCGAAGCGCTGCTGCCGCGTTTGGAACGCCGCTTCGGCTCATGGAAGCCCGGAGAGGTTCCGGACAGGTCCGTGGCGGAGGCGCGTCCCGCACTCCGACCCTCAGTCTGGCTGATCGACCGCCCTGCCGCGCCGCAGACGCTGATTGTCGCCGGCGGGATCGCGCCGCCCAAGCGCCATCCGCTGGACCCCGCGATCGAAGCGCTGAACACGCTGTTGGGTGGTGCCTTCACCAGCCGGGTGAATATGAATCTCCGGGAGGAGAAACACTGGAGCTATGGCGCGCGGACCTACCTCACCGAAGTGTGCGGCCCGCGCGCGTTCCTCTGTATCGCGCCGATCCAGACTGACCGCGTGGCGGACGCGATGCGCGAATTGGACCGCGAATTCCGCGGAATCACGGGGACGAACCCTCCGACTGCGGAGGAATTGCGCAAGGCGGTGGCGCATCATACGCTGCAACTCGCGGGGCGTTGGGAAACGTTGGGCGCGGTCGTCGGTGCGCTCGAACAGGTGGTCCGGTTCGACCTGCCGGAGGAGTATTACTCCGTGTATGCCGGAACCATGCGCGCGCTCACGTTGCCGGAGGTGACGCGGGCGGCGGCAGAGGTCATCCGGCCCGAGAGTCTGGTCTGGTTGGTTGTCGGGGACCGTACTCAGGTCGAAGAGCCGCTGCGCCGGCTCGATTGGGGGCCGGTCAATGTATTGGATGCGGATGGGAAACCAGTGAATGGAACGGTCGGGTCGGTTTCGCGATGAATTCCGTCAACCGGTTCGGGAGGGGATAACATGAGTTTGAAACGTCGCGCTATCCGTATCACCCGCACGACTGTTGCGAAGGCGTGCGGGCTTACTCTCCAGACAAGAGGCAGCCATCCATGCGTACCCGCTGTTCTCGGATGGTGATGGATTTCCGCAAACTCAAACCAAGCTATGGGAGACAGAATGAAAAACGTAATCGTGCTATCCGCTTGCATCTGCTTTTCGTGCGTCGGGCCACACTGCGTATGGGGCTCCGACCTGGTCCGGCCCGGCGAAACGCAAGAGTCCGCGAAACGCGGGCAGTCGAAAGGTGAGCCCACGAACGCCAAGGAGGCGGTAGACAAGAAGAGCGCCACGGCTGCGGCGATCGACGCGAAATACGCGGAGATTGTCGCCAAGCTGCCGCCGGAGGAACAGGCATGGGAGCGCACGCTGCAGGCGAACTTGGGAGGCTTCTACCTGCCGCGCTACAAGGAGGGCCGCGTCCGTGGCAGAGAACAGGCGTGGGACTACGTGAAGGACGTTCCGGGTTTGCCGCGTGTGCTGCTCATCGGCGATTCCGTGTCACGAGGCTACACACTGGCAACCCGCAAGGCGCTGGTTGGCAAAGCCAACGTCCATCGTGCGCCGGAAAACTGCGGTCCATCGGCCAACGGGTTAAAGAAACTCGATATTTGGCTCGCTGGCGAAAAATGGGACGTGATTCACTTCAATTTCGGGATCCATGACCGCGCCACGCCTCCGGACGTTTACCGCCAGCGGCTGGAGACGCTCGTCACCCGCATGAAAGCGACCGGAGCCAAGGTCATCTGGGCCAGCACCACGCCGATCCCGCCGGATACCCAAGACGGGCCGAAGGCCTCCGAGGCCATCGTAGAGAAGAACCGCATTGCGGCCGAGTTGATGACGCGGCATGGTGTCGCCATCAACGACCTGTTCACCTTCATCACACCGCACCTCTCAAAGGTGCAGAACCCGAAGGATGTCCACTTCAAAGGCGAAGGGTATGACCTGCTCGGCAAACGGGTTGCCGAGGCGATCACCGCCGCCCTGAAGTGAAGGTGCCCGTCAAAAATCAAGAACACGGACTTGTGCGCAAGGACAGGAAGGCTGTAGAATAAGACATGAAGGACGGACTTTGACGCGTCGTGCGTCTGGCTGCATCCTTTGATTGTGGGCAGAAAGGCGGATGGATGATGAAGGCGAACCGGAAGATCACGATGAGCGGGACGTTCATCGGCGTGCTGGGCTTGTCGGGCTGGGTGGCCTGCGGCGCCGAACTGGACGGAGTAATGAGCGAGGCGTACTGGAAACTTTGGAATCCGGAGGTTCAGGCCCGCATTGACCGCGATATCGAGAAGTACCGCAAGGCGGATGCGACGCTCGTTCTGGAGGGGGTGGCGCCCGGAGTGGATGTGAAGGTCGAGCAACTCTCGCATGACTTCATCTTCGGTGCGCATATCTTTAATTTCAATCAGCTCGGGTCTTTCGAGCGTAACCGGAAGTACAAGGAGTTGTATGGGACGCTGTTCAATTCGGCGACGATTGCGTTCTACTGGAAAAAATTCGAGATGGAGCCCGGAAAACTCCGTTTTGCGGAAGAGGAGCGCGACACGGAAGCCTATTGGAACAGCGTGAAGGAGCCGAAAAAGGAGCCGCACTGGCGTCGCCCGGCTACGGATCCGGTGGTGGCCTTCTGTGAAAGCAAAGGAATCCGTCTGCACGGTCATCCGATCACGTGGGGGAACAAGACCTGGCACTATCCGGAGTGGCTGATGGAGCGCAACTGTCCCGCGGAGGAAAAGGCGGAGATTCA
The DNA here is from genome assembly GCA_033812795.1 of Kiritimatiellia bacterium. Lineage (GTDB taxonomy): Bacteria > Verrucomicrobiota > Kiritimatiellia > RFP12 > UBA1067 > JAPXSY01. The sequence goes on from JAPXSY010000039.1 coordinate 19,928, forward strand.
GAAATTGGGCAAGGACGGGTTACAGAAGCTGTCCCCTGCGGAGATTGCGGCGCTACTGCCCGTTTACACGCGTGAGATCAACCGCCGTTTCACAACGCGCGTGGAAGAGCTCGCCCGACACTATCAGGGGCGCATCCACAGTTGGGATGTGGTTAACGAGAGCGCGACCGATTTCAGCAAGGGCATGATGATCCCCGGGGACGTGATTTGCAAGAGCCGCTATGGACTGATGCCCGGTGACTACACCTTTGCCTCGTTTCAGGTTGCGCAACGTGAGTTTCCCGGAACGGTGAAACTCAACATCAACGATTATCTCAACACCGAAGCTTACGTGAGACAGGTCAAAGACCTGATGGCGCGCGGCTGCCGCATCGACATTATGGGTTCGCAGATGCACCTCTTCAATCCCCGGCAGTGCCTCGACATCGCGGCGGGCAAGCCGATTGAGTCACCGGATCAGGTCTGGTCCAAGATGGCGCTGCTCTCCCAGGCCAAGCTGCCGATTCACCTGAGCGAGATCACCATCACCTCGCCGGGAGGCGATGAAAAGGGATGTAAGATCCAGGCGGTGATTGCGCGTAACCTCTACCGCCTCTGGTTCAGCATCGAACGTATGATGGGCATCACCTGGTGGAATGTGGTGGACGATTGCGGCGCGCCCGGCGAGCCGTCGGTGTCAGGACTCTTTACCCGGGACATGCAGCCGAAACCCGCCTTCCATGCGCTGGACAAGCTGATTCAAAGCGAGTGGAAGACGAAGCTGACCTGCAAAACCGGGCCGGACGGCCGGGTCGCCTTCCGCGGCTTCAAGGGGCGGTACCGCGTATCCTGGCGTGACGCGGCCGGGCAGACGCACAGCCGCGGGTTCCATCTGTCGAAAGACGGGGACGGAATCCTCGATCCGCTTTAGCTTACCGCACCCACACATGCCGGATGCGGGGGCCGTCGAATTCGCACAGGAAGATTCCCTGCCACATACCGAGTTGCAGCGTGCCGCCTTTCACGATCAGGTGAAGGGAGGTGCCGATCAGTGCGGACTTGATGTGGGCCGCAGCGTTGCCTCCGGTATGCGTGTAATACGGACGGTCCCACGGCACGAGTTCATCCATCTGCCGCAACAGATCCGCGGTCACGGTCGGGTCATCGCCCTCTGTGACCGTCAGGCCGCAGGTCGTGTGCGGGACAAACGCGGTGACCACGCCGTCCGTGATGCCGAGAGACTTGATGGCCTCCCGGATGGAATCCGTGATGTTCACGACTTGGCTGTGCAGGCTTGTCTGGACATCGAAGGTTGTCATGTCGCCCCCCTTTCCGTAGCGCCGTTATGTGTGACGAAATCGGAATAACAGATCACTGTCTTCCTGCCATTCAACGTTAGTTTATGGCGTGGCTGCCGGGACGGCAAGGAAATTCGTCATTTTCGATGCGCGGGCGCGGTTTGGGTCTGTTTTGCGCGTACCGGTTCGGACAGTCAGGCCAGTTCGCTGAGCATCATCGCGGACCAGGTCATGACGCGTTCGAATTGATCTAGACCGAAGGATTCGTTGGGGCAGTGGATCTTGTCTTCCTCACGACCGAAGCCGACCAGAAGCGGGGCCGCGCCGGAAACCTGCCGCAGTAGGGCGACAACCGGGATGGAGGCGCCCTCCCAGCGGAAAAGCGCGCCGCGGTTGTCCAGACGTTCCAAGACATCCGCGGCCAGCCGGAACAGGGGGGAGTGGAGCTCCAGCCGGAAGCCGGGGGCACCGGGACAGATTTCGGTGAGGCTGAGCTTGAGGCCGCGGGGGCAGTGCGCTTCGAGATGACTCCGCACGGCATCGAAGACTTCGTCCGGCCGCTGGTCTGGCACTAGGCGCATGCTCAACTTGGCGAGGACGGTTGATGGGATCACGGTTTTGGAACCCGGGCCGCCATAGCCGCCGTGGATGCCATTGATCTCGATCGTGGGCTCGAAACTGCCGCGCGCGACCGGATCGAGCCGCCGATCCCCGCCGACCGGCGGACAGCCGATCTCCGCCTCGTAATTCTCGGCGGGCGCGGCGGCTCGGCGGGCGTGCTCCAATTCTTCGGCTTCCGGCGGTCGGACCCGGTCCCGGAATCCGGCAACGGCAATGGCACCGTCCGGAGTGTGGAGAGAGGCCAGAAGCCGGGCCATGCCTTGGGCCGGATTGGGCGCGACCCCGCCATGGATGCCGGAATGCAGATCGTATGCCGGTCCGTTCAGGGTCAGGGTGAAGTGCTGCACACCGCGCAGGCCCGCGATGATGGCCGGTTGGTTCTCCGGACCGCAGGAGGTGTCGCACACCATCATCACGTCCGCCTGCAGGCGCTGGCGCAGGGAGGGAGCGAGAGCGGTGAGCCCTTCGCTCCCGCTCTCCTCTTGGCCTTCGATCACGATGCGGAGCGTTGGTAAGGGCACTCCGGCTTCGATCAATGCTTTGACCCCCTGAAGAAAACCGAACACCTGGCCCTTATTGTCTTGCGCGCCACGCGCATACACGCGTCCGTTGATCAGCGTGGGCTCGAACGGCGGGGTCAGCCACGCTTCGAGCGGATCCTCCGGCTGCACATCGTAATGGCCGTAGAACAGCACCGTGGACGTGCCGTTGCCGGGCCGTTCCGCCAGTACCACCGGTACGGGATGTCCGCTTTCTGGAGTGATGATGTCCACGCTGAAGTCCAGTTTACGGAGAAAGACTTTCAGCCAGGCGGCCGCCCGCGCACACTCGCCGAGACGCTTCGGGTCGGTACCCACAGTGGGTAGACGCAAGAGGGCGAACCACTCCTTTAGAATCGTTTCTCGGTTGCGTTCAAAATACTCAACGGGTAACGAGGGTCGGATCATCGTGTCTCCTTCTGGTATGAAAAGAGAATACCCGATTGGCGCGGATTAGGAAACGCCAAAAACAATTTTCACTTTTGCACTTGATGCGAATCGGAAAAAAGTAAACACTACCCATTTCTATTTGCCCCCATCAGGGGTAGGGTTGCCTGTGAAAAAAACCTATTGCACATCCGGGTTGTCAGGTGTGACCGATCCGCAGGCAATAGCGAGCAAGGCGACAAGGAGTGTAAGACTATGTCCAGGACCATACCGCTGGACCAGATCCGCAACATCGGGATCATGGCGCACATCGACGCAGGGAAGACCACGACCAGCGAGCGTATCCTTTTCTATTCCGGGAAGAATTACAAACTCGGCGAGGTGCACGAGGGTGCCGCCACCATGGATTATATGGTGCAGGAGCAGGAGCGCGGCATCACCATCACCTCTGCGGCGACCGCGGTTTCATGGCGCGATCACCAGATCAGCCTGATTGACACGCCCGGACATGTGGATTTCACTGCGGAAGTCGAACGGTCGCTACGCGTGTTGGACGGCGCGATCGCGCTCTTCTGCGCAGTGGGCGGCGTGCAGCCCCAAACCGAACAGGTGTGGCGGCAGAGCGAGAAATACGAGGTGCCCAAGCTCTGCATGGTCAACAAAATGGACCGGATCGGCGCCAACTTCTTCAATGTGGTGAACGAAATCCGGTACACGCTGGGCGGCAACCCCGTGGTGATGGTTTATCCGATGGGTGTGGCGGACTCTTTTCGCGGCGTGGTCGACCTGCTGACGATGAAGGCTCTTGTTTTTGATGAGGAGGACCGCGGTGTCAGGGTTCTGGTGGAGGAGGTGCCGGAGGAGTTCCGCGAGGAGTGTGAGCGGTTGCGCGTCGAAATGATGGAGCAGGCCGCCGAACAGGACGATGCGTTGATGGCCAAGTATTTCGAGACCGGCGAGTTGAGTATTGAGGAAATCAAATCCGGTTTGCGGAAAGGCACCATCAATCGTAAACTGGCGCCCACGTATTGCGGCACGGCATTCAAGAACAAGGGGGTGCAGCCCCTTCTGGACGGTGTGATCGACTATCTCCCGTCTCCGGCTGACATCGGCTCTGTGCGTTCGGCGGACAACCCCGAAAATCTGCGCAGTCCGGATGAGAACGAGCCGTTTGCCGGGTTGGCTTTCAAGATTCTGTCGGACAAGCACATGGGCAAGATCACCTTTGTGCGCCTCTATTCGGGCACGTTGCGTGTGGGCGATGAGGTCTTGAACAGCACGATGGAGCAGCCCGGCCGCATCGGGCGGCTCTTCCGTATGCATGCGGCCCGCCAGGAGGCCCTGGAGGCGGCGTATGCCGGCGACATCGTGGCTGTGGTCGGCCTCTCTAAGACCCGCACCGGCGACACGATCTGCGATCCCAAGCATCCGATTCTCCTCGAGTCGATCGAATTCCCGGCGCCGGTGATCTCAATCGCGATCCGGCCCGCCTCGCGCGGGGACAACGAGAAACTCGGTAACGCCCTGTACTCGCTCGCGCAAGAGGATCCGACCTTTGTGGTCCGGTATGATCAGGAAACGGGCGAGACGATCATTTCCGGCATGGGTGAGTTGCACCTTGAAGTCATTGTGGACCGCCTGCGTCGCGAGTACGGTGTGGCGTGCGAGGTCGGCAAGCCCGAGGTGGCGTACCGCGAAACGATTCGTCATATGGTGGACGGCGAATATAAGCACGTCAAACAGTCCGGTGGTCGCGGCCAGTACGCGCACGTCTGCCTCCGTCTGGAACCTCAGGAGCCGGGACGCGGCTTCTCCTTCGTCAATGAGGTCAAAGGCGGCGTGATCCCGAACGAGTATATTCCGGCGGTCGAGAAGGGCGTCATCAAAGCGATGGAAAACGGTCCGTGCGGCGGGTTCCCGGTGGTGGATGTCAAGGTCGTGGTGCATTTCGGTTCGTACCACGCGGTCGACTCCAGCGAATTCGCTTTTGTGGAGTGCGCGCGCCAGTGCTTCAAGAACCTCTTCCTCAAGGGCAATCCGCAACTGCTCGAGCCGATCATGAGTGTCGAGGTGGCGGTCCCCGAAGATTATATGGGTGCCGCGACCGGGTCGATCTGCCAGCGCCGCGGTCGGGTCGAGGGAATGGACGAAAAGGCCGGGAGCAAGCTGATCCGCGGGTTGGTTCCGTTGGGCGAGATGTTCGGCTATTCGAATTCGATCCGTACGCTCACTCAGGGGCGCGGTACGTTTTCGATGACGTTCGAGCGGTATGAGGGCGTGCCCTTCGAGCTCGCCGAGACCATTATCGAAAAGCGCAAAAAAGAGGGCAAGGTGCGTTAAGCACGGATGCGTATTTTTATGCGATCCTGCCGCCCTGCGATGGGCGGCTTCTTTTTGTAATGAAAACGGGCGCCCCGTAAACAAACAGGGCGCCCTTGGGGCAAACAAAACGCAAAGAAATCGGGGCCTACGCTTCGGCCTCGAGCTGCTCGACAAGCGCGTCGTCGATATCCATATTGGTGAAGACGTCCTGTACGTCGTCATTTTCTTCCAGCGCGTCGACAAACTTGTTGACCGCCTTGGCGACCGCCAACTCTTTGACCGGCACCAAGGTTTGCGCCACGAGCCCGACCAGTGAGTTTTCCTGATCGAACGCGATTTCGGCTGCCTCCAGCGCCGCGCATACATCCGAAAACGCTGCGGGTGAACAGGTGACGGTGAAGCCGTCCTCTTCGGATTCCATGTCTTCGGCACCCGCAATGAGGACCACCTCCATCACTTTGTCCTCGGTCAGGCCCTCTGCCGCCGGAATCATGATCGTGCCCTTGCGCTCGAAACCGCGCGAGACCGAGCCCAGGGTCGCAAAATCGGAACCGTTCTTCTTGAAGATGTTGCGGACTTCGGCCGCAGCGCGGTTCTTATTGTCCGTCAGCACCTTGACCACCAGACCCACGCCGCCCTGCGCGTAGCATTCGTAGGTGATCTCTTCAAGGATGTCGGCCGCCAACTCGCCCGTGCCCTTTTTGATGGCGCGGTCGATATTGTCGTTAGGCATATTGACCGCTTTGGCCTTCGTGATCAGGGTGCGCAGCGTGGGGTTGGTGCCAGGATCGCCGCCGCCGGCCTTTGCAGCAACCGTTAGCTCCTTGGCGATTTTTGAAAAGATCTTACCGCGCTTGGCATCCGCCGCGCCCTTCTTGTGCTTAATGGTTGACCATTTACTATGACCGCTCATCGTTACCCTTTCAGCCGCGCACCATGCGGCTCGTTGACTCTCTACAACACTGTCCTACACGGGCGTGTTCGAGCCCGCACCCACAGCACCTTCGCCTGCGGGCATATTCTGCCCCAGCAGGTCGTCGGGCGCTTCGCCTTCAAACTCCTGTACCCAGCCGTTCCCCAATCCGAGGTCTTCGGCCGCCTCCACCAGTTCCGCATACTCGTCAGCCGTGACCCTGCGGTCCCAGCCCGGCGTCTGCAACGCGCGGTGCAGCGGCGTGTACTGCGACATCACGCTGACGTGGATGCCGCTGCCCGCATGCCGCGCCAGCCATTCGAGGTTCTCCACCGCTTCGGCAATACGCCCCGGCAACGCCAAAACCCGGCAGATCACGCCGCGCACGGCGATCCCCGAGGCGTCGGTCTCCAGCGGCCCCAGACGCTCCCAGAACCACCGCAACGCACCGCGCGCCGCCTCGACGTACGTCCGCGCATCGGAACCTTCCGCCGCGCTCTCGGCCCGGGCATAGCGCAGATCAATCAACGCAATGTCCGCCAAGTCAGCGAACGCCTCCAACGTCTCCAGTGACTCGTAACCCGACGTATTATACACAAACGGAAGGGCGATTCCAGTGCGAAGTAGCGGCTCCGCCGCCGCGCGGATCTGCGGCAGCCACGGGGTGGGGGAGACCAGGTTCCAGTTGTGGCAGCCCTGCCGCGCAAGCTGTTCGAGAATATCGCGCAGTGCCTCTACCGTGAAGTCGTCGCCATGTCCCGCTTGGCTCCACGGATGGTTCTGGCAGTAGATGCAGCGCATCGTGCAGTGCGAGAAGAAGATGGTGCCCGAACCGCGCGTCCCGGTGATCGGCGGCTCCTCGCCGAAGTGCGCGCCATAGCGGAAGACGCGCGGCAGCACCCCCGCGCGGCAGTAGCCGCGCTGGCCCGCGAGGCGATCCACGCCGCATGCACGCGGGCAGAGACGGCAGGAACTCAGAACGCCGAACTCAGAACTCAGAACGCCGAAGTTTTTTTCGTCCTGCGTTCTGCGTTCTGTGTTCTGCGTTCGCATGCGGTCAACTGTAGACGGAAGGTTCGGCGTTTTCAAGAGAAAGTCGATTCAACCTAAAAAAGGTGAAAACGGATTTCAGGGCTCTGCTCTTTTTTCTCACACGAAGGTAAGAAGGGCACGAAGGTTTTTGGGGAACACTGCTCGGGTTTGTTTAATGCAGAGACGCGGAGCGCAAAGAGTCGGGAGCGCGGGCGTCTTCCGCGCTACGCGTGGATTTAGGAGTTAGGAGTTAGGAGTTTTTTCACTTCGACGTTCTGAGTTCGGCGTTGGGCG
>JAPXSY010000040.1:0-27296 GCA_033812795.1 Kiritimatiellia bacterium
TCGTTCGATTTCGCATGATCATCGTTGACGGAACGTGTCAAACACAAGTACAATCATATGTAATTCCATATCATTTATCGACTATGGGCTGTTTCGCTGAGGTGCGTTGCTCTGAAGTAGGGGAGGGATGACCATGAAGCCAGTTGTTGTGATGACAGGCGTGGCTGTCGGTTGGATCGTTTTTTCTGCGGCGGCGGAGACGAATTATTGGATCGCGACCTCGGGCACGGGCAACTGGAACGAGCCAGCGAATTGGAGCTTGGACCGCGTTCCCGGAGCGGAGGACACGGTAATCATCACAAATGCCGCCACAACGGGAAACGGATATACCGTTGAAATCGACCAGGCCCCGGTCAACGTGTTCCGGGTGACATGCTCCGCGCCCGGGGGCCAGATGCTCACGCTGAATGTCCGGACCAATCTGACTGTGAACAATAACAGTTCTTCTGATGCCGACTGGTCGTTCGGGCCCAAAGGGAATGTGGCGATCAACATTCATTCAAACGCCGAGTTGGATGCGTACTGCCAGATTCTGGGCGCGGGCGAAAGCAACAACTATACCGTTCTTCCCGGCGGGACATTGAGATACGGCAGGACTCCCAGTAAGCGCTTCCGGGTGTATGGCAGCCTGACGGTTCAGGGAAGCGTGATCGCCGGTAATCGCGCAGGCGAACTGATTTACGCGAATCCGCTCATATTGGATGGGGGGTATCTGTTTGCAAAAGCCCTCAGTTCACCTCCGGAGCTCGTGACGAACAATGCGTCGTTGAGTTATTCGTTAATGAGGATTGCGGGAATGACGGTCACGATGCGGGACGGGACGGTCACGAACCGCGCGGACGACGCGCTGCACATCGGAAACGCCGCCTCCGGAAATGCGTCGGCGTTTCTGAATTTGTCGGGGGGGGCTCTGGCGGCAGGAGGGGCCCGCCTACATCTGCGAGCGGCCGAACGGGTATCTGGATCTGTCAGGTACGGCCCAATTCGTCTCCACCAACAACGTGTGGGTGGGATCCAACAACACGGGCACCCAACCGTTCCTGCCCGGCTACAGCGGGTTCGTGACGGTTCATTCAGGCAACTTCTGCGTGACCAATTCCGACGGAAGTGCAAGGCTGTATCTCGGCAACATCACGCCCGGCTATTTGACGTGCGCGGGCGGCACTTCGTCGGTGGATCGGCTCGTGTTGTCTAATCGGGGAAACGTTTTAGGGGCCGACGCGGTCGGGCGGATCACGATGGCGGGCGGACGGCTGGACATCCTGCAGTCGCTGTCCGCGACAAACGGCAGTTACTCGGTGCTGGCCTGTTCGACGGGCACGCTCAATGTGGCCAACGCGGACGTCGCCAACGACAGCGCGCTGGTCATCGGTGACGGGAAAGGCGAGGCTACGCTCGGCTTGCTCTCCGGCACGCACCGCTTTGCCGACGGTCTGGTGATCACGAACAACGCCACGCTCAGTGCCGGCGGGGTCGGGAACCGGGCTTCCGCAGAGGTCACGGGGAATCTCGCGCTGGCCGAAGGCGCGACGCTGCACTGCGATTTTCAGGACAACGCGGGTGACAGCCTTTCCTTGGCCGGCAAGCTGACCTTGCCGACGCAAGCCGCAGTCACGCTGACCTCGTTGGACGGCACTCTGCCGCAACACGTTGTTTTGGTGGCCGCCGAGGCGCTTGACGGAGCGGTGGACCTTTCGGGGTGGACGGTCGCGTCAATCGGCGAGATCGGGTACCGCGTGGCGGTGGAAGGGGCCTCGCTGGTGCTGCTCAAGAAACCGAAGGGTATGGTGATCAGCGTGTTGTAACTGAGGCTGGCGTGTGACCCCCCGTCTGTCTGTCCAGTCCGCCCCGATGATATTCAGGCTCCACGGGCCGAAGGAGCGCATGTGCGAAAGGAAAAACCATGAAACGGATGCAAAGATGGATGGTAAAAGTTCAAATGTCCCTCTCGATTGGTTTACTGGCGACGGTGACGACTGGAGCGGAGCCCAAAATCATCTACACCTGGACAGGGGAGGCTGCCGATGGAAATTGGTTCAACCCCACGAACTGGAGTGGGCCTTCCGGATATGGGGTTCCCGGCGACACGCATGATCCGGCTAACCTGCAACTCGACGGAGCCTATTTCGAGTCGGCGTCGAACGTGGTCGGCACGATCAACTACACGTATGTGCCGGGTACCACCCCGCACACGAATCTGTTCTCATATTTCTATCTCAACAAAACGGACGATACGCCATTGACGTTCAACGTCAACGGCGATCTGACGGCGGATCATTTCAATTTAGCCGAACCCGATTGGTATGAGAGCTATAACACGATCGGCGGCGGGGGTAATCTGACGTTCAACGTCAATTCAGGGACGTTCAACACTGGCCTTGGAAAGGTTAGTGTGAACCTTGCTGATCTCTATGTGGCGAGCGGTGCGACCCTCTCGGGGTTTGTGCGTCCTAGTGGGAACATGACGATCACCGTGAAGAATCAGGCGAGGATACAAGGACGGCTGGGCTACGAACCGTTTGCGAACGATTACGCAACCCGTAACAATGTCGTCACGATTGCCGACGGTGAACTGGTGATCGACGGCGGGGTGCTTTATCCCGATTATTTCAGTTGCGGCAAGTATGGGATGTTGTCGGTCACGAACGGTGGCATGGTCCTTACCCGTTTCGGCGGTTCTGGAATTGCCATGAACGGATACCACAATAAGTATTACACGAACCGCATCACGGTGACCAGCGGGTCTGTAACCAATGTCGGAATCTTCACGATCGGTGGGGTCAACACCTATGGGGTTGGGACGCCATGGCCGGGAAGATCTATTGTGACTGTTCACGGGGGCGTCTGGTTTCAAGGCGGAGCAACCTGTCTCGGTGACGGCCGACTTGGTTTCTTGACCCTGTCAGGCGGGACGTTTGAGACGCCTGCCGATTTCTATGTGGGAGGAGGACGAAGTGTGGATTGGGATGTGCCGATCGCCGGAGTGGAATATTCGGGAACGCTAAACGTGGACGGCGGGACCATGACCGTGTGCAATCCGGAGGCGTATGTGCTCCAGATCGCGACACTTGCAGGCAAGGGGTCAAGCTCCGACCTCTATTTCGGTCAGACGGGATGGGACCGTACCTATCGCGGTCAGCGGGTGGTGTTTGACGCGCTGAAATCCGACGGCACCGGTTTGGAGTCAAACCGCGTGTATTTTGTGGCGGACATCAATACCGCCTCTACGATTCAGAAGACCTGCTTCAGCGTCGAGACCAATCTGACGCTCACTAAAACCGGTGTCACGGGAACACCGTACAATTCAGGCACGGGCAACAATATCTATCATACATTCCCGGCGCAGTTGCGTGTCGGCAACTGGATGACGTTCAAGACCGGAACCCTGCTTAATACCGGCACGCTGAATCTGGCGAGCGGTTCGCTGACGGCGGACGAGCTGATCGCCACCAACGGCACGGCGAGCATCCTGAGTTTTGCGGGCGGTACGCTGACGGTCAAGCAGTTTACCGACATCAACAACGGTTTCGCGACGGTCTTCGGCGACGGCGAGTCGTCGGCGCTGCTTGAGCTGGTTGCCGGCACGCACCACTTTGCCGACGGTCTGGTGATCACGAACAACGCCACGCTGGCGATCGGCGGGACCAATGCGATCGGCTCTGTAGGCTTGATGGGTGGCCTCGCCTTTGCGCGCGGGGCGGCACTCGATGTGGACTTCAGCGCGGCGACCAACGACTGGCTGGAGGTGGGGGGCGCTGTGGCTCTGGCGGATGAGGTGACCCTGACCTTGCGCATGTCGGATGATACGGCGCGTTCGCCGGTGACGATCCTGAAGGCGTCCGAAGGGATCGAGGGTTCGGCTGGCGCATGGCCGTCTGCCACGGTCAACAACATTAAGTACCGGGCGGTTGTGGTTGGCGATGAGTTGAGGCTTGAGAAGGTCGCGCAGGGCACGATGGTGAATATCCTGTAGGGGAGGCGGAATGCGGCGCAGGGATTTTATGAAGACAGCGGCGCTGACAGCGGCCGGGGGGGTGGTTTCTGCTGCGCGTGCGCACGAGGGCGGGAAGGGCGCGAAGGTGTGTTTGCATCTCTTCTCAAAGCCGCTCCAATGGCTGGGGGTGGACCGGCTGGTTGAAGTGGTGGCTGAGGCCGGTTATGGCGGGATCGACCTGACAGTGAGGCCGGGTGGTCATGTGAAACCCGAAAAGGCCGGGACGGAACTGCCCCGCGTAGTGGAGGCCGCGCGCAGGCAGGGGCTCAAGATCAGGATGATGACCACCTCCCTGACCGACCCGGAAGATCCGGCGGCCGAGCGTTTGCTGAAGACGGCGGCACAATGCGGGATCCGGATTTACCGCATGGGGTATTTGCGTTATGCCGGCGGGCGGCCGATGGGGGAGGAGTTGGAGCGGTTGCGTCGCGTGTTGGCGGCTTTCGAGCAACTGAACCGGTCATGCGGGATCAGCGGTGGTTACCAGAATCACCGCGCGTGGGAGGAACGCTTGTTCGGCGGCGTATTGTGGGACCTGCACGCGGCGCTCAAGGGGCTTGACCCGCAATGGATCGGTAGCCAATATGATGTGCATCATGCGGTGGCGGAGACGGGCGGGTCGTGGGTGGCGGGGATGCGGCTCATCGCGCCGCACATCACGAGTACCTGTCTCAAGGACTATATCTGGCCAGCGGCCGACAAGCAACGTCATCAAGGCGTGTTCGCAGGCGAGGGGCTGGTGCCGTGGAAGCGGTATTATGAACTGGTGAAGGAACTCCGGATTGGGGGGCCGGCATCGGTTCACTGTGAGTGGGAGCTGTTCACAAAAGCGGAGCAGGCGTTGACGGAACCGGAACGGTGCGCGATCGCGGTGCGCAAGCTGAAGCGCGACAGCGAGTTCTTTACGGCGCAGTATGCGAATTGCGGGCTGACGGTGGAATGAGCCACGGATGGGGTACGGATGGAACGCGGATTTGGAGTGCCGGATCAACGTGTTGTTCAAAGGCGTTCTCGTGGGCAAGGGTTATGCGGAACAATCCGCGTTCCATCCGTGTCCATAACAACAGAAAGGGTGTCATGAAACGCAGGGATTTTATGAAGGCGGCGGCACTGACGGCGGGAGTAACACTGGCAAACGGATGTGTCTCGGCGGGCGCGTCAAACGGAGAAAAGACGATGAAAAAAACGATCACCGTGGCGGACACGGGGTGCGAGTTCGAGCGCGAGCCGCTACTGCGGCCTTTCGGATTCAAGGGGGGGTACCTGACCAACATCTGGCAAAGCGCCGCGATGGTGCAAAGCACATCCGGTCAGCGTGGGATCGGGCTCTGCACACACAGCACCTTGTGGAGCGATGCCGCGGTGTTTGCGGCGAATTCCGAGGCGGGCGGGAACGCGCTGATGTTCGCCATGACCGCGCACGCGCTACGCGTGTTGAAGGGACGGTCGTTCACCGATCCCGTGGCGCTCAACGACGAGCTTTTCAAAGAGGTGTACGCATACGGCAAGGCCATCACCGGCAACCCCCGGTTGCGTCAGACCTTTACGTTGAACGCGCTGGTCGGCGTGGACAACGCGATTTGGCTGCTCTACGCGAAAGAAAACGGGATCACGACGTTTGACGGACTGATCCCGGCGGCATACCGGCCCGCGCTGGCCCACCGCCATCCCAAGGCGGCCTCGATTCCGCTGATGGCCTATGCGATTCCGATCAGCGAGATCAAGGCGGCGGTGGCGGACGGTTCCTTCTTCATGAAAATCAAGATCGGTCAGCCCGGCACACAGGAGGAGATGCTGGCCAAGGACATGGCGCGGATCAGTGAGATCCACAAGGCGCTGGACGGTTGCCGCACACCTTACACGAAGAGCGGCAAACTGCCGTACTATTTCGACGCCAACGGTCGGTACGAGAAAAAGGAAACGCTGCTGCGCCTGATCGATCATCTCAAGAAGATCGGGGCGTACGATCAAGTTGCGGTGGTGGAAGAGCCGTTTGACGAGCAATACGAGTGCGATGTCCACGATATTCCGCTGCGGCTGGTCGCGGACGAGAGCGCGCATACGGAACGGGACGCGGTCACGCGCATCGAGATGGGCTATCGGGCCATCGCGCTGAAGGCGATCGCCAAGACGCTCAGCATGACGATGAAAATCGCGCAGGCGGCACACGAGCGGAATGTGCCGTGCTTCTGCGCGGACCTGACGGTGAACCCGATCCTCGTGGAGTGGAATAAAAACGTGGCGGCGCGGCTCGGTTCGTTCCCGGGACTGGAAGGCCTCGGACTGGTGGAAACCAACGGCCATCAGAACTATAAGAACTGGACGGTCATGCGCAGCTATCACCCGTATCCGGACGCGCCTTGGTCCAAAACCGACCGCGGCGTGTTTCATCTTGATGCGGACTATTACGCGAAGAGCGGCGGGATTTTCGCGCCCCTGCCGCACTACGAGGCGATGTTCCCCAAAACGTGACGGAAGGAAGTGTGGAATGACGGGTGGGGTTAGATGTGGGGGAGGGATCGGGATAGCGCTCGCGCTGTCTGTGACAATGGGGTGGGGAGCGCCGCAAACCTCGCTGACGGCGGGACGGATGCGGGTGGCTGCGACGGCCGACCGGATTTCCGTTTCCCTGGAGGGGGTGGAACGGTTCGCGTTTCCCGCGCGCGTGGCGGTGGATACGGAAGAGGGCGGGGCGGACCGGGATCTGTTTGAGCCCGCCTTCCGGCAGGAGGCGGGGCGCTGCGTGTGGACGTCGCGCACAACCAACTGGGAAAAGAAAGAGGTGACGCTTTCGGTTGAGGGAGGCGCGGCAGTGCTACGCGTCACCGTGCAGGGCAAGGGGAAACTGGGAAAGCTTCGCTTTTTCCCCCAGACCGATCGGACCGGTCCGCTCGCCTACGAGGTGTCGCGCTATCTGTTGCCCGTCGCCTTGGGCGGTTCCCGGTGCGTGCCGCAGTGGCGCAACACGATGGAGAGCGCCGGGATCGAGTTAGGGTACATGACGCCGCCCCTGTTGGCGTTCCCGTTCGTCGGAACGTTCCGGGGTAGTTGTACGGTCGGGCTGGCTCCCAAGCCCGGCGCGTATCACGTCGACCATTTCCGCTGCGAGTTTGCCGCATTTCGGGAGGGGTTGTTCTCCACGGACTTTCTCGGTTATACGGAGGTACAGGGGGAGTATGAGCTTCCCGCATTGATCATGACGGCTGGCGAGGATGCGTTCGATGCGTTGTCAGCCTACTCCGAGTGGCTTTACCGTGAAGGCGGGTGCCGCAGGATAGAGCGGACGCAGGTGCCGCGCTGGTGGCTGGGGCCGTTCTTCTGCGGTTGGGGAGAGCAGGGGTACCATTCGCCAACGAATGTGTACGCGGGTGCCAATCAAAAGGCGTATGCCGCAATGTCCGAACGGCTCGACGCCTTTGGTCTGAAACCGAGCGCGATCATTGTGGATGACAAGTGGCAGAGGCGGTATGGCGAGCTGTTGCCCGATCCGGTGAAGTGGCCGGACATGCGGGCTTTCGTTGAGGCAGAGCACGCCAAGGGCCGCAGGGTGCTGCTTTGGCTCAAGGCATGGGACAACGAAGGGCTCTCTTCCGAAGAGTGCGTGAAATGCCTGTGCACGCCGTACGGAGCGGATCCGACTTCGCCGACCTACCGCAGACGCATTCAGGAAACCATGCGCCGCCTGCTCTCGGCGGAACCCGGTTGCTTTAACTGCGACGGGTTTAAAATCGACTTCGCCAACTGCATGCCGCTGGGACGGAATCTGGCCACGCACGAACGAAACGTCTACGGCATCGAACTGCTGAAGCGGCTGATGACGCTGTTCTACGAGTCTGCCAAGGCGGTCAAGCCCGACTGCCTGATCAACAACAGTTGTTGCCATCCCTATTTCGCCGAGGTCACCGACCAGTGCCGCCTGCACGACTACAACGGGCAACTGCGGAGTTTGTGGGAAGTCCGCGAATTCCGGGCGCGGCTTTTTAAAACCGCTTTTCCGGGGATCAGCGTGGACACGGATGATCCGCACTCCACGTCACACGCCGAGATGATGAATTACCTGCGGCGCGCGCCGGATCTGGGTGTGCCGGATCTCTATCAATTGCACCGGCGCATCCGGGACGAGGATCTGCGGGAGATCGCCGGGATTTGGGAAGCGTATTCCGCGCGTTTGGAGAAGTCCGTCGATTCGAAGGGCGGGAAGCGGTGAAAAAACCGTAAAAATCAAAAGGGGGGGCGGGAATGGGTAAGGGCATGTTTCGTGTACTCTTGGCGGGGTTCTGTACGGCGGCGTCGCTTCGGGCCGCCGAGCCGGCCGTGGTGTGGGTTTCCCAGCCGGTGGCGCCGGGAGAGGCGGTGGTGGTTTACGGCGGGCCGTGGACGAACGTGACGGGTGTGATGTTGAAGGGGCCCTCGGAACTGACGGTCACGCCCGTGCGGGCCACGGACGATTGTGTGACGTTCGTGTATCCTAAAACGTGGCCGCTGGCGGCATTCGATGCGCGGGTAGTGGGCGGGAACGGAACGGCGGAATTGCGGGTGAACGCGCCTGAGGTGTGGTGGGTGCAGGGAGATGCCGGCATGCGGGCGACACCCGGCGGATGGTTGCGTGTGTTCGGCCGCTGTATCGGCTACGATGGCAAGGCCTCTCTGACGCTTCGCGACCATACGGGAAAAGCAACCACATTGGCTGCGGGAGAAAGCGGCCCCTATGCCCTGCGTGTCGACCTTCCCCAGAGTCTTCAGGCCGGTACGTTCGAGATCACCCTCCGGAACGGACTGGACAGTCGTGCGGTGCCGGTCGGGGCGGTCGAGATTCTCGCGCCGCGCGAGCCTTGGCCGGAACGGGTGTTTGACATCACCGCGTACGGCGCGGTGGCGAATGATTTCAATGACGATACCGCCGCGATCCGGGCCGCGCTGGCTGCGCTGGAGCAGGCCGGCGGCGGTGTGCTGTACGTGCCGCGCGGCCGTTTCGGGATACAGGGCGAGTTGTCGCTGCCGCCCAAGACCCTGTTGCGCGGGGCGGGCATGGCGCTCAGCCAACTCTACTGGCTGGACGAGGACAATCCGGTTGGCGCACTGGTGAGCGGCACGCGGGATTTCGGGATCGAGGAGATTTTTCTGGCCGCAGGCAACATCGACCAAGGCATTCTGGTGGTCCGCCCGAAAGAGGGTGAGACCTGGATCAACGAGAATATCCTGCTGCGCCGCGTGCGCACACGGTTTTTGCACACCGACACCGTGCCGCACGAGGAGTCCTTCCGTCGCTTGAGCGGCGGGCAGTCTTTTAGCATTAACGGGACGTATGTGCGGGTCATCGGGTGTGACTTCTACTCGTCCAAAGGATCGTCAGGACTGGGAGGCCGTTATCTCGAGGTGCGGGATAACCGGTTTGACGGCGAGAGTTGCGGTTACACTGGCGGACGGTTCGCGATCTTTGAGAACAACAACCATGAGCGCCAGAGCATGAGTTTCGGCAACGGCAGCCGTTGCGTCTATTTCAAAGGCAACCAACTCGGCGGGATCTACGGCAACGGGGATCGCGAGACCTTTACCTTCGATGGCGGTGACATGGGGTATATCGACGCGCTTCAGGGGGTCGGCCCGGCGAGTGTCACGCTCAAGCCCAAGCCGCTGCGCCGCGCTGCGGAACGGTGGATTGACGAGCCCCTGTACATTGCCGGCGGGCGGGGTGCGGGCCAGTTGCGGTACATCCGCTCCATCGCGGGGCAGGAGGTCAAGCTTGACCGGCCGTGGGATATACTGCCGGCCACGAACGTGCTCGCGGTTATCGCGCCGGTGCGCCACCGTCTGCTGATTCTCGAAAACCAGGTGCGTGACGGCAATCCCTTCGCCATGTACGGCAGCGGTGCGGAGATGGTGTTGGGCGGTAACAAGATGATGCGTAACAGCGGGCTGCATGCGCACGGCATGTGGAAAGGCGTTTCCGAGCCCTGTTGGTTCGTTGAGTTTGTTGAGAACGAATTGTTGGAGGGCAATGCGGTGCGGGGTCCCTTCTCGTTTCAGGTGCCGGCCGCTGATGGCTGGATCGGGTTTTTCGACCGGGGCATCGCGCGGCCGTATTCCTATCCGCAAAACCGGGTCGGCATCATGCGCCGCAACGTGCTCCACAATAACGCGTATCTGGCCAGCCACGGCCGCGTTAAAAACCTGCTGGTGGAGAACAACCTGATCCGGGACGCGGACCGGGGGATCGTGATCGCCGAAAGTGTGGAGGATGCGGTTTTGCTGCGCAACCGGTTCGAGCGGGTCCTGCGCCCGTATGCGGTTGGCGGCCAGACGCGGATCGGAGCGGCTGACAGCCTGAACGCCGGATTGTCGGCGGTGGAGGCGGAGTTGGGCAGCGCGGTGCCGGAGGCGTGGCCCGTCTACCGTAAGGAGGCCGAGGCCCTTGCGGCGATGGGTCTGCCGCAAGAAGAGGAGGCGAAATGGGTCTCCGTGATGTTGTTACGCGCGGTGCGGGCGTTGTCGGAAAGCCTGCGGGGCAGGGCGCTCTCCCCCGCGACGGTGGCGTCGCTGATGGGGATCGATCTCGCCCAAAAATCGATTTGGCAGTTCACCCGGGTGGCCCCGGGCAACCCGAGGAAATTCGCTGTGGGCGGTCCGCTCCTGCCGCAATGGGGTTTGCCTGCCGCACTGACCGGAAGTGCCGGGACGTTTGAAGGTTGGACGGTCCGGGTCGACACGCCGAAGCCGCTGGAACCCGGCAGGCCGGTGGTCTGCGATCTGTACCTGGCGAGCACCGCCGGGCCGTTGCCGCCCTTCACGCTGCCGGTCCGATACACGCTTGCCGGCCAAGGATGGACGCTCGCGTTCGAGGAGCGTTACGGTTGGGATCAGCTTCCGATCCAGTCTTTTTTGGCTGCGGGACCGTTTGCCAACGTGAGCGGCAAGGCGATTGACACGACGGTGCATCCGCCAGAAATCGAGTTGGACATGAAGGCGTCGTACATGACGCGTGACGGGAATCGCCCGTGGGTGCCGGTCACGCCCAATGCCAAGGGCGAGGTGGATCTCTCGCAGGTGTTCAAGTCCAACGAACTCGCCACGGCGCATCTGGTGGCAGTGGTGCGCGCGGCGCGCGGGATACGCGTGAATGTGCCGCCGGGAGGGCACAACGCATTGCTCTTCGTCAACGGCGAACGCATTGGGTCCAGCGCACGGCGTGACGCGCCGCGCTGTGTGGATCTGCGTCAAGGGGACAATCTTTTCCACCTCATCTCGTCGCACACCTCGGGTGCGTGGCCGATCCGCCTCACCCTCACCATGATCGATCCGGTGCGTCCCGGTGATCTGACGGTTGTGCCGACCGATCAGATCGCGTCGTCGCCCGCGCTGACCGCAAGCGCGAACGCCGTGCCGGAGGGCAAGGGATTGCCGGATTCAATGGGCGTCGATTGGAAACTCGTGGTCCGGGACGATTTTAACCGGATGCGGCTAGGGGATCAGTGGCGCGGGCTCGCCGTCAGTTGGATGCCGCAGGGCGTGAACATTCTGGAAGGCGCGATGCGTCCGGAGTTCGGGTTCGGTTCGGTGCTTTTCCATCGCGAGGTCGCGTTGCCGGTGCGGATCGAGTGGAAGGTCCGCCGGGACGGCCCGGATTCCAAGTGGACCGGTGTGTCGCTGGCACCGAAGGGGCTCTCGTACCGGACGTTCTGGTACACCCTTCAGGGCCGCGGGTATTTTCTGTCGCTTGGATGGCACGACGCGAAGAACAATCGGGTTCTGCGGAATACCGAGACGGTGGTGCTGGATGAGAAAGGCCCGATGCTCGAGCCCGGGGTCTGGCATCATGTGGTGGCGCAGTTCGTGCCGCCGCACTGCCGCATGTATCTGGACGGCAAACAGGTGTTGGCGTTCGAGGATCCGGACTTCCTGCCGGGGTTGAATGAAATCGGCCTGTACAGTAACGGGCACGCCTTTGACGACATTCGTATCTACACCGGAAGATGATTGGGGCGGAAGAACGAAGTGCGGGGTGCGAAGGAAGATCGCTCTCCGTGGCGTGAATGGCATGTGATGAAAGGGGATCGGATATGCGCTGGATGCGTTTGGGTCATGCGGCGGCGGGGTTCTGTGCGGCAATTTCGGTTGGGGCCGGAGAACCGGCGGTGGTCTGGCTGTCGCAGCCGGTGGCGCCCGGTGAGGCGGTGATGGTTTACGGCGGTCCGTGGACCAACGTGACCGCGGTGACGCTGGACGGACCCAAGCAGGAAAGCGTGGTTCCGTTGAAGGTGACAGATGATTGCGTCACCTTCGAGTATCCGCACGCGTGGCCGCTGGCGGCGTTCGACGTGCGGATCCGCGGCGGTAACGGCGAGGCGGTGCAGCGGGTGAACGCACCGGACGTTTGGTGGGTACAGGGTGATGCCGGGAAAAACGTGACCGCAGGCGGTTGGCTGCGTGTGTTCGGACGTTGTATCGGATATGATGGAAAAGCCGTACTGGAATGGCGGGACAGTGCGGGGACGTCGCGGAGCCTGCCGGCGAAAAGCGGGGACCGGTACGCGGTGCGGGTCGACATCGATCCGGCTTTTCCGGCCGGCGTTTATGAGGTTTCGCTGTTGAACGGGCTGGACAGCCGTCCTTTTCGGATCGGCAAAGTCGAAGTGGTGGCGCGGCGCGAAACGTGGCCGGAACGGGTGTTTGACATCACCGCGTACGGTGCGGTGGCGAATGACTTCAATGACGACACTGCCGCGATCCGGGCCGCGTTGGCGGCGTTGGAACAGGCGGGCGGCGGTGTGCTGTACGTGCCGCGCGGCCGTTTCGGGGTACGGGGCGAGTTGTCTCTGCCGCCCAAGACCCTGCTGCGCGGGGCGGGCATGGCACTCAGCCAACTCTACTGGCTGGACGAGGACAATCCGGTTGGCGCACTGGTGAGCGGCACGCGGGATTTCGGGATTGAGGAGATTTTTCTGGTCGCAGGCAATATCGATGGCGGCATTGTGGCGAAACGGCCCCAGGCAGGGGAGTCATGGACCAACGAAAACATTTTGCTGCGCCGTGTCCGCACGCGGTTTCTGCACACGGACACCACGCCGATTGCGGTCAGTTACCATCGTTCCCGTTCGAGTGCGAAACCGCTGTTTGTCAACGGGACGTTCGTCCGGATTCAGGAGTGTGACTTTTATTTTTCAAAAGGGAACTCTGCTTTGCATGGCCAATATTTGGACATCCGCGACAATCGGTTTGTGGGGCCGGAGTGCGGATATCTGAGCGGTAAACAGGTCATTTTTGAGGGGAATGACCATGAGTACCGTGGCCTGAGCTTTGGGAATGGCAGTCACAACGTGTTTTTCAAGAGCAACCGGTTGGGCGGCGCGTACGGGGAGGGCGACCGCGAGACGTTCACCTTTGACGGAGGGGATCCCGCCTACAGTGACAAGGCCGTGGCGTGTGACGGAAGGTATGTGACGCTGAAGCCTGGTTCCTGGCGTCACGGCGAAGCGCATTGGATCGGCGTACCGCTCTACATCATCGGTGGACGCGGTGCGGGACAGATGCGCTGGGTCACCGGTATCCGGGAACGTACGGTGGAGCTGGACCGGCCGTGGGATATCCAGCCCGATGACCAGTCCCATTTCGTGTTGGCCCAGATGCGTAGTCAGTTGCTCTTTCTCGACAACACCGACCGTGATGGTAATCCGTTCGCCCTGTACGGGACCGCCAGCGACGTGGTCATCGCAGGTAACAGCTTGGAGCGGACCGGCGGTCTGCACGCGCACGGCATGTTCAAATCTGTGCCCGAGCCTTCCTGGTTTGTCCAGTTTTTCGGGAACCGCATTGTGGAGGGGAATTCGGTGCGCGGCCCCTTCTCGTACGTGGTCCCGGCGAGTGATTCCTGGCTCGGCTTTTTCGACCGGGGTATCCGCAGGCCTTTGACCTATCCCCAGAACCGGGTCGGTGTTATGCGGGGGAACACGCTGGAGAACAATGCGTTTCTGGCTGCGCACGGGCGCGTGAAAAACATGCTGATGGAAAACAATCTGGTTCGGGAAGCGGACTGCGGCATCGTGATCGAGTCGCGTGTGCAGGACGCGATCGTGCGGGGTAACCGTTTCGAAAACGTCTTGCGGCCGCTGGTCTTGCACGATCAGGTTTTATGCCGTGCCTCGGAACGGCTGGTCGCCGGACTCTCCGCTGTGGACGCGCTGGCGTCCGACGTGGTGCCGTCGGCGGCGTGGCGGGAACTTGCCGATGCAGCGGTTTCGCTCTCGCGCCGCAGGCTGCCGGATGCGGAAGAGGTCACGGAGACGCGGACTCTGCTCGCGCGCGCCGCGTCACTTCTTGCTGCGCGCGTTGGCGACCGGAAGCTCTCCGCGGCCGTCGTCGACGCATTGTTCGGTTTGGATCTGACGCAGAAAAGCGACGCTCTCTTTTCGCGTCTCCAGAGTGGCAAGGAGGTGAAGGTTCCTTTGGGCGGCACATATCCCGTCTGGGCGGTGCCGGCCACGCTCTCTGCGGCGGTCGAGGGTTTTGAGGGGTGGGGGGTACGCGTGGCGTCGCCCGTGAAACTCGTGCCTGGGGGACAGTGCGGCTTCGCCCTGCATGTCACCCGTCCAGATGACCGGCCGCAAACATTTGCGTTGCCCGTCCGGTTCACGCTCGATGGGGAGGGGTGGAGCGTAACGTTCACGGAAACCTATCGGCAGGACACGCTGAATGTGACGGATTTCCTAGTCGCCGGTCCCTTCCGGAACGCCAGCGGCAAGCCGATTGACAGTGCGGTTCATCCGCCGGAGAGCCGGCTGGATGTGACCGAGTCCTACGACACGCTGGACGGCCGCAAGCCGTGGCGGGCCGTGCGTGCCGCCAAGCCGGACGGAACGGTTGACCTGAACACATGTTTCCGGAACACGGAACTGGCCACGGCGCATGCGGTGGCCATCGTATACGCGGCGCGTCCTCTGCGGGTTCGAATGCAGTACGGCTCCAACCAGAACACGCTGGCGCGGGTCAATGGCGAAGCCGTGGGCTCCAGTGCGCGGCGTGATGCGTACAATGGACGCCCCGTGGACTTGCGGGAGGGGGAGAATGTGATCCACCTGATCAGCACGCATGCCACGGGTGCCTGGCCCCTGAAAGTCCGGCTGACGGCGGTTGACGCGACTCGTCCCGGCGAACTGCGGGTGGTTTCGTCCGACCGACTTTTCCAGTCTGACCGGCTCAAGGCCGAAGGGCGGCGCGGGGTTGTGGGCGAGCCCTTCACAGATGGGGAGGGACGCGTCTGGCGGTTGTCGCATGAGGACACCTTCAACCGGCTGCGTGTGGGGTTGCAGTATGAGGGGCGGGACCCGATCGAATGGCGTGACCATTCGGTACGCATTCTCGACGGTCGATTGGTGGGTGCGGGACGGATCACACTGAATCTGCGCCTCTCGGCTCCTCTCCGCGTGGAGTATGATGTTCCGGTCGTGAATGGCCGCGCGAACACCGGGCTGACATTGGCCGCGCGCGGAGCATCAGCTGTGGTGCGGGATTGGGGAGAGGCCATGAAGCAAAAACAGGTCGTCACGTTGAACAACGTGCTGGGTGGCCTGACCGGGGAGACCGCGCGGGTGGTGGCCGTGTTTGACACAAAAGGGAGCACGCTCTTTATCAGCGGAAAAAAAATGCGGGAGGTTCCCGACACGGAGTGGGTTCGCGGGTTGGATGAACTCACCCTGAGCGGAACGCTGGACAATCTGCGCATCCATACCGGGGAGAGGGGCAAGCCCTGAAAGACACGGTTCCGCCGGTCGGTCTGTACGATGCCTGATTCTGCTCCCGACAGTAGCGTTTACCGCTCCCGACAGTAGCGTTTACCGCTCCCGACAGTAGCATTTACCGTCCCCGACAGTAGCATTTACCGCTCCCGACAGTAGCGTTTACCGCTCCCGACAGCAGCGTTTACCGCTCCCGACAGTAGCGTTTACCGCTCCCGACAGCAGTGTTTACCGCTTCCGACAGTAGCATTTACCGCTCCCGACAGTAGTATTTACCGTCCCCGACAGTAGCGTTTACCACTCTGGCATCTTGCCCACTTCTCATGAGAAGTGGGCAGATCCGCAGATCCGGTACCGTCACGCGGCCGCTTGACCCCGGCACTCGTTTTTTGATAAAAAAGGACATCCATAGTGGTTCGCACAAGCGTACACCCTGAACAAGGAGTAAAAAGATGTCAATCCAGGCTTCCCGTCGTAATTTTTTGAAACTCTCCACGTTGGCCGGTTCCGGCGTGATGGCCGCGAAAGCCGTGGCACCGCTGACGGCACAGGCGCAGTCGGCCGCTGCGGGCCAGACGGTCATGGGGTTCCGGGCTCCGAAACTGGAGCGTGTGCGCGTGGGCTTTATCGGTCTGGGGCGCGGTAGTGGCCATCTTGGCGATATGCTCAAGATCGAAGGGGCAGAGGTCACGGCGCTGTGTGACATCCACCAGCCCACGCTGGATCGCGCGCTCAAGCGCGTTGCCGATGCAGGGAGGCCGAAGCCGGCGACGTTCAGCGACGGTCCGGAGGCCTACAAAAAGATGCTCGAACGTGACGATGTCGATATCGTCTATATCGCGACCCCGTGGGAACTGCACACGCCGCAGGCGCTTGATACGATGCGGGCTGGAAAACACGCTTTCCTTGAGGTTCCTGCCGCGATCACGACGGAAGAGTGCTGGGCGCTGGTTGATACGGCGGAGAAGACGCGGCGTCACTGCATGATGCTTGAGAACGTCAACTATGGGCGCGAAGAGTTGATGGTGCTGAACATGGTCAGACAGGGGCTTTTCGGTGAGTTGCTGCACGGTGAAGCCGCCTATATCCACGAACTGCGCGGGCAGATGAATCAGGTGGAGCACGGCACGGGCTCGTGGCGCACCTTGCACTATGCGCGGCGTAACGGCAACCTGTACCCGACCCACGGCTTGGGTCCGATAGCGCAGTATATGGGCATCAATCAGGGAGACCGCTTTGATTATCTCAGCTCCGTTTCCTCGCCGGCGCTCGGCCGTCCGCTTTACGCCAAAGAACGTTTCCCGGCTGATCACAAGTGGAATCAGATCAAGGGGTGGCGTTGCGGCGATATCAACACCACGATCATCAAAACCGTCAAGGGCCGCTCGATCATGGTGCAGTGGGATGAGACCTCGCCGCGTCCCTACAGCCGCCATAACCTGATTCAGGGTACGCGCGGCACCTTCGCGGGGTTCCCGAATCGTATCGCGCTGGACTACCGCAAGGAGGATTTGCCCGAACCGGTGCGCAAGGCGCTGGGCGATAAGCCCCGCACGAATTATCACGGGTGGGATCAAAACATGGCACCGTGGTTCGAAGCCTATGACCATCCGCTCTGGAAGCGTATGGGTGCCGAGGCGAAACGGGTTGGTGGACACGGCGGCATGGACTTCATCATGAACTGGCGCGTGATTTACTGCCTGCGCAACGGTGAGCCGCTGGACCAGACGGTCTACGACGCCGCGGCGTGGAGCGCGATCGGTCCGTTGAGCGAACGCTCCGTGACTGAGCGTAGCCGGTCGGTGGATATCCCGGACTTCACCCGCGGGGTGTGGGAACGCACACAGCCCTTCGGCATCGTGTCGTAAACGACGAACCGACCCTATTTCGGAATCAGCATGGGGTCGGCGAGCACCACGTAGTTGGCCTTGGAGCGGTTGATCGGAGAGGCGAGAAAGGCCAGGTTCGTGACACCGGTGATCGGAAGGTCGATCGGTACGCTCTGCGCCGTGCCGCGCAACTCCGTCTTGTGCAGTTCGGCATCGTTGCCGAAAACCCGGAAGGTGACCTGGCCGTCGGTGCCGAGGTCGGCGTGCAAACCCACGCGGAGCATGATTCGCGAAAACAGGTTGCCGGGCAGGAACCAACTGATACGTTTGACGCCGATCCCCAACCCCTTCACTTCGGTGCGTTCACCGCTGATTTGGAGCGCGAGGGGTACGGGATCTTTTCCGTCCCGGAGGATCATGTCGCGTTGCGGATGGCCCCAGTACGGCGAGCTGAAAAACGCGGCCTGCGGGTAAAAAAGCGACGGGGCCTCGTTCGGCCAGTACGGGGTCAGCGCGATCGGCGCGGGCGGGGGCGCCTCCCCGCGGGCAAGCGCGCAGACCGAGCGGAAGGCGTCGGCGACGAGGTCAGCCCCCAGAATAGCGGAGGGGCGCTGGGCCGCGGCGGAGGCCTGCTTGTCTTCTGCATAAACCGCTCGGACGATGTCGAGCACGCGTCCGCGCGCGAAGACCGTGCCAGCCTGAGCGCGTGACAGAAGGCGGAACGCCACCTCCTCTGTGGTGGCACCCAGCGCGACAGGCGTGTGCGTGTAGCCCGACAGATCAAAGCCGCCGCTTTCAAGGTGCGCGTGGAGAAGCATGTGCTCTTTCCCGGCTGGGGCGGGCATGTACTGGCCGAGAAGCCGGTACATGTTGTCGCCCACGGATGAGTGCGCGGGACAAGTCCAATCTTCCAGCATATGCGCGAGCACACCGAGGTGACGAGCCGCAGAGGCCGCATCGTTTGTTTTAAAGGACGCGACCGCATGGCGGATGTAGTATTCGAGCATTTCATAGTTGGATGCGGCATTCCACGGGAGGTGGAAGTTCTCAAAGCGTCCGGAATAGGACTCCGTTCCCATGAAATCCCAAACAAAGCGCTCGTTGCCGTCCTTTTTGTAGACCCAATCCGGAATCAGGCAATATCCGGCACTGAGCGGCTCACGCTCATTGCCGAGCAGGGCCGCGTCGCTGGACGGAAGCGTCGACAGTGCGGCGCGGGTGATGACGCTGTGCGCGTCGCCCCATCCGAAAGCGGATACGGCGGTCAGGATCGCGAACAGAAGAAAGTTCAGCGCGAATTTTCTGTGCGTGTCTTTACGCATTCCTTATGTCCTCGATGAGATGGGAATCGGGGGGGGGGGCACGTTGCGGCACGATCAGGAGGGCGGATCGGACTGCAATGTTTTGAAGACAAGGAAAAGACAGAAACCGGTGATGACCGTCCAGCAGAGTACCATCGTAATCCAGCCAGCGAGGGTCATGCGTCACCCCCCTTCCATGCAGTTGGCAGTGCGTCGAGCACCATCTGCACCACTTGTTCGAGCGTCAAGTAAGTGCTGTCGATTTCCAACGCGCCATCCGCTTTGCGCAGCGGGGCGTGTTGGCGCGTGGAGTCGATCGCGTCGCGCGCCAACAGCGAGCGCTTGACCTCCTCCGCCGACTGGTTGGCGATGCCTTTCTCGACCTCCTCCTTGCGGCGGCGTTCGGCGCGCGCCTCGGCGCTGGCCACGAGATAGAAGCGCGCCGGCGAGTCCGGAAACACGGCGGTCGTGATGTCGCGCCCTTCCACGATCAGGTCGCCGAAGCGCGTCATGCCGCGCAGCCAGCCGGTCACGCGGTCGCGCACGGCCTTGACCGTTGCGACTGGGCTGGCATGGCGGTTGATCTCCGGTGTGCGGATGGCATCGCCCGGCTCTTGGCCTTGCACGCGGTAGAGGATCGCGCCGTCGTGCGGTTCGCACTCGACTTCGACCTTCTGCGCGAAGGCGGCAACCGCCTCCGGATTGGACGTGTCAATGCCGTTCTGCAGGCACTGCCAGGTCATGATGCGGTAGAGCGCACCGGAATCGACATGCAAAAAACCAAGGTGTTGGCCGACGCGTCTGGACACAGACGACTTGCCCGCGCCGGAGGGGCCGTCAATCGCGATGACTCGACTCATATCGGGGTTCCTTTATTGATGGCCTGATCTTACCACTCAGAACGGTGCGGTTCAAGCGCATGGTGCGCACCATGCGGATTTAGGATTTAGGATTTAGGAGTTAGGAGTTTTTCACTTCGGCGTTGAACGTTGGGTGTTGAGCGGTGAAAGTTTTTTGGGCAGTGCCGCAAGTCACAAGTCGCGGGTCGCGAGTCAACCTCTCTTATTGCGACCACGCCACAGCCTTCCCGATATCCGCCTCGGTTATGTTGAGCTGCTCCATTTTTTCATGCACGGCGCTGAGAGGCCGAAGGGTCAATTGATCCTTACTGGTGAGTTTGGCGAGCGTCACAACAACTCCTTTTTTCCTTACATCCTTATAAAAAGGACGCGGGGGCGTCAAGGCGAACGAACGCCCGACGCCGAAGCGAAACCAGAAACCGGAAAAGACGGCCTCCGGGTTACCGAATGTTGGCGTGGTACGCCTGAATGGATTTCACGCCGCCCGCGCTGTCACGCGCCGAACGGATGCCCTGCGCCGCGGCCGCCGCAGCCGCGAGGGTGGTGAGGTAGGGAACCTTGTATTTGATGGCTGCCTTACGGATTGAGGCATCATCGGCACGCGCGTCACGACGCGCGGAAGGGGTGTTGATCACGAGACAGACCTGGCGGTTGACGATGGCATCCAAAACGTTGGGACGGCCTTCGTTGATTTTTTGGACCACTTCGCCGGGTACGCCGTGTTCCTTGAGCCAGAGGATGGTGCCCTCGGTGCCGATGATGCGGAAGCCGAGTTTGACGAAAGCGCTGATGACTTTCGCCGCGGAGTCGGGCTTTTCGGAGAGGCTCACGAGCAGTGTGCCCTCTTCCGTCGGCAGCCGCGCGTTGGCGGCTTCCTGCGATTTGTAATAGGCGAGGCCGAAAGTCGAAGCCATGCCGAGGACTTCACCGGTCGAACGCATCTCGGGGCCGAGGACCGGGTCAACCTCCGGAAATTTGTCAAAGGGGAAAACCGCCTCCTTGGCACCGTAGTGCGGGATGACCTTGGGTCGTAAATCCAGATCGGCGATGGAGGCGCCCAACATCAAGCGTGTAGCGATGCGGGCCATCTGGGTGTCACAGACCTTGGAGACCAGCGGCACGGTGCGCGAGGCGCGCGGGTTGGCCTCGATGACATACACCGTGTCGTTCTCGATGGCGTACTGCATGTTCATGAGTCCCACCACCTGCAGCTCCTGGGCGATTTTGCGGGTGTACGCGAGGATGGTGTCGAGATGGCGGTCCGGAATCGAGACCGGCGGCAACACGCAGGCCGAGTCTCCCGAGTGAACGCCTGCGAGTTCGATATGTTCCATGACAGCGGGAATATAAACCTCCCGACCGTCGGAGAGGGCGTCGGCCTCGCATTCGAGCGCCTCTTTCAGGAAGCGGTCGAGCAACAGGGGCCGGTCCGGGGTGACGCCCACCACCTTGGCCACGTACTCGCGCAACATCTCCTCGTCATAGATCACCTCCATCGCGCGTCCGCCGAGCACGAACGAGGGACGGATCATGATGGGATAGCCGATGGACCCGGCGACCCGGATGGCCTCATCGATATTGGCGGCCATGCCGGATTCAGGCATGGGGATCGCGAGCCGCTCCATCATTTTGCGGAAGAGGTCGCGGTCTTCAGCGGTGTCGATGGAGTCGATGCTGGTGCCGAGGATCTTCACACCGGCATCCGCGAGTTCGCGGGCGATGTTGAGCGGGGTCTGGCCACCGAACTGCACGATTACGCCTTCCGGTTTTTCGTTCTCGTAGATTTGGAGCACATCCTCGAGCGTGACGGGCTCGAAGTACAGTTTGTCCGAGGTGTCGTAGTCCGTGGAAACCGTCTCGGGGTTGCAGTTGACCATGATGGTCTCGTAACCGGCATCGCGCATGGCGAAGGCCGCGTGCACGCAGCAATAGTCGAACTCGATACCCTGTCCGATCCGGTTCGGGCCGCCGCCGAGAATCATGACTTTCTTGGGGTTGGAGGAGACGGGGACCTCGTTGCGCACGCCGTTGTAGGACGAGTAGTAGTAGTAGGCGTTTTCGACTCCGCTGACCGGAACGGCGTGCCAAGTCTCGACGATTCCGAGCGCGGTCCGACGGGTCCGGATCACGCTCTCGAGGACGCCGAGGATTTTGGCCAGATATTTGTCGGAAAACCCGTCCCGCTTGGCTTGGATGAGCAGGTCGTCCGGCGGCAGGCCTCCTTTGTGTTGGAGAATCCGTTCTTCCAGCTCCACCAGTTCACGCATCTGCCCGAGAAAGTAAGGCTTGATTTTCGTGAGGCCGAAGAGTTGTTCATCCGTCGCGCCTTTGCGTAACGCCTCGTACAGGATAAACTGACGTTCGCTGTTCGGGAATCGCAGCAGATCGAGCAACTCCGGCAAGGTTTTTCTGTTGAAATCCTTAGCGAAACCGAGTCCGTGCCGCCCGTTCTCCAAGGCGCGGATGGCCTTCTGGAAGGTTTCCTTGTACGTTTTACCGATCGACATCACTTCGCCAACCGCACGCATCTGGGTTCCCAGTTTGTCCTCCACTCCGCGGAACTTCTCAAAGGCCCAGCGGGCGAATTTCAGCACAATGTAGTCGCCGGAGGGCGTGTACTTCTCAAGGGTCCCGTCCCGCCAATAGGGGATTTCGTCAAGAGTCATGCCTGAGGCCAGTTTAGCGGAAATGAGGGCGATCGGGAATCCGGTGGCTTTGGAAGCGAGTGCCGAGGAGCGCGAAGTACGCGGGTTGATCTCAATGATCACGATGCGCCCGGTTGCGGGATCATGCGCAAACTGCACATTGGTGCCGCCGATGACACCGATGGATTCGACGATGCGGAAAGCGTACTCTTGCAGCCGTTGCCGTACCTCGTCGGAGAGGGTCAGCATTGGCGCGGAACAGAAGGAGTCGCCAGTGTGGACCCCCATGGGATCGATGTTCTCGATGAAACATACGGCGATCATCTGGTTTTTCGCGTCACGGACCACCTCGACCTCAAGCTCCTCCCAGCCCAGCACGGACTCCTCGATCAGGCACTGGTGGGTCAGCGAGGCCTCCAGACCGCGGATGACAATGGCGCGCAATTCCTCGACATTGTAAACGAGCCCGCCACCGGTACCGCCCATGGTGTATGCCGGGCGCACCACCACGGGATAACCCAGACGCGACGCGATCGTCTCGGCGTTCTCGACGGAATAGGCGATCTCGCTCTGAGGCGTTTCAATACCCAGTTTGGTCATGGTGTCCTTGAAAATCTGGCGGTCTTCGCCCCGCTCGATCGCGTCGAGGTTGACGCCGATGACACGGACCCCGTATTTGTCCAGAATCCCCTTCTTGGAAAGTTCCATGGCCAGGTTCAGGCCGGTCTGGCCACCGAGATTGGGCAGGAGGGCGTCAGGGCGTTCTTGGGCGATGATCTGTTCGATCCGTTCGGCGTTGAGAGGCTCGATATAGGTGGCATCCGCCATCACCGGGTCCGTCATGATCGTGGCCGGGTTCGAGTTTACCAGGACGATTTTGTATCCGCATTCGCGTAGCGCCTTACATGCCTGGGTGCCAGAATAATCGAATTCACACGCTTGACCGATGATGATCGGACCAGAGCCGATAATAAGAACCTTGTGGATATCGTTGCGCAGCATAGGGTGGGCCTGACCTTTCGGACTTGATTCGGACGTCTCCAGCCCGCGCCGACGCGCGGGGAGCCGCCTCAAAACACGCTCATGATGATGCCAGTTTCGCCCGCGCTCGTCGAGTCAAAGCTCGCCCGCTGAGGGATTCGGGTTCCTGGTTTGGGGTTTCTTGTTTTCGGAACCCCCTTCTCCCGCGTCTGTAACCCGGCTGTTTGTTGCGCTAAACGTGCTGCAACCAGTAGGAACGTCC
Source organism: Kiritimatiellia bacterium (assembly GCA_033812795.1). Classification (GTDB taxonomy): domain Bacteria; phylum Verrucomicrobiota; class Kiritimatiellia; order RFP12; family UBA1067; genus JAPXSY01. The sequence goes on from JAPXSY010000040.1 coordinate 23,602, forward strand.
CCGAACCGTCCCTATTGATTGATGACCGAAAGAGATTCATCGCGTTCGTTGTTATCCCCAAAACCGGACTTTCGACATTGACTCGTTTCGTGCCCCTTTGCATAATGACTTTCATTACTGAAAGCAATGTGTTCCCGGTTTACTCCAATGAGGGAGAAGTGGCGTTTCCAACCGCAAAGGGAGGGTGTCATGAAAAAAACTTGGACGGCTATGTTGATTCTCGGTTTGATCGGTTTACGTTCCGGTGCAACCATTCTCTATCGGATGACTTTCGATCACACGGGTGCGGCAGGCGGAGAAGCCAACGCGATTTACACGGCAGGACCGGGTGATTTGCTCGACCCGCACCAGTCGGTCATACGCTATGGCACCAACCCCGTACCGCAAATCGTTGCGAGCGACGGTCCGCAGGGCGGTTGCGCGCTGGTCACGGCCACGCAGCTTCCGGGAAGCGGACAAGGGCCGGGATACACCGCAGCCACAACCAACAGCAAGCTTTACTTTGTTCATGGGGGCCACGACCGCGGGTTGACTCTGGAGGCGGTTTTCCGGGCCACAGCCTGGACCGCGAATGGTTGGGGCGGCATGGTGAACTATAACAACCAGCATTTCCTCGGTTTCGCTTGAGGCACGAAAAATAATCCGCACATCAAGTTCGCGGTGAATAACATTGGTGTCATTACGAACGTCCCGGCCGAATCTCTGTGCGATGACGCATGGCACCATGTGGCGGGTGTCTGGACACGGGATGCGGACGGCGTGACCGGGCGGCTCGAAATTTTTCTCGACGGTGTTTCGGTCTCGAGCCACGCGGTGCCGATTCCCGCTTCTGCCATCACCATTCCCACCGGCGGGTGGGGTTTTTCCGCCGAGGGATACACGACTCCGCCGCGTTTGCGCTCTTTCATCGGGGAGTTGGATGCCGCGGCAGTGGCGGATGACGTGCGCGGTCCGGGACGGTTTTTGGTCGCGGGGTGCGATGCGGACGTGTTCCCGGACCTCTATACTGAGGATTTCGCGACTGGCTGGTCTAACGGGGTCGCCGGATTTATGGGGAGTGGCGCAGCCGTTCCGGGCAGGTGGACTTTGCGGGATGGGGAACTCAGCAAGTGGCAGGTGATGGAAACCGGTACGCCACAAGGGCTGGCGCTCGCTTTCACAAACGGGAGTTTTAACAGCAGTTGGTGGCCAACAGGAATGCAGACGCCCTTCCGGTTCCCGGTGACAGGGCCGGTGACCGTGGAGTTCAGTGCGCGCATGCGAATCGCCTGCAATGCAGTGTCTGGTAAAATCTGGGATGCCAGAATCCATTTGATGACCCGTGACCAAAACGGATACGGCCTGTCCCTCAAGCGGAGTCTGGACTCCCTCGCGCATGGCGCGGACAACAAAGTCTACGCCCGGATCATTAAATACAGGGGGTGTACAGTGGCATTGGGTACGGGATCGACTTCGGACTGGGCCGAAGGTGATGGTGCGAGTGCCACCGATGAGGTCATGGTGGCAGATGCCGACGAGACGGGTTTCATCCGCCTGCATGTGCGTCTGACGCAGGAGGAGCCGAACGGACCGGTGACCGTCCGGCTCTGGCATACCGAGAGTGGAGTGGCGGACACCTCACTGCAAAATCCCGACCTGACTTGGATGGATGACGGATCGCGTTTCGGCGCGATTCTGAATCTCCGCGAACTTAACTGGCTTGGCGTCAATGCCGAGGCGCAGGGTTCACCGAATGGCCCCGATGCGGGCGTTTGGTTTGACGACCTGCGGGTGGAACGGATCCGGCGTTCCGGCATGGTGATGGAAATCCGGTGACTCTTTTCGGTGAGCCGTTGGCACGATGCGGCTGCGGCGCGTCCGTCTGGGTGCGATCCGATGACGTTTCGTGCTGTGCGGCGTATCGGTTCGGTGTTGCGGTTTTTCGTTTCCGGGCGATTCCGTTTGACGTGCCGTCTTCCGACTTGGTACAGTCTGCTCTGCACTTTGTATTTTTCGGGGCGTAGCGCAGCCTGGTAGCGCGTTTGCTTGGGGTGCAAAAGGTCGCGGGTTCAACTCCCGCCGCTCCGACCATCTTTAACCTCGTTCTTATTGAAAAACACCAATAAAAGCGGGGTTTTTTGTTTATGCGGCATAGTTACTACGTTGCCTGCTACAATATGAAACAAGCTGGTTTATAAGGGGCATTTACACAAATAAACACACAAATCGTCGGGATTGCCCAAACGCGGTTATATTCACGCCCGCTTGAATATCTCGGTTTTCCGGCTGCCCGCGCCGACCTTTGCCCCCGCCGTTTGTGTTTTGGATTTACACAAACGCCAAAACAGCCCCCCAGCCCAGCCCCTGCCGGGTCGGAAGCCGTAGCGTTGCGCCCATGCCTGAAAATCCGCACAAGCGACAAGGTTTCCCGCATCCGCTCGGCTCGGCCGTGTCAATGGCATGGGTCAGCCGTCCGTGCCCGTGTGCGTGGTCTAGCCGCTGTTTAACGGCATAGAAAAAGCCCGCCTGCATTTCTTCATGACGGGCACAGGGGTAAAAAACTGAAACTTGCGTACTTATGCCTCAGCACCGCACCGCGCCAAAAGGGGGCTAGTCTATCTGTGAATGATACCCCTCCGCGTGTGTAGCATATAGGCAAAAAGGGGGGCTGTGCGCGGGCGCGGTCGCTTATTTGCCTCGCTCGCGCGCGCGAAGACGCGACAATCCGCCCCGCCCTCCCACCCCCGGCCCCGGCCCTATGGGGGGCTTGGGACTCCGGCGTTGAGGCGGGGCAGTTACGGAAACGGGGGACTCTATCCGCTTCCGCCCCATGGCGCTCTTCAGCATCGCAAGCGCCCTAGGGCGCGGGCTGCCACGGGTCCGGTTTCGAGTGTGGTTTGGATAACGCTAGGGCACGAAGGGGGTTGAAAAATGGTGAAAAAATGGAGGGGAAAGAGAGGGGAAAGAGAGGCTAAAGGGGGGTACATAGGGAGGGTGATAGGGCACTGTAGGGGTTGCATTGCGAGGAAAAGGGAGGCTAAAAAATCGTGACGAAAACTGTAAGGCTGACAGCGCCGCCCCGCTTTGGTACGCTTTGCCTATCAAAATATGCCGCAATGCGCTTGCGGTATCGAGTTTCAGGAATGCTTGAAGGCTTGACCGTCAAGGCAAGGGAGCGACATGAATCCGGTTGAACAGTATTTGAGTGACATGGGGGCGATTCGCTCGACTGGCGCGGGAACCGTGGAAACGTCCTACTACACCGCGCTTTCCACGCTCTTGAACGAGATCGGCAAGAAGCCAAGCCCGAAAGTCCGCTGCGTTATCCAGCTTCAGAACAAAGGCGCGGGCATGCCTGACGGCGGCATGTTCACCGCCGACCAGTTCAGAGGCAAAGCCGCCAAAGAGGACGCCGGGGCGAACCCGCTCAAAACCCTCCCGCCTTCCCGTGGCGTGATCGAAGTCAAATCCCCCGCCGAGGACATGGCGGACATCATCGAAAGCGAGCAAATCGCCCGCTATTGGGATCACTACGGCCTTGTTCTGGTCACGAATTACCGCGCTTTCACGCTGATCGGGCGCACGGCCACAGGTCACGCCGTGGAACTGGAAAGTTTCACGCTGGCCGCGACCGAGGCGGAATTCTGGAAACTGGCCGCGCATCCGCGCACCTGCCCCGCCGCCCTGCGCGAACGGTTCGCCGAATACCTTTACCG
>JAPXSY010000041.1:0-26541 GCA_033812795.1 Kiritimatiellia bacterium
GGTCTCGTCCAGACTCTCGAACTCGACCAGCACCCCGCCTCCGGGCGTGCCGTACGCCTGGATCAGGATCGCCGAGGCCGTGGTGGGGTCAATTCCGGGAAGGAATCCCGCGTTGACCGGCTCGCCGGGATCAGCGCCGACGCCGTGTCCCGAGACCACGGCAAAGACCGCCATCGCGTCACCTTCGCCGCTGTCCGCCGCGCGGTTCCGTTCCGGATGGGTCGCGGCCGCGCCCCCGGTGGGAACCGGCGCCAAGGCATTGGTGCTGCAGACGAAACGGACGGTCAGCCCGCCGGGGGGCACGTTGGTGAAAACATACATGCCGGCAGAATCCGTCACCGTTTCCGCCAGCTTTTCGCCGGCGCGCCAGAGCGTCACGGTCATGCCGCCCGAGAACGGCGTATCCAGACCGGGATCACGCATCCCGTTCCCGTCCTTGTCGTGGAAGACGTAGCCGTAAACATTGGCCGGAATGTAAAATCCGGCATCCACGGTCAGGTTCGTGGAGCCAAGAGATACGGTGAAGCTGTCCGTTCGCAATGTGCCGGGATCGGCGTCGCTGTCAACACTGCTGTCATCGCCCACCTTATGGCCCGTGGCCACATATCCGGCCGGAGGTTCGAAGCTGACCGCATACAACGACGGCACAAGACCCGTGAATGAGTAGATGCCGTTTGCGTCGGTCAGCGTGGAAGCGACTTCCACGCCCTGGCCGTCCAGCAGGCGCACCACCACATTCGACAGCCCCGGCTCACCGGGATCCTGCACGCCGTTGCCGTTCAGATCCTCCCAGACGCGGTCACCGATGACGCTGAAGGTGAACTGGTGGTCCTCGACCTCCCCGCCCCTCACCTCGCCGCTGAAAAGCGGGATCAGCGGCTGGGAGGGATAGAGGCGGAAGCGCGTGTTCAGTACGGTCACATCGTTGGTACGGAAGGTGCCTTCCGGGATCGGGAAGCTCAGCGTGTAGACAACGCCGGTACCCTGGCTGTCGACCGCCTGGCTGATCGCCAGTTCGTTGGCGTTGGTGAAGGTGCCGTCCTGATTGAAGTCGATCCAGCCGCAGAGCCAGCCGCTTCCCGCACCCACCAAAACCTCGACCTGGCCGCCGTTCTCTGCGCTCCAGTGCCCGACCGCCACCACGCCATCCTCCTCGTCGCCGTCGCCGGTGGCATCAGGGGTGGGCGTGCCGTTGCGCTCGGTCTCGACCTTCCGGCCCAAATAGAGCGGCTGCCCCGGCACCTGGATGTGGCTCGGCCCGACAGGATTGTCCGCCAGGGTCGTGCTGTAGGACGACGGCAGATCGCCGAAATCCCGCTCGTACATCGGCTCGAAGGCGAAATCGATGTTGTCGCGCACCGGCACGATGTCCATGGTCTGGTAGGCCGAGCGGGTGTGGCCGAGGCTGTTGGTGGTGTTGACGACCGTGAGCGCCGACGTGTTGCCCGTCATGGTGGTCAGGCGCACGCCGGATATCGGCGCGGCCAGCGACACGATATAGCGGTCGTTACCGCCGCCCGACGGCAGGCCGTCGAAATGGTAGTCGCCCGCCGCGTCGGTCGTGGTCGAGGAGATCATCATTGTCTCGCCGGATTCGATCACGCCATCGCCGTCGTCGCTCCAGAGATAGAGATAGACCGTCACGTCGGCAAACGGGTATTCGCCCGCACCCACACCGGATGCGTTCGTTCCGTTCAGTAACCCGTCGAAGGGTTCCGCATCGAGGCCGACCGTGCCGCTGACCACATTGGTTCCGCTGAAGTGGTAGCCGAAATCAATATCCAAGTCGGCGTTGGTCACGCTGTGGCCGCCGATCGAGACCACCGAGCCGCCGCTGATGACGATGTTGGTCGCCACACCATCCGCCACACCATCCGCATCGTACACCGGCACAAGACCGGCATGCAGATCAGGGTCAGCGGCATCAACCACGATCTTGTAAGTGCCGTCGGCGAGGCCGCCAAAAAGGTAGATGCCGTCGGCGTCGGTCTCCTGTGTGGCGATCAGGGTCTCGTTTTGGTAGAGCGCGACCGTGACATACGGGATGCCCGGTTCGCCGGCGTCATGCACACCGTTGGTGTTGACGTCGATCCAGAGCGTGTCGCCGATGACGCCGGGGGGCTGGTAGCCGAAGTCGGCGCCGGTGAAGGTCGCCCGCTGGGTGAGCTTGAGTCCGTACTGGCCATCGCACGACGGCCCGGCGACAGGCGGCACGGGACACGGTTCGCCGTCGTTGTCGGGATCGCCGGTGAGCACGGCGTCGGCCAACGGTGCCGAGGTCTCGTCAACGACCACGACGTAATAGTCCGGCAGCAGATTGCGGAACATGTACTTGCCGTTGGAGTCTGTTACTTGCGTGGCGACCAACTCCTCTCCCGCGTCGTAGACGCCGTTGGCGTTGACATCCCGATAGAGCCGCACCGTCACGCCGGGGATGCCCGGCTCGTTCCAGTCTTGGTCGGCGTTGCCATTGTAGTCCCACCAAACCGTGTCGCCGATCGCGCCCGGCAGCACGAAGCCAAAGTCGGCATCGAGGTGGTTGGTCTCGCCGAGCGTGATATTGTAGATGGTCGGGGTGGTAGGATGGGCTTTCTCGCCCAGTCCGTTGACCGGCAGCGCCTCGGAATCGGCGTCCACCACGACGCGGTAGTTCCCGGATGGAAGCGCGGAGAAGAGGTAGTGGCCGTCGGCATCGGTCGTGGCAGTCCGCACCAGAACGTAGGTGCCATCGCCATCCAGATCGGCATAGAGCTGTACCGCCACGCCGGGAATGCCGACTTCGCTGCACTCCGGCTGTTGTATGCCATCGGTGTTGATGTCGCACCATACCGTGTCGCCGATGCTGCCGAATCCCGCCGCCAGGAATCCGAAATCCTGGTCAAGGTTATCCTCCGTCGTCAGCGTGACCACGCTGATCCCGTCCTTTTTGCTGTCGGGATCGGCCGTCACGGTATAGTGGCGCTGATGCCCGGCCGATGTGTCCACGACCACCTGATAGGTTCCCGGCGGCAGGGAGTCGAAAAGATAACTTCCGTCGGCGCCCGTCACGGTCTCAGCGATCAAGGCGTCGATGCCCGCATCGATCTCGCCGTCGCCGTCCTCATCCTGGTAGAGGCGCACAGTCACTCCGCCCACGCCCTCATCCTCGGTATCCTGCGTGCCGTTGCCGTTCCAGTCGTAGAAGATCGTGTCGCCGATCGCCAGCGTGCCCGACAGCGCGTAGCTGAAGTCGGCGTAGCCCACACCTCCTGATGCCACCGTCACGGCCACCGCATTGGCCGTGTCGAGCCCGTCGGTGTCGTAGGTGCCGCTCCAAGCGCCGGTGGCCAGCGGCCCGCTGTTGGTCACGACCGTCACCGTGTAGTCGCCGTTGTAGGCACCGGCAAACTGGAAGGTTCCCTGCGCTCCGGTGGTCGTGGTGGCGATCACCGTGCCGCCGGAGTCGCGGAGTTCCACCGTGACGCCGGCCATCCGGTCCTCGCCGTCTTGCGGCGTGCTGCTGCCGTCGCGGTCGCGGTCGTGCCAGATCATGCCGCGGATCGTCGACTGGAGCGTGTAACCGAAGTCAGCCGTCAGCACGGTATCAGCCCCCGTTGTCGAATCGAAGACGATCGGAACCACCGCCTGGTGGGGCGTGCTTACGCCGTCGTAATCCCATGTGGGCGTGCCGCCGCCGCCCGGCAGCGTGGAGGTCGTGACGGCCACGGTGTAGTTGCCGCTGGCCGGCAGACCTTTGAAGAGGTAGAAACCGTTGGCGTCGGTGAAGGTGCTGATGGCTACACCCGCGCCAAGGCCCAGATCGACCCCGGTGGGCGGCGTGATGGTGACGGTGACATCGGCGACGCCCGGCTCGCCGGGATCCTGCACGCCGTCGCCGTTGAGATCGCGCCAGACGAAATCGCCGATGGTTCCGGCGGGCAGCACCGGGGCAATGCACTCGCCGTGCTGATCGCTGGCGCGTGTGCCGATCTTATACCAAGCGTTGGTGATGTCGAAGGTGTTGGTTACGGGGGCGCTGATGTTGCCCGGCGGTTCGAGCACGTCGAACGTGACGTTGACCACGCGTCCGCCGCCGGCATGGACCGGCCCGAGATTGTTCCAGCCAAGCTCACCGGCCGGGCCATCAGTGGACAGCGTGTCCGGCGGCGGGCTGGCCGAGACGAAGGCCAGGCGCGACGTGTCGTAGGTGTCTACGAGCGGCACGGGGTCGAGCGTTGTAGCATCCGTTCCGCCGATCGTCTGGTCGGTTGTCAGCACGAAGCCGAACGAATCGAGTTCAACTATCCCCGTCGGATTGCCCTGCTTTTCGGCGATCAACTGCACCTCCAGGGCGGTGCCGTTGAAGTCGTCCCAGTCCCAGACAGTCTGCATATGCGTCACATCTACAGAGAGGAGACCTGTGGGAATCGAGAGGCAACTGAGTGTGTGCGTGCCTAGAGTCACGCCGTTCTTCACCAGGGTAAACTTCAGTGTCGAGGTGGTGCCCTGGAATGAACCGCTGACGCGCAGCGGCAGTATTGCCATAACGTTGGTGATCGCGCCATGGGGAGCCGTTCCCAGATAGCCCGTCAGGGCAAGTTCCTTGGCGGCCTTTTGGAATTCGGCGGTGGCGTAGGTTCCGTCGGGCTCGCCCGGCTTCCAGGCGTTGGCAGGGTTGAGCCACGCCTTGTTGCCGTCGCCTGTGAAGCCGTTGGTCGGCCAGATCGTGTGCATCAGGGGCTGGGGCGTCGAGGCGCCGGAGCCGGACAGCCGGTTGGTCACGGCAATCTGGTAGGTGACCTGTCCCCCCTCGCGCAGGGCGTCCGTGCCGATGCGCGTCTTGGTGGCTATCAGTGCTGGCGCGAGTCCGAAGTCGGCGTTCAGATCTTCCACGCCATTGGGATTGGTGCGGGCGCTGTCGAGATCGACGGCATAGAACAGGGGGGTCGTCGTGGTGTAGCCCTCGGGCAAGTCCGCGTCGTCGTGGTCGAGCACCACCACGTAATTCCCGTCGGGCAGGTCGGTGAACAGGTACTTGCCATCGGCGTCGGTGATGGCCAGACTATAGAGCGGCTCACCGACATCGACCACACCGTTGCCGTTGACATCGTAGTAGAGCATGACGCTGACGTTTGCGATGCCGGCTTCATCACCATCCTGAATGCCGTTGCCCAGAATGCCGCCGGTTCCCGTGCCGGTGTCGGCGAAGACGGTGTCTCCGAGGCTGTTGTTGCCCTGCACAAAGGTGGTTGTCTTGTCGGTCGCGAAGGGCGGGGTGTTGCCGTAGCTCAGACCGGCCACGTTGATCACGATGGGCTCGGCCTCGAGGTAGGGGTTGTCCACCGTCACGGAGAAGCGCACCGCGCCGTGCGCTCCGGCGGGCAGCACATCCGACAGCCACCACTGAATATCCGTCACGGATGCCGCGGGCGGCTCATCCTGCGCCCAGGTCGCGCCGTTGTCGGTGGAATAGAAGACCGCATAGGCGCTCACGCCTGCCGGAAGGGCATTCGAGGCCGTCGCGCTGCCGGACACGTAGGTGGTGCCGGCGGGGATGGAGTCCTGAACCACCAGCGGCAGACCGAGGCCGGGATCGCCGACCGCCAAGCTGCCCGCATTTGTGAAGCACACAGTATAGGGGATGGGCTCGCCCGGCAGGACCGTTTTTTTACAGTTCGCAGTCTTGCGGATGCCGACCCGCGCCCCTTCGCTTTGCAACCCTTCGCACAGGGAGACGCCGAAGTCGGCGTTATACTTCTCCCGGTCCGGGTTTGAGCCCACCACCTGATAAGGGGTGGTCACGCTGCACGCATTCGGCACCAGCGGCATGAACTCGTATCGCACGTAGCCCACAACGCCGTTGTTCTCAGGAATGTTCTCGAAGTAGAGCTGGTCCTCGGCGGTCAGGACGAGCTCGCCGCCCGATTTGAGCTTGACGATCACCATGGCGTAGGTCTTGACCAGCCGGAAGGCGCCAGCGTCGAAGATCGTCGGGTCGCCGACCGGCTGCATCCAGATGTTGCGGTCGGGCACCATATCGCCGTTGTTGTCGTATCCTTCCCCGACATTTCCCAGATCGTACCAGAGACCTTCGGTCATGACGCGTGTGCCCACCGAACCGTCGACAGCCGCGTTCGTCCAGGCGGGCTCATACTGATTGAGCAGCTCCTTGTAGTAGTCGGGCACCTTGTTGGCGCCGTTCGGGAAAATTTTGTTTGCCGATGCGGAAATGGTGTTGCGGAAGTTCAGTTCGCGCGTCAGATCGACCTCCCGCATCGTGCCGCCCTCGCTGGCGGTCGCCCAGACGTCGTACTCGAGCCAGAGGTCATCATCGGGCTTGACGCTCGTCCCCCAAAGCGGCGTGCCGTTGACATCGAGCTGGTCGTAGCCGATGAGCCAGTAGACCGTCACAGATTCACCGGCGGGGATGGTGCCGATGTAACGCGTGGCGTCGTCCAGCCCTGCCCGGCCGCCCTCGTGGCGGAGGGCGAAGGCACCGCCGGGCAGCGGCCCGGTCAAGCCATCATGCGTCCGCGAGGGATAGATACCCGGCGTGGAGCCGGTCCCGCCATTGTAGTTGCCGGCGCACACCACGATGTCGGTCAGGTCGGTTGTGCCGTCGTTGTGCAGCGTCACGCCGATGTAGGCCGCGCCCGGCACATAGGACGAGGACGAGCCCGCATTCGAGGCAACGATCAGATTGTAGCCGCTGTTGACCTCGACCCGCAGCGCACCATCCTGTGTGGCCGCGCGGAGGGATGCGCCCCACCCCAGCACCACGGCAAGCCCCGCCAGCCGCACCCAGACTTCCCTCGTTCCGCTGAGCTTCATTCTTAAACCGCTGTTGGAATTGTCGCCGTCCCGATAAGAGTCTGCGTGAATATCCACGTTTCACCCCTTCGCTGATAGGTCTGACAGGTCAAGCTCGGTTTGACAAAATTGCGCTGAACATACTCCTTTAATCGGGTGTTTGCAGCGACACCCCCTGCCATTTACTTTTTTATGATACAAAAACAGGTGTGTAAGGTCTATAAAAAAGTGTGAGGATTTTGAATTTTTGTGTGAAATCCCGTCAGCCTCTCCGCGCTATGCTCGGAGCCAAAATTCGCGTCTTGGCCGATAAGGCCAATAAAAACAAGTTGTTTATCGCGGCAGGGGCGCCCGATAACGGACGCCCCTGCCGCGATAATAGGCAGATGAATCGGGAATGGACTCTTGCGGAGACCGTTTACGTGATTGCCCGGAATTACGGTTTTCTGATAAGATCATCCCGTTTTCAAAGAACACGATTCAAGTCCAGCCATGAGTCAAAAGGAGGAATGCAAGATGGCATCGATCAAAGGCACGCAGACGGAGAAACTGGTTCTGACCGCTTTCACGGGGGAATCAGCAGCGCGAAACCGTTACACGTTTTGGGCGGGGCAGGCCAAGAAGGAAGGGTTCGTCCAAATTGAGGCGATTTTTGAGGAGACCGCGAATCAGGAAAAAGAGCATGCCAAACGGCTCTTCAAATTTTTGGAGGGCGGCGACGTGCCCATCGAGATCACACTGCCCGCAGGCGTGATCGGCAAGACCGAGGAGAACCTGATCCATGCGGCCGAGGGCGAGGAGTACGAGTGGCAGCACATGTATCCCGATTTCGCCGCCGTGGCGCGCAAAGAGGGGTTCGAGGAAATCGCCAAGACCATGGAGGCGATCGCGATTGCGGAGAAGTTCCACGGCGAGCGTTACCGCCAACTGGCCGCCAACATCAAGAAGGGTATCGTCTTCAAACGCGAAGACCCCAACACGATCTGGCGTTGCCGCAACTGTGGGTATCTGCATGTCGGTGCGGAAGCCCTGGACCTCTGCCCCGCCTGCGCCCATCCCAAGGCGCATTTCGAGTTGCGCGGCATCAACTGGTAAGGGATGCCCTGATCACCCCCGGAACCATCGAGAAGATCCGTGCGCGCATGGCTCTGGCCAGTGTGTTCGAGGAGGATTTAGAGGAATCCTTCATTCTCGGATCGGGCCCCGGGGGCCAGAAGATCAACAAGACCGCCTCCACGGTGCGGCTTCTGCACCGCCCCAGCCGACTCACGGTCAAATGCGGCGTCAGCCGGTCGCGTGAGCAGAACCGCTGGCTGGCGCGGCGTGAACTGGCTGAACGTATTTTGGAGCGCGAGCGTTCGGAACTCTCGATTCGACGGCAGGCGGCAGAGAAGATCCGACGCCAGAAACGCCGACGCTCGCGGCGTCAGCAGGCCCGCATGCTGGACGACAAGCGTAAACACAGTGAAAAGAAGGCGTTGCGGGGCGCCGTGCGGTTCGACGCCTGAACGCCGCAGGGGCCGTTTCGGGCGAGGCGGGGCGCGGCATGTTTCCGAAATACAGATGGCGGGATTCGCCCGTAGAGGACGGGTCCGCCCGCGAATTGGCTGACGCGTTGGAGTTGCCGTTGCCGCTGGCACGGGTTTTGGCGGCGCGCGGCCACACCTCGCCGGATCAGGCCGCCGCGTTTCTGGCGCCAAACTTGCAGGCGCATCTGGGGCATCCGGACGGGTTTCCGGGTGCTGCGGAAGCTGCGGAACGGCTCTGGGCCGCAGTCCGGGCTGGCCGCAGGATTGTGGTCTACGGGGATTTCGATGCGGACGGCGTGGCGGCCGCGGCGGTGATGGTTTCCTCGCTCAAGCGGTTCGGAGGTCGGGTTTCGGTCTTTCTGCCTCACCGCGATCCGGAGGGCTACGGCCTGACCCTCGCTGCCTTGGAGCGCTGCCGCCGCGAACAGGGGGGATGGCCGGACCTGCTGGTCACCGTGGATTGCGGAATCACCTCGATCAACGAGGTGGAGCACCTGAACGCCGCAGGGGTTGAGGTGATTCTGACCGACCACCACGAACCCGGCACGGTATTGCCCCATGCCGCAGTGATCGTGAATCCGCGTGTCGGGGCTTCGCCGGGTGCGGAGCACCTGTGCGGCGCAGGCGTGGCTTTCAAGGTGATTCACGCGATGGCCGAACTGGGTAAACGCCGCAACTGGTATCCGGGCGAACCCTTCTGCGGCGAACTGCTGGCACCGGTCGGGGTGGCGACGGTCGCGGACGTGGTGCCATTGACCGGGGAGAACCGGCTGTTGGTTTCGGCCGCGCTCCGTTCGTGGGAGCGGTACGCGGGTGCGGGATTGCGCGCGTTGCTGGCGCGCGCGTCGGCGCAGACCGTCCGCGACATGGATGCGGCCCTGTTCGGATTTGTGCTGGGGCCGCGGCTCAATGCGGCCGGCCGTATGGGGTCGGCTATGGATGCGTACGAGTTGTTGGCCACGTGTGACCGTCAGCGCGCGACGGAGTTGGCGGCGCGTCTCGAAGGGTTCAACGGCGAGCGGCGCGGCGTGGAGGCGCGTATGCTGGCCGCCGCGCGGCACCAATGCGGACTTGATTCGCCGCAGGGACTGGGCGACCTCGCGGCGGTGGTGGTCGGCGGCGACGGTCCGCATGCCGGGGCAACCGGCTGGCACCCCGGAGTACTCGGGATCGTGGCGGCGCGGCTGAGCGAAGCGGCGGCGCGGCCCGCAGCGGTGGTGGCGTTCGACGAGACGGGCGCGGGTCGGGGTTCGGTGCGCGCAGGCGAGGGGTATCATGCGCTCAAGGCTCTGGCCGCGGCCGGGGATGCGCTGACCGGGTTCGGCGGACACGAGCGGGCCGCAGGGTTTCAGATACGGGCCGGCGGGTTCGCGCAGTTCCGGCAGCGGTTTTGTGAGGCGTGCGCGGATCAGGCGAGAACAGCCGACGGCGGGCCATGCCTGATGGTGGACGGATGGCTCACGCCCGAGTCGCTCTCCGTCGCGTTCCTTGCCGCGCAACAGCGTCTGGCACCGTTCGGCTACGGCAACCCGATACCGCGCTGGGGTCTGCGCGGGGTGAGCTTGGAACGCGCGCAACCGGTCGGCAACTCCGGCGAGCATTTGCAACTCGCGTTTGATGTGGGCGCGGGCCGCTCCGTGCGGGGCGTATGGTTCCGCCACGGCGCGATGTCCGAGGCCGTGCGCGCCGCAGGCGGGCGGATGGATGTGGTGTTTGAGATGCGCCGCAACGATTTTGGCGGGGAAGCGTCGGTGGAAATGCGAATCTGTGACCTCGCGCCGACAGTCGCGGAAAAGGAGGTCCGCGGACGCCTTAAAAAGAGCAGTTGAACCTTCAACTCTCTTTGGTTTCTGGTTTCAGGGTTTCGGGGTTTCTGGTTTCAGGGTTTCAAGGTTTCATCCAAATCGGGGTCGGGGTCGGTATCGGGATCGGGATCGCTATCGCTATCGGGATCGGGATCGTCGACCCGCGACGATCGACAGGGACGCCCGCGTTTCCGACACCGCAGGTCGCTTTTCAGGGTTTCGGGGTTTCTGGTTTCAGGGTTTCAGGGTTTCAAGGTTTCATCCAAATCGGGGTCGGGGTCGCTATCGGGATCGGAATCGCTATCGGGATCGGGATCGCTATCGGGATCGGGGTCGACATAAGGTCTGACGGGAGAAGCGGGCGTCCCTACCGGCGCACCGCTTTCCGGCCCTGTCTCAGCGGGCGATTGAGACCCTGTAAAAGCCCGTGGGCGCTCCCGGCTCCCGGGGCAGGAAGACGCGCGTCTGGCCCGACTCGGGATCGGCCTCGACCTGCCGCACCACCCGCCAAGTCTCGCCGAGCCGTTCGCACCAGGCGATGTCGTACATCAGACCCGGCGAGGAGTTCCATTCAAGCCACATCCCCTCCTTCGTCATGAGCACGGCCTCCACCTGAAACGCGCGGACCGGCAGGTTGTAGGCCGTGTGGTAGACGCGCTCGTCATCCCGCACGCAGAGATGGCAGATGTCCCCGACACGCAGCTCCGCGACGGAAAAACGGTAGGTGTGGTTGCCGTAACCCGTTGACGGCAGCTGGCCGACTTCCTTCCATTTGCCGTCGGTCCAGAGGTAGAGCACCATGTCGTTGAAGCCGGTCTCGTCCAGACTCTCGAACTCGACCAGCACCTCGCCTCCGGGCGTGCCGTACGCCTGGATCAGGATCGCCGAGGCCGTGGTGGGGTCAATTCCGGGAAGGAATCCCGCGTTGACCGGCTCGCCGGGATCGACGCCGACGCCGTGTCCCGAGACCACGGCAAAGACCGCCATCGCGTCACCTTCGCCGCTGTCCGCCGCGCGGTTCCGTTCCGGATGGGTCGCGGCCGCGCCTTCGGTGGGAACCGGCGCCAAGGCATTGGTGCTGCAGACGAAACGGACGGTCAGCTCGCCGGGGGTCACGTTGGTGAAAACATACATGCCGGCAGAATCCGTCACCGTTTCCGCCAGCTTTTCGCCGGCGCGCCAGAGCGTCACGGTCATGCCGCCCGAGAACAACGTATCCAGACCGGGATCACGCATCCCGTTCCCGTCCTTGTCGTGGAAGACGTAGCCGTAAACATTGGCCGGAATGTAAAGTCCGGCATCATGCGATGTGACCGATTCGCCCGAATGAACCTGCCGTACGCTGTGTCCCGCATAGAATGGCGGCACATCGCTGTCTGCGGTCAGGTCGTTCCCCGCCTGATAAGAGGTGAACACATACGGCGTCAGCGCCTCGAACGCGATTATGTATAGATTGGGCACCAAGTTGGTGAAGCTGTACAAGCCATTGGTGTCGGTCTGCGTCACACGCAATTCGACTCCCTCGCTATCCAACAGGCGCACGACCACGTTCGACAGGCCGGGCTCGCCGGGGTCCTGAACGCCGTTGCCGTTCAGGTCCTCCCAGACGAAGTCGCCGATGCTGCCGTTCTGCGCATCCAGGAAGACATGCCCGTCCGACTCCTGCCCGGACGTGACCGTGACGTTAAGCAGATTCGCGCTGGTCGAAACATAGCCTGCAGGATCGGTCTCCACCAGAGTGTAGGTGCCGGGCTTCAGACCGGTGAACGAGAACGAGCCGTCGGTCACCGTCACCGAGCCAACCACGCCGTTGGTGGCGTCCAGCAGCTTCACCGTCACGCCGGAAATGCCGTTCACATCCTCAGCGTCCGCCAACCCGTTGCCGTTCACGTCCACCAGCACCCTGCCGGAGATGGACGCGGTGGTGTAATCCAAGAAGTTATTGTCGGACGACTGTCCGCCGCTGGGCAGCAATACCGCGATGCGGTTGGGATCAGCCGTGCCAGCGCTGTTCGTCGTGCTGAACCAGCCGGGCAGATCGCTCTGGACAATGTCGTAGCTCCCCGGCGCCACGTTATTGAAAATGTAGCGCCCGTCGGCCATCGTCGTGGTCGTGGCGACAACCACGCCGTTGGTCTTGAGCGACACGGTGACGCCCTCGATACCGTGGGTCATGTCGACCTCGCTGAAATCGCCGTCGGCATCCAGATCGTTCCAGACAGTGCCCCCGATCATGCCCGGACGCGCCTCGAGGAAATCCACGCCGGTCTGGTTCTCGCCGCTGGCGAGCGTCACCGCCACCCGCCGGCCGTTGCCGCCGCCCGCATCGCCGGTGGCGTACCATCCGGGCAGGCCCACAATCGTGACGGCATAGTCGCCGGGTGCCAAATCGGTAAACGAGTAGCGCCCGAGGCTGTCGGTCACGGTCGTTGCCTGTACCGCGCCGCACGGGGTGGTCAGGTTGACCGTCACACCCGCAAGCCTGTTCGTGTCCTCCGGCCCAAGAATGCCGTTGGCGTTCACATCCTCGATCACGCAGCCCGACACGCTGGCAACCGCCGTGAAGCCGAAGTCCAGCGTCAGGTTGTCCGCCGCGTCGCCATTGGTGCCGTTGGCTCCGGCACCCTCCTCGCCGACTGCCTCGCCGGTCGGCAGCACGATATCGTCCATGCCCACTTCCACGGCGACCGAGGCGATGCCGTTGACCACCGTGCCCACGCTCACCGGTGTGTCGTACCCGTGATCCCTGCCGTCGCCGGCAAGTGTGGTGTCGGTCGAGACCCCGGCGCTGTTGACCTTTCCTATAAGCCCCGGCGAGTTGGCGACATCCACCACCGCCACGTAGCGCCCGGCCTCCAGTCCGTCGAAGCGGTACCAGCCGTCTGCATCCGTGGTCGTGGCCACAACCACATCGCCGGTGGGATTGCCGCCGCTGTCGGCCGCGAAGAGCTTCAGGGCCACGCCACCGATGCCGTCTTCGCCGCCGTTCTGAATACCGTCGTTGGCCGTGCCGCCGCCCGCGCCGTTGTCGAAGAAGACGCGGTTTCCGAGGCTGTAGAGCGGATAAAAGGCGAAGTCCACCGTCAGGTCGTCATAGGCATCGCCCAGCGGCCCGTAGCTGCTCAAGGGGACACTGCCCTCCACCTCGCGCTCCGGCTGCAAACCGTAACCCACGGTCACCGGCCGGCTGACAATCCCGCCCGGCACCACCGAATCCTCTCCCAGCGGTGTATCCAGCCCGTTGTCGCGCAGATCCGCGCCCAGACCGGTCTGGCCGGTCACGCCGGTCGAGCTGCGGTAATTCGCCAGCTCGGGTGCGTTGGCCTTGTCAAGCACCACCACGTAGGTGCCCGGCAATATGCCGTCAAAACGGTAATAGCCCTTGGCGCACGTGGTCACGGTGCTCACCACGGCGCCGGTCGGGGCGCCGTTGCCATCCGCCGCGAAGAGCCGCATCACGACGTTGCTGACGCCGCAGGTGCAGTTGGTCTTCATGCAGGAGATGCCGTTGTTCTCATTGTCCCTGAAAACCCAGTTGCCGATGCTATAGGTCGGCGTGAAACCGAAGTCCAGCGTCAGGTTGTCGCGGGCGTCGCCATGGGGGCTGTGCGCCCCGGCACCCTCGCCGGTCTCCTCGCCTTCGGCCTGCGCGCCGTGGCCGAGCGTCACCGCCACGCTGGCGATGCCGCCGGCCACCGTGCCCGCCGATACCGGCGTGTCGCGCCCGTGATCCCTGCCGTCACCAGTCAGCGACACATCGCTCGACACGCCTGTGCTACTGACCCAGTGCGCCAGCGCGTCCGCGTTGGCGACATCCGCCACCACCACGTAGCTGCCCGCAATCAGATCGTCGAAGCGGTACCAGCCCGCATTGTCGGTCACGTTGGTGGCCAAAGCCGCGCCCGTGGGATTTCCGCTGGCGTCCGCTGCGAAGAGCAGCAGCGGCACGCCGCCGATGCCGCTCTCGCCCGCATCCATCACGCCGTCGTTGTCGAGGTCGGCGAAGACGCGGTTGCCGAGGCTATAGACCGGGGTGAAGCCGAAGTCCAGCGTCATGTCGCCGTTGGCGTCAATATAGGGGGACGCGCTGTCCTGATTACCACCGAGGCCAGACTCGTTCGTCGGCTCGTTGCCTGCCGTGAGGGCGATCACCGGGCTCCACACCTCCGCGCCGAAACCGCCCGGCTGCAAAGCGTTGTTGTCGCTATCGGCCTGATTGTCGGCGTTCACCGGTGTGCCGCTGCTGAGCGGCGTGCTGTAGAGCGCGCCGCCCGGCGCGAAGTTCGGGGCGGGGATGCGCACCACCCAGTTGGTGTTGTCCACCAGATCGCGGAAGAAGTAGGTGCCGTCGGAGGCGCTCTGGGTCGTGCCCCAATAGATCAGCCCGGTGGCGTTGGTGATGTAGAGTTCCAGCGTCACGCCGGGGATGCCGGGCTCGCCGCTGTCCCATGCGCCGTTGTTGTCGAGGTCGCTCCAGACCAGCGAGCCGAGGCTGACCAGATTGGTCTGCGCCAGCGTGGGCGCGTAGAAGCCGAAGTCCATGGTCATGTCGCCGTTGTCGTCGAGCCGTGGCGAGTGGTTGTCTTGTGTGGCACCCGGGCCGAACTCGTTAGGCACCGTGTCGTCCTCCGGCTCGCCGCCGCGGCTGAGCTGGAACAGCGGGCCAAGGACGGCCTGGCCGGCCGCGCTCTGCGCGCCGTTGCTGTCGTTGTCGATCTGGTCGTCCGCCGCAGAGTAGAGCGTGCTGGCGGTGTTGATGATCTCCAGCGGCCCGCCGGATGCAAACATGGTCTCCGGGATGCGGATGCGGTAGAGGCCGGGCTCGATATCGTCGAAGAGATAGGTGCCGTCGGCGGCGGTGGTCGTGGCCTGGAGCGGCGCGGGGCCAATCAGATCGCCGTCGGGATCCGCCTTCCAGATTTCGAGCGTCACGCCCGCGATGCCGCTCTCGCCCGCGTCGTGGCGGCCGTTGTTGTTGGCGTCGTTCCACACCAGCGAGCCGGCGCTGCAGTTGACGGAGTTGACCTCGATCATGCCGAAGTCGATGGTGAGATTATCGTAGTTGTCGCCGAACGGGCTGTTGGCGCCCGCGCCGGTGCCGGTGTCGGTTTCGCCTGCGGGTTGCGCTCCAAAACCTATCGTGACCTTTCCACTCTCGATGCCGTTCGTGGCCGGGTGGTTGTTGTCGATGCCCTTGTCGCCATTTTCACCGGCGACCGTGTTGGTCGAACTGAGCATGCCGGACAGGGCCCCGGACAACGAGAAGTTCGAGGGCGGCAGAAAAACCGTGTACTCCCCTGTCAGCAGATTGTCGAAGCGGTAGTAGCCCTCGGCATCCGTCACGGTCGTGGCCAGGGTCGTGCCGTTGGAGCGCACCTCGACCAGCACGCCCGCGATGCCCGGCTCGCCGCCGTCCCGCACGCCGTTGCCGGCGGTGCCGCCGCCCGCGCCGTTGTCCCAGAAGATGCGGTTGCCGATGCTGAATGTCGGCGCGAAGCCGAAGTCCATCACAAGGTTGTCGTAGGCATCGCCGGTGGGCGAGTGCGCCGATGGCCCGGACACCGAGTTGGTCTGCTCGCCGAGCGGCTGCAACCCCGGCCCCAGCGTGATCTTTGGACCCGCGATGCCGTACGTCACACACCCCACGCTGACCGGCGCATCCTTGCCGTGGTCGCGCCGGTCGCCTGTCAGCGTCAGGTCGCTGCTGTAGCCCGCGCTGCTGACCATGCCGACCAAACTGGTCGATGTGGCGGCGGGATCCACCCACGTCGAGCCGTCCTTGAAGACGAAGCCGGTCAGGTTGGTGGAGAGGCCCACGTCCACCACCACCACGTAGTCGCCCGGCGCCAGACGGAAGAACCGGTACCAGCCGTCGGGATTGGTGAGCGCGGCGGTCAGGTTGTCCGTGCCGATCACCAGCGCGTCGCCGGTGGGGTTGCCGCTGGCGTCCGCCGCGAAGATGCGCACCGCCGCGTTCGGGATGCCGGGCTCGGTGCCGTTCTGAATGCCGTCATTGGCGGTGCCGCCGCCGGAGCCGTCGTCGAGGAAGATCCGGTTGCCGATGCAGAAGGTGCGCACCATGCCGAAGTCCAGCACAAGATTGTCGCGGTCGTCGCCGTACGGCGATTGCGCGCCGGCGGCGGTCCCGCCGGTCTGCTCGCCGACCGGCTGCATGCCGGGCCCGAGCGTGACCGGTGAGGATGAGTAGCCGTTGGTGACCGGCCCGATGTTTGTCCGGGGGTGGTACCAGCCGTGATCCCAGCGGTCGCCCGCCAGCGTCATGTCATCGGAAGTGCCGATCGTGCTGGTGTACACCGCAAGCCCCGGATTCGCGGCCACGGCCGCCTCGCGATCCAGCACCACGACATAGGTACCGATGACCAGATTGTCCAGCCGGTACCAGCCATCCGTATCCGTGACAGCGTAGGCCAACGGCTCACCTGTTGGAAGCCCGTCTTCGCCAGCAGCAAACGCATAGAGCGGCACACCCGCAATGCCGCCCTCGTTGTCATCCCGGTATCCGTTGTAGTTATCGTCGGCAAAGACGCGGTTGCCGATGCTGTAGAGCGGCGTGAAGCCGAAGTCCACCACCAGGTTGTCGTAAGCGTCGCCACAGGGGCCGTGCCGTCCCGCGTCGAGATTCACGTTGACCAGTTCGTCCAAGGGCTGCTGATTCTCGCCGACGGTTATGAGGACGCTGGCGATGCCACCCGTGATGCCGCCGACAGAGACCGGCGTGTTGATCCCGTGATCGCGCAGGTCACCGTCCAGCGTCAGGTCGCTGTAATGTCCCTTGCTGCTGACGAAACCGGCTAGGGATGGCGATTCTGCAACGTCCGCCACCACCACATAGGTGCCTGCCGCCAGATGGTCGAAACGGTAAAAGCCTTCCGCATCCGTGACCGTGGTCTGGAGAACCTGTCCGGCGGGCTGCCCGTCCACTCCGGCGAAAAGCGCCATGCGCACCCCCGCGATGCCGCTGTCGGTGAAGTCGTGGACACCATCGTTGTTCAGGTCCTTGAAGACGCGGTTGCCGATGCTGTAGCCAGTCACGTTAATCGTGAAGGTGTACTCCGCGCTGCGGTCCTCGCCGCCGTTGGCCCGGCCGCCGTCATCCTGCAGGTAGACGGTGACGGTGGCGATGCCGCTCATGCCCGGCGCGGGCGTGTAGGTCAGCGTGCCGTCGGCGGATATGGCCGGCTGCACGGAGAAGAGCGCGGCGTTGTCGTTCGTCACATTGAAGGTCAGCGACTGCCAGGATTCGTTCGCCGGGCCTTTGCTGATCGCCGTGGCCCATGCGGGCACACTCTGTGCGCCTGCGCCCACCGTCAGGTACTGGTTCGCGCCCGCCGTGAAGCTCGGCGCGTCATTTACCGGCAGCACCGTCAGGTGTACCGTGGCGGTGTCCGCGCGCCCGTTGTAGTTCGTGATCGTGTAGGTAAAGCTGTCGCTGCCGTAGTAATCTTGGTCGGGCGTATAGGTGTAGGAGCCGTCGGCGTTCAGCACGAGCGCCCCATGCGCGGGCTGGGTGTGGGCGACCACGGCGATGTCAAAGCCGTTCAGGTCGCTGTCGTTGTTCAGCACCCCTGGCGCGGGGCGGCTCCAAACGCCGTCCTCCACCACCGAGACATAGTCATCGACCGCTGTTGGCGGCAGCAGCGTGCGCACGACCACTTGGCCCGGCACATTGTCGCTCGTGCTCAGAGTGGTGTCGATGATCGTGCTGGTCCCGCCCACGTAGGCCACCACGCTGTTGGTCGTTATCCCTGCGATCATCGCCCGCGCCTGAAAGGTGAAGTCGCGCGAACTGTTGGCCGGTATCAACTCGGTCTCCGACCAGACCAGTTGCGTCCCGCTGATGGACGGATCAAGCATCGTCACCCCGTTCAACTGCGAGCTACCCGGTATGTACGCCATGTGGGGCGGCAGGGTGTCGACAACGCGGTCGATCGTCATGTCGTTCGGCCCGCTGTTGGAGAAACGCACGGTATAGGTCACGGTCTCATTGGTATAGGCCCGCGTGACGTTGGCCAGCTTAGCGAGTGTCGTGGTGTTGGTCGGCGACTGGATCGGTTGGAAAAGGCCATAGCCGTCGGTCTTCGGGTGCGAGCTGGAGTTTCCCTGCGAGGCATAAGTCATCGGGCTGACCGGCGTGCTTTGCGCGGTCTCGGCCAGCGCCTTGAACGTATAGTAGGCGGTGTAGGTGATCTGGCCGTTGGACCATTGTACGACATCCGCAGGCAACTGCAGATAGTCGGAGAGCGTCTGCGCCTGACCGTTCTTGTTGGTCAGCGCCAGCGTGACATCGCAAAGCTGGAAGGCCGCCGCGTTCCAGGTGTCAAAAACCGCGGGGCTGAAATTCACCAGATCGCCCTTCTTGACGTTGCCGGCATCGCCCGTCACCTGCACCAGCACCGTGCCGCCGACGGTTGGCGGATTCGGCCCGTAGGTCACGGTGTGGACCTTGCTGGATTGGTTTTCACCTGTCGTGGCCACGGTCAGGGCAAAGGTCTGGCTGGTAACCAGCGTGCCGCCTTCCGGATATCCCTCGTAAACCTTTACTGTGTGACTTTGCGGCTGCGTGGTGGTGGTCGTGGCCCCCAGATAGAAGTACACGGTCTTATATGCCCCCGGCGGAAGATCATCGACGTGACACATCCCGTTGTCCCCGCCGGCCAGCGAAACGATGCTGCCCGTGAAATTATCCACCTGAACCCAGATGTTGGAATAGGCCGTCGCCGTGTTATTGCTGATGATGTATGAGACAAAACCGCACGAGAGGCCTTTCGGGATATCCGTCTGCAGAACCGCGCCCGAGGTCCGCGTGATCGTGATCGCCTCGGCGGGAAGCGCCCCGGCCATCAGGAGAAAACCAGCAGCCAGAATCACCGTAGCCGTGGCACGGCGCACCGAACCGCGAAGCATTCGTGCATTGCGGAACAATGCCTCAAAGAGCTTTGCAGCTTGGAAACCAGCGGCAGTGTTTTTGCTGAATATTTTCCTGTGCTTCACGCCTGTACCTCCATATGTTTTTTGAACGGCCACACGCCGCCAAAAAGCACGTAAAATTATTCCACATTTTGGAACACTTGTCCATGCTCTACGGCCAGACGATGCGGTAGAAGCGTTCCGTATGAGCCGGGGACTCCGGGTCGCGGACATGGAGCGTGCCGGCGGCGTCAATCGCGGTGTTGGTGATTGTGTACCAAACGGTGGACGTAAGATTGGTGGCTGCCTGCACATGCACCGGGATCAGTGCTGTGCCAGTCAGCGTGAAGCCGAAAACCCCGTTCTGGAATCCGAATGAGGCACCGGGGACCGGCGCGGGATCCCACTTCAGGGCGGGTCGGCCGCCAAGGCTGGCGGACCAGCCATTCTTCCCCGGCAGGTAGTAGACGGTTGCCGCCGAGTCCGCCAGCGCGTTGGTGGCGACGGATGGCGCATTGCCGGTGAAAAAGAGCCGTTGCAGCGCGTCGGCACCGGCGAAGGCGTCGGATTCAAACGCAGTGATCGATGCCGGCAGGATCACGGAAAAGACCGGGGTATCGCCAAAGGCGTTTGAGGCGATGCCCGTGACCGGCTGGCCTTCCCACTCCGACGGGATTTCGAGCCGTGCGGAGTTGCCGTTGTATCGGGTGAGTGTCACGCCCCCGCCGGGTTCGAGCCGGTAATTGAAGCGTGGCAGGACGTTCAGCGTGAACGCCGGCGAAAGCGCGTGGCATGTCGCGTTGGTGTCCTCCACGACCGATGCCAGCGTGTAGCTGCCGGTCTCAAGAGGGGGCGTCAGAACTGTGAAATGTACCGGTTGCCCCTCCAACCTCGCGAGCGTCGTGTCCTCGGCGAACGGCATCCAGCGCTGCCAGGTGCCGGAGGTGACGCCGAGGTCGTCGAGCCAGACGCCGCCGTTCGAGTAGTACGATGATCCCTGAGTCAATTCAAACCGGATCTGGATCTGCTCGCCAGTATATGCGCCTAGCCCGACCGTGTAGGACTGCCAGCTCAGGGCAGATTTGTTACTCCACGTAGACAGGATTGTGTAGGTATCCCCGCCATCGCTGGAGACCGCGACCCGGAAAACGGTTTCCGCAGTCAGCAAGTATTTCATCCAGAACGCGAGCGCAGTCGAGTCGTCGGGGACAAAAACATCGGTGAGCGTCAGCGCGCTGTAGCCGTTCGGCCCGGTGAACCAGCACGAGCCAGTGCGACCGCCGGATTTAAGCTGCCAGCCACCTGACACGGTATGGTCCAGCGTTTCGGCGGCGGAACTCCACGTTCCGCTCTGCGGCGTCAGCCGCCGGATCAAAATACGCCCGGCCTCCTGCTCGCGGCGGACCGGCAGCAGCCACTCGAGGGTCGCGGGCTCGCCGGCCGCCGCCTGCGCCGTCGTCTCGGCCGGGAATGCCATCAGCATGGGCTTGAGCGAGGTGCAGCCGTATGCGAGCGCCTGGCCGGCCACATTGTCGGCCGACCACCAACCGTTGTTTGAGCCGCCCCAGCCGTAGTTGATATGGTACGACACGGTTCCATTGTCATCCAGCAACCCATCCGCCGCGATCGCGTGGCCGGGCACCGCGACGACGCACGGATAGCCCGTGCGCAGGCTCTCGTTAAGTCCCGGCAGCAGTGCGGTCTGCGACGACGCATAGCCGATAGGCTCGTAGAAGAGGTATGTGTTGAGGCGCTCGCCCAGCGTCCGGATACTTGAGGCGGTGCCGTCACTCTCGTAATCGGCATCGGCGGCAACACCCAGGCGGTACATGAGGTCGGCGACTTCAACGTCGCCCGGCTGGGGTGTGGTGGTCCAGGGGTCGTAGGCGGCCTGCATGGCCGCCCAGCCGAATGGCGTGCTGAAACAGACGCTGTGCGTGCCGGTGATCGAGCCGTTGCTGTCGGTGTAGCTGTGCGAGCCCTGCCCGCGGAGCGGCCAGCGGTGGTAATGGAGCACCTGGGCGTAGGCGGCAGGCGTGCAGCCGGACGGCACGCGGTATCCGTAGTATGCGCTGCCGCCGGGATCTTCAGGGCACAACAGGTTGTACGGGTTGCACTGGTTCCAGATGGTCGCCAGATAAGGGCCGTACTGCTCAATGCTCAATGGCGCGCGGCGGGGGGCGGTGCGGCGGTAGGAGCGATCCGGCGGGATCGCGTCGTCCATGCCGCTCAACGTGTCTGCCGCCTTTTCCACATGGGCCAGCAGTGCGGCGCGGAAGGCGTTGTCGGGACGGTCGGTTAGGTTGACACCCGACGAGGCGCTGAAGGCGACGATCAGCGGCAGCCGGTCATCGCTGTTGAGCACGGCATATCCGACCGGCGAGAACGCCACGACATAGACACTGTAGGAGCCGCCGCCTTCCGGGAATCTGACCGTCGAGGCGATGGCGTTTCCAGCCAGACAGCCCATCACCGGATGGCCATCCATCCAGACGGCAAGCCTGTCGAGCGCTTCCCGTTCCGTCAAGGGGGCACCTGATGAAACGAGCACAATGCCCAACACGGCGCATGCCACCCTGAAGGAAGTGCCGAGACGCACCTGTAATGTGAGTTTTTTAATCATGGCCTTTCGTGTCGTTTTCCCGCGCACAGAGCCAAGCGATGAGCTGTTCCCTGTCCTCAAACCCTTTGTGGGCCACTTTTGTCTGACGTCGGCATGACGGGCTTCCGCTGAGAAACGAACCGTGGCGAAGGAACAGATCGGGCAGTCTCCAGAGATAGCCGCCCGCTAAACCGAACCAACGTACTGTACGGGGATAAATCTGTCGCATTTCTGCGGCAGACCGAAAGAGACTCGCCAGTCCGATCCGGATCCGTTCCAATCCTTTGGAGCGGATAAACCGGGAGAGGGAAGGGGTGAGTTTGATGCTTTTCGCATCCAACCCGATCACAATTTGTTCCGCGACGTCCAATGCCTCACACAACTCGGCGGACTCCTCCGGGATTGCGGCCCACATCCGGCACGCCTCGGACTTGAGCAGGCGATCGGCCATGCGTAGCACGAAGGAGATGCCGTACACCGCGCCCCACCGTGCCCTCTCGTGACGGAATGCCGTGTCCGAGAGCGGCGCGGCAAACCGTTCGCAAACCAGACACAGGTCCAGATAAACCTTGAGCGGCACAGCCATCCGGTGCCCCAGAATATGGTGTGCGAGGTATGCGACCTGTCTTTCCGGTTCAAAGGTTTGCACCGGGATCCCGTGCAACCGGTCCTCCATGTTTCCGTGCCATACCCAATCCGTTGACGGGGCTTCTCCCGCCGAAACCGGATGGTTGAACAAACGCCGGTGGAGTTCCAGAGCGAGCGGCTCGCCGCATTTTTGGAAGTGCGCGTGTTTCACCCGCCTGTCCGTGACGTCGTAATCGGGCGTCACATACCCGATCGACCGGATGACCCCGCATGCCTCGTTAAACCGCGCTTCCGGGACAAGCAGGTCAATATCATTCATTGTGCGGCAGCCGCCCTCCATATAGATCCGCTCCGCCAGCCAGACGCCTTTGAGCGGGATCATCTCTATGCCTGCGGCATGGAGTGCCGAAAACAACTCGCGCGCCTGTTCAGCCACACGCGCGTATCGCCCGGCCGCCTGTAGGAAAACCGTCCGCCAGAATGGAGTGCCGAAAACAACTCGCGCGCCTGTTCAGCCACACGCGCGTATCGCCCGGCCGCCTGTAGGAAAACCGTCCGCCAGAAGTGCATCATTTCCTCTGGCGGCAACGCCGCAGGAGGCCAGGCACGGATGAGGGGATAGAGGAACGTTTCCACCTGATGCATCGCCGCCAGACGATACACTGCCGGCCACGCCAGAGGGTCGATTTCCGCGACCTGTCCGTTCACCGCAGCCCGCATCACCCGCAACAAGTCCTCCTGCGCCGGAGTCCGTTCGGGAAGCTTAGGAAAGGACCCGCTCATAAAGACTCGCCCATTCGCCCTTCCGCGCCCGTAGCGCAGGGATGGTTCCCTCTTCCACCAGCACGCCCTCCCGTAGCACCAGCACCCGGTCGGCGACCTCGATCACGCGACGCCGGTGACTCGCCAAAACCGCCATCCGGCCAACCGTCACCGTTTGCAGCCATTGGATCACCTCATCCTGCGCACGGTCATCCAGCGCGCTTGCCGGCTCGTCCAGCAACAGCAGATCCGCATCACGCAACGTGGCGCGCGCCACCGCGACACGCTGCCACTGTCCGAGGCTCGGTTCGATTCCTTCGCGCAACCAGCGCCCCAATGGGGTGTCGAGCCCCCGGGGATCCGTCCGGGCCAGGGCATCCAAGCCCACACGGCGCACGGTTTCCGCAATGCGTGCGTCCGATGCGCTGCCATGCGGATCGCCGATCCAGACATTTTCGGCCAGGGAGAACTGATACTGCCCGAAATCCTGAAAGAGCGCGCCGATCCGCTGACGCCACACAACGGGGTCCACCTCGCGTAAATCCACACCCTCAAACAGAATCCGTCCCGCCGTCGGATCGTAAAACCGGCACATCAGCTTTAGAAGCGTGGATTTGCCGGACGCATTCGCCCCCACCAGCGCGATCCGTTCGCCGGGATGCAGGGTAAAACTGATCTCGCGCAATACCGGTCGGGAGGTTCCGGGGTAGGTGAAGGATACACGCTCAAACACGAGGCCATGACACCCCGGTGCGGGAAGCGCGCGCGGTCGGGACGGCGTACGCACGGTGTCCGGTTTTGCGAGCAGGGTGTCAAAGGATTCGAGAAACAGTGCGGACTGGTAGAGTTCGGCAAGGGTTCCCGCAAGCGCTCCGGTCTGCGCCTGTCCCCGCTGGACCGCCTGCGCGTACATGACCAGCGCCCCGAGGGAAAGCGCTCCCGCCGCCAAACGTCCAGCCATCCAAAGCAGTAGCACTCCCATTGTGGCCAAAGCCAGAAACTGCATCGCCAACTCCTGGGTCAACACCAGACGGAGCAGGCGCAACCGCGCCGCACGCAACCGCGAACGCACCGCCGTGAACCGGTTACGGCAAAACGTGCCGTGTCCCATCACCCGGATCTCTTTGGCGTACGCGCCATCCGTGAGCAGATGATGCACATAACCGGCTTCGCGCTCCAACGGGGCCTGTTCGCGACGCCACTCGAAAAACCGGTTCCCGCGCGCCATCCGGATGCCGATGATCGGCACGCTCGCAATGAGCGGCACGATTGCGACGAGCGGGTGCAACGCGGCCAGCAACAGCAAGATTCCCGACAAGGCCACCACGCTGTGCGCCATCCTGAACAGCGCATCCATAACCGCGACGGGCCGTGACAGGGCTTGCGATTGGACCAGATGCAGCGCGTCCTGTTCGCGGCTGTCCTCAAAAAACGCCAGATCCGCCCTGAGCAGTTTCGTGTGCAGCAAAGCGTGAACCCGGTCACTCACATCTATGGCGTGCAGTTCGGCCACCCATGCGGCACACGCCCGCAGGCAAGCGCCCAGCCCGATGGAAACGGCACCCAACAGCAGCCAGAAAATCAGCTCACGTGTCTCAGCATTGCGCGCCGCACACTCGCCCGCTTGTTCCGCGATCACCGTACCCGTCTCGCGTAACAACACCGCGCCACTGTTCACGCCGCGCTTGAGCGTGTATAACGTCAGCAGCGGTAACAGCGCCTGTACGGCGGTCAACACCGCCTGCGCGCAGGCGAGCCGCGGCGCGCTCGTCCACACCAGAGAGATCGCCCTTACCCATGCCCGCGCCAGCCGACGGATCCATTCGCGCTTCATGGTGTCCCCCTTGGAGGAAGCGAAGCGAGGTCCTCCCGTATGTGTGAGATGGCTGCGGGCTCCGGGCGGAAGGCGAAAACGGAACAGGGTACAAAGCGGAGCAGACCGTCGATCGTCACCAGATACGGATCCAACTGGCACGGCTCCCGCCAAGGGATGGCGGTCACCGGGATCATTCGCGAAAGGGCTTCGGCCGGGGTCAGGGGCCGTATGCGGTTCGTCTGCCCATGTTCAAGGAAATAGATGCGGCGTAACGGCGCATGCGTGTTTTGCGCCGCCCCGGCCGAACTCGGCCAGGGAGAACCGTACACGCGGAACCCGGCCGCATCCGAACCTTCCGACGGCACGTCCGGATTTCGTCTCACGAGCGGGCGCTCATCGGAGAGGACGGCGCACCCGGCGTCTTGCAGCATCCGGGCCAAAGTGCTTTTCCCGGAACCCGAGATTCCCAGACCGAGGATTCCTTGGCCGTCCACCTCTGCCGCCGTACCGTGAAAGGCAACCCCACCCACGGCTTGCAGCCGCATCACTGTCAAGGCCAGTCCGAGTCCGGTTCCCCACGCATACTCGTAGGATGAGTAACATGCCGAGAACAGCGAGGGATGCCAGCGGACCACCGCCTGCTCGAACGAGCGCGGCGCATCGATCCGCCATACCGTCTCCCCTGTTGCGGCGCGGCGGATCAGATGATCATTCTCCAGGTCCCGCGCAAAGGTCCAGGGTTGGTCCGGGACGCGGGGTTCGGAGGCCAGAAGCGCGTCAGCCCCCCGGCAGCGTACGCGGCAAGCCAAATCCCAGGGCACGTCCGCATCCAGAAAAGCACGGAAGGCCGGGGGGAAACGCGTCATCGTCAGCGGGCCGGACAAGGTGAAGCGCACCCCTCCCACAATCAGCGGGTGCGTTGCGCGAGAAGTTCCACCTCGAACCGACATGCCAGACCTTTCCGGCGGCGCGTAGCGGGGCACTCCGGAGGAAAACATCCGGACATGCGCCCCTCTGAGCCGCCTGCGGGCACGTCGTCACTCAATGATCGACGTGCCTAAAGTTCCTCCCGGTATGGCGTGGCTGACATAATTGCCTCCCTCGTCCAGAACAATCCGGGAGACTTTCGGGGGACGGTACGGTTCCTCGTAGGTGACCCCGCTTCCAAAACCCTTGCTCTCTTTTGCCATATGATCCTTTCCCGTCCGTTACCCAACCCGATCCCCCCTCCGTTTCCGGAGGTCAGGCCTCGCGTACCAAGCCCCAGTTCAACATCTCGTCCAGAAAACTCCGCACGTCCCGTTGCGCCGTATCGGTGGATACTCCGTAACGGCTCGCCAGACGCGCCGCAAGCGCATCAACGGAGCACGGCTCGTCGAGCCACTGCCAGATCTGGTACGCCTCGCGGTTCAGCGTGAAAACGTTTTGTGTGTTCACATGCACCGGAACCAGCAGAACCTCGCCGGCCACCGTTTTCGCGACGACATTTTCCGCCTGACGATAACACATGACATCCCACACTCCCCGCATCAGGATCGTCGAAACGCCTGACAAGGTCGAATCAGCCCTTGCTTGCGCGGATCTCGCACCCAATACAGTGAATCACGCAAAGAGAATACGTTATTACCGGACCACACGTCAACAGAGGAAATTTTGACAGTTGTAATCGGTTAGCGACAGGAGAGTGCGAAAACAATGCGTTTCTGGTGAAAAGGGGGGGGG
>JAPXSY010000042.1:0-26468 GCA_033812795.1 Kiritimatiellia bacterium
CCGCAGACCTGACTGTCCCCGCAGAAGTGGATGAATTGGTCAAGCGGGTCATCGGAACCTGCGGCGGGATCCACACCCTGGTCAGCAACGCCGGCATCCTGCGAAGCCAGCTCCTCGCCTTCACCGGGCTCGACACCTGGCGAGAGGTTCACGCCGCGAACCTCGACGCCGCGTTTCTGCTAACCAAAGCCCTCACGCGCCCCATGGCGCGCCAACAGGCCGGCCGGATCATCTACATCGCTTCGGCCGCAGGCCTGATGGGCGATCTCATGCGCGCGGCCTACAGTTCCTCCAAGGCCGCCCTGTTCGGACTCGCCAAGACCGCAGCCCGCGAACTAGCCGCCTCCGGAGTCACGGTGAATGTCGTGGCCCCCGGCATCATCACCACGGACATGACCGCCGAGATCCCCGAGACCCGGCGCGTCAAACAACTCGCCGCCATCCCGCTAGGCCGTTTCGGCACACCCGACGAAGTTGCGGGAGTCGTGCGGTTTCTCGCATCCGAAGAGGCCGCTTGGATCACGGGCCAGATCCTGCGCGTGGATGGTGGCCTGTGCCCGAGCCCCTAACCCGTTTTCGTTCACCCGCATACTGAAAGGAACGTCGCATGAGTCAGCCCCCCATCTTGAAATACTTCAAAACCAAGTCCGTATGGCGCGATGTCGCCGACGCCGCCCGCACCACCATCCGCATGGAGGAGGGCGACCGCGAACCCAGCAACGCCTGGAAACACCGCATCCTGCTTTCGGAACACTCACCCATCCGCCAGATGCTCTTCAAATGGAAATGGGTCAATCTGAAATACTGGGTCAGCGTGCACTTCGTGCGGCACAAAATCGGAATCGAACACTTCGTGAGCACCCAACGCTCGGACCGTACCGGCGTCAACCGCGACACCATGCCGCAGGCAAGCCTTGTTGACCACGAGTGCTTCGCGAACGCCCAGGCCCTGATCTTCATTTCACGCAAACGGCTCTGTAAGCAAGCCTCCCCCGAAACCACCGAGGCCTGGCGTCTGGTGCTGGACGCGATGCGCGAACACGAACCCGAACTCTACCGCGTCTGTGTGCCGGAATGCGTCTACCGCGGCTTCTGCCCCGAGTTCAAGAGTTGCGGGTACGCGCAGACCGAAGCGTTCCGGCAAGCACTCGACGCGTACCGTTCCGGAAACGACGCGAATGCGGCGCGGAAGGATTGAGCCCGTCGCCCAACTGTATTCCCTGCTCCAACGGTAGGGACGCCCGCTTCTCCCGTCAGACCTTATGTCGCCCCGCGACGGGCGACCTGCAGTGTCGGAACCGCGGGCGTCCCTGTCGATCGTCGCGGGTCGAATGTCGCGGGTCGACGATCCCGATACCGATCCCGATACCGATCCCGATTTGGATGAAACCCTGAAACCATGAAACCCAGAAACCTTGAAACCCAGAAACCCAGAAACCCAGAAACCCAGAAACCCAGAAACCCAGAAACCCTGAAACCTTGAAACCCTGAAACCAGAAACCCTTGTAATTTTGTAGTTGCCGAGTCGCACGCAGAGATTGAACCCCATACCGGGATTTGATATTTTTGGGCTTTGTTCCTCACCTGAGGATGTGGACATGGAATACCTTCTGTTACTTCTCAGCGCGATTCTGGTCAACAACTTTGTGCTGAGCCGTTTTCTCGGCATCTGTCCCTTTCTGGGCGTTTCCAAGCGGATCAGCACCGCGCTCGGCATGTCGGGCGCGGTGATCTTCGTGATCACCATCGCGTCGGCCGTCACCTGGTGCCTGCAAACCTATGTGCTGGCCCCGCTGGGACTGGACAAATTCTTACAGACCCTCGCTTTCATCCTGGTGATCGCCGCGCTGGTGCAGTTGATCGACATCGTGATGAAACGTTTCACCCCGTCGCTGCATGCCGCGCTCGGCATCTTCCTGCCGCTTATCACCACCAACTGCGCGGTGCTCGGCGTGGCCGTGCTGAACATGAAACTGGGATACGGCCTCTTCAAATCCGTGCTGTTCGGCTTTGCCGCCGCAACCGGGTTCGCCTTTGCCCTGCTGATTTTCACCGGTCTGCGCGAGAAAATCGACCGCGCCGACCCGCCCCGCTGTTTCCGCGGGGTGGCCATCTCCCTCGTCACCGCCGGACTCCTGAGCCTGGCATTCATGGGCTTCAACGGCCTCGTCAAATAACCCTTCTGAAAACCCTTTCATGGATCTCATCACCACTTCAACCTTGTGTGTCGGCGGCATCGGGCTCGCGAGTGCCGCAGCACTGGCTGCCGCTGAAAAATACTTCACCGTCAAACAGGACCCGCGCATCGATCAGGTGACCGAACTGCTGCCGGGCGCCAATTGCGGCGGCTGCGGTTACGCGGGCTGTGCCGACTACGCGCGCGCGATTGTGGACGGCACCGCGGAATGCAACCTCTGCGCACCCGGCGGCCCGGACTGCGCACAAGCGATCGCGGCTTTGCTCGGTCGCACCGTGGCCGTCCTGGAGAAGCGGGTCGCGATCGTGCTCTGTTGCGGCGACAACACGGAAGCGACACGCCGCGCAACCTACAACGGGATCGCGGACTGTGCCTCCGCCCAGGCGATCGCGGGCGGAGACAAGGCTTGCACGTACGGATGCCTCGGATACGGTTCCTGCGCCCGAATCTGCCCGGTAAACGCGATCCATATGCTCAACGGCATCGCCAAGATCGACAAGAAGCGCTGCATCGCCTGCGGCAAGTGCGTCGCGGCCTGTCCGCGCCGACTGATCAAGCTTGTGCCCGCCGCCGCAGAGATCCATGTGCTCTGCAGTTCGAAGGACAAAGGCCCCGCCGTGAAGAAGGTCTGCGGCACAGGTTGCCTCGGTTGCAGCATCTGCGCCAAACTCTCCGACGGCGCGATCAGCATGGACGGCTTCCTCGCGATGGTGGACTACTCCCAGCCCCTCACCCATGAGGAGGTTGTCGCTAAATGTCCGGGCCACTGCATCCGCAAAGACCCTCCCAACTCCTAACTCCCAACCCCCACACTCCTCCCTTCTTTCCATGCCCACGATCCCTTCATCCTTCACCTTCCACGGCGGCATCCATCCCGATTACCACAAGGAACTCGCCGCCGGTTCGCCCATCCGCGAATTGCCGCTTCCCGCGCGGCTGGTCGTGCCTCTGTCGCAGCACCTCGGCGCGTCGGCCAAGCCTGTTGTCCAGACCGGCAGCACGGTTATAGGCGGACAACTCCTCGCCGAAGCCGACGGTCTCATCTCCGCGCCGGTCCACGCGCCGGCCGCCGGCAAGGTGGTCGCGCTCGAACCAACGCTCACCGCGACAGGCCGCGCCTGTGATGCCATCGTGATCGAAACCGCGTCCGAGCAGACGTGGGAGTCGTTGCCGCCCCTCCCGGAGTGGCGGACGGCCGACCCCAAATCGCTGATTGAGCGCATCGGTGTCGCCGGAGTCGTCGGCATGGGTGGCGCAGGCTTCCCCACACGCGTGAAACTCTCCCCGCCGCGCGACAAACCCATCGACACCGTGATCCTCAACGGCGCCGAGTGCGAGCCCTATCTGACTGCGGATCACCGTATGATGCTGGAACACGCCGCGGACATCCGCCTCGGCGCGGAGATCATCTGCCACATCCTCGGCGCGAAAACCCTGCGCGTCGCAATCGAGGACAACAAACCCGACGCCATCGAAGTTTTGGAAAAAATCTTTCAGGACATGGATGGCGATGTGGCCGTGACCGTGCTCCGAACCCGTTACCCGCAGGGCTCGGAAAAGCAACAGATCTTTTCGGTCACCGGGCGCGAGGTGCCGCGCGGCGGTCTGCCGATGGATGTCGGGTGTGTGGTGGAGAATGTCAGCACCGCCTTCGCGATCGCCGAAGCCGTGGCCCGCGGGCGGCCGCTGGTCCGGCGCGTGATCACGGTCACCGGGGACGCCATCGCGCAACCCGCGAATCTGCTCGTGCCCTGCGGCGCACTGTACAGTGACTTGGTGGCCGCCTGCGGCGGGATCACGGGCAAAGTGTCCAAGGTGATCTCAGGCGGGCCGATGATGGGCTTCACGGTCAGCAACCTCGCGGTACCGGTCGGCAAAACCGCCTCGGGCCTGCTGCTGCTCTCCCCCAAAAACACCACCTGCTTCACCTCCCAAGCCTGCATCGCGTGCGGACGCTGCGTGGACGCCTGCCCCATGCGCCTGAGCCCGGCGGAACTCAGCCAGTGCATCGAGGCGGAGGATATCGAAGCGGCAGAACCCCTCGCCGTGATGGATTGCATCGAGTGCGGCTCGTGCGCCTTTGTCTGTCCCGCCCATCGTCCGCTGGTCCATCACATGCGACGCGCCAAAGCCCATATCATGGCACGCCGCGCTGCCGCCAAAACCTCCTAACCTGAAACCCGCAACCCGAAACCCCTTCCCAATGAAACCCGAAGCTTCTCCAGACCTTTTCATCATCAGCCCTTCGCCGCATATCCATGCGGGTTCCTCCGTGAGGCGCATCATGCTGGACGTGCTGATCGCGCTTTTACCGGCTCTGGCGGCATCGCTCTGGTTTTTCCGATGGCATGCGCTGCGACTCACCGTAACCTGTGTCGCCACCTGTCTGCTCACCGAATGGCTCTGCCGGAAAGCCATGCGCCGCGCCTCAACCCTCTCCGATCTCAGTGCCGCGGTCACCGGCCTGTTGTTAGCGTTCAACTTGCCGCCTGCTCTGCCGACCTGGATGGCGGTCGCGGGCTCGGTCTTCGCCATCACCATCGCCAAGCAGGTATTCGGCGGACTCGGGTACAACCCGTTCAACCCCGCCCTCGCGGCCCGCGCCTTCCTGCTCATCTCGTTCACCGGCGCGATGACCTCCTGGAGCGGCTCCCCTTGGATCCGCAAAGTGACCTATGCCGCGAGCGAGGCCACCACGAAAGCAACAAGCGCACTGGCAGCCGACGCCCTGACCTCCGCCACGCCGCTGGGGTTAGCGAAGGAGGCGCTCAAATCCGGCCAGGGCATGCCGCTGTTCAGCGACCCGACACTGCTCCGGGATCTCTTTCTGGGCAACATCAATGGCTGCATCGGCGAAACTTCGGCCTTGGCCCTGCTGATCGGCGCGGCCTACCTGCTGTTCCGCCGGGTCATCACCTGGCATATCCCCGGTGCCTTTCTGGCTTCGGTCCTGGTCTACGCCGGCATCCTGCATGCGGTCTCGCCCGCCGCCTCGCTCCCGCCGCACGTGCACCTGCTCTCCGGCGGCCTGCTGCTGGGCGCGTTTTTCATGGCCACCGATATGGTCACCTCGCCGCTCACCCGGCGCGGCATGCTGATCTTCGGCGCAGGCTGCGGCCTCCTCACCATGCTGATCCGCACCGTGAAAACCGGCGCCTATCCCGAAGGGGTGAGCTTCGCCATCCTCATTATGAACGCCTTCACGCCGCTCATCAACCGCGCCACGCGTAACCGCGTGTTCGGCACCCAACCCCATCCGAAACCATGAACGACACGATCCGACTCATTCTGGTGTTGACCGTCATCTGCTCAATCAGCTCGGCTCTGCTGGCCGCGGTTTACCGTCAAACCCAAGCCCCCATCGAAGCCACTCTTCGGCAACGCACGCTCCGCACCGCGGCCACCG
The DNA here is from genome assembly GCA_033812795.1 of Kiritimatiellia bacterium. Lineage (GTDB taxonomy): Bacteria > Verrucomicrobiota > Kiritimatiellia > RFP12 > UBA1067 > JAPXSY01. Next base: position 5,604 of record JAPXSY010000042.1, read on the forward strand.
TCCTGCCCTGCGGAAGCGACACGCCTACCCCGGTGGAGTTGGACGGCACCACTTTTTACGTGGCCCGTCAGGGCGGGGCCTTCGCGGGTGCCGCGCTGGAAGGGCACTCGGCCAATGGTTACGGCGGCGACATGGTGCTGATGGTCGGTCTGAGTGCGGACGGCAAACTGGTGAATTTTAAGAAACTTGTCGGTTCCGAGACTCCGGGGCTCGGCACCAAAATCGACACGGACCTTTTCCGGAAACCACTGCTGGGCCGGTCCCTCAAAGCGAACTGGACCGTCCGCAAAGACGGCGGCGAGGTCGATGCCGTCACTGCCGCGACGATCTCCTCCCGTGCGGCGCTCGAATGTATCCGCGACGCGATCGCCCGCTTCGAAAAGGCCTTGCCGAGTCTAACCGCCGCGCCGTCCGACCGGTGAGACGGGCAGACGCTCGTCCCTCCCCAAACAGGTGCGGCGCGGATCGCGACGGAAGCCAATGTTTACGAGGCTTTGCTCGAATTCTGCCCGGACAAATCCGCCGGAGCGGCAGGAGAGAACAACATGAAGGAAACGCGGCACAGCAAAACGCAAAGCGCTCATGCGCGCGCCGTCCTCTTCCTCTGCGAACGGTTGACGAACCGTGGCCACACCGTGATCTCCGCCAATACGGACGAGAAGGCGGACCCGCAGATCTTCGCGCAATCGGAGACCGGTGAACTGGCCTTCTATTTTGTGCGCACGGGGACGTCGACGCCCCCGGAGGATGATCTCGCGCGGTTCCGCGCGCTGGCGGCGCACCACCGGGTCGCCGCCTATTTCGCGCCGGTCACGTTCTCCCCCGCGCCGCACTGTGCGGAAGTGCGCCCGCTGTGACGTCCCGTAAACCGCTCCGCAGCGGACGGCACACGGGATCCCCCAAAAAAAATGCGCGGCGCCCCTTTTTCGCCTTGCACGCCCCCCCGGTCTTATGACATAGTGTGCGCTGATGAATGACAAATCCACTGTTTGCTTGTTCCGACTTAACGGACTGGGGCTCTTGCGGGCCTGCAGGAGGGTTACCGTGTAATCGGATCGGCATACAGGTGAACGGTAAGGACTCCCGCAGGTAATCTCAAACGATTCCGCGGGAGTTTTTGTTTTTGTCACAACGTACAGGCCAGCGGCACTCCGCACAGCATAAACCAACGAGGAAAAACCATGAGCGAGCAAACGCAAACAGAGATGCGACGCATCTATATGTTCGACACCACCCTGCGCGACGGCGAACAATCCCCGGGTTGCACCATGAGCCTGCGCGACAAACTACTGGTGGCGGAACACCTCGAAGCGCTGCGAGTGGATATCATCGAAGGCGGCTTCGCGATCGCCTCGCCCGGTGATTTTGAGGCCGTCAAATCCATTGCGGGCGTGGTGAAGAACGCCGCGGTCGCCAGCCTGTGCCGCGCGCTTCCCAAGGACATCGACCGGACCTGGGAGGCGATCCGCGGTGCCCGGCACCCGCGGATCCACACCTTCATCGCGACCTCGCCGATCCACATGGAGTTCAAGCTGAACATGACGCCGGACCAGGTCTATGATCAAGCGGTCGCCATGGTCCGGTACGCGCGGAACCTGTGCGGCGATGTGGAGTTTTCGCTGGAAGACTGTTCCCGCAGCGAGCGGCCCTTCATCTACCGGATCATCGAAGGGGTAATCGCCGCCGGCGCAGGGACAATCAACATCCCCGACACCGTGGGGTACGCGGTGCCGGAGCAGTTCGGCCAACTGATCGCGGACATCCGCGTGAACGTGCCCAACGTCGACAAGGCACGGCTGTCTGTGCACTGCCATAACGATCTGGGCCTGGCGGTCGCCAACTCGCTGGCCGCGATTCGGGCCGGCGCCGATCAAGTGGAGGGCACGATCAACGGTATTGGCGAGCGGGCGGGCAACACCGCTCTGGAAGAGGTGGTGATGGCGTTGCACACGCGGCGCGAGTTTTTTCAGGCGCAGACCGGGATCGACACCACGAAAATCTATGCGACCAGCCGTTGCGTCGCGACCGTCACCGGCAGCCGCGTGCAGCCGAACAAGGCGATCGTGGGCGAGAACGCCTTCGCGCACGAGGCAGGCATCCACCAGCATGGGGTGATGGCCAACCCGCTGACCTATGAGATCATGACCCCCGAGTCGATCGGTCTGCCGCGCAACAAAATGGTGCTCGGCAAACACTCGGGGCGCCACGCCTTTGAGAGCCGCCTGCGAGAACTGGGCTTCCCGCTCGATGCGGAGCGTATGCAGGAACTGTTCGTACGGTTCAAGGATCTGGCGGACCGGAAAAAAAACATCAGCGACGCCGACCTCGAGGCCTTGGCGCAGGATGTCCAGAGTATGGTCACCGAGCACGTCAAACTCGACCGGTTCAATGTCACGGCCAGCAACGCGATCACGCCGGTCAGCACGATCCGGTTGCTGCGTGACGGGAAACTGGTCGAGCAGGTCGCCGCAAGTGACGGACCGATCAACGCCTCTTTCAAGGCAATCAACCAGATTCTGGGGCTCAAAGTCACGCTGGAGAGCTTCCAGCTCACCGCCATCACCGGCGGCACAGACGCGCAGTGCGAGGCCACTGTCCGGGTTCGTGACGGCGACCATATCTATCACGGACGCGGCGTTTCCACCGACGTCATCGAGGGGAGCATCCTGGCGTATCTGCAAGCCCTGAACAGCCTGCTGGATGAGGCTGCGGAAACGTCCAAACGGCCCGCGTAACCGGCGCGCGCGCCCCTTTCGACTTGAAACGTGAACCGGTGTTATCGTAAGATCATACCGGTTACGTTTCAAGGCGTACAACGCGCGCGGCAGGTTCTTTCCCGTCCGTTGCGCAGGCCACCCTTTTAGCCAGCATAGCTCAGTTGGTAGAGCACTTGATTTGTAATCATGAGGTCGTCGGTTCGAACCCGTCTGCTGGCTCCATTCAAAAAACGACCATAGCGAAGCCGAATAATAATTAAGGAAGAACACCATGACCAGCGACCAAGTCAAAACCGGCTTTCAGCGTGCCCCCCACCGTAGCCTCCTCATGGCCACGGGTGTGCCGCGTCAGGATTTCAAAAAGCCTTTCATCGCTGTGTGCAACGCCTATACGGACATCATTCCCGGGCACTGCCATCTGAATCAGGTGGGCGAATGGGTCAAAGAATGTATCCGCGAAGCGGGTGGCGTCCCGTTCGAGTTTAACACCATCGGCATCTGCGACGGTATCGCCATGGGGCACACAGGCATGAAGTATTCCCTGCCCAGCCGCGAACTGATTGCCGACGGCGTCGAGTCCATGGTCCGGGGCCATTGCTTCGACGCCATGATCTGTTTGCCCAACTGTGACAAGATCACCCCCGGCATGATCCTCGGTGCCCTCCGCTGCAACATCCCCACCCTTTTCGCCAGCGGCGGCCCCATGCGCGCGGGCCGTCTTGACGGCAAAGCCATCGATCTGATCTCGGTGTTCGAGGGCGTCGCCCAGTTCAACAACGGCAAGATCGACGAAAAGCAGCTTGAAGCCATTGAATCGTCGGCCTGTCCCGGCTGCGGATCCTGTTCCGGCATGTTCACCGCCAACTCCATGAACTGCCTTTGTGAAGCCATCGGACTGGCGCTTCCCGGAAACGGCACGATTCTGGCAGACGACCCCGCACGACGCGAACTCTGGAAACGGGCGGCGCAACGCGTCGTCGAGATGGCCCTCGCGGGGGGGCCGCGTCCACGCGAGTTGATCACCCTCGAAGCCGTTGACAACGCCTTCGCGCTGGACATGGCGATGGGCGGCAGTTCCAACACGGTGCTGCACACACTCGCCATTGCGCGCGAGGCGGGGCTCGACTATGACCTCGACCGCATCAACGCCATCTCCCAGCGTTGCCCCAACGTCTGTAAAGTCGCGCCTTCCTGTGCCTACCACATGGAGGATGTCGACGCCGCGGGCGGCATCCCGGCGATTCTCAAGCGTATCGCTGACATTCCGGATCTGCTTGACACCACCTGCCCGACCGTCAGCGGCCTGACCATCGGCGAGATCATCGCCGCCGCCGAGATCAAAGACGCAGAGGTCATCCGCACGCTCGATAACGCCTACTCGAAGGACGGCGGTCTCACGATCCTGCGCGGCAATCTCGCCGAGCAGGGTGCAGTGGTCAAAAAGGCCGGTGTCGCTGCCTCAATGCTCACCTTTGAAGGCCGCGCCATCTGCTTCGACTCGCAGGAAGAGGCGTGCGAAGGCATCCTCGACGGCAAGGTCAAGGCCGGCCATGTGGTGGTCATCCGCTACGAGGGTCCGCGCGGCGGCCCCGGCATGCAGGAGATGCTCGCGCCGACCTCCTACATCATGGGTGCGGGCCTCGGCGAGTCCGTGGCGCTGATCACGGACGGCCGCTTCTCCGGCGGTACGCGCGGCGCCTGCATCGGGCACATCTCCCCCGAAGCAGCCGAAGGCGGTCTGATCGGTCTGTTGCGCGATGGCGACCCGATCCGCATCGACATTCCCGGACGGCGTCTGGAGGCGTTGCTGGATGAAGCGGAAATCGCGCGCCGCCGCGCCGCCGCACCGGCCTGGAAACCGCGTGACCTCGGCGGATGGCTGCGGCGTTACGCGCTGTCGGTCGGCAACGCCAGTTCCGGTGCCTCACTGCTGTAATCCGGGGTTGCATAGCATGCCGACGGCAAGAGCGTCTCCCCGATGCGTGCGTGACGGAGTCGGGGTCTTGCCCGCTATCCCGTTTCGCCAAAGGGTTCAGCGCTTGGCCATCAAAGCTTTCCGCGCATCGGCTTGAAGTGGCCCGGACTTTCACCTATACTGCACGTCATCTGTTCCGGAGGGGTGTCTGAGTGGTTTAAAGAACCGGTCTTGAAAACCGGCGTGCCGCAAGGTACCGGGGGTTCGAATCCCTCCCCCTCCGCCATTCTACTTTCCAGCCTTCGTCTGAACAGGGAGGGATGAGAACCCCCGGTTCGACCGCCTGCGCAGCAGGCAGGGGCCGCACCGCAGCGTGCGGCAGGGAGGCGAAGCCGACCGGTTTGGCGTCCAAGGGATATCGTCGCCGTGTGCGTGAACGCGAACCGCCGCGCTGTGAACGTGTACGGCACCCGGGCTCGCGGGGCGCACGAGGGGCAAGCGTCCGCGGACGGTTCGGGGAACCGTCCCTACCAGCGGGCAGGGACGCCCGCTTCTCCCGTCAGACCTTATGTCGCCCCGCGACGGGCGACCTGCGGTGCCGGAAACGCGGGCGTCCCTGCCGATCGTCGCGGGTCGAATGTCGCGGGTCGCAGGTCGACGTTCCCGATCCCGATCCCGATAGCGATCCCGATCCCGATAGCGATCCCGATTTGGATGAAACCCTGAAACCCTGAAACCCTGAAACCAGAAACCCTGAAACCTTGAAACCAAAGAGAGTTGAAGGTTCAACTGCTCTTTTTAGGTTCAGGGCTGGATGGGGTTCGCGGGACCGGAGTTGGGATCCGCAAAAGACTGGACCGTGGAAGGCCTGAAGCGCGATTACCGCACCTATGTGGATGAAAGCGGAAAACGGGTGCTGCCGGGTTCTCCGCGCGGCACGGTGATCACGGTTCGGTAACTTCCTGAGGCTCGCAGACCACGCGACCCGAGATCGCTCGTTTGAGGGTCAGGGGATCGGAATAGCCGACACCGCTGTCCGCGGGCAGACCGAAGGCCAAACGCGTGATCCGCACACCGGAAGGTTTCAACATCTCGCCGATGTACCCGGCTGTCGCGTCACCCTCCATGTCGGTGCTGAGTGCCAGCAGCACCTCCCGGACCGGCCCTTTGGAGACGCGCCGCTCGAGCGCGACCAGCCGCAAGTCCGACGGACCGGTACGTTTGGATGGGGAAAGCTTGCCCATCAGGGCGTGGTACCGGCCGCGGAAACCGCCGGAACGTTCGATGGAAACGATGTCCGCCGGTTCCTCGACCACGCAAAGCAGGCTGTCATCGCGCATCGGATCCGTGCACAACGCGCACGGTTCACACGTTTTGGCAGTGAAACCGCCGCATAGCGAACAACAGCAGACCGTCTCCCGCGCCTCATGCAGGGCACGCATCAGAGTGTCCAGCAACAGCTCCGGTTTGCGCAACAAGGCCAGAGCCGCGCGTTCAGCCGACCTTCTGCCCAGCCCAGGCAGTTTGGACAGGGCCCGGATCAGATTATCGACCGGCGGCACCATCGCTGGCTTACCCTCCGAACATGTTGCCCATGCCCGTGCCCTGCATCATTTTGGTCATGGCGTCCTGTGTCTGTTTCTTCACGCCTTTGAGCGCGCCGTTGACAACATTGCCCAGCATGGTCTCAAAACGCTCCGGCTTGCCCGCGATCACATCGGCGAGCGCCTCTTGCGTCACCTTGAGGGAAACAATCGTGAAATCGCCGCGCGCCACACAGGTGATTCCCCCGTTCGCGTACTCGCAAGTGATCTTCTCGATCTCGGACTGAATCCGCTTGGCTTCTTTCCGCATCTGCATCGCCTGTTTCACCTGATCCAACATACCCATGTTCCATCACTCCTTACAAGATTCCATTCCGTTCACCCACACCCCGGTACGGGAGACAAGACAGGGAGAGTGTAATACATCCGGCTCTGAATTCTCAAGCGTGTTTGCTGAGTTTCTGGATCGCCAAACCGCAGAGTTCGCGGATCTCACTGATTTTCAGAACGTAGGTGCCTCCGAGGTAGACGCAACCGAAAACGGCTCCCGCCGCAGTCAGGCGCACCAGATCCCCCACGCGCCCCGCCAGTTCCGCAAGCGGCTGGGCATGGAGCGTCAACCATCCCAAAAGGGCGGCGAGACCGGCCGCCACGGTGACACGCGAAAGGAAAACCGCGGTCTCGCGAAACGGAAAGACCCGGGCATTCGCCCGCAGCATCATGACCAGCGTCAGACTCTTCAGTGTGCGGGCCAGCGTGAAGCCGCCTGCGATGAAGGCCAGCACGACCAACTCGCGTCCGTCCGCGACTTGGAGACCGATATAACTGATCCCCATGCTGAGGATGGAGAACACCACTCCAATCCACATCACGGAAAGCATCCTGCGGTTTGCGAAAAACGCCTGCATCACCAGCATCTCGATCGCCGCGGCCGGCAGGACGAACGTGTAGAAGGAAAGCGAAACCGACGTCCGCTGAACTGCTGTCGCGTCAAAATACCCGCCCCGGAAAATCAGCGAGGTGATCGGCACCGCTGCCACAGCCACAAAGATCGCGAAGGGCACAAACACGGAGAGCAACATCCGGCCAAAGCGCGTGACCAACTGTCCCAACCCCACCTGATCCTGCTTATCCACCAGTTCGCAGAAAAACGGGAAAACCGCGATCGACAGCGTGTACGGCACGAGATAGAGCAACGTGCTCTGCAGCTTGCGCCCCATCGAGTTCGCCTGCATGAGGCCCGATTCATCCAGCGCGCTCAACACATAGACATCGTTGACCTGATCGCGGACTTTGGCGATCAGGATGCCGGCCAGCAGCGGAAGCGCCAGCAAACAGAAGGTCCGGATCGCCGGATGGGACCATGCCAGCCTTGGCCGGATATATCGCAGCTTGTCGTGAAGCCCGAACAGATGCACAACCAACTTGCAAACCGAACCGGCCACAAGGCCCCACATCAGCATCTGGGCTCCCTCGCGCGAAAACAGCGTCCCGACTATGAGGAACCCGACAACGCAGAACTTCCACACCGCATCGCCGAACGCGGCCAGAAAGAACCGCTTGTATCCGTTCAGCAGCACGTAGGTGGTCGACCCCAATGAAAGCCCCACCAGAGCCGGAGCCAGGGTCCTGACGCTGCGCGCGGCCAACTCGAACTTCTCCGGCGATTCGGTCGGTCCCCACTGCGTGAGAAACGCGACCACCGCTTGGGGCGCGACGCACAGCAACGCCGCGACGACCGCCAGCACGAAGAACTGCAGGGTCAGGATCGTGTTGGCGAACTGCCATGCGTCGTGTTCCGACTTCGTGTCCAACTCGCGCATGAAAACCGGCAACAGCGACGGCCCCAGCACTTCCTCGCCGATGAGGAAAAGCATATAGACACACCGCTCGAAGGCGAACACGTACACCACATCGAACACACCGGGCGGAAGATAACGGCCCATGACAACGGACTGGATCAGCCCCGCCAGCTTAAACAAAACGTGGGCCACCAGAATGGAAAAACCCGCCTTGACGATCTGTTTCTCGAGACTCGCCTTTTGTCCCCCCATGCGTCCCCCAAACGGAAACGGGCGATGGCCCCTCCGATACCCCTCACTCCATCATCTGCATGTCGCACAATGCGCGGTACTTGTTGCCCGCGGCCCACAACTCCTCGTGCGTACCGCGTTCGATGACGGCCCCCTTTTCCATCACCAGAATTTGATCCGCATTCCGAATGGTACTCAAACGGTGGGCGATGGCGAATGTGGTCCGGTTGGCCATGAGCCGGTTGATCGCATCCTGCACCAACCGTTCGGTCACCGTGTCCAATGCGCTGGTCGCCTCGTCCAGAATCAGGATGGGGGGGTTTTTGAGAATAGCGCGGGCGATCGCCACACGCTGGCGTTCCCCGCCGCTCAGCACGAACCCCTTCTCCCCCACCACACGGTCATACCCTTCCGGATGGTCTGTGATGAACGTGTGCGCGTTGGCCATTTGGGCTGCGGCAACCACCTGTTCACGGGTCGTTCCCGGCATGCCGTACCGGATATTGTTCTCAATGGTGTCGTTGAACAAAACCGTCTCCTGCGTCACCACGCCGATCAGCTTACGCAGATCCCCAATCTCGATCTGCCGCAGATCCACCCCGTCCATGGTCACGGACCCGGAAACCGGATCGTAAAACCGCGCCAGCAGATTGGCCACGGTCGTCTTGCCGGAGCCGGTCCCTCCAACCACCGCCACCAGCGAACCACGCGGCAACACGAACGAGAGGTCGCGGATCGTGAGGTCAGGTCCGTCCCCATACCGGAACCCGACGTGGTCAAAGCGGACGGCATCCTCGAACTGTTCTTTGCGGACCGGCCGGGCCGCCATCGGCAGACTCATATCCAAATCAAGCAGGGAGTACATCCGCGCCAGGGCAGCGCGGCCGCGCTCCAGCTGGGCCTGAACCTTGCCGAGTTGCTTCATCGGACGGTAGGCTACCAGAATCGGCACCAGCAGCGGCGCGATCTGATCGATCGTCAGTCGCCGGAAATAGCAGTAGGTGATAAAAGCGAAACAGAGGAAAATCGCTACGCACTCCACCGCCGGAGTGATCAGCAACTCGATCCGCACGGCCCGCAACACACTCTTCATATAGAAGTGGTTCGCCTTGCGGTACTTCTCAATCTCATACGCCTCCGTATGATACGCCTTGACCACGCGGATGCAGGTCAGGTTCTCATGGATCTTGGACACCACATAAGAGATCCGGAGCAGCGACCTCCGGGACCAGCGGCGGACCCAAGACCCCAGAACCGCCATGGGGAACAGCACCAACGGGAAGCCGACGAGCACCAGCACCAGCGTTTCGATCATGTTGTTCCGAATCGCGAAATAGATCACAAACCCTATGGAAAACAGAATTTCAAAAGGGGCACGGCACAAATCGGCCAGTGTGTGCGCGATCACATTGTCAACTTGGTGCGGGTCACTGGTGCATCGGCTTATCAATTGGCCGACATCGACCTTCCCGAAAAAACCGAGCGACTGTTTCTGCAGGTGGCTAAAGAGTTCGATGCGGAAATCCTGCACCACTTTCGCGCCGGTCCAGCGCAAGAAGTAGTGGTTCAGATAGAGCGCCGTCATTTTGACCAGCATGACAAGCGGCACCACGACCAAGGCGATCAGGAGCAGTTCGCCCGTCATCCGGCCCTCCTCATCCCGGAAGGAGAGTCCGAAGCGGTTACCCACGGCCTCCATCCGGTCGAACCAGGCCGGCAGTTTTCCCGTAGCCGCCGCGCGGGGATTCGCGCGGTTGGCGACCAGACTCTTCAGGTTGGTGTCCAGCCGTTGCGGTGCCGAAGGCGGCTTTACCGCATCATCCGTGTGCGCGGCATGCGCGGCGGGCACGATCTCCTCAACCGAATACATGTTCCGAATGACCGGCTGCACCACCTGATAAATAGGCAGCATGGAACCCGCCGTGACCGATCCGGCCAGCAGACCGGCCAGCAGGCGGAAGCGATATTTCCGCGCATAACGGTAAAGCCGTCCGTAGGCTTCGGCAAACGAATACTCTTTATCAAAGTCAAATGATTCAACCATATCCTATTCGCCTGAAGCCAAAAACCGCTCCGCTTCCAATGCGGCCATACACCCCGATCCCGCGGCAGTGACCGCCTGTTTGTAGTGACGGTCCTGCACATCCCCTGCCGCGAACACGCCCGGCAGGGAGGTGCGCGTGTTACGCGTGACCACATATCCCTCCGGATCCAGTTCAACCTGCCCGGCGAAGAGCGCAGTGTTGGGCGTATGGCCGATCGCGACAAACACTCCGTTCACCGGAATCTCCGTGAGGGCTCCGGTGTGAACGTGCCGCAGACGCAGTCCCGTGACCTCCTCCGCACCCAACACCTCATCCACCACCGAATTCCAGGCCACCTCGATCTGCGGCGAAGCCAAGACCCGTCCCGCCATGATTTTCGAGGCGCGGAACGTGTCGCGGCGATGGACGACTGTCACCCGTTCGGCTATGCGTGAGAGATACAGCGCGTCCTCCATCGCCGTATCCCCCCCGCCGATGACCGCCACCGGCTGTCCCTTGAAAAATGACCCGTCGCAGGTGGCGCAGGCCGAGACGCCTTTGCCAATCAGCCGTTGCTCGGACTCGAGCCCCAAATACCGCGCGCTGGCACCGGTGGCAAGGATCACGGCACGCGTTTGCAGTTCCCCCCCCAGCATCAGCGTGACGGTCTTCTCTTTCGCAGCCAGCGCACATGCCGACACTTCGTCGGCCAAACAGCGTACGCCGAGGCGTTCCGCCTGCTTGCGCATGGTCATGACCAGCGTGGTTCCATCGATCGGATTCTCGAATCCCGGGAAATTCTCGACGTCGGTCGTCTGGGTCAACTGTCCGCCGGGCTGCATGCCTTCGATCAGCACCGGATTCAGGTTGGCGCGCGCCGCATAAATCGCCGCCGTCAGACCGGCGGGTCCACTCCCAATGATCACCACATTTTCCACAAGTCCCTCCCCTCACCGGAATCAACCGCAAGCGGCGCTCCCGCCTACGTGTACCGCAACACCTCATCTACCGTGGTATACCCGTCGAGCACATTTCGGATCGCGTCTTCCCGCATGGTCCGCATACCCAACTCCCGGGCGCGTTCCCGGATGAACAGGGTCGGCCTACGTTCGTTGATCAACTCGCGGATGGGATCGCTCACCCGCAGATATTCGAACACCCCTTTCCGCCCCTTGTATCCGGTTCCGTTGCACTTGGAACATCCCCGGCCGTAATAAAAAGGCCGATCCCCGACCGCGGCGCGTTTCAGGTCCATACGGCTCAAGGTCTCATCATCCGGCGTGTAGGGCTCCTTGCAGTTCAGGCAGATGGTGCGGACCAGACGCTGCCCAAGCACCGCCTCCAAGGTGGAAGCGATGAGGTACGGCGCCACATTCATGTCAATCAGGCGCGTGACCGCACCGGCCGCATCATTGGTGTGCAGTGTGCTGAACACCAGGTGGCCGGTGAGGGAGGCCTGCACCGCGATCTCGGCGGTCTCGAGGTCGCGGATTTCGCCGATCATCATGATGTCGGGGTCTTGACGCAGAAAGGCGCGCAACACCCTTGGAAAGGTGTTCCCCGCACTCGGATTGATCTGAACCTGAACAATGCCGTCCATGTCGTATTCGACCGGTTCTTCGGCGGTCAGCAGCTTCTGATCAATCGTGTTGATCCGGCGCAGACAGGAGTACAGCGTCGTGGTTTTCCCGGAACCGGTCGGCCCCGTGACGATGATGATCCCGTTGGGTTTCTCGATGTCCAGCGTCAGTTCCTCATAGACATCTTCCGGCAGACCGACGTTCTCGAGATCAAGCGAAACCACGCTGCGGTCCAGTACGCGGAGCACAACGCTTTCCCCATGCGCGGTCGGCAGGCAGGAGACACGCAGATCAACCGAACGGCCGGCCACGGTCAGCGCGATGCGCCCGTCCTGCGGCACACGCCGTTCCGCGATGTTCAGGCCGGACATGACCTTAATGCGCGAGATGATCGGCAGAGCCAGACGGCGGGGCGGCGGCGACATCTCATACAGGGCGCCATCCACGCGGTACCGGATCTTGAAATCGGTTTCAAACGGTTCGAAATGGATGTCGGAGGCCCGGTCCGTGACCGCCTGATAGAGCACGAGGTTCACGAACCGGATGACCGGCGCGGCGGACGCGGCGGATTCCAGACTCTTGTCATCCGTATCATCCACATCCAGCGAGGTGTCCAGCTTCAGATCCGACTCGAGGCTGTTGAGCATGTCCGCGACAGTCGCGCTCTCGTCGCCGTAGTATTCGGCGACACGCGTGCGCACATCATTTTCGCGCGCCATGACGAACTGCACGTCGCGGGTCAGCACGAACATCAATTCGTCCGTAACGTGCGGATCAACCAGATCGCTTGTGGCCAGCGTGATGGTTCCGGCAGTGGCAGACACCGGCAGGACATTGTACATGCGGGCCACACTGGCAGGGATACTCTGGATCACTTCCGTATCGAGCGACATCATCTCGAGGTCTATCACGTCACAACCCTGATATGCGGCCATCATACCCAGCAGATCGTCTTCGCTCACGTATCCGGCGTCAACCAGCAGGGTGCGAAAGGGCTTGCCCGAGTTTTTCTGCTCGTCGCGCAACTCTTCCGCCTGCTGCTGGTCAATGATGCCGTTGCTGACCAGCAGGTCGATCAACGGATGATAGGGCGGCGCAACGGATGTCGAAGTCACAGCCATCAGTTCCTCCTTGACTGAAGTTCGTCTTTCAGTTTCTGGACCAGCGTATCCGGATCCTGCGATTTGGTGACGAGATCATCGTATGAGATCAGCCCGCCCAGATAGAGGTCCATCAGATGCGAGTCGAGCGAGATCATGCCGAATTTGGCTCCGGTCTGGATATCGGACGAGATTTGGAACGTCTTGTTATCGCGAATCCGGGAACGGATGGACGGGGTCGAAATCATGATTTCGAACGCCGCCACACGGCCGGGCTTGTCCACACGCGCCAGAAGCAACTGCGAAATCACAGCCACGAGCCCCACGGACATCTGCGTGCGGACCTGTTCCTGCTGATCGGTGGGGAAGGCGTCCACGATGCGGTCCACCGTGGCGGCCGCACCGGTGGTATGCAGCGTGGCGAACACCAGATGGCCGGTTTCCGCCGCCGTGATCGCGGCCTGCATGGTTTCCAGATCGCGCATTTCCCCCACGAGGATCACATCCGGATCCTGGCGCAGCGCACGGCGGATCGCTTCGGCGAATGACGTCACATCATGCCCGATCTCGCGCTGGGTCACCACCGATTTTTTATGCGGGTGGTAATATTCGATGGGATCCTCCACCGTGATGATGTGGACGTCGCGCTCGCGGTTGATGATGTCGATCATGCTGGCCAGCGTGGTGGTTTTTCCGGAACCGGTGGGGCCGGTCACCAGAATCAGCCCGCGCGGCCGGAAAAGCAACTCTTTGACCTGCTCCGGCAACCCGATCTGCTCCAGCGTGAGCAGTTTACTCGGGATCTGGCGCAACACGATGCCGAAATGCCCCCGCTCTTTGAAAACCGAGACACGAAAACGAGCCAGGTCACCGAACGGCAAAGCGAAGTCCGCGCCGCCGCACTCTTGAATCTCGTTCAACTTGTCTTCGGCGGTGATCATCCGGGCCAGCGATTCCGTATCCTGAGGAGTCAACGGCGGACTGTCCAACGGCGTCAGCGCGCCATGAATGCGCAGCATCGGCGGGATCCCGACGCGGATGTGCAGATCGGAGGCCCCCTCATCCACCGTGGCTTGCAATAATTCGGTCATGTTGATTTCTGTGCTCATCAGTCAGCGTCTCCCATGGTTGCCCGCAAGACCTCCTCCAGCGTCGTCATGCCCGAGGCCACCTTGAGCAGGCCGTCCTCGCGCAATGTCCGCATGCCCATCTCCCGCGCACGGGTACGCAACACCGTGGCCGGCGAATGATCGAAGATCAGGCGTTGGATTGTGTCATCGATCTGGAAAATCTCAAAAATGCCCTTGCGCCCCTTATACCCCGTTTGTCCGCAGGCCGAACAGCCGGTGCCCTTGTACATCTGCGACACCGTGACGTTTTTGGCCATGGCACCGAGCATCTTGAGTTCGCGTTCGGTGGGCTTGTATTCCGCGCGGCATTTTTCGCAGACCGCGCGCACCAACCGCTGCGCCATGGCGGCGCGCAACGCGGACGCCACCAGAAACGGCTTCACGCCGATATCCAGCAGACGCGTGACCGCGCTGGGCGCGTCATTGGTGTGCAGCGTGCTGAAAACAAGGTGTCCCGTGAGGGCCGCCTCCATCGCGATGTCCGCGGTCTCGTGATCGCGGATCTCACCGATCATCACGATGTTCGGCGCCTGACGCAGGATCGAACGGAGCGCGGCGGAAAAATCCAACCCCACATCCTTGTTCACCTGCACCTGATTGATGCCGGACATCTGATATTCGACCGGGTCTTCAACCGTGATGATTTTCCGGTCCGGCAGATTGATCTGGCCGAGGCAGGCGTAAAGGGTCGTTGTTTTTCCCGACCCGGTGGGCCCCGTCACCAGAAGCACACCATCCGGCAGGGAGATCAGACGTTCGAACTTGTTCTGGTCATCCGACAGGAAGCCGAGCTGCGGCAGACCGAGCGAGAGGTTGGATTTGTCCAGAATACGCATGACGATGCTCTCGCCGTGGTTGGTCGGCACGGAGGACACGCGCAGATCGAGGTCGCGCCCCTGCACTTTGATCTGAATCCGGCCGTCCTGCGGCACCCGCTTCTCGGAGATCTTCATGTTCGACATGATCTTCACGCGGCTGAGGATCGCCGCCTGCAACCGCTTGGGGGGAGTGTCCATCTGCCGCAACACACCGTCGATCCGGTACCGCACACGGAACGTCCGTTCCATCGGTTCCAGATGGATATCGGACGCGCGCATCTTGCAGGCTTCCGTGATGATCATGCTGACCAGACGGATCACCGGGGCATCGGAGTCGTCGGATTCCTGCCCCGTGTCGCTTTTCGCCTTCTCCGCCACATCGATCTCGCTGTCCGACATGGCCCCGTAAATGCTCTCAAACGACTCCGGATACAACCGGTCGACCGCGGCCCGCACCTCGGAACGCGGCGCCACAACCGCCTCGACGTTCATTTTAAGCACATACCGCAGACTGTCCACCGTGTCGTAGGCCATGGGGTCGCTCAGCGCCACGGTCACCGTGTCTTCGGTCTGGGTGACCGGAACCACGCCGTACTTGCGCGCGACATCCGCCGGAACCACCTCGGTGACGGCAGGGTCGATGGCATCGGGGTTGACATGCACGTACTCCATGCCGAATTGCGCGGCGACCAGACTCAACACGTCATCTTCGGTCACGATCCCGGTCTGGACCAGAATATCGAGCGTTGTCTCCCCTTCCTGCTTGATCGAGTTCGCGACCGCCTCGACCTGCTCGGCGGACACATAACTCTGCTCACGCAGAAGTTGCACGACATAATCATCATTCGAAGTCACAATCGCTCTCCCCGTAACACGACCGGTCCGCTCACGTCCGTGTCGCCAACCGCTCTGCCACCAGTCGGCCGACCCGTTTGGGGTCCGCCTTCCCGTGGCTTACTTTCATCACCTGTCCGACCAGAAAACCCGCTGCGGCTTTTTTGCCGGCCCGATAATCTTCAACTGACTTGCCGTTCTCCCGGAACACCTGATCGATGAACGCATGGAGCGCGGCGTCATCGCTCACCTGCGCAAGACCGCGCGCCTCGACCCGCGCGGCGGGCATGCCGCCTTCATGAAACAGCTCGGGCAGCAGCTCCTTGGCGGTCGGCCCGTTGATCACGCCCTCCTCCACCAGCTGCACCAATTCCGCAAGCGCGGCAGGCGTCAGCGCGCACGCGCCCACCGGCTGCCCCGTTTCCGCCAGCAACCGCATGACCTCGGTCATAAACCAGTTGGAGACCGCCTTCCCCATACCGGGCTTACTGGCCCGTACCGCAGCCTCAAAGAAATCGGCGTTCTCCCGGATATCCGCCAGAACCCCCGCATCGTATGCCGGGAGGCCGTACTCTGCCATCATCCGCTCGCGTCGCGCAGCCGGCGCTTCCGGCAACTGCTCCCGCCAAGCCTCGATCTGCACATCCGTCAGTGCCACCGGAACCAGATCCGGCTCAGGGAAATAACGGTAGTCATGCGCATTCTCTTTGCTGCGCATCGATTGGGTCTCCCCCTGTTCGGGATCCCACCGCCGCGTCTCCTGCACCAGCGTGCCGTTCCCCCGCACCACGGCGAGCTGCCGCGCGATCTCATATTTCAGCGCCGCGTGGATCCCTTTGAAGGTGTTCATGTTTTTGATTTCCACCCTCGTGCCAAATTCTGTCTGCCCTTCGGGCCGTATGCTGATGTTCACATCCGACCGCATATTCCCCTCTTCGAGATTGCAGTCGCTCACCCCCGCATACACGAGCTGTTGCCGGAGCGCCAGGAGATAGGCCATCGCCTCATCCGGCGACGCGAGGTCGGGCTCCGAAACGATTTCCATCAACGGCGTGCCGCAACGGTTGAAATCAACCCCGCTGAATTGCGCGTAGTGGTTGATCTTCGCGGCGTCCTCTTCAAGGTGGATATGGTTGATCCGGATCCGTTTCGGTCCCTCCGGCGTCTCGATGGTCACCCCGCCACCCAGACAGAGCGGGTGCGTGTTCTGAGAAATTTGATAGTCCTTGGACATGTCCGGATAGAAGTAATTCTTCCGGTCAAACGTGCTATGCCGGTTAATTTCGCATCCCAGCATCAGGCCAGAGAGAACCGTTAACCGGACGGCCTCGCGGTTCATCACCGGCAACGCGCCCGGATACCCGAGGCAAACCGGGCAGACATTGGTGTTCGGCTCCTCGCCGAACGTCAGACTGCAACCGCAGAACATCTTGGTGAGGGTCTTGAGCTGCACATGCGTTTCCAGTCCGATGGTGACGAGGTAACGACTCATGCCCGCACCTCCTGTTCGACCGCCTGCCCTGCCCGCAGCACCACGCTCTCACCGAACGCCGGACCGAGAATCTGGAGTCCGACCGGTAATCCTGCCGCAGTCCGGCCGCACGGCACGGAGAGTCCGCAGATCCCGGCCAGACTGGCGGGCACCGTGAACGTGTCGCCCAGATACATGGTGAGGGGATCCTCACACCGCTCGCCGATGCGGTACGCCGGCGTGGGCGCCACCGGCGTGAAGAGCACATCGCAACGCTCGAACGCCTCTGTAAAGTCGCGCCGGATCAGGGTCCGGACTTTCTGCGCGCGCCCGTAATACGCATCGTAATACCCGCTGCTCAAGACATACGTCCCCAGAATGATGCGCCGTTTGACCTCCTGGCCGAACCCCTCGGCCCGGCTGCGGGCGTACAGGTCGAACACCGATGCGGGGCGGCTCGTCCGGTGCCCGTAGCGCACCCCGTCAAAACGCGCCAGATTGGCGGACGCCTCCGCCGTGCCCACAATGCAATACACCGCGACCGCATATTCGGTGTGCGGCAGGCTCACCTCCACAATCTCGGCCCCCGCCGTCGCGCACGCATCAACAGCCCGGCGCACACACGCCATCACCTCTGGATCCGTGCCATCGACAAAATACTCCTTCGGCAGGCCGATCCGCAACCCCCGCACGCCGCCGACGAGCGCCGCCCGGTAATCCGGCACCGGCGTGTCCAACGTGGTCCCGTCATGCGGATCCACGCCCGCCAGCGTCTGCAACAGAACCGCCGCATCCTCAACCGTCCGGGTCATGGGCCCCACCTGATCCAAGGATGAGGCGTACGCCGTGACGCCGTACCGCGACACGCGGCCGTACGAGGGTTTGAGGCCCACGCAACCGCAGAATGCGGCGGGCTGGCGGATTGATCCGCCCGTATCGCTACCCAACGCCGCAATGGCCTCGCCGCCGGCCACCGCCGCAGCCGATCCGCCGCTGGAGCCGCCCGGAACCCGTTCCAGATCGTGCGGGTTGCGCGTGACCTTGAACGCCGAGGTCTCAGAAGACGACCCCATGGCGAATTCGTCCATATTGGTGCGGCCTGCAAACACCGCGCCTGCGGCCCGCAGCCGCGCCGCAACCGTCGCGTCGTACGGAGCCACATACCCCTGCATCATATTGGAGGCGCATGTGCAGGGCTGGCCCTCGACATTGATCAGGTCCTTGATCGCCACCGGAATCCCGAGCAGGTCCGTGTCGTGCCCCGCCGCCCGCGCGGCATCCGCCGCGGCGGCCTGCCGCAACGCCCCCTCCTCATCCACACTCAGATACGCGTGCAGAGCGCCATCCTTCTCCCGGATCGCATCCAATACGGCCCGTGTCAGCTCAACTGAGGAATACGTCTTCTTCCGCAGCCCTTCTACCGCCGCGCACAGTGTCAAACCCGCAACATCCATCGTGTCGACTCCCGCCTTCGTCCCTGCCCGTTCCGCTGCCCGCGCACACTCCCGTTCAGGCTTCCTCCACAATCTTCGGCAACCGAAACTCATACCCGTTGCGTTCCGGCGCGTTCGCCAGAAACAGCTCGCGCGCCTCCGACTCCGCCGCGACCGTCTGGTCCTCACGGAACACATTTACCAGATTTTGGCCGTGCTGCGTCGGCTCGATGCCGGAGAGCTCCAACCTTCCGATCTTTTCGACGTAACGCACAACCGTCTCCAACTGCCGCTGAAACAACTGTTGCTCCTCCGGCGTCAGTTCGATCCGCGCCAATTCGGCCACATACGCCACATTAATCGTGTCCTTCACCTGCGGTTCCTTCCTGAGCTTCCGTCCGCCTCCGGCACCTGTAAAAAGAAAGAGTTCTATTTTACCTTTTCCAGCCTGAAGGTACAATTCAAATACGTTTGAACGTATCGATCCGATAGCGATGTCTCAGATCGGGAGGGGCAAGCGTCTGCTTGCCCCTCCCTTACAGCCTCACAGCCTTAACACCCGCCAGCGGGCATCCGCCCGCGCACCTCCCTCTCCCCTCTTCACTGCATACGGGTAAGCGTTACCGTCACCACCCCGTTCTCGCCCGGAACCCCGGACAGCCGGCCTACCGATAACCTCAATCAGAAATCCTGTTAATCCTGTAATCCTGGCTTAAAGTTTAACGTCCCCGTCACCCCCCGCCGCACCGTATTGAGATGCGGGCGGAGCCCGCAATCTCAAAGGCGGTGAGACTGTGAGACTGTGAGGCGGTGAGACTGTGAGGCGGTGAGACTGTGAGGCGGTGGTGTTCCGTGGTGAAACAGTCGATCCCGATCCCGATAGCGACCCCGACCCCGATTTGGATGGAACCGATAAAACCAGAAACCCAAAATCTTGAGCGCGCTTGACGGTTCCAAACACCCGAAACCAAAAGGAGACTTCTCGCCAGATCAGCGTAAAAGGACCGTCATGCCATGGTGCTTAACTTTGACGACGAGTTTGGAACTGTCCCGCTGGACAATCTGGATATACTTCGGATCGTACTCAAGCTTGAAAAGGTCTTCGGCTCCCCAGTGGAGATTGTTGGCGCTCTTCGACTGCATGAGCGTGTAGACGCCGGGTTTGGCGCCATGAGCCGCCTCGATCCGAACCGTGTACGGATGATCAGCGGTGACCGTTTCCGTTGGCCAGAGGGAATTCACATACATCACGGTGTTGGAGAGGAAGCCCTCGCCTTCGATGGTGAACTTGAGTTCACAATCCGGACCGATATCCAGGCCTTCGTTTACAGTAATGTAGGTGTTCGTGCCGTGCACCCAGAGACGCTGACGGTAAGAGGTCGCGGTCTTGTGCCCGACCTGCAATGACCCCCACATGGTAAAGAGCGAATTCGCGACTTCCAGTGTGTTGTCCGTACCTTGCTCGCCCATGATGGTGCGATAGATCGGCACGATCGAGTTGTTGACGATCCTTACCCAGTTGTTGGACGAATTTGCGTTGCTCCCGATACGGAGAATGTTCTGGGGGAGTTCCAGCGTCGCATTGTCGACGATGATTCCGTTATACGATCCGATGCCGTGGATGCCCCAGTTGCGCTTCGCCAGCCCTTCCTCCTCTTCACGCCACTTGGCGCCGTCCGCAATGACGAGGACATTGGAATCGGAATTCGATCCGACGTAAAAGTGGACGTTCGTCATGTACACCGTCGCGCCATTCACGACTTCCAGACGGTTGCCGAAGCCGCGGTTCCCGACGGCGATATTGCGGGCAGACGGGTTGTTGGTGACATAAAACGTACCCGCGTCCACGATCATCTGGTTGAACGCCGTCGAGGCGCTGTTGCCGATCGTGACCGCACCGAGCGCGTCGAACACCGCGTTCGTGCCGATATAGGCGATGTTGTTGGTCGCCAGGTCGTTGCCGACCACCGTGCTGGCGGAGGCTTGCATCCACGCGCCATCTTCGAGGCGGAACACGTTCGACTGCGTGTACGTGCCGCCGATATAGACATTACCGGAGGCTGCAAGGCGCGTTCCGTCGCCGCGTATCGTTGCGGTATTAGCGAAGGAGGGGCCAACGCCGGCATCTTTAAGAGCGGTCTTGCTCCAGGGATTTTCACCGAGACGGAATTCGGCGCAGTTGAAGGTCGAGGCGCCGGAGACGTAAAGCGAGTTGGTGCCACTGTAATTGCCGATGTAGAGGCTGCCGAGGGTATCGACCGTCGAA
>JAPXSY010000043.1:0-26056 GCA_033812795.1 Kiritimatiellia bacterium
ATGCCGTTCAACCTGGCGGCAGTGCGCTGGGCTGGTTCAATGGCCGGAACAGAGTTAAACGGCGGCACATGGCGCAAGGTGTACTGGGATGACGTGTTTCTGGACGTGTGCGCAACGAGGGCGCAAAGGAAGACCGCGACGCCACCGAAGGTAGATATGGCGCAATCGGCAGTAGTTCCTTCGAGGTGGAGCGTTCCCGAGAGTGCCGATAATGACGCGCTGACCACTTTTGGAACGGCTGGCAGGATGACCGACTTAACAGAGATAGCGGACATTTTAAGCGCCGCATGTGAGAAGAGCGAGTGCTACACGATGGCTTTCGGCGATGCTTGGAACGTGACGCAGAGCACAGCGCTTTGGATGGTTCGGGCGTTCGCTGACCCAATACGGCGGCTAGCCGACTTGCTGCTGGATCATAGTGGACGGCTGACCGAGAGAGAGCTTGCAGACTTCTTCGCAAGTGAAAGGTTTTGATATGGGGTTGTCTGCTTCCGAGCGATAGGCAGAAATCCGCCCGGCGATACCACGCGCCGGGTTTTTCTTTTTTGTGTCGGGAACGGGTTGCGGCGGTCTAACGCTGACAAGCGGCGGTGCGTTGAAATCGCGCTGAATGAGTTTGGCGTTCTGTCTAGCCGGGCGATTGCGGAATTGTGCGGTGTTGGCGCGGATATGGTAATCACTCACAGACCGCACCTGTCGGAATCCGACACCTCGCCAAAAGTTACTGGATCAGACGGCAAGAGCTACCCGGCAACGCGCAAGCCGTCCACAATCGCGCAGGACGCGACGGACGATGACGCCCTGACAGATAGCGGGGTAGAGGACGCGGACGCAAGGGCGACGCTCTAGCGCGGGATTTTGGGCTTCACTTATCGGGCTGGACGGTGTGGTTAAGGCCGGTTTTTTGCCGTACATTTGGGACGGTAGAACGGCGTAGAACTAAATAAACCTTAATAAACCATGTTAGTACTTTTGTTAGTACTTTGCTTTTTTTGGAGGGCATAAAAAACCGCAAGTAGCTTATTTACAACCACTTGCGGAAATGGAGCGGGCGATGGGAATCGAACCCACGTAAGAAGCTTGGGAAGCTCCTATTCTACCATTGAATTACGCCCGCGTTACGGAAATGTTCGAATCGTCTCAGCGGAAGCCTTTCCGGTTTTCCGCGTGTTCGGAATCTGAAATGGCGGGGTGGACGGGATTCGAACCCGCGACCACCGGATCGACAGTCCGGTGCGCTAACCAATTGCGCCACCACCCCTGAAAAGTGGCCAGACTATATCAAACGGTTTGAGTGATGACAAGGGGCAAAACAAAAAAACGGCAAGCGGCACGGACCTGCATCCGTGCCGCTTGATCCGCTCTTTTGTCTGTGCGGGATTACGGGGTAGCCTTCACCCGATAGAAGAAGACCGGGCTCGTGACCTCGTCGTCCACGTTCGTGTAGAACGTGTTAGCCGGTTCCACGCCGCGTTTCGCCGTGTCGTAATCTACGAACCCGTCGTTCAGGTCCACGCTCCGCTGGATAATGAAATCGCTGCGGGCGCCGGAGTCGTTGCCCATGATCTCGAGTATCGTTTCCGTTGCGGTCCTTTCGATGCTCAGGATCTGGAAGGCACTGGTGTCATCATTCGGGTTGGTGCCGGCCAGATACTCCTGCGCATTCGACTGGCCGTCGCCGTCCGCGTCGCCGTCCGGATCGGTCAATCCATGTTTGAACAACCAAGTATACGGAACGTTGTTGGTCGTGGCCGAGATCGAGCCCCAGGAAGCGATCTCTTGCGCGTCGCACCAGCCGTCGCCGTCAGAGTCGCCTGTCAGGTCACGCGGGTAGGACAAGGTGATCGCCACGTTGTCCAGATACGCGTTGGCCTCGCCGCTGTTCTCCACAGCCATTGCACGGTAACACGGGCGGTTGAAGATCATGCTCAGGTTTTCGCGCACCAGAACATCGTCCACGAAAACCGCCACCGTGCCTGCGGTATAGTTCTTGTACAGGGTAATGCGCGCGTACGCATCGTTTTCGATCGGCGTCACGTCACCGCCCGCGACGCTGGTGGAACACGTTGTCCACTTCTCGGTTTCGGGGTTGTACACAACCACAAACCCTTCAGTGTTGACATACAACATCACGCTCGCGTTGGTGTTTACCTCCGGTACCGCATCAACATCAAACGCCACCGGCTTCAAGCGCAGGTCGGTCCAAACCTCGGTGTAGGCTGTGGTGGACGGATGCAGTGTGTTGGTGACCGTCGTGCCACTCGGCAGGACAGCAGCCTGACTTCCGCCAACACCGACGCCGCTTTGAACCACGGCCTCACTCGATCCGCTCCACCCGTTGTAAGCGATGTCTCCCACAGAGAGGGTTTCCGGATAGCTTTCAAAATCATCGGAGAACGGAAGGTCTTGCAGACTCCAGTAGGAGATTTTTTTGTCTTTGGAAGTCACCCAGACGTGACCGTCGTCGACGTCGGAAATGCCGTATAAACCCCCCAGTCCCAGATTATAGCTCCCGGCGGCTGTCCAAGCGGTGCCGTCGGTCTTGTAGACACGCAGATGCTCATCCGATCCGACAACGTAAATCCTGTCGCCCGACCTCACCGCCTGATATGCGCCGCTGGCTGGCAGCGTGATGATGTGGGTCGAAGTCATGGTTGCGGCATCAACTTCGACCAGCGTGGTCCCGCTGGTATCGGCGGCGTAGAGCTTGCCGTTGTGATAACTGATGCCTCGGATCCGTGAGAGGCCGGTCGACACCGAACCGATCTCGGTCAAAGTGAAACTTCCGACTTCATTGTTGACCGCATACTTGTAGAGATGGCTTCTCTTGGCATCGCTGTTTGTGTACAGGTAGGTGCCGTCTGTCGCTAGTGCCTCCGGATCGGTGTTGCCCGGATTGACCCGGTCGACCAAATCCGTCTTCCAGTCATTGTTGATCCGATAAATGCCGCCGTCTTGGTAGCCGAAAAAGACGTACGGACCGAACGGCACCGAGCACTTGGACGTGTTGGTGAGGTTGGTGCTGTGTACCAGATTCCCGGCATTGTCCCAGACCTGCGGGCCGGTGTTGATCTGGCCCGTGTAGAATTGGTGGTCTTTGACCGCGCCGCCGTAATAGACATTGGCACTCCCCGGACCGGTCGTCAGCCACCGCATCTTGGGCGTTTTGACCAGAGGCTCAAACTCGGCGACGCCGGTTGACCCCACGCCCAGCACCATACGCTGTCCGCCATCAGACACATCGAACCCGTAATTGCCTTCCTCACTGCCGGTGATCAAATTGATCTGCTCCTTCGTATGGTGGGTGAAAAGATCTCCCAACGTGGTCGCATTATCCATCTTATACACGAAGATGCCGTTAGTCGTCGTGTGCAGATACAGATATCCGTCCAGTTCCTTGACGGTCCAGAGCCCCCACGATCCCGAACCCGTTACGTTAAGGGTTCCGAGTTGCGTTAGTACGCCGTTCGTCAGATTGATGGCCCAGAACGCGGCTTCGTTTGTGCCGGAGTTGCCGAAGTACGCATACCCGCTGTAACGGTCGCCCACTGAGACGGTGCGGATGCGGGTCGTGGCAGGGGGGGCTTCGACATACCCGTCAACATTCCACGAAGTGTTTAACGTCACGGTGAAGGAGGGATCGGTGGCTATATCCACAAGATACAGCCTGTTTCTCTGTCCCGACTGATAACTGGCGGAAATGACCGTGTCGCTGTCCACCCAGTCGAACGCGTTGGGGCGGATAGCCAGATTTGTGTCATCCACGCGTTCGGTCATCGTCGCATAGTCCCAGAGCGAGAAGTATGCCGTATCGGCAGTGCTGCCGCCGGCGCTGAGGATCCACGTCTTGCTCGTCCGGTCCAGCGGGCTAATCATCCGGGACTCTTTGACGCCTAATATCTCCACGTCAGGTGTTGTGGAACCCTCGAGAAACCGTCCGGCGCTGTAGACTGGGGCGGAGATATCCACAGCGAACACTTCTCCGTTACAGATCCTCGGATTATAGACGCTTCCCGTGTTGGACAGTTTCATCATCCGTTTCATTTTTAACGCCCCGGCCGGCACAGGGGCCGGCGTGACAGCCGCCTGTGCGACTAGGGCCGCGAACACGGCTGTCACACAAATCCAGCCAACGAACCGATTGTTTTTCATGCTGATCTCCTCTCTTTCCGTTTTTCACCATTCCGTCACAATTGCCCCCTTCTGCCCGAGAAGGGGGGCCGAAGCGCTTATGATCGTCACCTCGTCGGCGTACGTCCGCCGCTCGAAGCCGGTGACCGTGCCCCCGCTGTCCATGAGCGGAAACGCGTAGACCGGGGTCAGAACCGCCTCCCATTTTCCCTGTCCGTTCACCCGGACGTTGACCTCCAGGTGCCCGTAATGTTTGCCGCCGCTCACAAGCCTCGCGCCTGACCACATCTCAGGCGCGTCGTCGTGCGCGAGAAAAACCTGTTTGTCGTTAACCAAGCCAGAAAACGGCTCCCGCAACCTGTCGCCGCCGATGCCGATATCATAGAAGCTGAGCGTGACGGGGCGCGTGCCGCCGCCGGGCAACTGCTCTATCCCTGTCACGACGGAGCGCTCGTACATCTCATCATGTCCGGCCAGTACGGCATCCACGCCGTATTTCAGGAAAAGCGGCGTGAGGACACGCACGGGCACACCCGACTGTGATTCGTCAGCCTTTCCGTGCGGCCCGACAGAATACGGGGTCTGGTGAAAGGCCACAAAGGTGAACGGACTGTTGGTCTGGGCCGAGGCGAGCTGCTCCTCCAGCCAAGCGTACTGCGGCGAGCCGGGGTTGAAGTCCGGCGCCTGACAGCCGTCGGCCGTCTTCAGGTACGTGCTGGTGTCTTTGGCGGGGTCCGTGTCATCGCCATTACACAGGTCCAGCACCACCAGCGTCACCGGTCCGTAGTCCAAGCGGTAATACCGTCCGTTATGGGCGGGGTTTGCCGCGCCGTTGGCGGGCAGCTCGAAATAGGTCAGGTATTTGGCGACGCTCACCTCAGAGGTCGGCTGGCTGTAACCGCCGCGCGTACCGCCGTAGTATTCGTGGTTGCCCAGCGCGGGCATGATGGGCACGGTGCTGGCCAGATCACCCAGAACACCGGCGTTGTGACGCCAGAACTCGTCCCAGTCCCGTTGCTCGCCGCCCGCCTCAACAAGATCGCCGGCGATCACGATAAAGTCCGGGTTGCGGGCAGCCATAATCTGGAGGTTTTCCTGATACCCGCGTGTCTGGTCGACTGGATACAGGCGGTCGGCGTTACCGTTCGGCTCGGGCCACTTCTCTCGGGAGCCGGTCGATTCCGGTTCTGTCTCGGAGTCGGAATAGACAACGAAGCGCACGGCGCTGTCTCGCGGCGGTGCCGTGCGGAACGAGTTGGTGATCGACACCTCGTCCTGCGTGACCACGTACTCGTAGGCGGTTCCGGCCAGCAGCCCTGTCAGCCTGACCCGGTGTAAATAGGGGAGGGGCGGATGGGGGAGGGGCGGGGGCGAATTCGTCTCGCTGGAGTGGTAGTCCAGTGCGCTGGCCAGCACTGCAGGAACTTCAAGCGGCGCCGACCATACCCCGGTCTGGCAGAAGGCAACCTGACCGGTGGTGGAGGTCTCCGAGAACCACATCACCGTGATCGCGTCAGTCGCCGGGTTCTGCAGGTACGGCAAGACGCGGAACGGACCGTCGGCCCGAGCCCAGCAAAAAGCAGCCAGTACCACGCCGGTCGCGCATGACACGCACGCCCCCGCGGGACACGGAATTTTCAGAGCATCCGTTCTTGTGCGGTCATCGCGTGATGTTCCAGTAAGGTCCATTGGGCAAACGCTCACGATATTTCGCACTTTTGTTGTGAAGCCACAAGTGCATCCAGCCACGGATAACAAGCTTCACACGGATAATAGTTTCGCACTTCCAGCATATCGTGTCAATCGGCTTTATTCACGGAGCCGAACGGACCATGAATCTTCGGGCGCACGGTAATCAGTTCGTGACAGGGAGTGTGCGAAGTCGCGAACCTGTCACGGGCGCACGGCTTTTCGTTGTTGACGGGAAAACGGATGCCCCTTACAGTGATGTGTAACGGTAGATGACAGGTTTCAGTCCCAAACCTTCGTGCAGTGGAGAGCGCGATGCCCTGAGTGAGGGACGGGAACGTGTGTGATGCCTACAGGCGCCTATCAGGAGAAAGAGAATTGGTTATGGCCAGAATCCTCATCGTTGACGACGAGCCGGGGCTGCTGATGTTCTTTCAGCGGCTTCTCAACACAAACGGATATGATGTGGTCGTGGCGGAAGACGGGGTGACGGCTCTGGACGTGATCCGCAAAACGGAGATCGATCTGATCATTTCCGACCTCCGCATGCCGCGCATGGACGGCATGACCCTTTTGCGCGAGGTTAAGGCGATCAAGCCGGATATCCCCGTGATCATCCTGACGGCCTACGCGTCGGACGAGACCGCGATCGAGTCCAAGCGGATCGGGGTCTTCGAGTACCGTTCCAAACCCTTCAATGCGGAGAAACTTCTCGACACCATCGAGAACGCGCTCGGTGCCGCCAAAAATAAAGAGGCTGGCCCGCTTGACAGTCGCGGGGGCGATCCGGTAAAGTAAAATCCTTTTGTTCCGATTTGGAAAGGTGCGGAACCGCTCGGTTCCCCAGTGATGAAGGGTCAAAACATGGATGCGTATGCGGTTTTAGAGACCGGCGGCAAGCAGTATCGTGTGGCCGTGGGCAACACGATCGAGATTGAGCGTCTGGATGCCGAGGCCGGTCAGGACGTGGTGTTGGAGACGGTGTTGGCGCTCTCGGACGGGCAGGAACTGAAGGTCGGGATGCCGTATGTCCCGGACGCGAAGGTGACGCTCTCCGTGATCGGCCACAAACGCGGCAAGAAACTGATTAACTTTAAGAAAAAACGGCGCAAGGGGTACTCGCGCCGGATGGGGCACCGCCAGGAACTGACGGTGGCCACAGTCAAGGCGATCGCCTAACCGGAGGAGTGTGACACATGGCAGGCGCAGCATCAAGAAACGGGCGGGACAGCAATGCGAAGCGGTTGGGCGTGAAGCGGTATGACGGGCAGGTCGTGCGCGCGGGATCGATTCTGGTCCGGCAGCGCGGAACCCGGTTCCACCCCGGAAAGCATGTCGGATGTGGACGCGATTACACCCTGTTCGCTTTAAAGGACGGCACCGTCAAATTCCAAAAAGGCGGCGCGGTGGTCAGCATCATCCCCGCAGTTGCGGCGGAGTGATCTGATCCGGGTCTGCGGCGGACTGCGGCATGAAGACAAGAAAGATTGTGGATCGTGTCGTGGTGCATGTCCGCGCCGGTAAGGGAGGGGACGGAAGCGCGAGTTTCAGACGGGAGGCGTGTGTTCCCAGAGGGGGCCCCGACGGCGGCGATGGCGGCCGTGGGGGCCATGTGCTTTTCCGGGGCAGCCGTGATGTCGATTCGCTGATCGGTCTCTCCTTCGCGCCGCAACTGTTCGCCGAAAACGGGGTGGCGGGACGCGGCCAGAAGATGTACGGACGGCGGGGGCGCGACCGGGTGGTCCGGGTGCCGTGCGGCACAAGCGTGTTTGATGCCGAGACCGGGGAACTGATCGCGGATGTCGTGGGCCACGACGAAGAGGTTGTGATCGCGCGGGGCGGCAAAGGCGGCCTCGGCAACGTGCATTTCAAAACCGCGACGCATCAGGTGCCAACGGAACACACGCCCGGGGAGCCGGGTGAGGAGTTCCGGCTCCGGTTGGAACTGAAAACCATTGCGGATGCGGGCTTGCTCGGGTTCCCGAACGCCGGAAAGTCCTCGTTGCTCGCCTGTCTGAGCGGCGCGCGTCCGAAGATTGCCAATTACCCGTTCACCACGCTCAATCCGATCGTGGGAACGCTGATGTATCCGGATTTCTCCCAGCTTCGCGTGGCCGATGTGCCGGGGATTATCGAAGGGGCCGCTGCAGGGGTCGGTCTCGGCACCAGTTTTCTGAAACACATCGCGCGGTCGCGTGTGCTGATTTTCGTGGTCGATATGGCGGGGACGGACAATCGTCTGCCGTGGAAGGACTATCTGGCGCTGCGGAACGAGATCGCGCAGCACAACGCCGAAATGCTCGACCGCCCCTCCCTCGTGCTGGCCAACAAGATGGATGTGGCGGCCGCTGCGGAATACTTGCCGCGCTTTGTGCGCGAGACCGGCGTTACGCCGATCCGGGTTTCTGCGGTGACGCCGGACGATCCGGGCGTGGCGGAGGTGAAGCAATCCCTTTGGGATTTGCTGCGCCCTGCGCCCCGGGGCGTGTGGACTGCGGTCGGCACTGCGGAGCCGGAAACCGGCACCCCTTCGGACGGGGATGGGGAGGCGGGTATCCCCGAGGTCTCGCTCCGGCGGGCGCCGTTTCTGGATCTTTCCAAAAAGACGCCGAAGAAAAAACGGCACTGAGTGTAAAAAGGAGGAGAGATGCGGATTCGTTGTGCGGTAACGATACGGATGATCCTGTGGGGTGCGGCCATGACGGTCGGCATCGCGGCCGCCGCAACCCGTCCGGTGGGTGCCGACTGCGTGCCGGATGATTTGCTGGATGACGCCGAGGCCATCAACAAGGCGTTGGCCGCGGCGCAACCGGGGGACACGGTAACGCTCCCCGCAGGCGTGTTGCGCCTGTTCAGCCCGCTCACCCCGCCCTCCGGCGTCACACTGCAAGGAGCGGGGCAGGAGCGGACCATTCTGGCTTTCGGGGGGGAAAAACCGCATGAATTTGTGCGGATGCGTGATGTCTCCGGGGTGCAGGTGTGCCACCTGACACTCGATGGCGGCAGCAACCCGTTGGCGACCCAGGGGGTGGTTGCGATGAAGTGCGACACCCTTTGCCTCCATCACCTCACGATCCGGGATTTCGTGGACACGGGGACGTTCGGGCCGCACGGGATTCTCTTATCGCAAACCTCTGATTCGGTGATCCGCGACAACACGATCTGCAACATCGCGCCGGAAGACCCTTGGGGCGCGGGGATCCGCGTGTCGGACCGATCGCTGCGGGCCGTGATCGAGCGGAACGTGATCGACCGGACCGGTCGCGGCGGCATTTTCACGAACAACGGGGCTTCCGACGCGGTGATCCGCGAGAATGTGGTCACGCGCTCGGGTGGTATCGGATTCGCGATCGAAGTGCACAGCGAAAGCGTGCGGACCTTGGTTGAGGACAACGTGGTCGATCACGGGTTGAGCATCGTCAGTTCGCACTGTGCCGTGCGCCGTAATCTCGTGGCGGATGCGGGCGGAACGTGGAAGGCTTACGGCATCGAGGGCGGTGGGGGACCCTACGGGATCGTCACAGACAACGTCATCCATTACGGCCAGATCGAGGGAATTTCCGTCTCCGGCGCATCCCACCACATGCTTTGGGCACATAACCGGTTCGTCTGCTGCTCGATGTGGGGCATGCAGCTTCAGGGGCCTTCGGCGAGCAACCATATCCACAGCCTCTATTTCTATGACAATCTTTTCACCCGCACCCAGAAAGGCCATCCTTCGGTGGTCTACAAGGGGGCGGACGGACACGCCATCCGGATCAACAACCACACCACCCACGTCACGTTCGACGGCAACCAGATCACGGATAACGGCGGAATGGCTTTCCAGATTCTGGGGAAGAATGTCAACCATCTCACCTTCATCCGCAATGTGATCGCCAACAACGCGGGGGCGTCCATCCGGACGTATCTGGGTGACGCGGTGGTGTGGGAGGACAATCTGGTTTCGGGCAACAAGACCAACGTGACGCTCACGACCTGCGGGGAGATGGGTGCCGCACCGGTTGCGGCGTTTGACGCGCCGGAAACGGCGCGCGCGGGCGAGCCGGTCGCTTTCCGCGACACATCGGTGGATCCAGAGGGAATCGCGCAACGGCTCTGGGATTTCGGGGACGGGCTGCCCTGTCTTGAGGCCCAGCCGAAACACGTGTACCGGAAGCCCGGCGCGTATCGCGTCACCCTTGTGGTCTGGAACGCCAGCAAGCGTGCGGCACTCGCCGAACGCATCGTGCGCGTGTACGGCGAATAGACCCGTCTTCGCGTTAGGGTGGCGGCGCGTCGGCCGGGCCGCGGTTCTCAGGCGAGGCGGCCGAGCAGGTGACGCGCGAGGGCTTCGAGCGGCGCGGTCTCGCCGGGCAGGCCTGCCAGTGCCGCGACAGCCTGTTGCGTGAGATTTTCCGCCCACTCCCGCGCCTCCGCGACCGTCATGACCGCGAGACAGGAGAGTTCCGGTTCGGCCCGCGTCTTGGCCTCGTGGGCATCGAGCAGGTCGTCGAGGATCTGGAAGGCGAATCCGAGGCCGTCTCCATATTCGGTCAGGCGTTCAAGGTCGGGTGCCGCGGCGTTGGCGGCGATCGCGCCGAGACGGCAAGCCGTGCGGAAGAGGTCGGCGGTTTTATGGCGGAAGACATACTCGATGTCTGCGCGCGTGGGCGCGGCCGCGCAACGGATGTCTTCGGCCTGGCCCGCGATCACGCCGGCCTGTCCTGCGGCGGAGGCGAGTTCGGTGACGAGCCGCTGCAGGGTGCCGGCCTGTTTTTCCGGTGTGCGCGCGAGAATCTCGAAGGCCAGGGTTTGCAGGGCGTCGCCGGTCAGCACCCCGAGCGCCTCGCCGAATTTCGCGTGCACGGTGGGCTGTCCGCGCCGCATCGGGTCGTTGTCCATACAAGGCAGGTCATCATGCACAAGCGTGTACGTGTGGAGCAACTCCACGGCGGAGGCGGGGCAGAGGGCGTCACGCAAGCTGCCGCCCGAGGCTTCGGCCGCGGCGAGGCAGAGGATCGGGCGCAGCCGCTTGCCGCCGGAGAGCACCGCATGGCACATGGCTTCAATCAGTCGTTTGTTGCGTGGCGTGGCTTCGGGCAGGCAGGCCGAGAGGTGTTCTTCGACAAGCCTGCGGCGTTCGGTGAGATAGACTTCCAGATCGGCTTCCATGTGGGGCAGTATACGCCAACCGTCCGAACCGGGCAAGCCGCAGGCAGGCAGATTTTTGTTGCTAGCCTATCTTAAAAGGATCGTGCGTTTGTATGGAGTAAACAGACTTTATCGGAAAAGGTTACTGAAAAAAGGAGAGCGTTATTTGCCGCGAATAATACCAAGGGTGCTCGCATTCGAATTTGATGCGTGACACGGGGAAAGGCGCTGAATCCGGGTTGTCGAAAATCCGGGGGAATTCGCGATCCGTGAAGGGGATGGCCCCGATCGGAAAGGGAGTGCTTGCGGTGTCGGGCACCAGACGCCACCGATGTGTTGTACCGTCCACCCGGATTAGAGTAAAGGAGCATTGTGTATTCCGGAAGAGAAGGGCTAACCCTTTTCCCAGCAAGGTTGGCGACCACTTGATTGACAGACAGGTGTTGGTCATGTCCTTTCCGGTCAGATCGATCCACTCTCCTACTGCGGCAGTTTGTTGTCGCACACATCTCCATTGTGGGATCGCGGTGTGGGGCCGGTGTTGAAGAAGAACACCGTGTTCGTTCACGTCTTCGGGACGGTAGTGGGTTCGAACAGCGTTCCAGACCGCCGGGGTGTCAACGACTCCGTTCCGCTGGTCAGGCTTGCTGAATGCGCAAAGCAACCATTCGGGTGCTTGGGGGCCGGAAAACAACGAGGCGCCGTGGACATCAAGATCCTGCGTGTATGCGGAATACCCTTGCGTGATCGGGAAAGGAATGAACCGCAGTGAATTTGCGGGAGCGTAGGTCAATTCTGTCGGATACGAACTGAACGTGTTGTTGCCGATTTTCCGGATCCAGTGAGGCGGAAGTCGCACATCGAGCAATGCTTGGTCCGACCGGGTTCGCGCATGGGCGATACATTGATTCAGACGGGTTGAATCAAGGAGGTTTTTGTAATTGAAGCCGATGATCGGCAACTGTAGGAAAACACCGGTTAAGACCGAAAGTCCTACGCATACGGCAAGTTGGAAACGGAAGAGTCGGGCAAGGTTCGGGCGCCAAAGAGAATCCGCAAACAGCATGAGGATGCCAGTCATACAGGGAACCACATAGGTTACGGCACGCAGGGTACCGATGCCGGCGCGGGTCATACTGTATTTGAAAGCGAAAAACAGGGTCGTTGAAACCAGTGCCATTCGTTTGAAACGCTGAAGGGAGAATGAATGAAGCGGAAAGAGAAGGACAAGAAAACTGGCCACAAGAATTGCAGGGATGATGAGTTCAAGCCATGTGACTTGTGTGACCATAGCCGTGTTATACCCGGAAGCGATTTCCCAGGAGAGACGTGCCCAAGTCAAGATGGATGAAAAAGACGAGAATAAAAACCAACGTGCGAAGAGGAGGCCCACCAAGAATCCGCCTGCCAACGGAACCCCGAAAAACCATAAGTCGCGGCGCTGACATGGGGGGAGAAGAAGAAGGACCATGAGCACATTGAGCCCCGCGGTGATGGCTAAGGAGAATTTGATGAACGACGCATAGAGGATCACCGCTCCGGTTACGGCGGAATAAACTGCGCGTGCGCGTGTCTGTTCCGGCGGGAAAAAGAGACAGGCCGCCAGCATCAGGTTTATCAGGAAGGCCCAGCGCCATTCAGTGTTGGGCGGCAGGAGAAGGATGCAGAGGAATAGAGGGCAGGCACAGGCGGAGGGCGTTTCGTGTTGCGTCAGAATGATATGGATCGTTGCGCTGAACAGGAGGATATACAGCAGAGAGAAGGCCAGAGCCCAAAAGGCATTGTTTCCGATCGCTTCAGGTGTGATCGTGAATCCCAGTGGACCGTAAGTGAAGAAAAAAGAGGTCCCGATCCCTGAGGGGTTCAGGGCGAAATGGTTAAGCAACCACGACCAAGATGCATCACATCCCGGGGTGGTTGGTGCGACAGGGTTCGGCAGGCACAGAAGGAGGGCCGCGACGAAAAAAATAAAAACCGAACGATCTCCTTTTCTCAACGGCGCCTCCTCATGTGGGAGGCAAAGACCTCGCGGGAGAGAAAAGGGGCGGTGTACGCCGCAAAATCGGAGTTTTAGGCCGAGCGGTAGACAAAACAGGCCGAATAGCAAAACAGGGGTGACTGTGCGGAGTCTTCTGGCGAAGTGGAGAAGGGTGGAAAAGAACCGGGGATAGGTTAACGATGTTCCCTCGGTGGCGATGATTTCGAGACAGTCCCGTTTGCCCATATATTGTTGAGTATAGACGGGATGTTCCGGGGTGAGCATATTATTAAGCCATTGCGCGCTCAGCAACCGAAGATGAAAGAGGGATAGCCCGTTTATTCGATACGGCTCATGGCTAGGGAAAAAATGAAACCGGAAGAGTTTGGCCTGGATGGGGATCGGGAACGAGACCTGTCCGGTTTCGGTCGAACAGGTCTCCAGAGTATGGGATGCTCCCGAATCGTCTTCCCATGTACAGGAAATGCCGCCGGTCGGATGGGGAGTCAGGTGCAAACCAACGGTCAGCCGCGCCATCCGGACGTAAAGACCTGCACACAGGACACCCGAACAAACCGTTAACATCAGAAGAGCGCGTACGGATACTGATCGGAGGGTTGTTGGGATCGACATAAGGATAAACCTCACAAGAACAGAGAGAAGAAATTAAACGCCTTTTTGTGTCTGAATATACGAATCGGCAAGTTCCGTTAATCCTGCGGCCATGTATTTTTGAATCTCCCGTTCCGTCTGCCCATATTGCTGCGCGTAATAGGGGCCGCAGGCATGAAGACAGACCGCCTCGCGGATTACACCCGCTTTTAAACCCCGCAGCCTACGAAACAGGGCGGTTAAGGTGCCGTCCTCACATCGCTTCATGCTTAACGGGATCAAATTGAAAGGTAGCCAAATCGCACGGTAGTCTTTGCGACGGAACCCCGCGCACCAACCGCCGGCAGGCCCCTGTTCAACCGTTTTGTTGCCCCGGGTGTCTTCCGCATAATGAGAAGGATCAGGTTTCGCGCCATTCGTCCGTTCGTCCTGAATGACATTGAGGGCCAAAAACCCATAATCCGGGTAAGCCGCCAAATAGTCCACCATGATTTGGTCAAAATCTTTTGGAAAATCGAGGATATCGTCATCGACTTCGATGATGATTTTCCCCTTGGCTTTATTGAAGAGCGTCTTATATGCGCTCAGTCCCCGATTTTCCGCATTGGCGAGAAGGGTCACTCCGGGTTTATTTCGATAACGGTTCAAAACTTGAGGCGTAAGATCCGTCGAGCCATTATCCAAAAGAAGAATTTGGTAGTCGAATGCACCGGAAAGGTTTGCGAACAGCGACGCAAGGCATAAATCGAGAAACCGGTAACGGTTCCACGTCAACAGGACAAGCGAAATCAACATACGACTCCCGGGCAAAAGTCCATCCGTGTCAACGAAACATCTTTTCCAGACTTCAAAACCCAGATATACTAGCACACGTTACTGAATAAATAAACCGGCAAAGGGAAGGCGTTCAGAATGGGAAACGAATTCAAACTCAATCTGGGATGCGGCGAGAAGGTGAAGTCTGGATATGTGAATGTGGATGCTTGTGGCCAGCCTGATTTTTTGTATGACCTTACAGTTTTCCCCTGGCCATGGGAGGACGCCACGGTGGATGAGGTTTGTATGGAGCATTTTCTGGAGCATGTGCCGGATTATGACCGGACGGTTCGGGAGATTCACCGGATCTTGAAGACGGGAGGGGTACTGCGATTTACGGTGCCACACTTCCGGAATCCAATGGCAGCGTGGCATTTACACTGTAATCAATTCAGCGTATACACACCGGAATTACTGTGCGAGCAACGGGCATATCAGTGGGGCGGAAGGGTTCTTTTTGAAAAAATCTCCCTCCGGATCCGTTTTGTCTGGATTACCCCTTGGCTCGGCCGAATCTTGTCATTTTTCGCCAACCGGGCTCCGCTCAAATGGGATTGGTTGGGGCTGCCGATTGATGAAATCGAATTCGTTGGGCGTAAAAAATGATCGGCGGGTTATGTTTTGTTTGCGTATTTCAGAAAACCGTGAATTTTTTACCCTTGGCGTCGGTCTTTTGGGGACAGCCATCTTTTGACGAAGAAAAGAGGCATATAAAAAAGTACACCCAGCCGTTCAAGTATAGCGAGAAGAAGAGAAGGCGAGAGTTCGGAATGCGCCCGCTTCGCCAAGCACAAGCGAGAACTTGACGGGGGCGATTTGCCTTTCCGGAAGACAGCGAGGAATTCAAAGCCGGACGTGATACGAAACGAAACCTCCTTCAAATCAAGGTGTCCGAGAGAAACGAGGTCATGTATGGCTAGACGGAACGAGTGGGGTGTGAAACTCCATGCGTGTACATCAGTATACTCTCGGAGCGCCATCGCGTTTTTTGTTTCGCTGACCGTGTGTTGGAAACGCAACGGTCCGCGAGTGAGCAGGTTCCAAATGCCCTCTCCATTTCGATACGCCTTATTCAAATAGCTCTCCGCGATCATCCCCGCTGAGGGGTGCGTCAGCTTCGCTTGGTGTGCGTCGATGATTTGCGCAAGCGAAGAGGGGGGGCGGAAGTGATCGAAGCAATAACGCTTGTCCGGAACAACAATCGCGAGAATTCCATCTTCCTTTAAGACGGAGGTGCAGTTCTTCAGAAATCCGATCAGGTCCGGCATGTGCTCGATGACATGTGAGGCGATGACCCAGTCAAAAAGTGAATGACCTCCCATTAATTCCGAGTAGGGTTCTCCGGACCAGACGAAATCAACGGGTTCAATCTCCGCGACCGGGACAGAAAGACGCGAATATTTTTCGATTAGATCGGACTGTGATAAATAATCAAGCGTACGGACATTATAACCGAGTCTCTTGGGGGCAAGGGGATTGTAACTGGGACCGATTTCAAGGCCATATCCTGTCTTGTCGATGAAGGAGAGGATGTGATGTTTTTTCATAAGAAAACGGCGGACGGTTAATCATCGGGTGAAGTGGGTGTTTCATACAAATCCACGCTCCATCCGGGCGGATTAATGGGGATACGGACATGGCCCTGTTCGCGCAACTGTTTGATGTGATCTGTCCAATGTGAGTCGAGTCTGCGGGGAAGTTGGAAAACGGAAACAGAACTCATTAAAATCAGAAAACACGCCGCGAACCCCAACCGTTTTCTCCATCCGGATACTGTATGGGTGAACCAGAGTACCCCAAAAATCATGAAAGCATAAGGAATATAATAATAACGGTCTGCCCCATAAAAGGGAGCGAAGACCAGAGGACGATCATACGATCTCAAAAATGCTGCGGTGAATGCGATGGCCGATACTGAAAAGAAAAACAAAAGGATCCGGCGGTTTTGTGGTGTGGTCGTTATGATGGAGTATAGTACGGTGCAGAGGAAGAGTCCCAGCGCGAGGCCGATGAGGATAAACACCGGGGTGGAGGTGTATCCCAGTAGCGCGACCTCCTTCCCAAGAAAAAGCCCCGCAACCGGACGAAGCAAAAGGGCTTCGAGCCAATGCCAGAGATCGGTGTCGAATGTTTTCGCGGCTCCGCGCGGGGCAGCAAGGAGAACACCGGCCTGCAGGCAAGCGCAGAAGGTGGCGACAAGAAAGAAAACTCCTTCTCCGCGTTCGGAGCCTCGGTGTGCTAGCCTGCGGATAAAAAAAAGGGGGTAGAAAAAAAGAATAAAAGGATCACTTAGAGCAAGCACAACGATCAGGATGGACAACCGTGTCAAATGAGACGTTGAACGGATGGGTACTCCAAGGGCAAGAAAGGGGAACAACAGTGCGACGATCCAATGGATGTTTGTTAGCGTGAAGAAAACCTCCCCGTAATGCGGTGTGAGCACCACCGTGAGGGGGAACGCGATTTTCAATTGCGGCGGGAGCCATGGAATGAAGGAGAGAAAACAACAAACCAATAGCACGGCGGAGACCGCAAAAAGGAAATATAAGCGCGGCACATACTCAAGGGGGAAAAGGGTTGCTGTCAGAGCCAACATGCGCGGCAACACATGTAAATACCCCGCGTGCGGTATGGCAATCGAAGCGATCCCGTGTGTTCGCGCTTGGGCGAGGAAAATCGGTCCGTCCTCTCCCCAAAGTTGAGGCGAGACGAACTCATGGGGTGCCCGGAAAAAAAGGAGGGCTGTGATTCCGAGCAGGAGGATGACACGCGACGACCATGTGATATCCGCCTGGATGGGCAGATTGAGAGGTAGCCAAGGACTAAGACGAGACGCATTACTGGATGTTTGCATAGCGAAAAGAGAGGTTAGACCGAATGTTGAATGACAAAGCATTCCGGTGTGATACGCATATCCGTTGATCGGAGGAAACATTTCGGTGCCCCGCCGTAGAACGAGGCCCAGGCGGTGTAGGTGCTGGGGGGGCCGATTAGATAATCGCAGGTCGCGAGGGCGTAGTTGTCCTCAACCGGGTGCCCGGTGCCGGTCAGGATGTCGAAATCCCGGAACTCGGTCGGGTCCAGCCGGATGTCGGAACAGAGGAGGAAGCGGGTTCGGCCCGGCAGTTGTTCCTCCATCTGCCGCATGAACCCTTTGTAGGTGTCCAGAGAGTAGAAGTATCTGCCGCCGGAGAACTTTTTGTAGTCCGTCTGGCGGATATGCACACCCACGACATGATCGGCATGGGCTCGCAACGCTCCGGACAGGCGCGCGACCGCGTCGCGGTGGCGGGTGACGGGGGTGAATATTGTCCGGATCAGGCGCTTGTGCTTCAGCACGACATCCGGAGCCCGGAAAGACCACCCGATAACGAACAAGAAGCGCGTTGCGGCTTGGGCGGCGCGGAACGCTTCCTGTTCAAGAAAATAGGTTTCGCCCCGTTTATCGTAGGTGTTCCAAATGTTGACGCAGCCGAACAGGCGTTTCGTGACGCGGGGCTGGGGGTGTGTCGAACGGTGGTAGAGGAAGGGGCGGTGCCGCGTGCCTTCAAAGAAACGGCAGTAGTCGGCGAACGCCAGATGCAGAAATGAATCCCCGTACTCCTCGGCCTGCGCGATGAATGTGGAGGCCAGGATCAGGCGGTTGGCCATGCGGCCGTAGGGATGGGGCATGATCAGCATGGCGGATGTTTTTTGTTTCTCCGGAATGCGTAAAAAAACCACCGCAGGTAGTGAGGCAGCCACTTCCAGAGCTTGAAGTTGGATTTGCCTGCCACCCGGTCACGCCAAGTGGTCGGGACCTCCGCGATGAGGTGACCGCTCTTCCACGCTTTCACGACCAATTCGATGCCCAGTTCGAATCCGCCCGGGCTTTCGATGGTGGTGGTGGAAAGAAACGACTTGCGGTACAGCTTGAAGCTGTTGGTCGGGTCGTGCGTCGGAAGCCGTGCGACCCAGTAGAGGATCATCCCTGCGGTTCGGGACAGAAAGCCTTTGAGCTTGGGGCCGCCGATCTGTTGTCCGCCGCGCATGTAGCGCGAGGCACAGACGATGGCGGCGCCAGTTTCCCGCGCCACACGAACCATCTCGTTCATCACTTCGGGCGGGTCAGAAAGGTCGGCCATGGTGACGATGATCAGTTCGGTGTCCGCAGCTTCAAGTCCGGTCTTGATGGCGTTGAGAACGCCGCGTCCGTAGGCGTTTCGCATGGCCCGAACCTTTAAGGACGATCCTGCTGGCAACTGCTTGAGCGCCGCCAGTGTGGTGTCTTCCTCGAAGTCGTAAACGATACTGACCGTCGCTGGCACGGTGACATGCCGTTGAATCTCTCGCAGCGACCGCAGAATGTTCTCCCCCTCGTTGTAGACGGGGATGACGATTGTCAACTCGGGCTGCGTTTCCATAAAAACTTGCGATGTGCTCCTCAGATACCACCGATGCGGACTTGCTCGACGATCCAGGGGACGACCTCGTCAAGGATCTGGTCCAGCGTAGTTTCAGCCTTGTAACCTAATAGGCGCTCCGCCTTCTCAACGGATGGCACTCGCTTCTGCACATCGTACTTGAACGGCGTGTCCGAGGTGTAGCGGAACGGCTTTGCACCCTTGTGGATCTTGTTCCAGATCAGTTCCGCAAGTTCGAGCACGGAGGTGGAGACGGGAGTGGAGAGGTTGAAGTCTTCGTTGATCGCCTCCGGTTTTTCGATGCAGAGGCGGATGCCGTGGGCGAGGTCACCGCCGTAGGTGTAGTGACGGATTTGATCGCCAGATCCGAGAATGTGCAACGGATCTTGGCCTTTCACCACTTTCTGGACGAGATCAGGCACGACGTGGCTCATGGCCAGTTTGATGTTGCCAGAGACAATCTCGCTGTCACACAGTGCGCGTTTCTCGCCGATGCCGACGCAATTGAAGGGGCGGATGATGGTGTAAGGCAGCTTGTACTGCTCAAAGGCACCTTGCGCGAAATACTCGCAGGCCAGTTTCTGGAACCCGTAAGTGCTTAAGGGGGGCGGGCACTTACGCACGTCCTCCTCGCGGCTCGGGAAAGTCGTAGCCGACTCGAACACCATGCTTGAACTGAGAATATTGATCTTCTTGAGCGAGCTGTGCTTGAAGGCCCAAATTGCGGCGTCGAACGTGGCAGCCGTGATGCGCTCGTTCTCGGCGAGGAGGTCATAGGCCAGCTCGTGGAAATAGGAGATGCCGCCGATCATTGCCGCTGCTCCCAAAACTTGATCACAGCCCGCGATCAGGTTTTTCATCAGCGCCAAGTCTTTAACATCCCCTTCCGTAAAATGATAACGGGGATGATTGTCATAGGACTTCTCAACTTTGCCATATTTTGAGTAATTGTCGATCCCGACAACCTCATGCCCGTTGTTGAGCAATTCTTCAACAAGGTACCCGCAAATAAAACCCGCTGAGCCAGTAACAAGAATTTTCATAACGTGTCTCGTCCTTAGGAAGTGGTTTAACTGTTTGGTCTTGGCCACACCCCCCAACAGTCTATATAGGGGCATGTGGGGGCAAGCTTCCGATATTCCGTGTGGGGAACGCCAAGGATGATTCCTTCGGCTTCCTGCATAAATTGTTGAAGTGGCAATGTTCCGGCGACGTAGATATCCGACAGGAGAACCTCCGCCATTTGCAGTTCCAACAGCTTTTTCACTTTGAATGACAGACTCTCGCGAGTGTCGTCATTATCAGCTTTGAAGGCGAGTCCGAGGATACCGATTTTGCGCCCCTTCAGGTTGCCCATTTTCTCCTCCAACTGTTGCACAAGGAAGTTCGGCAGCCCTTCGTTGACCAGCATGGCGGAGTGTCCGAGAAAAAACTCATTGCTGTGAAAGGCCGAGAGTTGCATCGTATCCTTGAATAAGCAGGGGCCTGCAGCGAGCCCGGCGGACGCAAAATTTTTTGCGCGGGGATAGTCAT
Source organism: Kiritimatiellia bacterium (assembly GCA_033812795.1). Lineage (GTDB taxonomy): Bacteria > Verrucomicrobiota > Kiritimatiellia > RFP12 > UBA1067 > JAPXSY01. The sequence continues at coordinate 20,296 of JAPXSY010000043.1, forward strand.
CCTTCATGGCGTTAAAGATCTTGTAGAAGTCGAACCCCTTCTTTTCAACGATCATGTAGAATTGGTTGGCGATGGCGAATTCCAGATAACGCCAGGCGTTCGTCATGAGTTTCGCCAGTTCCGCCTCGGCCGTGGAGAGCGGAACAATTTTTTTAGCGATGGCTGAAAAGAGTTCAGAGGCTTCTTGCTCAGCCTGTGCTGAGGTGGCCGAAACGATTTGAGGGAGGTTGAAGATTTCCTCAATCCCTTTGCCTTGGACGATGCGTTCCGGACAAAAAGCTAACTTAGAACTGCCGAGTGCCTGCACAAGCAGATGATCGACGATTTGGGTAACGCCAGGGAAGATGGTGCTTCGCAAGATGACAAGCTGGCTTTTGTTCATGAAACGAAGGTAGGATGTGACAACTTTGAGCACGTCATTGACACGCGGATTCAAGTGTTCGTCCACCGGAGTTCCGGTGACAAAAACGATGACATCTTGTTGGGCTGCAAGCGAAACGTCGGTAGTGGCAAAAAGATTTTTGTTGATATGGGCATGCAGCAACTCTTCGGCCCCTTCCTCTTTGAAAGGCAGGCTTCCTCTTGACACCTGTTCGACCGCTGTTTGATTGCAGTCAATTAACGTGACCGGAAAACCCCGGCTTGCAAATGCCAGCCCGAGCGGAATACCGACATGGCCACATCCGCCAATGATACATATACGCGTTGTCATATGGGGTATATTACTTCAACCGGGTTAGGTTGTCTATCCGGGTTATTTGGTGTATTGTGAATCCACGCCTTTCCTTTTCATGAGGGTAGGCGGACTGTGGCCTTCAGGGGCGGAGAGGCCCGGAAGGCGGGTGCGGACGTTTTTCGAAGAATATGAATGGGATGCAAACATGGCAGCGGACGCGTTTGGCCGCTGGGCAGGACGAGCGATATGTGCCTTCGGCGTGCACGGAGGTCACGGCGCTGGCCTATCATTTCTGGGACAGCGAACGGTTCGACGAGCAGTTCGCGTTTCTCGAATGCGCGATCCGGGAGACGTGGCGGTGGTGCGGCTTGCTGAAGACGGTGCTGGTGGTGAACCGGGTGACCCCCCGGATTGAGGCGTTCGCGGAGGCGTTCTCCGGATGGGTCCGGTTTGACGTGTTGGAAACGCTGATCCCCGGCAATCTCCATTCCATGAGTGCGGATTGTAATGCGCATCTGCACCGGCGGTTCGACACGCCGTATGTTCTGGTGGTACAAAATGACGGGTTCCCGATCCGGAGCGGACTGGATGCGTTTGTCGGGGTATGGGATTTTATCGGCGCACCCTATGTGCGCAACACCTGGTGTAATCGCATCGTCTGCGGGATGCTGAACTGCTGGGTTAGTAATGGTGGGTTCTCCTTGCGTTCGAAGCGGATCTGCGAGTTGGCCGCCCAGTACTGGCGGAAAAAGTACTGTGCGCTGCCGGCCTCCCGAATGGTTTCGGAGGACGTTTTTTTCACGGAAACGCTACCGTTGCGGGAACGCGCCTACCGGCGTGCCGTACGCATCGCAGCGTATCCCGAGGCGGTCCGCTTCTCCTATGATGCCGCCTTCCCGTACACTGAACCCGTGCCGCCCTTCGGGTTTCACGGTCTGAAAGCCTTTGAATTTCTGCGTCAGACCGGGTGGATCTCCGATGCGGGGGACACGTCTGCCGGCCCGGAATATGCGCCGAACCGTCCAGCGCGGTAATCCCGGTATCCGCGCCAGAACAGGCTCAGCCGTTCCCGCCTTTGGGGTTCGACCGTCAGCGCTTTCAGGAGTAGGGTCAGGGTGTTGCGCTTGTCCGCACGGATGAACGCGGACGGTTCGGGAAAGGCGCGCCAGAAATACAACCCGTTACGCATGATGTAGTATGAGCGGACCGGGGGGTGCTGGTTCACGGTGATCTCCCTCCCGAAAAGGCGGCGGTGTTCGGCGTTGCCGATCCTGTGAATCAGCCACGCGTCCGGACACTGGACGACCCGCCACCCGTTCCACCGCAGTCGGAAACAGAATTCGTGATCCACGTAATCGATGAACAGTGCTTCGTTAAACCCTCCGACCGCCTGCCAGGCCTCCAGACAAATCATGCATCCCGAGGTGATGGCGGTCTCCACCTCACGCCAGTTTGCGATCGGTGCGGACGTGTTTTCGGAGGGTGTTTTGTCCGCAGACACGGTCTGCGGCGCGAGAACACCGATTTGCGACCGCTGTTCTCGCGGCATTGCCTCCCATGCGGCAATCAGCGCGGCAACCATTCCGGATGTCAGGCGGCTATCCTGATCGAGCGTCAGGACCCAATGTGCCTTGCCGACTTGGGCGGTGCGCATGCCGATATTCAAGGCTGCGGCGACACCCAGATTAACGGGGTTGAAAATCAGGGTGAACCGGTCGGTATGCGGGGCGAAGGCTTGAGTCAGAAGGTTACGCGCAGACTCAGTTGCACTGTTATCGACCACAATTACATGATCTGCCTGCTCTGCCGCATCCCGCACAGTGTCGAGCACACGGTCGGAAGGGTGATAGGTGATGAGGATGGCGTGGATTGGGCGCATAGGCGGAACGACGCAGAGGCCGGTTCGTTCGTCAGTGGTGAGACGGCGGGTTCCCGTCACCTCCATCGCTTTGTTGGGGTCTGGTCTCATCCGAATTGAATTCAAACCTAACATCAATATCAATATACCATAACATGTCTCTTACGGGGATGACAGCGTTTTTCGGCTATGGTATAGTCTAACGTGATCGGGAGGAGGGGGTTTCAATTGGAGCGGTGCTGTGGTGGGCGAGGAAACGGCAAACCTGTTCGAATGGCAGCGTAATCGGCTCGAAGTGCAGCGGTCGGCCGTCTTTGGAGCGCCGCAGTCATCTCAGGTTACGGTGGTGACATATCACTTTTGGGATGTGGAACAGGCTGACCTGCGTTTTGATGCTGTGGAGTGCGCGCTGTACGAAACGTGGCGGCATTGCGGGAAACTAAAGGCGTGTGTGGTCGTCAACCGGGAGACCCCGCGCCTGCGGGCCTTTGCGGAGGCACAGGGAGATGCGGTGACGATCCGGGTCAATCCCGCGCTGATTCCGGGCGATCTTCCTTCGATGAGTGTGGATTGCATTGTCAACCTGCACCGGTATTTTGATACGGATTCCGTTCTGGTCATCCAGAATGACGGTTTTCCCCTGCGGGGCGGGATCAAGGCATTCGAAGGCCGTTACGACTACATCGGCGCGCCCTTTGTACGCGACACGGCCCTTAATCGGATAATGGGGCTGTGGCCGCGATTTGCCGTGGGCAATGGGGGGTTCTCACTACGAACGAAACGAATCTGCGAGATGGCCTCCTTCTACTGGTCGAAGCGGTGGTATCACCACATGCCGCGGGATTGGCGGTTTGTGAGGGAGGACGCCTTTTACGGTGTCCTGCTGCCATGGTTGGAGACGTCATATCGGCGGACGATCCGGTTCGCACCGGTGGACGTTGCGCTGCGGTTCTCTTACGACGACCTGTATGGCGCATGCCCGGCTGAACTGCCGTTCGGATTTCACGGTTCGGCTGCCTTTCGGGAGTTTGTGGAGAAGGGGCTGCTGAAGCAGGGCGAACAGGGAGCGGCGGCGGTCAGCCCTTTTTGACGGCGCGCAGGCAGAGCAGCCCCACGCATACGCGCTCGGCCCAGACCGCCAACAGGAGGAACGGGTGCCGCAGGGCCTGCCGCCATTTGCCGTTCTCCAAAAACACGGTGACAAAGCGATACCAGAATCCAAACTGCCGCCGGGTCACCGGGTCCCAACCCCACTTTTTGATGTAGGCGGAGAAGGATCCGGAATAGTACCGTTTCTTGCGGAGATGGCGTCGGAAGGTCAGCCGTTCCTCGTGGTGAAGCAGAAATCCGTTTGTCAGGGCGATGTTTTCGGTGAGGGCCAGAATCCGGCGGTCCAGATCCCAATCCTCGCAGGCGAACAGGGTTTCGTCATACCCGCCTGTTGTTTCCAGCAGGGCACGCCGGAACACGCGCAGGCCGTCAATGCAGGTCGCGTTGTAAAACCCGCGTTCGAAATTCCGCACGCGAGTCCACCAGCCTCCGCCGGTGCGGCGTTCCCGGATGTAGAGGGCGTCGGGCGGTTGCGGAGAGGTGAGGCACGTGTGGATTTCCGCCAGGGTCTCCGGCGGAAGGGACATGTCGGCATCCATGAACAACACAAACGGGGCCACTGCCTCGCGCCAGCCTCGATTCCGCTGCGTGCTGCGCTCGGGGCCTTGGCTGAACACCCGGGCACCGAGTGTGGCGGCGAGTTGCGGCGTTCCGTCATCGGAGTTATTATCGACCACAAGGACTTCGCACCAACCTGCGGCAACAGCGTCGGAAAACGATTCGACGCACGCGGTGAGATTCCGCGATTCGTTGCGGGTCGGGATGATGACACTTAGCAGAAATGTACCCATAACGCGTAACCAAGCCCTCTCTTTTTTCGTAATACGTATGATGGCAGAATCATACCGGAAAACAAGATTGATTTACGGGGCGTGCGGGTCCGGTTGGCCGGGCTTAGGCGCGTGAGAGACGCCGGATGGCGGTTGCCGGGATCGCGCCCTCACGCAGCACGGTGAGTGTGCCGTCCGCCTCTGCTTTCACCACCGTGCTGGGAGTGCCGCCCGGCGAGAGGCCGTCATCCAGTACCCGATCCGCCACAAGCCCCACATCCTGAAGCGCCTGGGCGGCGCTCGTCGCGGGCATTGCGCCGCTGAGGTTGGCACTGGTGACGCGCAGGGTGCCGCCGCACGCAGCCAGCAGCGCGCGTGTGAAGGCGTGGTCCGGAACCCGGAATCCCTCCCAGCGTTCGCCGCACGCCAGAACCAGCGTCAGCGCGCCGGGCCAGCAGGCGTCCGCCAGACGCCGGGCCCCTTCCGGGAAATGGGCGCCGAACGCGCGCACCGCGCCGACATCCGCGGCGAGCAAGGCGATAGGCTTGTCTTCCGCCCGCCTTTTAATGGCCGAAAGCCGTGCCACCGCTTCCGGGCGATCCGGATGGGCCGCAATCCCGTATACGGTGTCGGTCGGGATCACGGCGATCCCGCCGGCGCACAGGAGGCGCGCCGCCTCGGACAGGCAATCGGGCGTGGCGCGCAGGACAGGAGGGAGGAGGTTTCCGGAAGAGGGGGGTGGGTGCATCATGTTGTTCAGACACGGTTCAGGCGCAGGAGCGGATCGGGATGCCGGATTTGATTTATCATACTTGAACCGGAAGAGCAAGGGGGGTATCATGTGTTTTGCGGTCGGCTGATCATCGGAGACATGCGGGAGAAGCGCGTTTCAGAGGAAGGTTGATATGGAAGAGAAAGTGTTGGTGACAGGGGGCAGCGGCTTTCTGGGAATCAATCTGATCCGTTATTTGAAAGGTAAGGGGGTCACCGGGATCCGTTCGATCGATCTCGAGCCGTTCGATTACCCGGAGAAGGCGGAAGTGGATGCCGTGGTGGGCGACATCCGGGATGTCGAGGCGTTGCGGAAGGTGATGGAGGGGGTCACGTGGGTCGTGCATACGGCTGCGGCGTTGCCGCTGTACACCGAGCAGGACATCATGACCACGGATGTGGACGGGACACGGAATGTCATGACTCTGGCCCGGGAGGCCGGGGTCCGACGCGCCGTCATGATCTCCTCGACCGCCGTGTACGGGATACCCGATCACCATCCGCTTGTGGAAACCGACCGGCTGATCGGCGTTGGCCCCTATGGCCGTGCCAAGATTCTGGCTGAGGAGGTATGCC
>JAPXSY010000044.1:0-25675 GCA_033812795.1 Kiritimatiellia bacterium
AGAGACGGTCCAACGCCCCGCCCAGCACCGCCACTGTCCGCCCCTTGGCCTTCACCGCGCCCGTATGGGCCTCGGTGTCGATGCCGAGAGCCAATCCGCTCACCACCACATATCCTGCGGCCGCCAGGCGGTACCCGAAGAAACGGGCGGTTTCGCGCCCGTATACCGTGGGCCGGCGCGTCCCGATCACCGCCACGGCAGGCTGATTCAACGCCTCCGCCGCCCCCGCGACATACAGGACCAGCGGCGGGTCGGCGATCTGCTTCAGCAGGGCCGGGTATTCCGGATCCGCCCATGTGACCAGCCGAACCCCCTTTTTCTCCGCCCGCGCCAGTTCCGGCCCCGCCGCCACCCGCCGCAATTCCGCGTGAAACTGCCGCGCCCGCTCGGCGCCGATCCCCGGCACACTCAACAATTCGGACTCGGACGCCCCGAACACGGCTGACAAGTCACCGAACCGTTCCGCCATACGCCGGGTCGTCACCGCACCCAATCCCGAAATCTGATTCAAGGCGATCAACGCCTCACGCTCTGTCACGTCCGCCTCTGTTCATTGCTTATCAGGATCCGCCACTGTTGCAAGAAAGTGCGGTAATAGCATATTCCACCCTCCCTGACAAGACAGGTTGCGTTTGGACTTTTCCCCGACCGGTTCCGAAACGGCAATTGACAAAAAAGAAAACAGCTTTATTTTATGGGTATCCACGCAAAAAGCAGGAATCTGTACGACCATTTCAAGATCAATATCGTCGGCAGTAAGCCGAACGGGACCTGCTGGAGGTGATCGGCACGGCACCCGTGCCACGCATCTAAAAAAGGAGACTGGATAAATGAGGAGTTGTCTTAAAGCACGGAAGCCGGTGGCGTGGTTTGCAATGGCCGCCTTGTCGGTGTATGGCGGGCCGACGTCGATTCCGATACGCCAGGGCGGCGTGGAAGGGCGGCCGTTCTGGAACAAGGTGTCGCCGTGGTTCGAGTATGCGCCGGCGTTCGATTTCCCCGAGGTCAACGGGGCGGTGAAGTACCGTTTCATCGCGAAACACCAGAGCGGTGCGGAATTTTCGTTCGAGGCGGAGAGCCCGCAGGCGGCGTTGTCGCCGATTTGGGAGAAGTTGCCCGTTGGCGCAATCGAACTGCGGGTGGCGGCTCTTGACGCAAACGGCGGTTTCATCGAAACCGCCCCGGGGAATGCGACCGTTACAGGCAGTGCGGTTGCGATGAAACCGCCGACAGCCGTGCGCAAGTTCTGGAAAAAGGCGACGTTCCACGAGGGGATGTACGAGTCGGCTGCGTGTTCGTATGCACAGTCGGCCCGCAAGGCCTTCGAGTTCGTGTTGAATGAGCCGTCGATCCGCTATCTCCATGACCACGGAACGCCCGATCCGTCCTATTCGCTCAACGGCTATCCATCGAAGATGCTCAGTGCGGAGATCGGCATTCTCCTCGATATTGCAAAGACGCGTCCGGAACACCGCGCGTTCGCGCTCGAAACCGCGAAGAAGGCGGCAGACCACCTGATCCGCAACCGCTGCGCCGCTGGCACGCCGCTTGAATACTTCACGAAGACCTATGAAGGCGAAGGGGAGTACGGCCGGTCGAAGCAGAATGCGGGACTCAACATGCTCATCTATCCCGCCAAAGCCGGCGAGGCGCTTGTGAAGTTGCATGTGGCGTTGGCAAGGGACGAAGGGTATCTGGATGCGGCGGAGAAGATCGCGGCGACGTACTTGAAACTTCAGGGAACGGACGGCACGTGGCCGCTGAAGGTGCGCGAGGATACCGGCGAGCCGGTGGCGCCGAACCGTCTTATCCCGTTGCCGGTGATCGACTTCCTTGAATCGCTCTATGCCGTTACGAAAAAGCCCGAATACCGTGCAGCGGCGAACCGTGCGTTCGCGTATGTCGAGAAGGGTCCCTTGAAGACCTGGAATTGGGAGGGGCAGTTCGAGGACACGAAACCGCGTCCGCCTTATCTCAATCCCACGATGCACGAGGCGGCTTCGACGGCGATCTATCTGCTGAAGCGCTTTCCCGGGGACGCGAAGCGGCTCGAACTGGCGATGGAACTGGTCCGCTGGGCCGAAGACCAGTTTGTCGCGTGGGAGAAACCCGAGGTCGGCGACAGAAGAGCGCATCACTTCAATCCCGCGAACTGGTACGTGCCGGGCACGATCGAGCAGCTGGCAATGGGCGAGCCGATCGACGCTTCGTCCGCAAAGATGATCGAAGTCTATCTCGCGCTCCACAAGGCGACCGGCGGGCACGAATACTGGGCCAAGGCGCGGGTGCTCGGCGACACGATCACGCGTGCGCAGTGGGAAGACGGATGCTACAAGACCTTCTGGGTGAAGGCGGACCGCGACGACCAGCGGTACCATGTCTGGATGAACTGCCATATCTACACGGCGAGGGTGATGAACCTGCTGGCGACCGTGGAACATTGGCTGAACGGTAAGCCTAAAAGGAGCAGTTGAACGGGTAGAATTCTAGCAAAACCCCGTAAACATCGGGTTTTGACGTATTGAGATGCGGGCGGAGCCCGCAATCTCAAAGGCTGTAAGACTGTGAGGCGGTAAGACTGTGAGGCGGTTGTGTCCCGTGGTGAAGCAATCGATCCCGATAGCGATAGCGATCCCGATACCGATAGCGATCCCGATACCGATTTGGATGAAACCCTGAAACCACGAAACCCTGAAACCACGAAACCCTGAAACCACGAAACCAAAGAGAGTTGAAGGTTCAACTGCTCTTTTTAGGGTAAGTGAAAAGGGTCGGTATTGACAAGACCGCCCGGGGTTTGTGATAATTCTCACCGTAAACCTTGTTTTGAACTCAATGCCGCACACGCGGCGTATCTAGGGGGTCGTTTATGTCCGATCATATGCCGATGGCCACGCGCGTCAAACTCAGCGCCATGATGTTCCTGCAGTTCATGATGTTGCCGGTCTGGTTCATCCCAATGTTCCCATATATCACCGAAATGGCACCCAAAGGCAGTGCCCTGCCGTTGCTCTGCGGCATGATCATGGGCTTCGGTGCCCTGGCCTCGCCGATCTTCGGCATGTTCGCAGACCGACTGATGAACAGCGAGAAGGTGCTGGCGCTCTGTAACTTCGTGACGGCTGTGCTGCTGGCCTACGCCTACACGATCAAGACTCCGGGGATGTTGTTCGTGACGTTGCTGCTGGTGATGGTGTTTTACATGCCGACCTGGTCGCTGACCGCCACGATCGCAATGGCAAACAGCACAACCGAAGCCTTCCCGCAGATCCGCGTGTTCGGTACGCTGGGCTGGGTCGCGGCAGCGATTTTCAGCATCATCGGCACCAAGGTTTTCGGCATCGCCCAGTTTGACAGCACCCCGTACATCTTTTTGGGCGGGGCGATCGCTGCGGCACTAGGCGGCGTGCTGGCCTTTTTCCTGCCGCCGACCCAACCGCCGGCCAAGGGGCAGAAGATGTCGCTGGTCGATACGCTGGGGCTGCGCGCGCTGGTATTGCTCAAGCGCCCCGACTTTTTGGTGTTCTCCGTGCTCATCCTTCTGGCGATGGTGCCGTTCCAATGGTACAACGTCTACAACAGCACCTATCTGAAGGAGCGCGGGTACGAATATCTGACGGGGGTCATGAACCTTGGACAGGTGCTGGAACTGGTCTTCATGCTCCTGATCCCGGTTATTCTGAAGAAGGCGGGCTATAAATGGGCTATGGTTTTGGGATTGCTGGCGCTGGTCTTCCGTTACGGCATGTTCTATCTGGGCGCGGCGCACGGACTGCAGATCTGTGACTATGCCGGCATTCTGATCCACGGGCTGATCTTCGGCATGCTCGTCGTCGGCAGCCAGATGTATGTGGATGCGGCGGCACCTGCCGAGTTGCGCGGTCAAGCGCAGGGCTTCATCGGGCTGATCATGTTCAGCTTGGGAACCTTCCTTTCAAACTTCGTGTTTGACGGGATTCTCAAGAAGAACGTGGCCGCAGACGGCACCCATGTGTGGACGACCCCGTATCTGATCGCAATGGTCTCCGCGCTGGTGTTGGCGGTGCTGATGGCCGTGGCCTTCAAGCCTGCCGTTCAGGAGAAGCGGCAGGGCGCGTGAGCCCCCTGACCGCCTAGGCGGGAACCCTGCGGAACGCGCCGTCACACGCCTGTCGAACCGAAGCCGGCCGTTCCGCGCACGGTCCCGCCGAGTTCCGCGACTTCCCGCACCTCGGCGCGCGCCACCGGCGCGATCACCATCTGCGCGATCCGCATCCCTGCGGTAATTTCAAACGGCGTGTCGCCGTGGTTGATCAGGATCACGCCGATCTCCCCGCGGTACCCCTCGTCCACCGTGCCGGGCGTGTTCAGCAGCGTCACCCCGTGCCGGAGCGCCAGACCGCTGCGCGGGCGCATCTGTGCCTCGGTTCCCGGCGGCAGCGCCACCACAAGACCGGTGCGGATCCGTTTGCGCTCCCCGGGTTGAAGCACGGCCGACTCGCAGGCACTGACATCCATGCCCGCATCACCGGGATGCGCATACGACGGCACCACGGCTTCGGGATGGATTCTCATGAATTCCACTGTCATGCCCACAGCATAACAGAGCCGACGCCGGTATGACAACCCGTGGTCGTCAGTGCTGTGCTGAAACGTCCCGTGAACGGGGCGCACAGAACCGCCCTCGGCCCTGTGCGCGGTGTCGGTTCTGTGCGCGGTGTTTACACCGCCAGCCAGCCAGCGGCCAGCGTTGCGCTGGCCGCCATATGTCTTGTGCCCTTATCCCGCCGTGATCGCGATCCGTCGCGGTTTGACCTCCTCGCGTTTGGGCAGCGTCAGCACCAGCATGCCGTTTTTGCAGGATGCCTGCACCTTCGCCGTGTCCACGCGCTCGGGAAGCTCAAACGCCGCGCGATACCGCGCCTCCTGAATCTCATTCAGGATCAAGGTGTAGTCCTTGAAGGAAGCCACCTCTTTTTCGGCCGTGACCGTCAGCGTACGGTCCTCCAAAGTCAACTCAACCTGTTTTTCCGACACGCCGGGCAACTCCATCGTGAGCGTGAACGCCTCTTCGCTTTCGGTGATCCGGCTCACAGGGGTCAGCTCCAAACGGTTGGCCTTCTCGGCTTCAACTCTATCACGTTTCATCAAGCTCATGCTCTCCTCCTTTCCTTTCGCGACCCGGTCACAGTTTCTCAATGGCGATCTTGCGCTTCTCCGCCGCCGCCTTCCGGGGAATGGTGACGGTCAGCACACCGTTTTTCACGGTCGCCTTGATGCCTTTCTCATCCAGTTCGAAGGGCAGGTTGAAACTGCGCTGGAACTCATTCTCCGTGCCGTCCGGCAACTCGCGCTTGCCTTTAAGCGTCAGCACGTTCGCGTCAACCGCCACGTCCAGCGTATCCGGCTCCATGCCGGGAACCTCCGCTTCGACCACCAGACCTTTTTCGCTCTCCCACACGTTCACACGCGGGTTGGCGCCAACACGGGCACGCCAAGCCGAATTGAAGAGGTCATAAGGGAAATCACCCATCAACTCGTCAAAGACACGCCAGGGATTGCCCCAAGGACTCAGATATGCTCTCATGGTATTTCTCCTTTCCTTTAACACTCTATTTTTCGGAACCAACGGAACCGCCTATCTCTTCGCATTGTCCATGCCAACTTTTTCATACCGATCTTTGTAATACGTAAGACATTATCACACTATGAGTTATATAAAAAAACAATGCCGTGACACACGGCCCTGTTTGGGTCAACATGACTCTTTTTGCCGACCGCATGACATTATGTCACAGTTTTAAGGCCCAAAAATGCGGGCCGCTTCTTCCGGGCCTTTTGACCAAAGTCTTTTCTACCACATTTTGTGGTTGAATTCGTTGCCGGATCAATATATAGTGCGGCCTGTTATTCGTTTGATTCTTTTAAGTCCTCTTTTTATAGAGGAATCCGCACGTCCGATAGAGACGGGTGCAGGGGGGAAGGGTTTTTATGAGCAGGTATGAGCAGCCAGACTTGATTCTCCGGATTCGTAAACGTGACGGTCGTTCGGAGGTCTTCGATTCGAATAAAATTGTGGGCGCCATTCTTCGGGCCGGAGAAGCGACAGGCGAGTTCGCCGGGGACGAGGCGCGCAAACTGACCCTCAAGGTCATGTCGATCATCCACTCCCTCACCGACACGCTTGACCTCTCTGTCGAAAACGTGCAGGACATCGTTGAAGAGGTGTTGCTTGCCTCGCCCTACCGCCGCACGGCCAAGGCCTACATCATTTACCGCGACCAGCACGCCCGGATCCGCGAAATGCTCCGCAAAGCGGACGTGGACCTGATCGACCGGTATCTGGGCAAAGCGGACTGGCGTGTGCGCGAGAACTCCAACATGGCCTACTCGCTGCAGGGGCTCAACAACTACATCTCAAGCGAGGTCAGCAAAGCCTACTGGCTCAACAAAATCTATCCGGCGGAGATCCGTGAGGCGCACGACAACGGCGCGTTGCATCTCCACGATCTGAATCTGCTGAGCGTCTACTGCGTGGGATGGGATTTGCAGGATTTGCTGCGCAGCGGCTTCAAGGGCGTGGCCGGCAAAGCCGAAAGCCTGCCCGCCAAACATTTCCGTACCGCGTTGGGGCAGATCGTCAACTTCTTCTACACGCTGCAGGGCGAGGCCGCCGGCGCCCAGGCCTTCTCCAGCTTCGATACCCTGCTCGCCCCCTTCGTGCGGTATGACCGGCTCAACGCCGCCGAGGTCCGGCAAGCCTTGCAGGAGTTCATCTTCAATGTCAACGTGCCGACGCGCGTCGGCTTCCAGACGCCCTTCACGAACTTGACGATGGACCTGATCGCGCCGTCGACGCTGGCGAACGAGCATGCGGTCATCGGCGGCAAGGAGATGCCGGAGACCTATGCCGATTTCCAGCACGAGATGGACATGATCAACACCGCGTTTCTGGAGGTCATGACCGAGGGCGATGCCAAGGGGCGCGTCTTCACCTTCCCGATCCCGACCTACAACATCACCCAGGATTTCGACTGGGAGCGCCCTGGTCTGGAGAAGCTCTGGGAGGTCACGGCCAAGTACGGCATCCCGTACTTCGCGAACTTCGTCAATTCCGACATGAGTCCGGACGACGCCCGCTCGATGTGTTGCCGTCTGCGCCTCGACACGCGCGAGTTGAACCGGCGTGGCGGCGGCCTGTTCGGTGCCAATCCGCAGACCGGGTCAATCGGCGTGGTTACGATCAATATGCCGCGGCTCGGTTACCTCGCCACCGATGAGGACGATTTCCTCGCCCGCCTGGACAACCTTATGGGGATCGCGCGCAACAGTCTGGAAATCAAGCGCAAGGTGCTGGAACAGTTCACCGCGCAGAACCTCTACCCGTACACGCGTTTCTATCTGCGTCAGGTTTACCAGCGTTTCGGCACCTATTGGCAGAACCACTTCTCCACCATCGGACTCGTGGGCCTGAACGAGGCGTGCCTCAACCTCTTCGGCGAGGATATCGGTAGCGGGCGCGGTCGCGCCTTTGCCTTGACCGTGATGGATTTCATGCGCGCGCGGCTGGCCGACTATCAGGAAGAGACCGGCAACCTCTACAATCTGGAGGCGACCCCGGCCGAGGGCACGACCTACCGTCTCGCCCGGCTCGACCGGAAACTCTACCCCGAGATCATCACGGCCGGCGGCGAGGGAGAGCCCTTCTACTCCAACTCGACCCAGCTTCCGGTCAATTACAGCGACGACATCCTGCGTGTGCTGGATCTGCAGGATGAGATTCAGACCAAGTACACCGGCGGCACGGTCGTGCACGCCTTCATCGGCGAGGCGGTCAGCGACCCGCAGGCAGTCAAGGCGTTCGTGCGCATGGTCTGCCGGAACTACCGGTTGCCGTACTTCACGTTGACGCCGACCTTCAGCATCTGCGAGGATCACGGCTACCTGTCCGGCGAGGTGCATGAGTGCCCGCACTGCGGACAGTACACGGAAGTCTATTCGCGTGTGGTGGGGTACATCCGGCCTATTCAGCAGTGGAACGCGGGCAAGCAGAACGAGTTCCACCAGCGCAAAACCTACCACGTCTGCGAGGCGGCGGCGCGATGAACATCGCGGGGGTTGTGCCGCTCAGCCTCTGCGATTATCCGGGCCGTGTGGCCGCCGTGGTGTTCACGCAGGGCTGTAATTTCCGTTGCCCCTTCTGCCATAATGCGCACCTGATCCCCCTCCTGCCCGTAGCCGGACAGATGCTGGAGGAAGAACAGGTGTTCGCCCGGATCACGGAGTACCGAACCCGTCTGGACGGAGTCGTGGTCTCCGGAGGCGAGCCGACCCTCCAGCAGGATCTGCCGGAGTTTTTGCTGCGCCTCAAAACGCTCGGCCTCGCGGTCAAACTGGACACCAACGGTTCGCAGCCGGAAATGCTCCGCCGCGTGCTCGACGAGCGTCTCGTGGATTTCATCGCCATGGATGTCAAGGCCCCGTGGGAACACTACCCGCGACTCACGGGCACCGCGTGTGCTCAGGATGACCTCTTGCGAAGCCTGCGGCTGATCGCCGGTTCCGGGCTTCCCCACCAGTTCCGCACCACGCGCGTGGACCCGTTGCTGACGGACAGCGATTACCGTAATGTGCGCGCGCAAATTCCGGACGGCAGCCCGCATGTCTGGCAAGCCTTCCGGCCCGAACACGCGTTTGATCCCGCGCTGCGCCCTCCCCGTCCGTGCACCGATAACGTGCCCGTAAGCGTGTCGTCCCGTCTTTCTGATTGCCCGCAGGCAAGGGAGAGGGCACAATAGAGGCATGTTCGTTCCGAACGCCGATAACATCACGGCACGCTGGGTCTGCCAGATCGCGGGCGGGGGGATTCTGGTCGCGGGAGTTGCCGCAGCGCTCGCGCTGTTGTGGTCCGCGCAACGTCGTCGCGCCGCAGGCGCGCGGACCGTCGCCGTCGCGCACCTGGCCTCGCTCCCCCTCTCGGATGTTCACGCCGGAGTGACCCTGATCATCACGTTCCTGTTCGCTCTGGCGTCCTTGCCTCGGACGGCAGGGACCGCGTTTCGGCCTGACGACCGCGCGCTGGTGCTCGGTCCCCTGCTTTATCTCTGTTCGAGTGTGCTGGTCGTGATGTTCTGTGGCGTCCACGCGAGGTGCGGCCTGCGGAGGATGTTTCTCGCCGGACCGGTTAGGCCGGCCGCCGCAGTGGCGAAAGGGCTGGTCTACGGACTCGCCGCGATCCCGCCGGTGGCCCTGCTCTCGTTCCTGATTTCCGCAGGTCTGGAGGCTTGGGGTTTCGCACCGCAACATCAGGAGGTCTTTGACTGGCTTGGCGATGCCTCGCGGGCGCCCGGGGCACGCCTCTTCATGATGGGGGCGGCCGTGTTTCTCGCCCCCCTTTCCGAGGAGACCCTGTTCCGGGGCATCCTCTTCCCATGCCTGCTGCGCGGGAGGTCGGTTGTGGGCGCCGCATTGGTTTCCTCCCTCTATTTCGCGACGGTGCATCTTCACCTCGCGTCCTTTCTGCCGCTGGTGGTGCTGGGCATGTTTTTTTCTGCGGGTTACGCTGCCACCGGCTCGCTCCTGACCCCCATCACCATGCACGCGCTCTTCAATTTCACCAGCCTGATCTTTTATCTTGCCGATCCCCTTCCCTGAATCCGGCGCGCAAGCCGGCCACCCCCACAAGCAGAACACGCACATGACGGATCAAGATCTTTTCGACAAATCGGCGTCATCGCCGGAGTTCCCGACGGGACACGCCGCAGAGGGCCTCCGCCCCCCGTTGGCCGCACGCATGCGGCCCGAAACGCTTGAAGACGTGGTGGGGCAGGAGCATATTCTCGGCCCGGGAAAACTGTTGCGCCGCGTGATTGAGGCGGACCGCCTGACCAACCTGATTTTCTACGGGCCGCCCGGATGCGGCAAAACCACCCTGGCCGAAGTCATCTCCCGCATCACCCGCAGACGGTTTGAGCGGACCAGCGGGGTTCTGTCTAATGTCGCCACGTTACGCTCTCTCTGTGAGACCGCCCGCCTCTACCGGAACGACCCCGGCACCATCCTGTTCATCGACGAGATCCACCGGTTCAGCAAATCGCAGCAGGATGTGCTGCTGCCGTATGTTGAGAACGGCACGGTAACCCTCATCGGTGCCACCACCCACAACCCGAATATCTTCGTCAACAGTCCGCTCACCTCACGCTCCCTGGTGTTCGAATTGCGACCGCTGAGCGAGGAAGCCATCACCTGTCTGGTGCAGCGCGCGCTGGCCGACTCCTCGCGCGGATTGGGTCATCTTCCGGCCGAACTCACGCCCGAGGCCACACAGTTTCTCGCCACCATGTGCGATGGAGACGCGCGGCGCGCGCTGAATGCACTTGAGATCGCGGTCCGCTCCACGCCGCCCGATCCGGACGGGGTGATCCGCATCACCCACGCCGTGATCGAGGACTCGGTACAGCGCAAGATGGTCGTCTATGATAAAGATGAGGACGGCCACTACGACACCATTTCGGCCTTCATCAAATCGGTGCGCGGTTCCGATCCCCACGCCGCGATCTACTGGCTCGCCAAAATGCTGGAGGCCGGCGAAGACCCGCGGTTCATCGCGCGCCGTCTGATCATCCTCGCCTCCGAAGACATCGGCAATGCCGACCCGCGCGGACTCACGGTGGCGGTCGCGGCCATGCATGCCGTAGAGTTCATCGGTATGCCGGAGGCCCGTATCTCCCTCGCGCAGGCCACCACCTATCTGGCGACCGCGCCCAAGAGCAATGCGTCGTACCTCGCCGTGGAAGAGGCTCTGGCGGACGTGCGCTCCGGCCGTGTCTTGGCGGTGCCGGAGCACCTCAAGAACGTGCATGTCCGTGCCGTGGGGCGGGAGGGACTCGACACGGCTTACAAGTATCCGCACGATTATGCCCAGCATACCGTGGATCAACTGTATCTGCCGAAGGACAAGCGCTATTACCGTCCTGCCGCGCAGGGATATGAGGAAACCCTCGCCCGGCGCATGGAACACGTCGAACGGCTGAAACGCGAAACACGCGAATGACGCATGCCCGCGCGACCGGCCAGCGCAACACCTGAAGTTTTGAAAGCGGCCACGCGCTTTGCACAGGCATTGATCTGCACAGACCGGCTGACAGGCAGATATCCGGGGTGATTGTCGTACCGGTCATTTCTTTCTATCAGGACCACGTATCAGGAAAATCGATCCCGATAGCGATCCCGATAGCGATCCCGATACCGATAGCGATAGCGACCCCGATTTGGATGAAACCATGAAACCTTGAAACCCCGAAACCCAAGAAAGCGTCCCGTGGTGAAATAATCGATCCCGATACCGATACCGACCCCGATCCCGATTTGGATGAAACCATGAAACCTTGAAACCTGAAACCATGAAACCCAAGAAAGTGTCCCGTGGTTAAACAATCGACCCCGATAGCGATAGCGATAGCGACCCCGATTTGGATGAAACCATGAAAAACATGAAACTTCATGAAAATCAGGAATTCCCCCTGGCGTTCCCAAAAACCGAGCGATGCCCCAAAAAACCTGCGTAATCTGTGTAAATCTGTGGATAAAAACCCGAGCAGTGCCATCCCGTGTGTTCGTGGTTAAACAATCGATCCCGATACCGATACCGACCCCGATCCCGATTTGGATGAAACCATGAAACCTTGAAACCATGAAACCATGAAACCCAAGAAAGTGTCCCGTGGTGAAATAATCGATCCCGATCCCGATACCGACCCCGATCCCGATTTGGATGAAACCATGAAACCCAAGAAGCGGTCGAATTCTGCATCCGCGCTGACCGGGTGGCCTCCAAGTAGTCGTGTGCATGAACGTGTACCGCTCCGCTGTGAACGGGCACGGATTTCCGGCGCCACCCGAAACCTGTAGCCGCCTATGCCAGCGTGGTCAGCAGTCCATGTTTGTAGAGCAGGCCCACCGCGCGCGCATCAAGCGTGTGTCCGGCACGGTAGGAGACCACGCGTCCGACAAAGCGTCCGATATCGATCAGCGCGATCGCGGCCAGCAGATCAAGCGTGGCACGGTGCCAGACCGGCTCGAGTGCCTTGCCGCTGTCCTCCTGCACAAAACGCGGCTCACCGTAATATTTATGCTTGCCGTGGATCAGGATGTTGTCCGTCGTGTAGCCGAGATTGCGCGTGTCCGCAAAGAGGAAACCGAACAGGCAGACCATCAGCATCTGGCCGTGCGAAGCGTTGGTGCGCGCGAATGCGCCGTGACGGAAACTGTCCGGCGTGACGTCAAAGACAATACGCTGCTGACCGATGATCGAGTTGAAGTCGATCGCCACATCCAGTCGCAACTTCTTCTCGCCGTTCTCGGGCGGCAGGAAGGTCAGGAAGTCACCGCGATTGCCGCCGAAGGTGACCGGCTCTTTGACGGTCACGTACTGCGCGGGCTCGTCGCGCTCGATAATCCCGCACTGCTCGACCGCCTCGACCAAATCAACGCTGCTGCGGTCAAAGAGCGGCGGGTCGCCGGAGTTGGTGCTGATCACCACATCGTCCACGCCCATGCCCAAACGCAGGGCGATGATGTGTTCGACCATACGCAGGTAGTTGTGCGGATTGCCGCTACGCAACACGATGTTGCGCGCGGAGGTCCACACGTTGCGGATCGAGACCAGCGTCATGAGCTGCTCGTCGAGATCGGTGCGGTCGATCCACCAGCCGGCGTTGTTCGAGGGTCCGAAGGTCAACGTGCGCCGGGCACGGCCGGCAAAGGTGCCGGGGCCGGTCACCGATCGTTTGCCGCCAAGCGTTGTGCGGCGCGGCGAGTAGCCGGCATCGCCTTCGCACAGCATCACCTGATCCACGGGCTGGGCATGAAACCGCTCAACCGCCTGCCGTACCGCCTGAGTCTCTCCCAGCAACGTCCTGCCCGACGGGTATGAAAACTCCATAAACGCTTACGCTCCCCCGCCTATTTTTTCTCGGCGCCCTGCGCCGCTTTGGCGGCCTTCTCAGCCTTCATCTTCTCGTACGCCGAAAGCGGCTTGGCCGCTTCGGGTTTGTCCACGGTCTTGATGCCTGCTGCTTCGAGCAGCTCCTTGAGATGCTTGACGTAAGCCTCGGCACCGCCCTCCTTGTATCCGGTCCGGCCGAGCTGCTTGCCTTCGGCATTGAGCAGAAACACCGTGGGGTAACCGCGTACGCCGTACTTGGACGCCAGCCCGCTGTTCTGCTTTTTGACCTTGTCGGATATTTTCTTCGCCTGCGGGAAGTCTGCCTCAAACAGGATCAGATTGTCGGCGGCAAACTTCTCAAACGTCTTGGTGTCGAGCGCTTCTCTCTTGAGACGCACACACCATCCGCACCAGTCGCTTCCCGTGAAAAACGCGAAGATCGGTTGCTTGAAGGCCTCCGCCTCCTTTTGGGCCTGTTCGAAATTGTCCAGCCACCCCTTGGTCTTTTCCGCACCCTGCTCTTTTTTCTGCAACCAAGACTGCGCCTGTCCGCACGCCGCGATCAGACACACCAGCGTCATGCCGATCCTTCTTTTCATGCGCACCCTCCTTTTCCGCCTTTTTCCTGTCCCGCCAGTCTGGCGGCCAACTTGGGCAACCCGGGATCCCGTGCGCCGAATGTCACCAACACCCCGCCGGGAACCGCCTTCTCCCGCATCCGGACCTCAGCGTCCTCCAAGGTTTGAACCGGGAGAACTGTAACACCTTTTTCACGAAGCAGGGAAGCCAAAACGTCGCTGCCGATCGTCCGGTCGGCCGTACCGCCCGCATCGTAGACCGGCGGCAGCAGGAGGGTGTCCTGAGGCCGGCAAACCCGCGCGAAAGCAGTCGCCAGCCCGGTCATCATCTTGCGCAGCGGCGCGTAGCCGTGCGGCCGCCAGACGGCGCACACGCCAGCCGGAAATGCCGTCGCGAGGGTGGTCCACGCCGCCGCGAGTTTTTCGGGATTGTGCGCGTAGTCATCGACCACCGTCGCCGCGCCGCAACGACCCACACGCTGCAAACGACGCTCCACACCGCCGAACGCCGCCAGCGCGGCAGCCAGCCGCTCGGGTGCCGCCCCCAGTGCGCGTGCCATGCGCACCGCGTGCCACGCATTGTGGACGTTGTGCAGACCGGGCATCGGCACATGATACGTAACCTCTTCAAATCGGAACGAACCGCCCCACCCTTCTGTGCGCGCCTCTGCCGGTCCGCCGCCGTCGCCGCGTCCGTCGATCACCGCACCCGGCACCCGCGCGCGGAAGGAGGCGAAAAGCGCCAGCGTTTCATCCAGCCCGAAGTGGTCCGCCGAAGCGTTGGTGATGATCGCGTGCTCAGGGCTGAAGACCATCAGCGAGCGGTCCGATTCGTCCGCTTCGATCACCGCCCACTCGCCCGCGCCTTTTCTGACCGATCCGATACGCGTACCCTCCGCGCTCCAGCCTGCCACCGCCGCGCCGTTGACCACCAGCGGATCGAACCCCGCGCCCTCCAGCAGACAGCCCAGCATCGCCGTCACCGTGCTTTTGCCGCTGGTGCCGGTCACGGCGATCAGGCGTCGCCCCTCAGTCAGCCGCGCCAGTTCGGCCGCGCGGTGTACGACCGGGACCTCCAATGCCTGCGCGCGCAGAACCTCCGGGTTGTCCGACTCGATCGCGCTGCTGATCACCAACCGCTCGGTTTGCGGCGTGATGCCTGTTCCGTCCTGCCGGCAGAGCCGCACACCCTGCGCCGCGAGGCAAGTCAGCACCCCGGTCTCGTCCCCCGCATCCAGCAGGCGATCCGAACCGCTGACCCTTTCGCCTTGATCCAGCAACGCCTGCGCCAACGCGCTCATCCCGACGCCGCCGATACCCGCAATGTGAATCTCTCGCCGCATGTCACACCTCTCCATCACCACTGTGTGTCCGTCAGCCATGCCAACCCATCCGGACGACGCCTGCGCGTGTTCAGCCAGGCCGCCAGCACCAGCAACACGCCGAACCAGAGCCAAACCCGCCAAAGCGGCCAAGGCTTGATGCGCAGGTTCGCCCCAGGGAACGCCACCGTAATCTGGGCGGCCTTAACCATCACACATGTGAAAAAACCGGCGGCGTTATTGAAGCAACCGGCCACCCACTCGCTCACCGTACTCGTCATCACTCCGAGACAGCTCGCGACCACGATGAAAAACGAACACGGCCCCACCGCCAGATTCGCGAAGAGCCCGCCCGGCGTGAAACGTCCGAAATAGTGGGCGGTCAAGGGGAGCGACGCCGCCCAGGCCGCCAGCGACACGGCAAACGAATCGGACACCCATGTGATCGCACGCGCCAGCATGTTCAGACGGCGCGCGCGCATCTTTGCGCCAGCGGCTCGCGCCAGATTCGCGCGCTCGGTCAGACGCGCAACGCGGAACAACCGTTGCCCCGCCTGACAGAAGGGTCGGCAAAAGGCCACCAGCCCGCCCATCACGGTAAACGAGAGCACACAGCCGATATCAAAGATCAGCCAAGGCTGCATGGCATGCACTATCAACGCGGTGCCTGCCAGGGCCATCAGAGCGTTCGGCCGACGCCCGATCAGCGGCGCGGCCAGATAGAGCAACGCCATGAGGCAGGCGCGCACCGCGGGCGGCCGTGCACCGGTGAGCGCCGTGTAGAAGATTAAAAGCGGACCGCTCGCCAAAACCCAATAGGTGCGCGGAATGCCGCAAGCGGCGACCGCGAGACTCAACACGGCCGCCACCAAAACGATATGCAGACCGGAGATCGAGTAGACGTGAATCGTGCCGGAATCCACAAAGACGCGACGTAGCGCAGGCGGCATCACATGGCGGTTGCCCAGCAGCATCGCCTGATTGAGCGCCGGGATATCGCCCCACGTCTCGATGCCGATCACCACGCGCCGGGATGCGGTGCGCCGGGCGTTCGCGACACGCGCACGCCAAGCCGACGGACTGATCGCCGCCAGCCGGGAGGCGCGCCCCTCGCCAGTGTTGAGGGTCAATTGCAGCAAACCGTTGCGCTTCTTGCGCACGCGCCCCGAACCGCGTATGCGCCAGATCTCGCCGGGCTGCGGCGTCGCGCCGGCTGCCCCTTCTGCCGCGCCGAACCAAGTGACCTCCACCGGCAGGTGACGGCAGGCAAAGGCACCGTCCTCGGTTCGCAACCTTTCGGCTCGGAAGGTGTGCTTGGCCGCGCGTCCGCGCAGCGGCTGGACAGTTACCTCCGGACCCACGCGACAGACGTAAGTCTGCGGCTGGCTGAGCGCACGGAAGCGGCGCGTCTCGTCATCGCGACCGGCGCGGTCACGCGCCGCCAGCGCCCAACCGACCAGCAGAAAGCAGAGCGCGACAAAGATGCTCCGTAGCGGGGTACGCGTAAAGACCGCCATATACGCGCACAGCAGCGCGGCAGCAACGATGACGGCCCACCACACGCCAACCACCCGGTAACCGCACATGATCCCGGCCAGCAGACACACCGTAGCAGCCAATAGCGGTTGGCGGTCGAGCCAGAGACCCACCGCCGCCATCACCCGCATGTAAGGGTTCCTGAAGCCGCGCACGTTTCTCCCGTTTTCTCAGCCGACTGTCATCAATGATCGTCATGGTACTAGAGTCAGGCGCGCCCCGCAACGGTAATCGGTTAGTGACAGGCTTATCGCGACCACCCAGTAGTCGCAATGATGAATGTAAAAACGGGCGGGGCACGGCTGCATGGCGCAAGGTTTTAACCTCGTCTTTGTGACCACTGTGTGGCCACAAAAAGTGGCTATGGTTTCCTTGCGGCACCATCAGTATCGCCATCGGTATCGCTATCGCTATCGGGATCGGAATCGCACTTGACCCGCTTTGACACATTGCCTACGCTATGGCGTCATCGTTCGCCGGAAACGGGGGCATGCGGCGCAGGATCGCCGCAGAAACCCGACACCACCATAAAAAGGAGCCTTGTATGAACGAGAAGAGCCGTGTGCCCGCCTATCTGGAGTGCGCGCAACCCAATCCG
This sequence comes from Kiritimatiellia bacterium, assembly GCA_033812795.1. Lineage (GTDB taxonomy): Bacteria > Verrucomicrobiota > Kiritimatiellia > RFP12 > UBA1067 > JAPXSY01. The sequence continues at coordinate 16,960 of JAPXSY010000044.1, forward strand.
GCCGCCAACCGTGCGCCGTGGTACAAGAACATCGCCCCGTCTTACGCGGGTGTCTTCCTGTGGTTCGTCTTCTGGTCCGGAACCGCCTCGCTTCTGGGCGGGAATGCGGGCGGTATTTTCGCGGCGGGCTGGCCGGTGGCCCTGCTCGGCATCATAGCGGGCGGCGCGATCTGCTACCTGCTCTTTTACCACGTCTTCGGCTGTCTGGGCCAGAAGACCGGCCTGCCGCTCTACATCGTCGGCTCCTCGACCTTTGGCGCGAAGGGCGGTTTTTTCCTGCCCGGCTTCTTGATGGGACTGTTGCAGTTCGGTTGGGTGGCGGTCAATATCGCGGGAGCGGCCTACGCGCTGAACCTTTTCCTGAAACTGCCGCCCGGATCGCCGTGGCTCTACGCGATCATGATCGTATGGGGCGTGGCCAGCGTCGTGATGGCGCTCAAAGGCATCAAGTATGTGGCGATGATCTCCACCTGGCTGCCGATCGTGCCGGCCTTGGTCCTGCTCGCGGCACTGGCCAAAACCATCGGCGGACTCGGTTCGTTTGATGCGGCTGCATTCGTGGCAGCGGCCAAGGCAGGGAATCCGGATGCGCTGCCGGCGTTGGGCGGCACGGCGATCATCTTTGCGTTGATCACGCACATCGTCGGCTTTACCGCCACCGCCGGCGCGGCGGGCGTGGACTTCGGAACCAACGCGCGCAACAAAAAAGACGTGGTGATGGGCGGTCTGGTCGGCATCCTCGGAGCGATCGTCCTGACCGCTGGCGTCGCGGCTCTGATCGTCGCCGGTTTCTACGGCACGGCGGCTGGCAAAGAGCTGATGGCGCAGGGCAAGGTGGTGCTGGATCCGGTGGCGCTTCTGGCCAACCTGTTCGGCGATAAGGCGGGCGGTGTGTTGGCCTTCCTGCTGGCCATCTGCGCCTTCCCGAGCTGCTGTTTCTCCGCGCTGATCGCGGCCAACTCCATCAAGACCACGCTGCCCAAGATCAACCCCTGGATCTCCTGCGGCATCGGATGCGTGATCGCCGAGATTCTGGCGATGACCGGCGTGGCGCTCAAGCTGCCGGTGATCTTCGGTTTCTTCGGCGCTTCCTTCGGACCGATCTGCGGCGCGATGGTCGCCGAGTACTTCATCAACAAGGGCCGCTGGAGCGGGCCGCGCGCGGGCTTCAACCCGGCAGGCTGGATCGCTTGGCTGGTCGGCTTCGTAATCGGCGCGCAACCGCAGCTTGTCGCCTGGGGTCTGCCCCTCGGCAAACCGTTGCCGCTGAGCCTGATTCTGGCCTTCTTCGCTGGAGCGGTGATCTACGCGCAGCTGGCGAAAATCCAGACGCCGGTTCTGCCTTATCCGCAGGCCTCACCTGAACGGTGAGCGCTTTTACCCTCACCGTTCCCGAAAAAGCGGACGCATCAGCCTACCGGGCTTTGCGTCCGGAGGCCTCTTCCACGAGACGGGCCAACACCTCCTGATCGAACCGGGAGAGTTCGCCCTGCCGGTTCCGGAGTAGCCGGATCGTTTCGCGCGCCCGTTCGATCTCCCCCTTCTTGAGCAGGATGCGGGCCAGCGTGATTTTGACGCGGAGGTCATCCGCGTACAGGCTGATCGCCTGGTTGACCGCGCGTTCCGCCTCATCGAGATCCTTGCCTGCATCCAGCAGAATCGCTCCCAGCGTCTCCCACGCCACGTACAGCTCGGCGTTCATCTTGATGGCGGCCCGGATCTGCGCCTCGGCGTCGTCAAACCGACGGATCCGGCGCAGCACCTCTGCCAGATCGTTCAGCGCCGCGGCACTCGGCTTGGCTTCCACACTGCGGCGCAGAAAATCCTCCGCCTCGCCGTACGCTCCCTCTTGCAGACGCAGCGATCCCATCACATAATTCGCGAGCGCGTGTTTGCGGTTGACGCGCAACACCTGACGGGCATGCAGTTCCGCCGCCTCCTGATCGTTCATCGCGATATCCAGTTGCAGAATCATATCCTTGACGCCGGGGATATCCGGCCGCAGCATGGAGGCCCGGATGAATCCTTCGCGGGCCACGCGCTGGAAATTCTTGCCCTTGCGCATCGCGACCTGCGCGCGCGTGATCTGAATGAAATAATCGTCCGGGGTTCCGGCGATCGACTCCATCTTCGGGAGAATCACCTTCTCCACATCCGCATCCTCTTTCTGCTGCAACTGAACCATGGCCAACATCGCCCACGCCTGCAGGTTCTTGGGCTGGAGGTCCGTGAGTTCCTGCAACGCGAGCCGCGCCCGGCCGATATCGTTGTTCATCAGATGAATGACCGCCCACTCGACACCCAGCGAGCCTTTCCGGTCATCCGATTGAGCCGCCTTTTCCAACCACTGTTTAGCTTTATCCAACGCGCTATCCCGCACCGCAAGACGCGCAAGCCCGAGCATGGCGGCGCGGTTTTTCGGGTCGCTGCGGATGATGTCCTGATACACCGCCTCGGTTTTGTTGCGATCCTCCGACAGCGCGTACACCGCCGCCATGGCCTGCATGGCGTTGACGCGCTGATCCGTGGGCAACAGATTGATGGCGCGCGTCACCCCCGCCAATGCGGCTCCGGTCTGGCCGGACAGCGCCCAACCCCATCCGAGGCGCGCGAAGATCTCCGGCGACCGCACATACCCGTAATAACGCGACAGGGACCACAGCGGATATTTCTGTTTGAGATTGCCGATGAAATCCTTGAGTTCGCGCTCGATGGACTCTTTGAACGGATTGGCCGCGCTGACCCCCCGGCGCGCCATCTCAAAGCGGTTGAACATGGCCGACACGTTGTCGGGATCGATCTGGTCATGGACGATCGTGTAAACGGCAAAGGCCTCCGCATCCTTCCCGAGATCCTCAAGCAGCACACCGAGGTTGTTCGCCACAAAACCCATATGCCGCCGCAGGTGAGCGCGCAAGCGCACCGTCGGGTCGTCGCTCCCCTTTTTGTCGCGGGCCAGCGGGACGTCCATCTCCTTCCAGAACGCCTTGTACTCCTCCAGCAACGGCCGGTCTTGGAGAGTCCGGATGTCACGGCATCCACTGAAAAAGAAAAACTCCGGCACCGGGGTGATCCCGGCGGTGTACCAGAAATCCGGCACGCCGAAAACCGCCACCTTCTTCTCAATCTCGCGGTCCATCGCGAACCAGTCCTGAATGAACGGCAGCACGCCAAGCTCCAACGTGTTCTTCATCCGCTGCCGTTCGGTCGGCTCGAACATCTGTTTCTCTTCGACCATCTTGGCGAGGAACTGGAGATAATGGGGGCTCATGTCTTTCTGCAGACAAAGCAGATTCAGCTCCTGCCCGCGTTCGCGCGCCAGAATCTGCAGATGCGGATCCAGCGTGCCATCTGTCACGAACCAGGTGCGCCCGTCGAGCCGGTCAAGGACCTCCCGCGCACAGCGGTCAGCGAACGCGCCGCTCTGGCCGCCGCACTCGAAGGCGTTGATCAGCGCCGCCAGCACCACAAACAGCGCGAGCGGGTAGGTGAAGATCAGCCCGAGCCAATCCCCGGTCTGCTGGGTGATCGCCTTCACCTCATGCCCCTGACGCGGACGTTTCACAACCAGAAGCAGATACCAGTAGGCCACCAGATACCCGGCCGTCATGGACAGCATCAGGTAAGAGCAAACCGGGAGGCGTCCGGTCGGCTTGATGATCTCCCACGGCGAAATCTCGGCATTGGCCAGACCCAGCACCACCAGCACACTCAACGTGATGTGCAGGATATACTGGCTCCAGGAACGCTCATTGTTGAGCGCGCGGAAGGCCGTCAGCCCGCTGGCCACCCACGGCACCACGCTCATGAGGATCAGCACCAGCCATCCCACGCGCGGCAACCCGGAACGAAGCTGGCGGATCTGATTTTTCCAGACCTGCACCAGCACATCCATGACACTGGAGAACCCCAGCGCACTGCCTTGCGCATCCAAAAACCGCCGGGCCGCAACATAGTAGAGGGAGAGACCCGCCACCGCCAGCACGCCGATCCACGCGACCCGCGTGAGCGTCAACGCCTCACGTTTCCACAGCACATAAATCAGGAATACCAGAAACACCGGAGCGAGCGGAATGAAGAGCACCGACTCCACGACCCCGATCCCCTGCAGCACCGCGAACACCACCAAAAACAACCGCCATCCCGAGTTCGCATAGCACACGAGCAGATACGCGGAAACAAGCGCGAGCAGGATGTCAAAAGACTGGTAATGCAGGCGCGTCGAGGCTTTCCACATCGGCACCGAGAAGAGAAAGGCCAGAACCGTGACCGATGCGGCCAACGTGGCGACCCGCGGGGCGTATTCGATCGAGTACTCCTCGTACAGGGTGTTTCGGATCAGAAACGCCATGACCCGGTAGAGCAGCATCACGGCGATGACCCCGCACACAACGCTGAGCAGATTCATCCGCACCGGCAGCGTGAAAAAAGACAATCGGCTGACTGCCCCGGCCAGCGTTCCCCAAACCGGATGCAAGGGCAGCTCCGCCGTCTCGATCCCGCTGCATATCGCCATCAGGCGCGCGGACTCTCCGGGGTACACTCCGCGCGACACGGTCAACCCGTAAACGCCCGCCGCCAGCAACCCGAAGCCGAACGACAACCAACCGTCGATTTTACGCCGTTGCGCAGACACCTCTTGGAAACCTTTAATCATGGCTCATCAACCTTGCTTTGAAGAAAAACGACCCCTTGGCTTAATGCAAACCGACTGATCTGTATCATGACAGAAAAGTATAACGGTTTGACCCCCTCTCCGCAAGTCCGGCAATCGGCTCAGAAAACTTTGCCTTTAAACTTCTCCAGCCACGCTGCGAGCGGTGTCTGCCACGCATCTTTCTTGCCGACAAAAAGCGGCACGCGTTTCGCCCCGACAGCCATTTTCGAAGCCTGCGCATCCGCCCCGTCGATGAGAATCACAAAATCCGCATCATGGCCCCCCGCTACGGTGGCCGCAGCCGCACCGGTTGCTCCCTGCCCCATCACACCCACGGCGTCGGTCTTCACCTGCCACTCCGCCGCGCGGCCGCGGATCGCCGCCAGCGCGCCCTTCACCTTCTCGGCACTCCCCTCCACCGGTTTTTCGTCCTTCGCCAGCACAAAGGCGTGGACGTCCTGCCCGTTCAGCCACGTGATCAGCTCACCCGCATCCGCGTCCTTCATGCCGAGGATCAGTACCGCGGGCGCGGGCTGCTGCGTTCCCGGAAGCAGATGCGCCACCACAGGCGAGGCGCCGGCCTTGGCCGGCTTCTGCCCCTGCGCCGGCTTGGCGCTCTTTACGGCTTTCGCTTTTTTCTTCCGCACGACCTTCACCGGCTCATAGTTCACCAGACTCCGGTCCAGAATCGCCGCTGGCCCGTCGTACAGGGGAATGTTCGTGAACGTCACCGTGCCACCCTCCGCCTTCATCTGTTCCGGCACGATCGCATACACCACGCCTGTGATCAGGTCCACCCACACCGGATCCTTGAAGTGACCGCCCTTGACCGCGACTTGGACGGGAAGGATCTCTGAGCCGTTGCCGGGAATCTCGGTGCCGTCCCAAAGCGCGATCACGTCCAGACCGCTCTTCTTATCGCGGAACGCGAATTTCGAGATCCGCCGCTCCGTGCCCGTCACCGTCACCTCACGTTCCGGCGTGAGCGTCAGCGCATCGTTGAAGAGCGTGACCACGTTCTGCACCGTGTAGTAGGCCGACTTCACCTTGATGAGAGAGTTGTCAGGGTTTGTCTTGAGCAGTCCGTACCGTGAGATGAAATCCTTGTGGTAGGAGAGGTCCGAGATGGTGAACACGGACGACTCGATGCCGCACCCGACATCGCACAGCATCCGCCGCGCGTTCCACTTGGCGTGGGAATACTCGGTCCAGTCAATGCCGGAAAGCGCGTACTGCACCTCCTCCGAGGCGCAGCCCGCCTCGCCTTGCCACGGCCTGATCGACGGCGCGACGCACTTCAGCATCGCGTTGAACTGCCCCATCCGTTCGCACAAGCGGTCCGGGTTGCCGCTGTACCCGTGATAGACGGCCCAATGGAACAGATCCAACTTGCCGCGCTCCTTGATCATCGTCAGCATCGTTTCCATCGACTCCACACCCAGCCCGGCCAGCACGAAGGCGCCCACCTTGGCCTTCGGATTGATCCGCTTGATGATCTCAGCCGTACGGATGTTGTTCTCGACGATCCGCTCCGGCGTGTTGAAATCCCGTTTCAGATTCGGCTCGTTATACATCATCCACTCGTTCACGCCCTTGGCCGAATAACGGCGCGCCATGGCCTCGACCCATTTGTCCCACGCCGCCAGCGTCTCCTCGCCGGAAGGCAGATGCCCGCCCGGCCCCGTCGCGCCGTTGGGCTCGTAGAGCCGGTTGTTGTAGGAGGTCTCCAGGCATACCTCCAGCCCCAGGCTGATCGCATCATCCACAATGTGGTCGAGCCATGCGAAATTATAGACGCCCTTCACTTTTTCGGTCCGGTTCCATCCGCCCTGCAGCCGGATGCGCTTGATGCCCAACGGCACCAGATACTCGCGGTAGGCGTCCCAGTCCGCCAAATTCCGGTCCAGCGTCTCGCAGCCCAGCGACCACATCGTCGTCTCGATCTCCGGAACGCTCTTGGGGATCAGCGTGCCGAGTTTCTTCAAGTCGGGCTTTAGCGCCGACTGTACGCGCGAGTGCGTCTGATCCAGCAGCGGGACGTAGGCGACCCGTAGCTTCATCTCCGAGAAAAAGCGCTCGGGCCGCAGGAACTGTTCAGGGTGCAGCGCTTCGGGCGACAACCTCACTTCGTCCAGCCACCCGTCCAGCCCGCGGCCGATCACCAGATCGCTGTCGTCGTACACCAGCGTTCCCTTCGTGATGCCTTTGCCGCACAGCTGATAGTCCACATATAAACCGACCTTCCGCGATGCCTCCTCGAAGGTCAACGCCACATGGTGCCACTGCCCGTCGTTCAACGAACTCGAGACGCCGAAGCACTGGTTGAAGCCGTTTCCGCTCCCGGCACCCGGCTGCGTGTCGAAGCGCGCACTCAACGTGCCGCCGGGCGTGACCGAGAGCGCCCAACTCGCGCCCGTCTGCCCGTTACGCCGCTTGCTCACGACCAGCGCGTGGCGCGTGGTCAGCCGGGCCACCTTTACGAAAGCCTCCATCGTGAAACTGGCGGACTTCACCGCCGCCTCTTTGCCGGATACCACGACTTCCCCGCCAACCGGCGAACCGTTTCCCGTCACCTCCCCCGCGCGGAACCGCAGGGACACTCCGTTGGTCGGCGCGGCCAATGTAGCCGTTGCCCCGTCCCAAAGCACCTTATGCGGCACTTCCGCATCAAAAACCGGCGGCGTCCCCTTTTCGAAAACCCCCGCCTTCCCCGCTAACACCTGCGCGTTCGCCGCCGACGCCACCGAACCCGCTGTCTCACCGGACTTCCCCTCCTCGAACCGCCAGAAGCCCGCAGGCCCGGCACAGACCGTGCCCGCCGTCAACACGGCCATCATTCCGCATACCCTTTTCAACATATCCGCCCCCTTTTTACCTCGCCGACAATGAATCCGGATTCCTGTTGCCAACACTGTACACGAATCGCGGTCATTTGAATACACACGGTTGCGCAAAAAAGAACGTCCTTTTTGCGCACAGACTGGTGTGGCCCAAGAAGGAGGAACCCCGTCTATTTTGAAATCGGCTCGACCAGCAGCAGCGAAACCGCATACGGCTCCAACAGGAACCGCCGCGTCACCTCAGCCCCCCGGCCGTCCGCTTCCTCCACCGATTCAAGGTGCGCGGGTTTCGACAGATCCGCGTACGCGTTGCTGTGGCGGGAGTCTGACAGATAACGCCGCGCGCGCCACCCCGCAGCCAGTTTCGCCTCCAGCCCGGCCACCTTCAGCTCCACCTCGCACGGCATCAGCTGGTGATTCCAGAAAAGAACCGACACGCCGCCCTCGTCCGCGGCACCCATCGCGCCGAGACCGCCCCCGTCCTCCCGTAATCCCGTGGATTCGGTCTGGACCTCGTTCCGCTTCTGCATGCCCCAGCACTTGACCGCCATCCCGAAGGGCGCCATGCGCAACGTGCCGTCCGATGCGTAGAAAAACTGCGTTAGCGCCGTCTGGTTCGGGCTGTGGAACGTCACCCACGGCAACACATGCAGCTTCCGGTTCTTGCGGGAGAAGTATTGAAAAGCCGTCACGCACGTGGCCTGCAACCGGTTCAGATCCCGCGCCACAGGAAGCACTTTCCGGGGTAACCCCGTGAACCCCATCTCGCCCCAGAACATCGGGATGTCGCTCGCGATGCGGTGCGAATCCAGCAGATCCGTCATCAGCTTCTCAAACCCGGCGGCCTCGCTCCATTTTTGGTTGTCGTAATAGTGGTAGCTGAGGAAATCAAGACGCTTGTCGGGGGCGGGATCCGCCGCATAGAGCGCCACGAACTCGCGCAGGTGCCGGTCCGGCGGAGTGCCGGTGGTGGCGGGCCCGCCCACCAGCAGCGGCAGCGCGGGTTTCATCTCCGCGTTCAGTTCGTTGACCGCCTGATACATAGCGCGGTAGAACCCGTAATACGCATCCGTGTTCAGATTCCCGAAGTCGCCCGCGTGGAACTCGTTCAGCGCCTCGATGTAGCGCAGGTTCGGGCAGATCGTCTTGTAGCGACGGAGCGCGGTTTTGCAGACCTCCTTCCACTGCGCCATCGTCATGCGCCCCTCCACCACATGGC
>JAPXSY010000045.1:0-25423 GCA_033812795.1 Kiritimatiellia bacterium
TTGTGTTCTGTGGTGAAACAATCGATCCCGATCCCGATAGCGATCCCGACCCCGATGAAACCCTGAAACCCAGAAACCTTGAAACCTTGAAACCATGAAACCATGAAACCAAAGATGTTGAAGGTTCAACTGCTCTTTTTAGGGTAAATTGACAGGATTACAGGATTAACATGATTTTTTTAATCCTGAAAATCCTGTCATAAAAATGTATCCCAAAGCTTTCTCGCGGCTCCGGCGCGCGGCGGGCTAACCTGTAACCTGACTGCGCAACAGTCAGATTACACCTCCTAGCCGCAGCATTTCTTATATTTTTTGCCACTGCCGCACGGACAGGGATCGTTACGCCCCACCGAGGGCTTCGCGATCAGGGGACCCGTCGTCGCATGCGGCGCACTCTGCCCCGTGCGATCCATGGCGTCCAGGATCGCGTCGAATCCGGCCACAGCGGCCTGCGGCACATCCGCCGCCGTCAGACCCCTTCCTGCCTGTCCGGCCGCAGGCTGCGGGGTCTCGCCGCCCGCCAGTATGTTGATATCGTTGTGCACCATCTGGACCCGGCCGCCCGGACCCGCCATCATGCGCTGGAAATTCTGCATCGTCGTCGCGCGGAACACCGAGGTGGCCACATCGGTTTTGATGTTGGTCATCAGTTCCTCAAACATCGTGAACGCTTCGCGCTTATACTCCACCAGCGGATCGCGCTGACCGTACGCGCGCAGGTTGACGCCATGCCGCAACTCGTCCATGGCGCGCAGGTAACTCTGCCACTGCTGGTCGATACAACTCAGAAAAACCGAGCGTTCCATGATCGGCAGCACAGCGGGATCCTCCATGGAACATTTCAGTTCATACGCCTCCGCGACCCGCGTGTACAGCAATTCTCCGGCTTTTTCGGGCTCGCCCCGGAACGCCGCGATCTCTTCCTCCCGCACCGCGACCGGGAAGATGTCCGTCACCCACCTCACCAGTTCCTGCGGCATCGCGTCTTTGGCCGAGGAAAGGTACCTCTCGCTCTGCGTCAGGATCAGGTCGTTGAACACATCCAAAATATGGTTGTGCGCCGTTTCAGCGGTCAGCACGTCCCCGCGCAGGTCGTACACGACCGAACGCTGCTTGTTCATCACATCATCGTATTCGAGCGTGCGCTTGCGGATGGCGAAGTTCTGCTGCTCCACGCGGCGCTGCGCGGTTTCCACGGAACGGTTAAGCCATTTGTGCTCCAGCGCCTCGCCCTCCTGCATGCCGAGGCGGGTCATGATACCCGAAATGCGGTCGGACCCGAACAGGCGCATCAAGTTGTCCTCCAGCGAAATGTAAAACTGGGAGGAGCCCGGGTCACCCTGACGCGCACACCGGCCACGCAACTGCCGGTCGATACGGCGCGACTCGTGACGTTCGGATCCGATCACATGCAGTCCGCACGGCTTCTCCTCCAGCAGCTTGCGTAAGGTCTTGTTCCCGTTGTCATAACGGTTTTCCAGCGTGATCTGCGACCGGATCGTCGTCTCCGGCACCCACACCACGCCTTCACCCAGCTTGATGTCCGTACCGCGGCCCGCCATGTTGGTCGCGATGGTGACCGCGCCGGGCTGTCCGGCCAGCGACACGATCTCGGCCTCGCGCGCGTGATTCTTGGCATTCAGCACGTTGTGGGGGATCTTGGCCATGCGCAGCATGCGGCTGAGGATCTCGGAGGTGTCCACGGTCACCGTGCCCAACAGCACCGGCTGCCCGTTCCGGTGGCGCTTCTCCACCTCGTCGAGAATGGCCTTGTATTTTTCGCGCTGCGATTTGTAGATCTGATCGTTACCGTCCACGCGCCGTATCGGCCGGTTGGTCGGGATCACCACCACATCCAACTTATAAATGTCGTGGAACTCCGACGCCTCGGTCTCCGCCGTACCGGTCATGCCCGCCAACTTTTTGTACAGCCGGAAATAGTTCTGGATGGTGATCGTGGCGAGGGTCTGCGTCTCGCGCTCGATTTCAACGCCCTCTTTGGCCTCCACCGCCTGATGCAACCCATCGCTCCAACGCCTTCCGGGCAGCACGCGGCCGGTGAACTCGTCCACAATGTAGACGTGGTTATCCTGCACCACATAATCGACGTCCCGCTCGTAGAGGCAGTAGGCCCGCAGCAATTGGTCCACATTGTGGACGCGCTCGCTGCGCACCATGAAATCGGATTGAATCTGCTGCCGCCGTTTGGCGCGCTCCTCCGCGCCCAGTGCGGTGTCGCCATCCAACGCCGACATGGCGGAGACCAGATCAGGCATGACGAACATTTCCGGATCGGTCGGCGAGAGCTTCTCACTGCCCCGGTCGGTCAGCGCGACCTCCCGCGTACGCTCATCGATCGTGAAAAGCAGTTGCTCGCGCAGGTCGCGGGCCAGTTCTTTGCGCATTTCGGAGAGCATCATGCTCTCGACCTGCTCATGCAGCTTGCGCGTCGCGGGGTCCTCCAACAGATGCAGGAACTGCTTGTGCTTGGGCATGCCGTGGTACACCTGATACAGCTTGAACATCGCCGTTTCGCTGTCCGCAGCTTCAATGGCCTCGCGGACCTCGCTGATCAGGCGGTTACAGATCTCCATCTGGTCGCGGACCAGCCGCTCCACACGCGGCCTGAGTTCCGTGTACTGCGCCGTGGACACATGCGCGACCGGACCGGAGATGATCAGCGGCGTGCGCGCCTCGTCAATCAGAATGCTGTCCACCTCGTCGATGATCGCGAAATGGTGGCCGCGCTGCACCACCTGCGACGGCTCCACCGCCATGCCGTTGTCCCGAAGGTAGTCGAACCCGAACTCGCTGTTGGTGCCGTAGGTGATGTCGCATGCGTATTGTTCCCGACGCTCAGCCGGCCCCATGTGGTTCTGGATGCATCCCACCGTCAACCCCAGATACTCATAGACATGCCCCATCCATTGGGCGTCGCGCCGAGCGAGATAGTCGTTGACCGTCACCAGCCGGACATTGTTCCCGGAGAGCGCGTTGAGGTACAGCGGCAGGGTGGCGACCAAGGTCTTGCCCTCACCGGTCTGCATTTCCGCGATCTTGCCCTGATGCAGCACGATCCCGCCGATGAGCTGGACATCAAACGGAACCATATCCCAAGCCAGCATGTGCCCGCACACCTCGCGGGTGGTGCCGCAAAGCCGACGGCACGCGTTCTTCACCACGGCGAACGCCTCGCACAGCAAGTCATCCAGCGACTCTCCCGCAGCCACGCGCTCCTTGAATTCCTGTGTTTTGGCCTGAAGCTGCTGCTCCGACAGTGCCTGATACTCTTTTTCCAACTCGTTGATCCGAGTGACCATCGGCTGGAGGCGTTTTATATCGCGTTCGTTTTTGGTTCCAAAAAGTGTTCTGATCAGATTCATGCGTTTCCCTGTTCCTGCGGATATTTCCGATCCATCCGAATGAAAGAAAAAAGTGTATCACATCACACCGAATACGCCAGATTAACCTTACCCGTTCACGCACGCGAATAAGCCGTAACATGTAACCCGCTGCTCCGCATCACCTGCCCAGCACCAGCGCAGCATGCGTCGCATACGCGCCGCGCGGATCCTCGGCATAGGCCCGCAACGTGCGCACGCCACGCCCCTCGAAATCGCCGAGCCGGAAAAGCGCCCGCGCCAACGCCAATTCACGCAGACATGCGGAACGCTCCCGGTCGCCTTCGTGATTCGCGTAGTTGGGAATCACCGGGAGTTCGGGTCCCATACGGATGGCGTAACCACCGATGCCCTCCGTAGCGAGCAGCCGTCCCAGAACCGGGGCGCCCGCCGGATCGCCGATCGCCTCCAGCGCCAAGGCCACCGCACGGAAATGCGAGAAGGCGTCGGCCGCGGTCAGGGCCTTCGCCTTGTCCAAAATCGCGGGCACCGCGCGTACGGAGCGGCAGCGTCCCAACGCGATCAGGTAACTGTCCAGCCAGCTCACACTGCGGTTGAACTGCCCCATCCCGCGAAAATGCCACCCCTTGTCCCAGGCCATGCCCTGAACCCGCGCAATCAGTTCCGTCTCACCATCGGGATGCCCCATCATGCCGAGCACATGCGCGTAAGCCAAACGGGCCTCGGGTGCGCGGGCCGCGGTGTAAGCCGCTTTGAGGAGCGGCACGCTGCGCGCGGGGTCCGTCAGCACCACCGACAGTCCCTGATAGCCATTGGGGATCGCGGCCACCGCTTCGGTGAAGCAGGCGTCCGGAAGCGGAAAGGAATCCTCCATGTCCAGCACCGTCTCCGGCAGGATCTTCATTTCGATCAGATGACGCTGGAGCGCACGGATGTCCACCCGACGCACCGGCACACCCGCCTTGATCGCCATGGCCGCTGCCGTGCCCGCCGCATAGCCCTGATTCTGCACATCCGGCTGCATGCGTAAAATCGGCATGGCGTCGCGGTGTGCGCTGATCCCGAGTCCGGTCACCAGCAGCCCGTCCACCGTTTTCGGCAGCAGACACCGGAACGGCAAGTTGACCTTCATTCCGTGATGGCCGGGATCCTCAATGAAAAACTGCTCGTGGGTCGTATGGCCGTGCGAGTCGAAGTTGCTGTAGGGCTGGACCACCACATCCGGATAGGTCCGTCCGTTGACCACATCCAGCGGCGACATGTAAAAGGCACCGATCATCCGGCGGCGTTCGCGGCTGTTGATGATCTGCGCCTGATCCCAGATCCCCTCCCGCATACTGTACCGGGAACGCAACGCGAAGAAGCAGAGGTCGGACGCGTCCGTATCATCCAGAAAGCCGATATCGGTGTTGGTGTAACTCGCGCCCATCCTGCGCGGGGTCTGGCCCACACCCTGCAACGCCACTTCAGCGGCGGTGATGAACTCGGTCTTTTCGCCCGCCATGGCCGCGAGTTCCGCATTACCGGTGCTGTCGATCGCAACGCGGCAACGCACCACACCGCGTGTGCCGTCGGGCATGACCACCACCACGCCGGTGAGCCGGTTGTTCTCCACCACCACCCCGCTGACCATCGTTCCATACCAGATCTCGGCCCCGCCCTTCCGGTTCTGGCTGCGGTACCACTCGGACTTGCACTGGGAAAAGACCGCCCCGGTCTCTTTCACGCCCCGGTCAATATCCAGCGTGAAGCCCACGCGGTTCCCGAAATAGTAGCGGCCGATAAGCCCGTCGGTCTGTACGCCGCCCATCTGATGAATATATTCGCAGACCAGGGTCCGCGCACCATGACGCGCGGCCGCGATTCCGGCGGGCGCCCCGCCGGTGCCCGCCCCCGCGACCAGCACATCGCACTCAGCCAGAACCGGCAATTCACGCGGCTCGACCCGGACTGTGCCGGAGGCGTTCCGCAGATAGGCCGCCAGATTGCGGGTATGTTCGCCGACCGTGACTCCGCCGCTTTGCGCATCCGGACTCCCCCCTGCACGCACGCCCTGCGGTGCCGGGCGCTGTTTCGCCAGCCGTGCGGCCGCCGCGCCGATCCGCTCACCCAAGGCCATCAGATTACCGGGCCGCATCAAGTGCTCGACCGTTGGCCGCGCGACGTCCGCCATCGGCCCCAGAACAAACAGAAACGACGTGCCAGCCGGTTGAAACGCATCCAGATCAAGCGCGTCAACCCCGGCCCAGGGCGCCCGTACAGCGGCCTTGCCCCGAATGAAGTCGGGCGGAAGCAGAGAAAGCGTATCCGCTGATTCCAACTGCGTGGGAACAAAGGTCAGATCGCGCGCGCGTTGCTCCGCCTCGGCAAAGGCGCGTGCTGAACCGTCCCGCATCGGCAGGTCGATCTCGCATTCGAACAGACGTCCCGTGATCGTGCCGGGATGCCCCTCCGGTGGACGGATGCCCGTGACACGCACCGGGTAGACCCCGAACAACTCCCGCACCCGCACCCCCTCCGCGCGCGGTGCCTCGCCCGCCACAATGCGACGGGTGAACGTGTAGTGTCCGGCCGGGAACGGTTCCGCCTGACCGCCCGCGGCACGGGCAAGGATGCCGCGTTCCGTCGCGTCGATCACCACTTTGGCGCGGATCGCCTGACGCCCGCTGCGGTTGGCGATCACAACCCCTGCCAGCGCACCGGTTTCGTCCGTCAGCGTCTCGGTCGCCAGCGCGCCGGTGAGAAACGGGACTCCCGCCTGCAACAGCGCCTCATCCAAAACTTTCTTCACCTGAAGCGGCGTCGTACGGTCCGACAGTCCCGCGCCAGCCGACGGATCGGCAACGGGGTACACCAGCAGTTCGCCAAGCAACTGCCGCTTCACACCGGGCGCCACCAAGGCCAGAACCTTCACATACCGATACCGACCGGAAAGCGGGACTCTGAATCTGGCGCGTTCGGATCCGGCCTCGGTTTCCTGATCGATCCCCTTACCCAGATCCGCCCACGTTTCCGCATCCGTGCTCCCCCAAACGTGTAGCGCGCCGGTACGGAACCCGTTGGCCCCGTCGCGCCGAAACACGCAGGCGACCAACGAACCAAGGTCGGTCAGCGCCCCGAGATCAAGCGTCAGCGTCACATCACCGCCGAACTGGGCACTCTCCGTGACGGCATCCTGCCACACTCCGTCCGACAACACGCGGTGATGCGGGTCCGGATGATTCGACGCGGCGGCACGGTCACTCCGGTAGGAGAAGGGCAGCGACGGGGGAAGTTGCGTCGTCGTGAACATCCGGCGCCGCAAAACGCAGCGCGGATCTTCCGAGGCCCCCGTGCGCAGACACAGCTTCCCCGCCATATCCTCGCCCAGATACGGGCGAGGCGCGACCACAAAAACCCGCACCCCTTCGGCAGCCGCGCGGCAGGCGGCCGCCACCGCACCGGAAGAGCCGCCCACGATCACCACATCCGTCTCGTGCGCCAACGGCAGGGTTTTCGCGCTCTCCACCACCCCCTCCGCCAAAGCCAGACTTCCCGCCAACACCCACGCCAACCCGAGACGACCTCGCATTTCCGACCTCCCTTTCACTGCCTCCCGCCGACTCCACCCTGTCCGGACCAGAATTCTCACCGCAACGTCTCATTATGGGTGCGGAGTCCTGACGGAGTCAACCGATTTCCCACCCGGGAGCGATTCAACTTTGGTGAACGCCGAACCGTGACGCTTTGTCGGGTTTCTGGCTTGGGGTTCCAAGTCTCGGGGTCCGCACCGTGAAAAACATGAACCTTCATAAAACCAACCTTGTTTTTCATCTACGTTCACCGAAGCGCCCACTTGACAACCGCGGACGGATACGGGACACTTCATCCTGTTCGGATATGACTGGTTCCGGTGGCTGTTACGGGCATCCGGCATGGAGGTTGGAGTGGAAGCGATCGATGTGATGCGCCATAGTGCGGCCCATGTGATGGCGCATGCGGTATGCAATCTGTTTGACAACGTGAAGTTGGATATTGGCCCCTCGACGGAAGAGGGGTTCTATTACGATTTCGATCTGGAGCACCGGCTCTCGCCGGAGGATTTCCCGCGTATCGAGGCGGAGATCGAGGCCCTTATCCAGGCCGATTTGCCGTTTGAGCGCTTGGAAACGACATGCGGCGAAGCGGCGCGGATCTTGGCGGACCAACCTTACAAGTTGGAACGCCTCGCGGACATCCCCGAGGGCGAGGCGATCACCCTTTACCGCTGCGGCGCGTTCGTGGATTTGTGCCGCGGACCGCATGTGAACCGCACCTCGGAAATCGGCGCGGTCAAGTTGACGTCCGTCGCAGGATCCTACTACCGCGGCGATGAGAAAAACGCCATGCTGCAGCGTCTGTACGGCATGGCGGATGTGTCGCGCGAGGCCCTGGACGCGGTGCTCGCCCGGATGGAGGAGGCCAAAAAACGCGACCACCGCAAACTCGGCAAAGAGCTTGACCTGTTTAGTATCAGCGAGGAGGTCGGGCCGGGATTGGCGCACTGGCATCCCAAAGGCGCGCGCATCCGGGTGGCGATCGAGGACTATTGGCGGCGCGAACACTTCCGCGCCGGATATGAGATGGTGTTCACCCCGCATGTGGGGCGCGCCAAACTGTGGGAAACCTCGGGGCATCTGGGGTTCTACCGTGACAGCATGTTCCCGAGCATGAATCTGTCGGAGGGCGAAGGCTCGCGGGCTTCGGTCGAATCGTATTTCGTCAAGCCCATGAACTGCCCGTTCCATATCCAGGTGTACAAAACCCGGCGCTATTCCTACCGTGACCTGCCGTTGCGATGGGCCGAACTCGGCACCGTGTACCGCTATGAGAAAGAGGGCGTGCGCCACGGGTTGTTGCGCGTCCGCGGGTTCACGCAGGACGATGCGCACATTTTCTGCACGCCGGAGCAGATCGAGGATGAGGTCCGGTCCACCGTGACCTTTGCGCTGCGCGTTCTGCGCCGTTTCGGGTTCCGGGAGATCACGGCCTTCCTCTCCACCCGGCCCGAGAAGGCGGTCGGGTTGCCTGAACGGTGGGAACAGGCCACGCAATCCTTGGAAAACGCGCTCCGGGCCGAGGCCATCGAATATCAGGTGGATGCGGGCGGCGGCGCGTTCTACGGCCCGAAGATCGACCTCAAGATCAAAGACGCGCTCGGACGGCCGTGGCAACTCGGCACCATCCAGTTCGACTTCAACCTGCCGGAACGGTTCGCGCTGACATACATCGGCGAGGACGGCAAGGAGCACCAGCCCTATATGGTGCACCGCGCCCTGCTCGGCAGCCTGGAACGCTTTTTCGGCATTCTGATCGAACACTATGCGGGCGCGTTTCCCGTGTGGCTGGCGCCGGAGCAGGTGCGCGTGCTGCCCATCACCGCGGATCAGATCGCGTACGCCCGCTCGTTGGAAACGACTCTGCGCGAAGCGGATGTGCGCGTGACGGTCGATACCGACAACGAGAAGCTGGGCGCGAAGATCCGCCGCGCCCAACTCGAAAAAGTTCCTTTTATGCTGGTGGTCGGCAAACGCGATGCCGAAGCCCAAGTGGTTTCGGTGCGCAGCCGTGAGACCGGAGATCAAGGCGCGATGACGATCGAGGCCTTCCGGAGCGTGCTCGCTGACGCGATGAACGCGTGACCTTCGCGTACCCGGAGGCGGATAAAGACAGGATGCGGGCTCCGGTTCATCCGGAGCGGAAACAAAACAGAAACGAGCCGTAAGTCGGCTCAACATCGGAGGTGAGTTATCGCTTCGTTTACCCGAGTGAACTTCAAAATCCGGGTCCCCAACGTGCGGGTGATCAACGCCAACGGCGAGATGCTCGGCATCATGGCGACGCGGGATGCGCAACGTCTGGCTGACCAGCAGGGACTCGACTTGGTCGAGGTGTCCCCGAATGCCGAACCGCCGGTCTGCAAAATCATGGATTACGGCAAGTTCCGCTACGAGGAAAGCATTAAGCGGAAGATGGCGCGCAAAAACCAGAAGACCGTGCAGATCAAAGAGGTGAAATTCCACGCCAGCGTGGATTCGAATGACCTCGCCCACAAGCTGCGTCAAATCAAAGAGTTCCTCAACGATGGCCACAAGGTCAAGGTGACCCTACAGTACCGCGGCCGCGAAAACGCGCACAAAGAACTGGGCATGGAAGTCGTGCAGAAGGTGATCCAAGAGTGTGCGGCGTGCTCGGTGGTCGAACAAAACCCGCGTCTGATCGGCCGCACGTTGGGATGTCTGCTGGCAGCCAAACCGGCGAAGGGCGCTGCATCCGGACAGTCCGCTGCCAGTGCGCCGCAGAACCCGCCACCCCGTCCGCCCGCCGCGCCTTGACTGAACCCTGTTGTTGCCGGAGACCGTGAGGCGGATCGGCGCGGTTCCCGGCCGTATTCTTGTGCCCTGACCGGAGTCGGCTATGCAACGGTGCATCCTACACGTTGACATGGACGCCTTTTTCGCGGCGGTCGAACAGCGTGACCACCCCGAATGGCGCGGCAAGCCGGTGATTGTCGGCGCGCCTCCGGACCGCCGCGGGGTGGTGTCCACCTGTTCGTATGAGGCGCGCGTGTTCGGTGTGCGTTCGGCCATGCCTTCGCGGGAGGCCTACCGGCGCTGCCCGCATGCGATCTTTGTCCCCTGCGATATGGGCCGGTACGAGGAGGCCTCACAGCAGGTGTTCGCCATCTTCGAGCGCTTCACCCCGCTGATCGAACCGCTGTCCATTGACGAGGCCTTTCTCGACGTCACCGGCGGCCGCACCCTCTTCGGCAGCGGGGAGAAGATCGCGCGGGCCATCCGTGAGGCGATCCGCAACGAAGTGGGACTCACCGCGTCCGTCGGGATCGCGCACAACAAGTTCCTCGCGAAACTGGCCAGTGAACAGGCCAAGCCGGACGGCCTCGCCGTCATTCCCGAGACGACCGATGCGATTCTCGCCTTCCTCGCCCCCCTACCCGTCCGTGCGCTGTGGGGGGTCGGACGCGTCACTGCCCAAACGCTCGAAAAGGGTGGCTTGCGCCGTATCGCCGACATCCGGCAGGCAGACCCGGCGTTTCTCGCGAGCCTTGTGGGCGAACACGCGGCAACGCACCTGATGGCCCTGGCCCACGGGGAGGACGCGCGCCCCGTGCAAACCGATTTCGAGGAAAAAAGCATCTCCCGCGAACACACCTTTCCAGAGGACTGCCGCGACCGTTCCGTTGTTTGCGAGGTTCTGAAAACACTGGCCGATGATGTGGGGCGGCGGATCCGCCTCCAAAACCGCTACGCCACCCTCGGCAAACTGAAACTCCGTTGGGCGGACTTCCGTACCCTCACACGTCAGGCCCCGTTCCCGAGCCCGGTATGCGATGACTTCGCCTTCCGCGAACAGGCGCTCCGCCTTTTTCAGGCTCAACCGCTCACGCAACCCGTCCGCCTGATCGGATTCGGGGTCAGCGGCCTCTGTAACGAGTGCGGCGCCGAACAACTCGCGCTCTTCGATTCCGTTCCGGACGCGCGCGAAAAACGCGAACGGCTCTGCCGTACACTCGATCAGGTGCGCGAACGGTTGGGGGACCACGCGCTCCGACGCGTGAGTGTGCCGGAGAACGAAGTTGAAAAAGGCAGGGCGGGTTCCCCGTAAACCGCCGCCGAGCCATGCCGTCGCGTCGCGCATTGCATTGCCCTGCCACCGCACTCCTGATCAGAAAGCGGCGGCGTGCGGAACACCGCTTGCTGACGCAAAATCCATTTGCCGGACTTGCAGAGCAACGGCGTCGAAATCGGGATCGCTGTCGGAATCGGCACCCTGTTCGTGTTTCGCGGACGTGTACGTGAACGTGTACCGCTGACGCTGTGAACAGGTAGGGCGAGCCATGCATGAAACCTGAAACCGAAGAGCGTTGAAAGTTCAACTGCCCTTTTTTAGGTTCAATGTAACCTGCGGATCACATTATCTCACCACGACTGCGGGATGCAGATAGATCGGCAACGGCTCGGTGACGCATGCGTCCAGATCGGCGCAGGCGAGCCGGCCGAGATCCGCGGCATCGGGACAGACGGTCTCACGAAGTAATCTGGGGGAGGGACATGCGGCCGTGAGACGCGGCGCGAGACGCGCCCAATCCGAACTTACCACAAACGCGTCACCGGGTATCGCCGAAGCCAATTCCGACGCCGGCACCAGCGTGAAATCCGCAGCCGTGTGGGTCGGACGCGTCCCGTCCGCCAGCATCACCCGCCCCGTGTGCGGTTCCACCCGATATGTCACAATCCACAACCGTTCCCGCCGCGCGTCGCCCACCACCGTTACCCGCGGCACGTCCATCCCGTACGCGAGCGCCAGCGCCGCGGCACTGGCCACACCGCAGACGGGCGCACCTGTCGGCAGCGCCATCCCCTGCAGCGCCGCGAGGCTGGAACGGATCCCGGAAAACGAGCCCGGTCCCAACCCGCACACAAACCGGCCCACCTCTTGCAGTCCCACCCCGCATGCGGCCAACTCCCGGACCGCCTCCGCAATCCAACCCGGCGACCGCGCGGCGTCATCCTCCCAGACCCGCGAACAAATCGCTCTGCCCGCATCCATCAGCGCCATGCCTGCTCTGGATGTGGAACGGTCGATCACCAGAATACGCATCCTCCACCCCTCCCTATCCACGTTCCGCACCGGGACCCGAACACCGCGTCCCTCACCGGCTGTGCGCGGGCGAACAGTCGCGTGTCCTCACCTGACTGCGGTACAGCGTCCACCCGTTCCCGATCCAATACGCGATGCCGCACACCCACATGCTCGGCAACAGCAGTTCATGGTTTCCCGTAATCTCGCTGACCATGATGATCGCCGCGATCGGCACGCGCACGCAGGATGCCAGAAAACCGGCCATGCCCACCAGAGCGAACGCGCCGGGATGCAGATCCAACGCAGGCAGCAACCGCATCAGGGTCAGCCCTGTTGCCGCACCCAAGGTTGATCCGGCAACCAGTGCGGGACCAAACACGCCGCCGCTCCCGCCGCTGCCGACCGTGAACGAGGTTGCCAGAATTTTCCCGAAAAAGATCAGCCATAACATCGTAAACGAGGGAGAGCCGAACCGTTCGGCCAGCGGACTGCCGACCGCCAGCGCCTGTTGGATCAGACCGTACCCCGAGCCCAGCACCTCCGGAAGGAAGAACCCGATCAGGCCGGTCAGCATACCGCCGAGGGCCGGCTTGAGCCACGTTGGCACCCGCGACAGATTACGGCACCACGCCTCGGTTCTGCGGAACACATGGATGTACAGTTTCGCGCCGAAGGCCACCACCAACGCCAAGAGCAGATAGGGCCCCAGTTTGAGCGGGGCGTCAAAATTATAGGGCGTCATCACAAACAGCGGCTGCCAGCCGAAAAACAGCGCGAAAACGGTGTAGGCGATCGTGGAGGCGACCAGGGAGGGCATCATCACTTCGTACTCGATGTCGAGCCCGCTGTAAAAAATTTCGGCCGCAAAGATCGCGCCCGCCAGCGGCGCGCGGAAAATCGCGCCCACACCCGCCGCCAATCCCGCCGCCATCAGGATACGCCGCTCGGTCGCATCCAACTTCAGAAGCCCCGCCACCGCGGAACCGCACCCCGCGCCGATCTGAGTCACCGGGCCCTCGCAACCGGCCGAGCCGCCAGACCCGATGACCAGTGCCGAAGCGAGCGCCTTCACCGGGATCACCGCAAACGGGATCCGCCCCTCATTGCGGTGGTACGCATAGATCGCCGCATCCGTGCCGTGCCCGCCCGCCGAGGGCGCGAACCCCTTCACCAACAGCGCACTGAGCAGACCACCGACCGCCGGCAATAACAGCAAAACCCAGCGCACCGGTGCCTCGTGCGCCACCGGCGGGAAGAGCGGGAACTCGCCAGCGGCCAACGGCGGCGAGTAGTGCCCCAGCCGTTCCAACAGCAGATACCGCCCCGCCTCCAGCAGCCAGTAGAATCCGGATGCCGCCAAACCGGCGACCAGTCCCGTCAATGCACAAAGCACCAGCGCACGACCGGTCTTGACGGACAATCCCTCGCCCGCCATCCAAAACCGCCACCACTGTATAGAAATTTTACGAAACAAACCTACCGCCCCCTCATCGGGCTTTCCGTTTTTTCCCGCGCGCGCGGCTGCGACTTCTCGCGGGGCGTTCCACCGACTCGGGCCGCGTCCGCGCGCGGTAGAACAACCGCACGGGCGCCCCCTCCAAACCGAAACGCGAACGCAGGGAGCGAATCAGGAAATCCGTGTACGGTTTGGTGGCGAGTTTGGGGTCATTGACAAACAGACGGATGGAAACCGGCGCGACTCCGATCTGCACGGCATAGTAGACCCGCAGGCGCTTGCCGTTGCGGGCAGGCGCCAACACACGCTCGGTCGCCTCGACCAGTGTGCGGTTGAGGATGCCGGTCGGCAGGGTCACCCGTGTTTGAGCCGCCACGGCATCGATGGTCTCCACGCTTTTACGCACGTTGAACCCGGTAACCGCCGAGATGAACAACACCGGGCTATACCCCATGAAGGGCATGATCTGACGCAACACCGGTTCGCTCCGGGTCTGGGTCATCCCGTTCTCCATCGCGCGATCCCACTTGTTCATCAGCAGCACACACCCCTTGTTATACTTCTGAATCATCGCCGCGATATGCTTATCCTGAACGGTGGGGCCGATCTCGGCATCCAGCATCAGCACCACCACATCGGCTCCACGGATACTCTCTTCCGCACGGAATAAGCTGAAGCGCTCCACCGCATTGTCAATGCGGTGCCGGTTGCGCATGCCCGCCGTGTCCACGAGAATATAGTGTCGCGCCTGTGCGCCGGAGCCGATCGTGAACGGCACATCGATGGAGTCACGCGTCGTGCCCGCGACATCCGAAACGATCACGCGGTCACTGCGCAACAACCGGTTGATGTACGAGGACTTGCCCGCGTTCGGCCGCCCTACAACCGCCACGCGCAGCGGCTGGGTTTCCGTCGGGTTGACCGCCTCCGGCAGGTACGGCAGCACCGCCTCCATGAGTTCCCCCATCCCCCGGTTATGCTGCGCCGCAACCGGAAAGGTCGCAAAACCCAAACGCGCGAATTCAGCGACTCCCGCCTCGTGCTGCGGCTCATCGCACTTGTTGACGGCCACGACACAGGGAATCCCGGCCTTGCGCACGATGAGCGCGACCTCCTCGTCCAACGGATGCATCCCCTGTTTCACATCCACGACCAGCAGGGCCACCGCGGCATCCCCGATGGCTGCATCGACCTGAGCGCGGATCCCCGCCTCGATCGCGTTCTTTCCCGTCTGGCCGGTCAGGAGGGTGATCCCGCCCGTGTCAATCAGGGTGAAACGCTGGTCGTCCCACTCCACCTCCCGCATCAACCGGTCGCGGGTCACCCCGCTCTCGTCATGCACGATCGCGATACGCCTGCCCGCAATGCGGTTGAATACGGCCGACTTGCCGACATTGGGGCGTCCGACAATCACGACAACCCTTGCCTTGCCCTGATCCTGTGAAATCATGCGTTGAGTATACCCGTATCCCCTTGCCCAAACAAGCGCAAGCATGGCGCGGGGGCCGTCCACCCCGCGTTCCCGTTTTACACTCCCCATTGAAGCCTCTTGACGGTCTCAACAATACCCTTGCAACAACCCCCCAAACCCTCTATACATCGTCCAAACCGAAAAAGAAGGGACAGAAAGATGAAAGCGATTGAAAGAGCATTGTTCTGCGGCCTTGTCGCCGCGATTTCAATTGACGCAATGGCGGCGTTTCGTCCACCAGCGGTGCCGCTCGTCTCGGTCGAGCCTCATTTTAGTCTCTGGAGTGCGGCAGATCGGCTTTACGAACGCGACACGACACATTGGGCGGGCGCAACGCAATCGCTTGTCATTCTGTTGGAGGCGGACGGCATCACGTACCGCCTCTGTGGGCACGGTCCCCGGGATCTCGTCGAACTGCCGGTGCTGCCGCAGACCCGTTGCCGCGTCGGCGCAACAACGACGTACTATCGTTTCGCCGACGGGCGAGGCCTCTCGGCGGAGGTCGCTTTTACAACACCGAAGCTGACGGATGATCTGGACGTCTTCTCGCGCCCCGTCACCTATCTCAACGTCCGCGTCGCGGGCGCGAAGACGTTTGCGGTCAGGACGTCGATTACCGGCGCCTTCGCGACGAACGACGACCGTGCGCCAATGACATGGACAACGAATGGGGTCGCCGGGGCGACGGTCGTTGCCGTCGGCCGTGCCGACGGGACGCCATTCTCGATCCGCGGCGACCGTCAGCGCGCGAACTGGGGACGCGCCTGCCTCGTGGGGCCGATCGCCGACGGTGATACGACGCGCTACCTGCTGGCTTACGACAACGTGAAGAGCGTCCGGTTCTTCGGGCAGGAACTCGTCGACTGGTGGCGGCGCGTCGGGAAGACCTTTGACGCAATGCTCGGCGAGGCTGTGCGTGACGCGTCCGCGCTAGAGGCGAAGTGCCGCGCCTTCGACGTGCGGTTCCGCGCGGACATGGAAGCGGTCGGCGGCGCGAAGTACGCGGACATCGCCGAACTCGCGTGGCGCCAAAGTTTCGCCGCGTGCAAATTCGTCGCGGGCCCCGACAAGGAGCCGTTCTTCCTTTCCGCCGAGAATGCTTCCGGCGGCATGATCGGGACGACGGATGTCTTCTATCCGCAGTTTCCACATCTTCTGATGTCGAGTTTGACGCTCGCGAAAGCCTCGCTCGCGCCGACATGCATCTATGCGGCGTCGACGAACTGGCCATACGCCTATGCCCCGCACGATCTTGGACTGTTCCCGGTCGCTGAAGGTCAATACTACGGCATGAAGAAGGGGCAGTCCGTCGGCGGCGGCACGGACGACACCTACCGCATGCCGGTCGAGGAGTGCGGCAATATGCTGATTCTGCTCGGAGCCGTGGCAACGGCTGAGGGCAACGCCGGTTTCGCGGGACGCTGGTGGGACGAGGTCACGAAGTGGGCAGACTATCTTGCCGCCTTCGGCTTCGATCCCGGCAATCAGCTTTGCACAGACGATTTCGCGGGGCATCTCGCGCACAACGCGAACCTCTCTATGAAGTCCATCGTCGCGCTCGCGGCATATGCGCGCATGGCAGAGATGCGTGGCGAGACGGACGCGGCGCACCGCTTCCGTTCTCTCGCCGAAGGCATGGTGCCGCAGTGGCGCGCCGCAGCGAAAGGCGGAGCGGCTGGAGGCTCACGCATCGCCTTCGACCGTCCCGGAACCTGGAGCCAGAAATATAACCTCGTGTGGGACAGCGTGCTCGGATTCAATCTCTTTCCGGCGGAAGTCGCCGCAGCGGAACTCGCGGCCTACCGTGCCGTCGCGCTTCCCTATGGCGTGCCGCTCGACTGCCGCAAGACGTACACGAAGGCGGATTGGATTGTCTGGTCGGGCACGCTCACGGGGCGCCGCGAAGACCTCGAGTTTATGTGCGAAGGCCTGCACCGGTTCCTGAACGAGACGCCCGACCGTATCGCGTTCGGCGACTGGTATCTCACGGATTCAGCCCTTTACCGACATTTCATTGCCCGCAGCGTCGTCGGCGGCGTGTTCATGCCGGTTCTGCGCCATGCTGATCTGGTGAAACGCTATCGTCATCCGTAAGGGTTCGAATCAGCGGCAGGAATGACGTTGAGACTTGACCATAACGTTTTCAGATCGACAAACCGCTTGGGCGGATATAAGGTTAGTTCTTCATCTTACCCGGAGCAACGTGCCGGAAGATGACCATAACCGATCCCACAGAAAAACACACCGCATGAACTCCAGGCGCGAAGCGATCTTCATCCTTACCCGTTGGCTTGCCACGCACGACTTTCCTGATCGACTCCTTCCAGACGGACCCGACCGCGCTTTCATCACCGACCTCGTTTACACCACAGTCCGACGCCGCCGCACACTGGAGTGGGTACTCCAGCAACTCATGCGGCGCCTGCCCCAAGGCGAAACCGGAGCAGCCCTGTTGGCGGGCGCGTGCCAAATCCTCTTCATGCCCGATGTCGCCGAATACGCGGCGGTCAACGAAACGGTGGAGGCCGCAAAACTCGCTTCAAAGCAAACCGCAGGCCTTGTCAATGCGGTGCTCCGCAACCTGTTGCGCCAGCGCGAAACCTTGTTGGCCCGGTTGGCCAAAGAGTCGGTCGGCATCCGCACCTCCCATCCCGATGCCCTGATCACCCGCTGGCGCGAACGGTTCGGCGCGGAAGAGACGCTCGCGCTCTGCGAATGGAACAACACCCCTGCCGAAACCTTTCTCGCCTATCCCCCCGGCGCGGACGAACCGTTCGTGCCCATGCCGCGCGGCGCGCGTGTCACAGAGATGCCGGGATTTGAAGAGGGCGCGTTCATTGTGCAGGATCCGGCCACAGCGGTCAGCGTCGATCTGCTGGCTGTCCGTCCGGGTCTCAGCGTGCTGGACGCCTGCGCGGCTCCCGGAGGCAAGACCGTGCAGATCGCCTGGCGCATGGGCGTGCCCGGCCCGGACCCCAGGCACCGGCTCGTGGCGCTCGATCTGCATGAGGACCGGCTCCGGCTGGTTCGCGAAAATTTGGCCCGCACCCGTCAGGAATGGGTCACGGTGTGCTCAGGCGACCTGACGCAAAACCCGTCCTCCGCCCTGTCGGAGTTCGGCTTGTTCGACCGCATCCTGCTCGACGTGCCCTGCTCGAACACCGGTGTGCTGCGCCGCCGACCTGACGCCCGCTGGCGCTGGACCACCCCGCGCATGAAAAGTCTGGCCGCCACACAGGCGGTCATGCTGGAAAACGCCCTGACGCTACTCGCGCCCGGAGGCAGGCTCGTCTATTCAACATGCAGCTTGGAGCCGGAGGAGAACCGCCGTCAAATCACGGTCCTGCGGAAACGCCATCCGGAAATCGCCTGCATCGGCGTGGAGGAACGCATCCCGACCCGCCACGCCACAGACGGCGTCTTTGCCTGCGCCCTCGAACGTCGGCATGACGTGCGCGGGACTCAAACGTAACGCCGTTCGACGCGGTTGCCGAAGGAACAGATGATCTCGTACGGGTGCGTGTTTTTGAGCGTGGCCCAATCCTCGACCGTCAGGGCATGCATGCCTTCGCCGCCCAGACAGACCACCTCATCGCCAATCCTGGCGTCGGGGACACTTTCCAGTGAGACGGTGGTGTAGTCCATGGAGAGCCTTCCCAGAATCGGACAGGGCGTCCCGCGGATCAGCAGGTACCCGCGGTTGGACAGGGCCAGCGGCATGCCGTCCGCATAACCTGCGGAGACCGTGCCCACACGGGTTGAACGGTGCAGGCGGAAGGTGTGGCCGTACCCGATACCCGTACCGGCGGGCAGCGTCCGGATCGCGGTGAGCCGCGTTTTCAGCGTCAGCACGGGCGCGAGATGCAGGGCACGCCGTCCGACGGTGTCGAACGATCCATGCAGGTTGATGCCGGTGCGCACGACATTAAACGGCGCGCGGCAGGCGCGCGGGAAGTTGTTGATCGCATCGCTGTTGGCGATATGACGCTGGTCAAAGGTGATCCCTTCCCGCGCGAGTTCCTCGATGATTTCGATAAAACGATCCATCTGCCGGTTGGTCAGTTCCGATCCGGTTTCGTACGCGAAGGGAAAGTGCGAAAAGATCCCCTCGCACGCCAATCCGGGCAGCGCATGGACAGCACGGATGACGTCCGGAGCCTCGTGCGCCAGAACCCCCAGCCTCCCCATACCGGTGTCGAGCTTGATGTGCACCGTGGCGGTCCGGCCGCACGCCGCAGCAGCGGCGCTGATCCGCCGCGCGGTTTCGAGATCCGTGACCGGCAGTGTGACCCCGGCCTCTACCATGGGTTCGATCTCTTCGGGCAGCACGCTGCTCAGAATTTGAACCGGTTTGCCCAACGAAAGCAGTTGCAGCGCCTCGTGGGGTTCGGCCACGCCGAACCCCGCCGCACCGGCGCGGCAGAGCGCCTCGGCGATCGGGACTACCCCAAGGCCATAGGCGTTGGCCTTGAGTACCGTCAACACCCCGGCAGGCGCGACCGCCGCCGCGATGTTCCGGTAATTACGCGTCAGCGTTTCGAGGCTGATCTCCAGCCAGACTCTGCGGGGCAACTCACTCATCTCCGGCCCTTACCGACTTGCTCTCACCACGCGCGCGGCAACCCTCATGCGGTCGCGGCCGCGAAACGCTCCGCGGCGAACGGCCAGTTCAACGCCTGATCGAGCACAGCCTTGACGTAATCCGCCCGGCGATTCTGCCAATCGAGATAATAGGCGTGCTCCCAAACATCGATCGTCAGCAGCGGCGTCACGCCGACCTGCGTCAGCGGGGTCTCCGCGTTCGGCGTCTTAACCACCTTCAATGCCCCCCGTTCCGCCACCAGCCAGGCCCACCCGCTGCCGAACTGCTTCAGGGCCGCATCCGACATCGCCTGTTTGCAGGCATCGAGCGAACCAAAGCAGCGGGTGACCGCAGCCGCCAGAGGAGCGGGCACCGTCTGTGCCACCGCAACCGGCTTGAGCGACTTCCAGTAGAACGTATGGTTCCAGATCTGGGCCGCGTTGTTGAACACTGCGGCGTGCTCCGCCAAACCAGCCGATTGACGCACGATGGCCTCCAGCGTCAGCCCGGCGAATTTGGAACCCGGCAGCAGTTTGTTCAGGGTGTTCACGTACCCCTGATGATGCTTGCCGTGGTGAAACGAAAGCGTTTGGGCCGAAACCACCGGTGCCAGAGCGTCCGAAGGGAACGGCAGCGGCGGGAGGGTGATCGCCGCTGCGGCGGCACCCCCCTGCTGCGCCGCGGTCAGGCTGGCCGCAGCCCCGGCGGCCACGGTTACAAACGCTCTGCGGGAAAGCCCCATCTGGTGTCGCGTCATTTGATTCGCACTCATCGCGCTCCTTTCACGGGTTCACCCCTGTGTAGCATTCGCCAAAAGATGGATCCAGTGTAACCTCTTTGCACAGACTCCGCAACGCTTCAGCGGATCCAGCCGAAACGCGGCGAGGTGAACGGCCAGTACACCACGGTCGCGGGTCCGAGAAGATTGCGCTCAGGCACAGGCCCCCAATACCGGCTGTCGAAACTGTTGAACGAATTATCCCCCATGGCGTAATACTGATCCGGACCCAGTGTCACCTGATCCTGCTCCGTAGCCAGCGATCTGCCGCGGAGGACCATCTGGGGCTGTCCGCTGGGATTGAACCCCGCATAGGCCGGACTGTTCGGCCACACCTTCTCCTGCCGGGCGATCTGACCGATGCGCAGCGGTTCGGTCACCGCCTTGCCGTTGACCAGCAGATTGGGCGCCTTGATCTGAAGCGTCTCATTGGGCAATCCGGTCATCCGCTTGATGTAATGGGTCCCCTGCGGCAGGGCAGTGATGCCGATCGTGGAAAACACCATCACCTCGCCACGCTGCGGGTGCGCGATATTCCACTTCCACCGGTTGACAAAAACAAAGTCGCCGGACACGACCACGCCGGACCACAGAACCTCACCCGCACGGACGCTGGCCCCGTTGGCAACCCCGCCCTTGAGCCGGATCGGACGGCGGTAGGCATCCACCTCCACCGCATCGTTCGGCACATAATGGGGGATCCCGGCCACGATGACCGGCATGTACCCGGGTTTCTTGCTGCTGTCGCTAGAGGAGAAATGCACCGTTCCGGAGGCCTTGGCGCGAACCGTCTTGAACGATTCTCCGGTCACAAGCCACTTCACGAACTTGAGCGGCTGCCGATCCAGAAGCGTGGCAGCCGAGGGCGGCTGCGATTCCGAATGAATGCCGTACAGCGTCGGCTGCATCGAGCCCGTAGGGATTTTGAAGGGCTGATAGAAATAGGCGCGGAAGGCCATCGCCACCGAAATCGCCACCACCAACACGTCGAAATTTTCGCGCCAGCCTGACAGCGGCCTGGGCGGGTTGAGGCGCGTGACGCACGTTTCAAGCGCATTGCCCGTAGTCTTCATCGCCTCGCCTGCTCGCGCGGCGTACGCCTCCTGCGCCTGAGCGATATGCTCATTCAGCGACGCCAGA
The DNA here is from genome assembly GCA_033812795.1 of Kiritimatiellia bacterium. Classification (GTDB taxonomy): domain Bacteria; phylum Verrucomicrobiota; class Kiritimatiellia; order RFP12; family UBA1067; genus JAPXSY01. Next base: position 21,412 of record JAPXSY010000045.1, read on the forward strand.
TCGTCGGCACGCATGATGTCCTCACGACTGCACCGCAACGTGCGCGCGTGATGCAGCACGGTCTTGAGCTGCTTTCTGATCTTCCGCTTCTCAAAATAATTCACGCTTGGACTCCCCTCTTCCGCCGCCTTTACGATCAATCGTCCTTTGATGACCCCTTAAGCACGGAGATAAAGGCGGACTGCGGCACATTGACCTGCCCGAACTCTTTCATACGCGCCTTACCGGCCTTCTGTTTCTTCAACACCTTCTGCTTGCGCGTCACGTCGCCGCCGTATAGCTTGGCCAAGACATCCTTGCGGAACGCGCGGATATCCTCGCGGGCAATGATCGTGCGCCCGATCGCGGCCTGCACCGGAATCTTGAACATGTGCGGCGGGATGGATTCGGAAAGCGCCTTGCACATCTGCCGGCCGCGCGCGACCGCCTTGTCGCGGTGCACCAAGATTGAAAAGGCGTCCACCAACTCGCCGTTGAGCAGGATGTCCATCTTGACGATGTCGCTCGCCTGATAGCCGTACGGCTCGTAATCCATCGAGGCATACCCGCGGCTCACGCTCTTGAGCATGTCGTGAAAATCAATCAAGATTTCGTTCAGCGGCAGGATGAAGGTCAGAATCACGCGCCGCGCATCGAGGCTCTCGGTACTCTTGACCTCACCGCGCCGCTCCAGCGCGATGCGCATGATGTCGCCGATGCACTCGCTCGGGCAGATGATCGTGGCTTTGATCATCGGCTCCTCGATCTGCTCGATGCGCGTCACGTCCGGCAACTGCACAGGATTATCCAGCTCCAGCGTCTCGCCGTCTTTAAGCTGCACGCGGTACACGACCGACGGATGCGTATTGATGATGTCCAGATCGAACTCGCGGCGCAACCGCTCCTGAACCACCTCCATGTGCAGCAGTCCCAGAAACCCGCAACGGAAACCGAAACCCAGCGCAACCGAACTCTCGGCATGGAACGTGAAGGCGGAGTCATTCAGGTGCAGCTTCTCCAGTCCGGAACGCACTTTCTCGAACTCGTCGGTGCTGACCGGATAGACGCCGCTGAACACCATCGGGCGCACCTCTTTGAAACCGGGCAACGGCTCGGTTGCCCCGTCCTTGGTTCCGGTCACCGTGTCGCCGATCTTGATGTCAGCCGGGTCTTTAATCGCGCCGACCAAGTACCCCACCTGCCCCGCCTCAAGCACGTCGACCGGCTTTTGATCCGGGCTGAAGATGCCCACTTCGCGGAGCTGCGTGGTCTGGCCGCTGCCGATGAAACGAACCGAGTCGCCGACCTTGATGCGACCGTCCACCACACGCACGTAGGTGATCACGCCGCGGAACTCATCGAAGACGGAGTCAAACACCAACGCCCGCAGCGGCGCGTTGACGCCCGCCGTTTCCGGCGGCGGGATGCGGGCGACAATCGCCTCCAGCACATCGGGCACGCCCTCTCCGGTCTTGGCACTGATCAGGAGCGGCCGATCCATCGGAATCCCCAGCACATCCTCGATCTGGTGCGAAACATCCTCGATGTTCGCGCCGGGCAGATCGACCTTGTTGAGCACCGGCACGATCTCCAGCTCATTGTCGATCGCAAGATAGGCATTCGCGACCGTCTGCGCCTCGACCCCCTGCGCGGCATCGACCACCAGCACCGCGCCTTCGCACGCGCCCATGCTGCGCGACACCTCATAGTTGAAGTCCACATGCCCCGGCGTATCGATCAGATTGAGCAGATAGGTCTTGCCATCCTTGGCGGTATAGGCCATCGAGACGGGGTGCGACTTGATGGTGATGCCGCGTTCGCGTTCGAGATCCATCGCGTCCAGCGTCTGCTCACGCAGATTGCGCAGATCGATGGCTTCGGTGAGTTCCAAGACGCGGTCCGACAACGTCGTTTTACCGTGGTCGATATGGGCGATGATACAGAAGTTGCGTATGTTATCGAGTCTTTGTGCCATATTCTCTCATGCAGATCTCGCGCATCTGCGCGATCACCGCACCCATGTCGCTCTGTTTGAAAAGGAAGCTGCCGGCCACAAACTGGTTGGCCCCGTGCGCCGCGCAAAGGGCGGCGGTCTCAAGGTTGATGCCGCCATCCACCATGATGTCCAGCGCACCCAGGCCGCAGGCATCCGCACGACAGCGCAACTCGCGGATTTTCGGCAACACCTCGCTCATGAACGCCTGGCCGCCATAACCGGGATTCACCGTCATGAACAACACCTCGTCGCACAGCTTCAGATACGGGAAAACCGCTGACGCCGGAGTCTGCGGCCGCAGCACCAGCCCGGAGCGCACGTCGCGCGCGCGGATGACCCGGAGAGCGGCCCACACATCGCAGTCCGCCTCGACATGAAACTGGAGGGTCTGCGCCCCGGCGTCGATGAAGCGCTCCGCATAGAGATCGGGCCGCGTCATCATCAGATGCACATTGCGGTAAAGTCCGGGCACGACCCGCCGCGCGAGCGCCGCCATGTCCGGACCGAAACTGAGATTGGGGACAAAATGCGCGTCCATGATATCCAAGTGCAGCGCATCCGCACCCGAGTCGGCAACGCGGCGGATCTCATCCGCTAAACACCCGTAATCCGCCGCCAGCAGTGATGGAAGAATGTGAACCCTCATAAAGCGGTTGAGTATAGCGTAAGGGTTGCGGTCTTGTAAACGCCGGGTCTTCATTTTCGGATCAAACATCCGCCCCGAAAGGGCCGTTTTCCGTATCCGGACCGGGTGCCGCCTCCCCTCCCTTTGACACGGGCAAGTCCCGCAGGTACAGGCCGCGCGCCCAAGCCACCCCAGCCATCCCCAGACCGAACAGCAGAATCGGCAGGCCCGCCCGAACGTAATCGTACGTCGGATAGATCAGCAGATTCCACGCCGCCAACCAAAAGTAACCGGCCATCACGCAGAACCCCAACACCAAGTGCCATCGGGTCTCGCGCCGAATGAGACGACCGTAAGCCCACACCAGCAAGGCCACAAGCGGTGCCGAAACCCACGAGACCGTGAGCGCATGCACAAACACCGCTTTCGCCAGTCCCAGCGCATGGAACCTCCGGAAAAAATTCGGAAAAAAATAAATCAGCACAAACAACTGCGGCACCAGTAGCGTGACCAGCACCAGATGAACCGCGAATCTCCGGATCCTCTTCATCGCCATCCCTTCCCCTCATATCCCTTCGGTGACGTCAACTCCCGGTCTCACATAATCCGACAACAGTATGCCACATCCCGCCCGCAATGCAACCGTAGGCATCAAAGTATCACAAGGCCATGTACGGCGGGACGTCCCGGACCGCCGAGCAAAAGCCGGACGTCTGGCCCCGGGAAGGGGCGGCCCGAGAACGTCCCGCCCTACTTCATCGGCCGCGTTCCCGGTCCTTACCCAGCCTCTCCCTGAACGTTGCGCGTTGAACCTCAAAAGAGCAGTTGAACCTTCAACTCTCTTTGGCTTCAGGGTTTCAGGGTTTCAGGGTTTCTGGGTTTCTGGGTTTCAGGGTTTCAAGGTTTCTGGGTTTCTGGGTTTCAGGGTTTCTGGGTTTCAGGGTTTCTGGGTTTCTGGGTTTCAAGGTTTCAGGGTTTCAAGGTTTCATCGGGGTCGGGATCGCTATCGGTATCGGGATCGCTATCGGGGTCGGGATCGCTATCGGGGTCGGGATCGCTATCGGGATCGACTGTTTCACCACAGCCTCACAGTCTCACAGCCTCACAGCCTCACAGCCTCACAGTCTCACCGCCTCACAGTCTCACCGCCTCACAGTCTCACAGCCTCACAGCCTCACAGCCTCACAACCTCACCGCCTTTGAGGTTGCGGGCTTCGCCCGCATCTCAATACGTCAGCCCCGCGATGCTGGCGCGGACGGACCGGAAAGCGGTGCCGCCCGTTGGCGGGGCGGTTTCCCCGCAAACCGCCGCCGGTCCATGCTGCTCCTTTTAGGGTTAATCCTGTAATCCTGTCAATTTATAGGCAAGTCAGGTTACAGGTTAGCCCGCCGCCCGCGCTTCGCACGGGAAT